>DATDGM010000036.1:0-25102 GCA_036522075.1 Candidatus Sulfotelmatobacter sp.
ACTCACGAACCGTACCGTCGGGGGCGCACACTTCCAGAGTCAGGCGCGGGCGCGGTTCGGGCAAGCGTTCCCAGGCATCTCCGGTCAGCTTGGCTTGCTCGTCGGCGGTGAGCTTGTTGGAGAGGCCGCAGATCACGCGGCTGGAATCGAGCCGCTGCGCGGTCACCATGATGGCTTCGAACACATCCGTCGCCGGGACGACCAGCAGCGAGATGGGCTTGCCTTCCTTCTCAGCCACAGCGACGGCCGCGGTGAACAGCTCCTGCTCGTAGTGGTCGAAGACCTGGCTGGCTTCAAAAACGGTGCTACCGCTGAAACTGTGCTCGCGATGGTACAGGCGGGCACTCATCACGACGACATCCTGCTTGCCCGTGTGGGTATGGCCGAGGACGTGCCGCAAGTAGTAAAGATTACGGGGATCGCGCACGGCGACCAGGATACTACCAGGCCGCACTCCCATGGCGCCGCTGCCCAGTTCCTGATTGCCGTAGACGCGGAACTGGTCGAGTTGCTCCGGTTTGCCGTGTCGTTCTTTGGCGACGTGGTGCTCGGAAACAGTGAAGATGGTGAAGAAGCCGACGCTGAAGATCACGCCGGCGATGGTGGCTTCGTACTTGGTAAACAGATTCACGATCGCGGTAATGAAGAGCACAATCGAGATCACAATCAGACCCAACGGAATTTCAGTTTTCCCCAGGTGCAGGTTTCCCGGCACTTTCCATTCCCTGTTCCCCGGCTCGGTAAAACGCAACACGAGCACGGCCAGGGACTTCATGGTGAAACTCCAGATCACGCCGAAGGCATAGAGCGCAGCCAGCACATACACGTTGCCGAGACTGAGAAAGATGGTCAACAGCTGCATGCAGACAATCAGGTTGATGATGCGATAGCTGGTGCCATAGCGGTGGTGTGGCTTCTGGAACCAACTGGTCAGAACGCCGTCCTCGGCCACGCGATTCAGGACACCGTTCGCGCCCACGATAGAAGTGTTCTGCGCGCCCGCCAGAATCAGGACTCCCACCAGCACGACGAAGCCGTGGAACAGGAGCTTCAGACTGGTCGGGCCAACCAGGTACATGGCAATGCCGCCGATCAGGTTGGCGAAGAAATCCGGGCGGACCTTGTCTGGAATGATCATCACCGCGAAGAACGAGACCAGGGAGGTGAAAAGCAGGCTGTAGAGGAAGATCACCAGCCCGGTCTTCTCCAGATTCTTGAGCTTGGGATGTTCGATTTCCCGGTTCACCTGGGCCAGAGTCTCTTCGCCGCTCATGGCTAGCACGGAGTGCCCAAAACCTACAAAGAGAATGATCCAGGTGATCTGGCCGAACCAGGTGGGGAGCCAGCCCAGCGATTCTTTGTTCAGCGGAATCGTGCCCGCGTGCAGCGGGTTGGGGGGCAACTGAACCGGCGCCCGCAAGACGGTGATCGTGCACCAGACGATCAGAATCACCACCATCACGGTGGTGATGGCCATGATCTGTAAGGCTTTCTGGCTGGATTCGTGGATGCCTTGCGTATTCTTCCACCAGAAGTAGGTCACGATGATGATGGCCAGTCCGGCCGCAAAGTGGTCGTCGGAGAAGTTCAGCGGGCGGTGAAGAAGATATACCCCAGAGTCCTTAATAAAGCCTGCAAGGTATTGCCCGGCGGATACGGCACTGATCGGACCGGTAAGGACGTAGTCGAAGAGGAGAGCCGAGACCGAGAACTTGGCCAGAGTTCCACCCATGGCCTCTTTCACGACCCGGTAGACGCCGCCGCGCACGAACATACTGCTGGACTCGATGTAGAGGGCCCGTACGGCGTAGCTGAACAGCATGACGGCGAGGATGAACCAGGGAGCGCTCTTGCCGATGACCTTTTCGGCATCGCCGCCGGCATAGTAGGCCGACGAGGCGAGGTCGGACAGAACGATCGCGGAGGCGCGCCAGAAGGAGATAAAGGTCAACATCACCGTGGTGGCGACGAAGACCTTTACGGCCGGCCGAGTGCCTTCAGAATAAGTAGCCATTCAATCAGTGCGGAGCGCGAATAGGTAAGCCCAATGAAGATAGCATAGCGAGGGGTTCAGCCGTCCCCTCGCATACACTCAAACTTTTCCTGCACGGCGCTTCCACGGAAGCGCCTTTCTACGCCCGCTCGAGATCGGGCAGCATTTCACTTCGCCTTTTCCTCCGCGATCCATTTATCCGTGCGGGCGTCGAGCATATCCAGCGGCAGCGTGCCGCCGTTGAGCATCTCGTCGTGAAACCTGCGCAGATCAAACTTCGGTCCCAACTCTTTCTTGGCTCGTTCGCGCAGTTCGCGAAACTTGAGCTGCCCGAGTTTATAACTCAGCGCCTGGGCCGGCCACGCAATATAGCGATCGGTCTCGGATTGAATCGTCGGTTCGTCCACCGCGCCCGACTTGCGCATGAAGTCCACAACCTGGTCGCGGCTCCACCCTTTGGCATGAATCCCCGTGTCCACCACCAGGCGCACCGCGCGGAAAAGCTCAGAGGAAAGCCGTCCGTAGTCGGAAACCGGATCCTGATAAAAGCCAACTTCTTTGCCCAGTTGTTCCGCGTAAAGAGCCCAGCCTTCGCCATACGCATTGAAGAAAAGGCCATGCAGCCGGAACTTGGGCAGTCCCTGAAGTTGCTGCTGCACGGAAAGCTGCATGTGATGTCCGGGCACGCCTTCGTGATACGCGATGGCCTCGTCGTCAATCAGCGAACGCTCTGCAAACTTCGATGTGGCCACAACCACGCGCCCAGGGCGCTTGCCGTCCGGCGTGCCCGTCATGTAGTGGGTGGCCGCCGCGGCCTGGAAATCCGGTATAGCTTCCACCGTCACCGGAGACTTGGGCAGCAGCGTGAAAAGCTCCGGCAACTTGGGCTCCATCTGCGCAATGTAATGACGAAAGTCGTCGAGAATCTGCTCGGCGGAAGTGGGAATGTATTTAGGATTCGTCTTCAGCGACGCACGGAACGACGCGAGATCGGCGAACCCCTCTTTCTTCGCGATCGCCGTCATCTCCGCCTCGATGCGGTCCATTTCGCGCAGCCCAAGCTGGTGGATCTCATCCGGCGTCATGTGCGTTGTGGTGCGCGCATAAATGTCGTTCTCATAGCGCTTCTCGCCGTCGGGCAGCGACGTCACCGGGAGCGCCGTACGCCCCTGCGGCGTATATTTGGTTCGGACGAATTCGGCGAATGTCTTATACGCGGGGATGACCTCGTTGCTGACAGCGTCGCTGATCGCCTTCGTTAATCGCTGCTGATCGTCTTGCGAAATGTCCGCCGGATATCTCCTGGTCGGCCGCAGAAACGGATCGGCATCAATTATGCCCTGGCACTGCGCCGGGATCTTTGCCGCGATGAAGCGCACCGGCATGAGTTTGTCCTTCATGCCCGCCCGTAGCACTTCGGTGATCTGGCTGAGAACGCGCGGAATCTGATGCAGCCGCGAGATGTAATCCTCGTACCGCTTGACCGAATCGAAAGGCATCGCCAGCGGCAGATCCGCCAGACTGGTGTGGACGCCGTTCTGCTGGTTGATCGGCATCTCGTATTCTTTAAGGTCGAAATCGGCACCGCGCTGCTGCAGCACTCGAATCAGCAGGTCGTGCGAGAGCTGGTCCTGATCAGAAAAATCAGCGGTCGGAATCGCCTCCAGCCGTTTCAGAAAGGCTTGGTCGCCTTGGTGGCGGCGCCCAATGGCCTCGATAGAATATTCGGCGAGCTGGTCGTTGTAGCGATAATCGCCAAAGGCAGTCGCGCGCTCCGGGGAGTTCCGCAGCTCAGTTTCATAATATTCGTCGAACAGGGCGTTCTGCACGGCCAGACGCTCTGCCACCGGTTTCACGCTTTGCGCAAAAGCGCAGATGGAGGCAGCAGCGATTACGACGGCTAACCTTGGAATAGTACGCATAGGCTAAGTAGCCTACCAGACGACTGCGGGAGAGACACGAAGAAAACTTGTGCGACTAGACAGGGGATTTAGGCGCGAGATACGTATGCGTAATGCGGTCATGCCAGCACAATGCATCTTCGTCGAGAAAGACCCAGAAGTATCCCATGCCGAGCGAAAGCGCTGAAAGGTATGAGGCCAGCACGCGCCAGCGGCGCAGGCGGCGATTGGCCGAATTGCCATCGAAGCGCGCCAGGTGGAGCCCGGCTGCGCGCAAACCTGGAGTCGTCGCTGCGTACACGATCAACAGATACTGATAAGCCGCCCACAAGAAACAAGGCACGGCAGCCGCCAGCCCGAGGATCTGAGCCATAGGCGGCCGCATCTCCGTCGCCTTCCAGAAAATCGCGCTAAATAGCGCCATGGCCAGCATGATGATCGCGCCATCGATCGCCGCAGCGGCCATTCGCCGCGCCAGCGGCGCAGCCAGTAGCGGAACGTCGATTCCCGGCCGCCTGTCGGCCTTGCGCTCGATCCCTTCAATCGTGATTCCGCCCAGCGCCGGCGCCGGCGGCATAGCCTCTGCTACCTCCAGAATGCGCGGAGCGGACATCACCGGTCCCGCCAGTTCGTTTGGCACAGGGGGCGCAGGCTCCCATCGGGCGAACTCGGCGGATCGTGGGAACTCTATAATTCTCGCGCCCTGATTCGCTTTTGGTTGGGCTGGGGCTCGCGAAGCCTCTGGGTCCTCGCGTGATCCGCCCGGCGGTAACCCGGCATGAGGTGATCCCCCAGGGGAAGATCCGACTTGAACTGGCGGATCCCACTCCGCCTCGGGGTTGCGCGGCAGCTCCGTCATACCATTCAGCGCCAGCGCCTGATGCGATGAAGTCTCAAAAGCAGTTAAAGGAGAAGTATCGTTTTGAGCGTGAACAGAATTCGGCGCTTCAAAGCCTAACCGCAACGAGGGATATCGCGGCGGCCTGGGTTTGCGGCGGGCACGGTAGCTGCTCAGCTTCGCCGTCAGTTCGTCTCTCCAGGCGCCATTCTCGTCGCAACCGGAGGCGGTTGACGCGACGGCCCCTACGGTTTCCTGGGCGGTGGGTTGCAGATCATCAGGAGTCGTGTCCGGCGGCGACGACTCCCGCCCGCAGTGCTCGTCCGCCGCGGCGAAACTTTCTTTCGCGTCACCATTCCCTTGTGGCAATGCGCTCGTGGAGGGTTCCCCATCGCAGTGGCAAACCTCGCCGCACCGCGGACAATTCAAAGGGAAAGCGTCTGCAGACAATTCGGGTAAGAATTCGGATGACAAGACGATGACCACACCTGGATCGGTTTTTGCGAAACGCCACCTGCCAGCGCACCGTACAACCGCGGCCGGGTCACTGGAATCCTAACCTTCTCAGCTATTTATCTCGATGGCATCGCCGTGCTAAGTTCACGATACCGTCGATTCTAGAGACACAAATATTGCGCGCTCCCGATGATCCGCTGCCCATGACGCCTCGCAACAGATTCCTTATCACGGCAGCGTTCCATTGTCACCTGCTTCTCGCCGTTTCACTAGTTACCAGCCAGTTGCTTCTCGCGCAAACGGTTCCCACTGAGACTGCTTCCCCGCAAAGCGGCGAAGAGCGGAGCGATGACGCGACTAAAAGCAGCGCGCCAAAAATTGAGGGGCCCCAAAAACCCGCCGATCCCGATCTGAACGGTCCGTGTGCGAAACAGGCCGAGGCGCAGCAGAAGAACATCCCCACCATCTGCGCCATCCAGCAGGAAATGATCGGCTCCATCTACAAGCTGCAGGGGAACGGCGAAATTCACTACGGCACCTACGTTCTGCGCGCCGACGAGGTCACCTACAACTCTGACACCGGCGAGGCCACTGCCTCCGGACACTTCCGACTCGATGGCGGCCCCAACGACGACCACATCCGCGCCACACATGGCACCTACAACCTGATCGCAGAAACCGGGCGCTTCTACGATGTCACCGGCACCACCGGCATCCGCTTCACCGGCAACCGAGTTGTCCTCACCTCATCGTCACCCTTCAGCTTCACCGGCAAGATCGTCGAAAAAACTACCCCGGAACACTACCTCGTTTATGACGGCACCATCACCACCTGTGAACTGCCGCATCCCAAATGGAAATACCAGGCCCGCAAAGTTGTGGTCGACGTTGGCGGCAACGCCACCATCTACCACAGCACCTTCCTTCTCTACGGCTTGCCCGCGCTCTACTTTCCTTACGCCACCTATCCCGTGGACCGCGAGGCCCGCAAAACCGGCTTCCTCATTCCCACCATCGGCCGCTCTTCCACCCGCGGCAATATTATTGGCGACGCTTTTTACTGGGCCATGAACCGCAGCATGGATGCAACCATCGGCGCCGAATACCTTTCCATGCGGGGTTGGTCGCAGCGCGGCGAATTTCGCGCCCGCCCCAGCGACACCTCCTACGTCAACTTCACTTACTACGGCGTGATCGACCGCGAACAGCAAGGCGGTGAAGAGGTCAAGCTTAACTCGGATAGCAATTTTTATGGCTTCCGCGCCGTGTCCAACATCGATTACCTGAGCTCGTTCCTGTTCCGCCTGGCCTTCAATGACGTCTTCAACCAGGCCGTTTATTCCGAGGTAAAGTCCCAGGCTTTTCTCTCGCGGTCACTCGCCGGTTTCTCCTTCAGCGGCATGCTCGAACGCTACCAGAACTTTCAGAGCACTTCGACCGGTGATGTCATCACGATTTCCCACGCGCCCATCTTCGATGCTTCGAGCGTCGACCATCGCCTCGCCAGATCGGCGTTCTACTGGTCGTTTGATGCTTCCGAAGGAGGCCTCGCTCGCAGCGAGCCCGGCTTCCGCACCGCCAACCTTCTGGGGCGATTCGATTTCAATCCACAAATCGCCTTGCCCCTGCGGTTTCGCGGATGGTCCGTCCGCTCAGAGTTAGCTTTGCACGACACCTTCTACACCGCTCAACTTGTCCCCGGGACCAACAGCAGCATAGGCGTTGCCGTGAACAATTCCCTCAACCGCCATGCACTTGAAACCGCGGTGGAATTGCACCCTCCACCACTCGAGCGCATCTTCGACAGCGAGTTTCTGGAGAAAAAATGGAAGCACGTGATCGAGCCGTTTGCCGCCTACCGGTTGGTCACAGGAGTCAACGATTTTTCCCACGTCCTGCGTTTTGATGAGCGCGACATTCTCAGCAACACGCACGAAGTTGAATACGGAGTCGTGAACCGCCTTTACGCCAAGCGTAAGTCAACTGCCTCCGAAGATTGCAGCAACACCATGCAGGCCTTGCTGGTCGGCGGCCCCGCGCCGGAGGCAACTATACCCTGGCAACACAGCGCCAATCCGCAAAATCCTCCTTGCCTGCCCGGACCTCAGGTGCGCGAAGTGGCCACCTGGGAAATCGCGCAGAAATATTTTCTCGACCCCACTTTCGGCGGCGCCTTGGTTCCCGGCCAGAGAAACGTGTTCACTACCACTGCCGATCTCACCGGCATCGCGTTCGTCACCGAACCCCGCCATTTATCGCCGATCGTTTCGCGCCTGAAGGTGCAAACCAGCGACCGCACCGATACCGAGTGGGATCTCGACTACGACTTTCAGCTCGGCCGCCTGAACGCCAGTACGCTGCTGGCAAACTACCATGCCGGACCTTTCACCATCGGCGGCGGCGACGCCTTTCTGCGGATTCCGCTGGCGAATTCTTCGCCCAGTTTGTCGCCCGCAATCCCCACGCCGGCCGTCACCCAGGAGTTTCAGCAATTCCGCGTCGCCCTGGGATACGGCAAGCTGAACAAGCCCGGATTCAGCGCCGCCACCAGTTTCGGCATCGACGCCAACACCGGCCTTCTGCAGTTCGCCACCGCCCAAACCACCTATGACTGGGATTGTTGCGGCATGACCGTGGAATACCGCCGCTACGCCATCGCCAACGTGCGTAATGAAAATCTGTTCCGCTTCACCTTTACCCTCGCCAACATCGGATCGTTCGGCAACCTCCGCAAGCAGGAACGCCTCTACTAGCGGATGCTCGTCAGCTTGCGAGGATTGCCGTTATGCGTTCCTCTTTACTCCTAATTCTTCCGTGAGCGCACAGATCCGCCCTTCAGTAAGGATGACATGACCGAGTGCCGCGCCAAACCGACGCCACCCGTCACCCGACTGCAGTTTCGATTTACAATCTCCCCATGCCCCAAGCCTCGACCCTCGCACCCAAACGCCAACTTCTGGATGAAATTCTCCGCACATCCGGACGCCTCATGGTCGCCTACTCCGGCGGCGTAGACTCCGCCTATCTCGCATGGGCCGCGCACAAGCAACTGGGCCCCAACATGCTCGCCATCATCGCCGATTCTCCCAGCCTGGCCCGCACGCAACTCGCCGACGCCATCGCCTTCGCCAACGAGCACGCCATTCCCCTGGAAGTCGTCTCTACCTCCGAGCTCGATCGTCCCGAATACGCTCGCAATGATGGCCAGCGTTGCTTTCACTGCAAAGATGAACTCTTCACTGTGATGGAAAATCTTCGCGTGGCCCGCAGATTCGACATGATCGCCTACGGCGTGAACCAGGACGATCAGGGCGACTTCCGCCCTGGCCAGCAGGCTGCCCAACTGCACAAAGTCGCGGCGCCCTTGCTCCACGCCGGTCTCACAAAGACCGAGATTCGCGAACTGGCCCGCGACGCCGGTCTGCGCATCTGGGACAAGCCCGCCTCCGCCTGTCTCTCTTCCCGCATCGAATACGGCCGCGACGTCACGCGCGCAGCCCTGGCCGTGGTCGAATCCGGTGAGGACGCCATTCGCGCGCTCGGTTTCCGCCAGTTCCGCGTGCGCCATCACGGTGACATTGTCCGCATCGAGATCGACCGCGAAGAAATGGAAAAGGCCCTGAATCCCGCCGTCGCAGCGGAATTCACTCGCATCTTTAAAGCCCTCGGCTTCAAGTTCGTCACACTCGATCTGGAAGGCTTTCGCTCCGGCTCCATGAACTCGCTGCTCCCCGCTCAAACCCTGCTCCGCCGCACGGGCTAATGCTCCTTCAGATTGGTGTGGGGACAGCCGCCCCCGGCTGTCCGGTCGACCGAAGCTCGACCCTCTTGCTGTGAGATAATCAATGCGAGTAGCAATGTTGAGGCGGCTTCTGGTGATTCTAATTCGACGGTCCTTCCTGGTCCTCATTCTGATTTGTCTGGGATGTGCAGCTCAATCCACTCCGCCCGATGCGGCGCGCAAGCCTGATCTGGTGCGTGAGATCGAGCGCCAGGTCCGCTCCTATTACAGCATTCCACCCGATGTCAGCGTCCAGGTTGGTGCCATCGCCCCCAGCACAGACTGGCCCGGTTATGACATGGTGGCTGTCGGCATCGACAGCGGCCCCGGCAAGAAAGACTACAAGTTCCTCGTGTCGCAGGATCGCAAGACCATGCTTCGCGTCGTGAAGTTTGATCTCACCAAAGATCCTTTCGCCGACTTGATGAGCAAGATTGACCTCAGCGGCCGGCCTGTGCGCGGCGCGAAAACCTCCAAGGTGGTGGTGGTAAATTATGACGATCTGGAATGCCCTTTCTGCTCGCGCATGCACCAGACCATGTTCCCCGAGCTGTTGAAGGAATATGGCGACCGCGTCGCCTTCATCTACAAAGATTACCCGCTCAACGAGATTCATCCCTGGGCCATGCACGCCGCCGTTGATGCCAACTGCCTGGCCGCGCAGAATGGCGATGCCTATTGGGACTTCGCGGATTATATTCACGGCCACGAAGACGAAGTGAAAGCCGAAAAGACTACCGGCGCCAGGTTGGCTACGCTCGACCGCCTGACTCTCGACCAGGGACAGAAACATAATCTGGACAAGTCGAAACTCGAGGCGTGCGTCAAGGCTCAGGACGAAACCGCGGTCAAGGCCTCGATGAAAGAAGGAGACGACATTGGCGTCTCGGCGACGCCCACGATGTTTGTGAACGGCCAAAAAGTGGATGGCTTGATTTCGATCGCCGAAATGCGCGACCTGCTGGACCACGCCTTAAGAGACGCAGGACAACCCGTGCCGGCGCACCCCGCCGCGGCTCCGGCGGCCGCCAGCAAGTAATCCGACTGCAAGTAATCCGATGGATGGATGGATGACCGATGACGACGGTGCTGACATGCCCTGCGCTTCGAAGTCTGAGGGGGGATTTTTGAAAAGAAAATCGCTGCTTGTCGGAATCGTTCCGGCGTTGGCCGTGGCCATTCTGCTGGCATCTCTGATTGCCTGCAAATCGCCAGTCGGCGGGGACGTCATGGCCACAGTCGACGGCCGCAAAATCTTCCGCGCCGAAGTCGACAAGTATTACGAGAACCAGATTTCCTCCGCCCAGCAACCCCCCTCTGGCGAACAAGCCACGTCGCTGCGCCTGGGCATTCTCCATCAGATGATCGAAGACGAGATCGTCATGCAACGCGCCGAGAAACTTGGCCTGCTGGCCACCGACGAAGAAGTGGACCGCAAGTACACGGAAATTCGCTCTCCCATGTCAGAGGATGAGTTCGCCCAGCAGCTAAAAGAAAGAAAGATCACGCTCACCGATTTCAAGCGTGAGATCCGGCGCTCCATCACACTTGAAAAGGTGATGAACAAGGAGGTCGCTTCCAAAATCAACGTCACCGACCAGGACGTGAACGACTACTACAACACCCACAAATCCGAATTCAACTTGATCGAGACTCAGTATCACCTGGCGCAGCTTTTTGTGACTCCGCAGCCCAACCCGCAGGTGCACAACCAGAACAACAAGGCCCAGAATGAGGCCGATGCGCGCAAGAAAATCCAGATGCTTGCCAATCGCCTCGACAGTGGAGACGACTTCGCCCGCCTCGCCATGGATTATTCCGAAGATCCGCAGACTTCGGGCAGTGGCGGCGACCTGGGAACGGTTCAAGAATCTTCACTGCGCAATGCTGATCCCTCGAACTGGTCCACGCGTGACGCCGTGCTGAAGCTCAAACCCGGTCAGTACACGCCCATCATCACGGTCGTGAATCCGACCAATAAACAACTGCTCGGTTTCCGCATCGTGAAACTGATCGCGAAAGAGCCCGCGGGACAGCGCCAGTTATCGGACCCTCGCGTTCAGCAAGCCATCCGCTCGCAACTCCACGACCGTCGCGAGCAGTTGCTGAAAGCCGCCTATTACGAAGCCCTGAGAGATTCCGCCAAAGTCGAAAACTACTACGCAAAAAAAGTCCTCGATAGCAACGGTGTGGAGAAGTAAGCAAGCGAAATTAACCAGAGAAGCCGGGAACGTTGGCTGAGGTCCGAGGTCCGACGCCCGAGGTCCGACGCCCGCAGTGAAGCTGGAAGCCGGTTCTTTCACTCCACAATCGCCAGCACATCCCCCGCATTCACAGCAATGCCTTCAGTCGCCAGCATTTTCCGCACAGTCCCCTTCTTCGGCGACTTGATCTCGTTCTGCATCTTCATTGCCTCCACCACCAGCACGCCGCCGCCGGCCTCTATCGTGTCGCCTTCGCGCACCAGCACCCGCACCACTTTGCCGGGCATGGGCGCCGTCAATTTCTTTGGCCCGCGGTCATCCGCAGCGCGTATCCGGTTTCTTAGAGCGCGCGGATCGCGCACCTCGCACAAGAATCGCCCACTTCCCACCCACAAGTGCCAGTCATTGCCAATGTGTTCCGACTTGATCTCGTAAGCTTGATTCCCGATGCGCAGCGAGAGCAGGTCCGGCCGCGCCAGCACTGCATCGACCTCCACATCGCGCCCATCCAAACGGCACGACCAGCGCCCATCTGCGCGTTCCAGTTCCAGTCGGTAGCTCCTGCCGTCGATCGTGACGTCATAAACCATAAATCAGTTGTCACCTATCAGTTGCCGGTTGCCGGCCTTCGAATTACAAGTCATAGGTTTCAACACGCGGTCTCAACTTTCTGTCCTCAAGCAATTCCTTCGCGACGGCTTGCATCTTTCCAATGCGAAGTAGTCACGTCCTGCGCCGCCGAACCGCCGTTGGCACGTTCCCCCACACTCGAGGCAGAGTTCCCGAGCGCCGCGAAAATTCCCGCAGCGATGGCCGCGACGTGCGGCGCCTCCGACTCATCCTGTGCCACTTCCACCTTCCGCGTCAGCATTCGGTCCAGAAACCCGGTGTCCAGCCTCGCGGCGCGAAAATCGGCGTCCGCCAGGATGCGCCGGAACAACGAAATATTCGTCTTGATCCCGCCCACAAAATATTCGTTCAGCGCGCGTGTGAGCCGCGCGATCACTTGTTCCCGATCGCCGCCATAGCCAATCAGCTTTTCTAGCAGCGGATCGTAATCCATGGGCACGTTCCAGCCTTCGTACATCCCGCTGTCACGTCGAATTCCCGGCCCCGATGCCGCCAGCAGCAGCGTGATCTTTCCCGGGCTCGGGAAATAATTGTTGTCCGGGTCTTCCGCGTAAATGCGGCATTCCATGGCATGCCCTCGAATCTGCACATCTTCCTGCTGCAGCGGCAACTTTTCTCCCGCCGCGATCCGAATCTGCAGATGCACCAGATCGAGCCCGGTCACCAACTCGGTCACCGGATGCTCCACCTGCAACCGCGTATTCATTTCAAGAAAATAAAAATTCTTCTGCTGATCCACTAAGAACTCAACCGTACCCGCATTGGTGTAATTCGCGGCCTGGGCCACCCGCACCGCGACTTCGCCGATGCGCCGCCGCATCTCCGGGTCCACGACCGGCGAGGGCGCTTCTTCCAGCACTTTCTGGTGCCGCCGCTGCAGCGAACACTCGCGCTCGCCCAGGTAAATCGTGTTGCCGTGCTCGTCGGCCAGCACCTGCATCTCGATGTGCCGCGGGTTGACGATCGCCTTCTCGATGTAAACTTCGCCGTCGCCGAACGACCGCTCCGCCTCGCTGCGCGCCGCTTCCAGAGCCGACCTCAGCTGATCGCGCGCATATACCAGCCGCATCCCCTTGCCCCCGCCGCCCGCCGCGGCCTTCAGCATCACCGGATACCCAATGTGCTCCGCCACTTCCTCGGCCTGCTCCACGGAATCCAGCCCGCGCGACGTTCCCGGAACGAGCGGCACTCCAACCCGTTCCATCGCCTGCCGGGCGCGGGTTTTCGATCCCATGGCCTCCATGGCCGCAGCCGTCGGGCCAATGAACTTCACTCCCGCATCGGCGCAGGCCTGCGCAAACCGTGCATTTTCAGAAAGAAATCCGTAACCAGGATGAATCGCTTCCGCTCCCGATTTCCGCGCAACATCCAAAATTTTCTGGATGTTCAGATAGGATCCAGCAGCCGCCGAAGCCCCAATCGCATAGGCTTCCTCGGCCTTGCGCACGTGCAGCGCCGCTCGATCCACATCGGAGTAGACTGCGATCGCGGCAATCCCCATTTCGTGGCAGGCGCGAATCACCCGCACCGCAATCTCGCCACGGTTCGCAATCAGAATTTTCTTGAACATTCGGCCACGGCCAGGCTCACGACGAGCCCAATCCCTCCGGCGAAACACACGATTCTAAAGGAAGCCCGGTCATCCCGGAAAGAAATGAGACAGTTTCTCAGCGCCCTCCGCGGACGTTCTCCGCGCTCTCTGCGGTTATAGGCGGTTCTGCCAATAAGACATGAAGGAGGCGTCAGCGCGGAATGACTCTCGCTAAGACCAACAAAAAGCCTCCTTCGCGTCATCTTGCAAAGGAGGCTCAATTCCAACCCAAGTGTCGGGATGCTACTTCGACTGATCGATCGTGATCCCGCCCTGTCCAGCCGCCGCTGCCTGCTTCTCCGCTTTCACTTTCTTGGCGGTCAGCGCTTTATCCGTCCACATGTCAGCGGTCTTCAGATCCTCAGCGCGCGCGGCCAGGTCATCGCACTCCACGTCCGCCTTTTCCCGATACATCAGGTTCATGTAAGCCATGGCATCGTCATAATCGTCACGCAACTGAATCGCTTTGTTGAGTGTGTCAATGCCTTCCATAATCGAAGGCATATTCTTCTCCTTCAGTTCCTCACAAACCTTTTTCTGTTCCTTGTCCTTGGGATTCAAATGCTCTTCCGGCTTCAAGCCCAGCTTGGCGCGCGCCTCCATGCGGGGTGCATAGCAGGCAGTCCAGTCGATCACACCCACGGAGTAGTAGGGCTCGGCATCGCTCGGGTCCACGTCGGACGCGATCCGGTAATACTTCTTGGCCTCCTCGAACTTTTTCATATTCAGATCGAGATACGCAATCCCCTTGGCGCTGTTGGCTTTCTGCGTACGGGAAGGATTGCTGTCGATCACTTTTTGGTATTGTTCGATCGCCTGATCTGCGAAGCGGATATTGTCCGGAGAATCCACACCCGGAATGTATTGCGACACAAAAGCCGTGGCCAAATACATGCGCGCATTAATCAGCGTGGGATCCAGCTTCACGCTTTCCTGAAAATGGTCGATGGCCTGCTCGTAATGGCTGTTCTTGTAGGCTTCAACGCCCTTGTTGAGCTGATCGCGGGCGCGCAGTTTGTCGCAGCCCACTGAGGAGGTTAGCGCCAGCGCCACTGCCGCAAGCATAAACAGTCTGAAGTTCTTATCCATTGCAGTATAAGTCTCCCTCGCCACAGCATCCTAGGCCTAGAGACGGCGCATTGACAAGCGTCAAGAGCAAACCGGCCACCGGCGTATAGAAAAGCCTCGCGCAGGAGCGTCCCGCTCCCGCGCCGAATTCCCGCTGCGCAGAGCTAGTTGCCCGATTCGATCTTCGCGGTGATCAGGCCCACTTTGTCCACACCGGCGGCATGGGCAATGTCAATCACATTGGCCACGTTCGCAAAAGGAATTGCATCGTCTCCCTTCACGAACATCACCTTTTCCGCGCGCTGTTTGTAGATGTCGGTCAGTTCCCCTTGCAGATTGTCCCACGTCACTTCTTTGTCATTGATCTTCAACCCCGGAGACTGGCCGGGTCCGCGGTCGCCCAGCTGCACCACAATGGTGCGATCCGGCGTGTTGGTTTTCGGCGCGTTCGGCGGAGGCGGCTGCGGAACCAGCGCATCCAGTCCTTTCGGGGTCACCGGCGAGATCACCATGAAGATGATCAGCAACACCAGGAGCACGTCAATGAGCGGCGTGACGTTCATATTTGCGTTTTGGCCTCCGCTCGGGCCAACTGCCATTCCCATGGTCGTTCTCCTTTATTGTCCCGGCGCAGCCGGAGCTGGCGGGGCGCTTGGAGTCGTTTTCCTCTGATCGGTCAGCAAGCCGAGATCATCCACACCTGCCGACCGCACCGCGTCGACAACCTGCACCACTGCGCCAAACCGGGCTCGCATGTCCGCTTTCACATAAACCCGCTTGTCTGGACGGTTCGCGATTCTGTCCTTCACCTTGGTCGTCAGGTTGTCCACGGAAATCTCATCCGTGCCGAAGAACACGGTCCCGGTGTGGGTGATGGAAACCAGCAGCGCATCTTCCTTGTCTGCATCCGGCATCTGTTCCGGGTTGTTCACCTTGGCCATGTCCACGCTGACGCCCTTCTGCAACATCGGCGTGACCACCATGAAGATAATCAGCAGCACCAGCATCACGTCCACCATGGGCGTGACGTTGATGTCGGAATTGATCTTAGCGCCTTCGTTTCGTTTTGCTAATGCCATAACTCGATTTCTCCCCTACCTTAACCATGCTGCCGTTCCGCCGAAGCTTGACGGCCTGCAAGTACTGCCGTTGGCTGAGGAAAGTCCGGCGCCCGGAATCCGAGCGCCAGACAGCAACTCAATGCGGACGCTTCACGTCGTCAGCCAACTACGACCTGCGGACGTCGCGCCGCTTCAAGAAGTAGTCGATCAGTTCGCTCGACGAGTTGTCCATCTCCACGTCGAACGCTTCCACCCGGCCGGTCAGGTAGTTGAACATCATCACGGCCGGGATGGCGACAACCAGCCCAATGGCGGTCGTCACCAGCGCTTCCGCGATACCGCCGGCTACTGCCGCCAGACCGGTGGCATGGGAGTTGGCGATGCCGATGAAGGCGTTCAGAATGCCCAACACCGTGCCGAACAGTCCCACGAAGGGCGCCGTGGATCCAATCGTCGCCAGCCCGCCCAATCCTCGCTTCAACTCCGCGTGGACGATGGCTTCCGTGCGTTCCAGAGCGCGCTTGGAGGCTTCAATCGTGTCCCCCGGAATCGCGCCTGGGCTATCCTGGTGAGCCTTGAATTCCATCAGGCCGGCCGTAACCACTTTCGCCAGATGGCTCTTCTTGTTGCGCTCGGCCACTTTGATGGCCTCATCAATGCGCCCGTCGCGCAGTGCTCCGGCTACCGCCGGGGCGAAGGCGCGGGATTGCTTGCGGGCCGCGTTATATGCCATCCAGCGATCAATCATCACGCCAATCGACCAGCCCGACATGATGAACAGGATGATGACCACCACTCGGGCGGGCCATTTCATGGAATTCCACAAGCCCAACGGATCGGTTGCTATGGCGCCGTTGCCTTCCTGGATGATCCAGGTGGCCGCAGCCGGTATGTGACTGAGAATAACCCCTGCTGTGTAAGCTGCTAACATGAGTTGCTTTTCCCTCCTCGGAACTCTTTAGGATCTGTTCTCCAGACTCGACCGCCAAAACCTGACCGCATGAACTTGACCGCTGCCAACCATGAACTCAAGCCGTGCACTTAGATGCGGACTACTCCGCAACCCGCAAGGCAGATTTGTCAAATTAAATCTCCGCCCCCGGCACCGGAACGCCCTCCGCTGCCCAGTACCCAGCCTTAGCCATGCGCATGCCCGATCTTTTCCAAGGTACGGCGGCCTCGCCCGAGCGCTTTACCAAGCCGCTCCCGGCCACCACTTGCGGTGGGAAAAAGGGAGGGCCGAAACACACTTCGCTTGCAATCACGAACTCTTCAACACACTTTCGCCGGGTCGACCCGGCCAGAGGGTTTAACCCCCGGAAAGCGTGAAGTTTACCTGGACCGTGGTTTCCACTTCGACCGGCTCGCCATTCAGCAGATACGGCTTGTACTTCCACTGCTTCACGGCTTCGATCGCAGCCGGCGCCAGCATGGGGTGTCCGCTGATCAGGTGCAGGTTCTGGATATCCCCGGTCTTGCTGATTTCCGCCTGCAGAACCACGGTTCCCGCGATGCGCGCTTGCCGCGCCAGCGGAGGATATGTGGGGTTTACCCGCCGGATCAGAAGTCCGGTCGAAACGCCCTGCGATACGCGTACCCGCTGTGGCGTCGCGATGTGTGGAACTGCAACCGGCGTCGAGTTGATGATGCCGCCGATTACGCCGCCCATCTGTCCACCCGGAACGCCGCCTGGAACGCCGCCCACCACGCCTGCCGCGCTCATCACCGGCGGTGGCGCTTCGTCCTCCTTGATCATTTCGATTTTCTTGGGGATCTTGGTGGGAGTGCGCAGCTGACCGTTCACAATATCGGTCTGAATCTGTTTCACCACATGCACCACGGCTGCCGGCGGTGGAGGTGGCGGTGGAGGCGGGGGTGGCGCCATTAAGAAGCTGACCAGTTGTGCCTTGGGTAAGGCTTCCGTAAAGATCAGCGGAACCAGGACCATCACAATAATGATCCCGATCTGAAACAGAAACGCGATCATACTGGTCGCGCCCCGTTTGGTTTTCAGCTTGCCGCCCGACTCGATCAGGCTGTCTTCAAACATAGAGGTTTCTCCTACACAGCTAACAGAAGGTTAGACACCGCCTGCTCCCTCTTTGCTCCCAACTTCGTGCCCACTTCCGGGGGCCACCCAAGCCCCCAGCCGCGTTCCAGCCGGACCTTGCTAACTCTCTACAAACAAACCGATTACAAATTTACACTAGCCAAACTCAATGCCGGCCGCAATCCCGTCAGGACCCTACTTCGCCTTCCCCGACATGGCCATCGGACGCTTGTTCTGCCCCGCGCGGCGTTCAATCTGCCAATCCTGGTAAGCCACCAGAATCGGCGCGGCAATGGCAATCGACGAATACGTCCCGATTAAGATGCCGATTACCAGCGCGAGGCTGAATCCATGCAGCACCTCGCCGCCGAACAAATAGAGTGCGAGTACGGTAAGGAAGGTAAGCCCGGCTGTCAAGATCGTTCTGCTTAAAGTCTGGTTGATGCTGCGATTCACAATATCAGCCAGCTTCTCGCGTCGCATCAGTTTAATGTTTTCCCGGATGCGGTCAAATACCACGATCGTGTCGTTATTAGAGTAACCAATCAGCGTCAGGATGGCCGCAATTACCGTCAGCGAAATCGAGGTATTGGTCAGCGAAAACGCCCCTACCGTGATCAGCGTGTCGTGAAACACCGTCACCACCGCGGCCACGCCGTAAATCCACTCGAACCGGAATCCCAGGTAAACCAGCATCCCTGCCAGCGAGTAAATCGTCGCGAGAAATGCTTGTTTTCTCAACTGCCCGCCCACCAGCGGCCCCACAATCTCAACCTGGTAAACCCCGAAATCCGAAAGGAAGAATCCATCCGGCAAAGCCGCCAGCACCGCCGGATCGACCACGCCTTTCAGTTGATCCATCGACCGGAGCACGCCGCCCTGCGATTTATCGCGAAAATCCGTGATGGCATGCGCAATCGCGGTATATTTCACGTCCGCATCGGAACCCAGGTGCAGTGGATCCTTCTCCATCAGAAATTTCGTGATGGTCACATAGCCAATGTTGTTCAGATCGGTCTTCCCCGACGGAGCATCGGCTTCCAGCGCGTTGATAATCTGGTTCTTGCCCTTATCCAGTTCCTGCTCGTTGGTTTCCTGCACCGAAAGGTCAATCAGAATCTCATTGCTCCCCTGACCTCCCAGAGATTGCAGGCGGAAATTATGTAACCCAATCCGGTCCAGCGCCGCCCGTACCGCCCTATCGCTGGGCGTATGCGAAAACTTCACGTAAACCAGCGTGCCCCCGCGAAAATCCACGCCCCACGGGATGTGGTGCCAGAACAGCATGGAAAACACGCCCGCCAGGCTGAATACCAGTGAAAACGCGAGAAAATACCACTTTTTCCCGAGAAAATCTATATTAGGATTACGAAAGAACTCCACCTTTTGCCTAGCCCCTTCTCTATCTATGACCTAGCGCCCAACCACAGCGCCCGTTTAATTTTTCGATCCGACCGATCAGTCGGTTGAACCCGTCTTGCTCGCAACTCGGTACTAAATACTCAACGCTTCCCCACGTTCCTTGTGGCCGAGCACATAGTCAAAAATGACGCGCGAAACAAAAACCGCCGTAAACAGATTTGCCAGCAAGCCAAACGTCAGAGTCGTCGCAAAACCCTTCACCGGCCCGGTTCCGAAGATGAACAGAATCGCCGCCGAAACAATGGTAGTCACGTGCGTATCCACAATCGTGATCCAGGCGTGGCTGAAACCCTGGTCCACTGCCGAAGGCGGAGTTTTGCCGTTGCGCAATTCTTCCCGGATGCGCTCGAAGATCAGTACATTCGAATCCACGCCCATACCAACCGTCAGAATCACTCCCGCAATTCCCGGCAACGTCAACACCGCGCCGAAGTAGCCCATGAATCCCAACAGAATAATCAGATTCAAAAGCAGCGCCACATCCGCGTTGATGCCCGCTCCGCGGTAATACACCAGCATGAAAATGAGCACCGCCAGCATGCCCGCGACGGAAGCTCGTACCCCGGCGCGAATCGAATCCGAGCCCAGCGACGGACCCACCACACTCTCGTTCAGATATTTAATGCCGGCCGGCAGAGCGCCCGACCGCAGGATCATGGAAAGATCCTTCGAGGACTGCTCGCTCATATGCCCGCCGCTGATCTCGCCCCGGTCGCGGATCGCTTCGTGAATACTCGCAACTTCCTGCACTTTGCCGTCCAGCACCACCGCCAGGTTGTCGCCGACGTGCGCCGATGTGAAGTTGTAGAAGCGCTGCCCGCCTTCGCCGGTCAGCGTGAAGCTCACGCTCGGCTGTCCGTTCTGGTCGCGGCTGGGTTGCGCGTCCCGCAGATCTTTTCCGCTCACCGCAGAAACTCTCGAAACCAGATACCACGCCTCTCCGTTATCTCCCTCCGCTCCCGACGCTCCATGCCCCGGAAGCAGCATCGCATCCGGCGGCAGCACTCCCCCTTTATCCTGCAAAGCCGCTTGCTCGCTCGGATACGGCCCGCCCAGAGACTGCTTGATCTCGAGCATCGCCGTTGACTGAATAATGTCTTTCACCCGTGCTGGATCGTCCAAGCCCGGCAATTGCACCAGAATCTGATAATCCCCAAGCCCATGTTCCTGGATCGTCGGCTCGTTCACTCCCAACTGGTCAATGCGGTTGCGGATGGTATCAATCGCCTGCGTCACCGCTTTGTTCTTCAACTCGGTGAGGTTCGTGGGCTTCATCGTGACCGTCCAGGTATTGTCCGCCCCGGAATTGATGTCGTACTCCGGCAGACGATCCTCCACAATACTCAGCAAGTCGGTTCTTGACGACGCCGGTACTCCCTTCAGCACAATGCGGTCGGGAGTGTGCTGCGGATCAGGCTTGGTAATCTCTGCAAAAGCGATCTTCTTCTTGCCGAGCTGCTCTCTGAGCACTTCCACCGCGTTATCGGAATCCACGTTGACGGCGTCATTTACCTGCACCTGCAGAATGAGGTGCGTTCCACCCTTCAAATCCAGCCCCAGCTGAATATTCTTGGTGAACGCGGTCAGCAGCCCCTGCCCCGTGAAGCTTTTCGGAACGCCGAAGATCCCGAACACAAACGCCAGCAGGATCGCGACGATTGTCACCGTTCTCCAGTGAAGATTCTTATTCATAAGACTCTACTCTTCTATGCTTCTGGTTGGATTCCTTAACACTCCGCGCACGTTTTGTTACCCTACTTCGCTTTGGCTTCTTCCTCCGGAGTCGTCACATGCGCCACCGAAGCCTTCGTCACTTCCACCCGCAAATTGTCCGGAGGCACGCGCAAATGGATGGAATCCTCTTTCAGCGCGATCACCGTTCCGCGCAAACCCCCGGTAGTCGTAACTTTGTCGCCGGTCTTCAACGCGTCGACTACGGCCTGCCATTTTTTTTGCCGGCGCTGCTGCGGGAGAATCAAAAAGAAATAAAACAAGGCGATCATCGGCAGGAACATCAACAGCAATCCCATGCCGCCTCCGCCTTGCGACTGCATCGCCAACAACCATCTCATGCTCATTTTCGTCTGGACGGATGAATCCGCAAAAGATCGTCCGCGTCCACCGTATCCGCGGCATATATTATTTCACCAACGGGAGTTCTGAATCGACTGCGGCCGGGTTTCTTCGGCTTTCAGGCTTGAATCCGGGGACGCCTACGCTTTCGGTCGAGACCACAGGCCAGCAAGAAAACGCGGCCCTTCCCCAAGCTGAATAGAATGCCGCACCCGCCGCATGGTGTCAAGGTAGAAACTCAAGTTGTGGACCGTATTCAGGACTTGCGCCAGCACTTCGTTCGCAGCATAAAGATGCCGCAAATACGCCCGCGAATATCTCTGGCACACCCCGCAGCCGCAGTTCGCGTCGAGCGGCGCTTCGTCCTGCGCATAGCGCGCCTGCTTGATCGAAACCTTCCCCTCAGAAGTAAACAGCAATCCATGCCGCGCCGCCCTAGTCGGCAAAACACAATCCATCATGTCCACGCCCAGGCTGGCATACTCCACAATTTCCTCCGGCGTTCCCACTCCCATCAAATACCGCGGCCGGTCCGCAGGAAGGTGTTCAAGGGTAGATTCCACAATCTCGCGAGTAAGCGGGCGCGGCTCGCCCACGCTAAGCCCGCCAATGGCGTACCCCGGAAACCCGATCTCGATTGTGCGTTCCGCAGATTCCTTTCTAAGGGCGTGATCCATCCCACCTTGCACAATGCCGAAGAGGGATTGAGTGGAACAAGGGCTAGGCGTCAGTGGCCTGGGGCCAGTCCCTAAATCCGGCCTCTGCGTCTCTTCGAAACATGTGGGGACAGCCGCCCCCGGCTGTCCAGCGGAGCGAAGCTCCGCCGCCGCGCCACCGAACCGCCCTTCCTCGAAACCTGTTTCCCGCTCCTCGTCATCCCGCTCCTCCTCAACTCTGTCATTCCGAGCGAAGCGAGGAATCCGCTTTTCCTGAGGGCTGACGGCTGAAGGCTGAAGGCCGTTCCACGGCACCTCATTCTTATGCTCCTCAAAATATTTCTTACTCCGCTCCGCCCACCGCGCCGTCATCTCCATGGAAGCCCGCGCCCGCACCCCATCCGCCGGAAACTCCGTGCACTCGTCAAACGCCATCATGATGTCCGCGCCCAACCCAATCTGTATCTCCATCGCCCGCTCCGGCGAAAAAAAATGTGACGACCCATCCAGATGCGACCGGAACGTCACTCCCTCTTCGGAAACCTTGCGCAGCTCATTCAAACTAAAAACCTGGAACCCGCCCGAATCCGTCAGAATCGCGCGCGGCCAAGCCATAAACCGATGCAGTCCGCCCATGGTGCGCACGGTCTCGACCCCGGGCCGCAAATACAAGTGATATGTGTTCCCGAGAAGAATCCGCACGCCAAGTTCTTCGAGAATGTCCTGCGAAACTCCCTTCACCGAAGCGACGGTGCCCACCGGCATAAACACTGGCGTCTCAATCACGCCATGCGGAGTAGTCAGCCGCCCCAGCCGCGCCGCCCCGCTGCTTTTCAGAATCTGAAATTCAATGGACATTCTTGAGGATTGTAACAACCGCTCGTAACGACGACAGAGCAGTCCATGTAGGACTGAAGAGATTGTGTGGGGACGGCCGCCCTCGGCTGTCCGGTCGAGCAAAGCTCGACCTCTTGCCTTACTCGGCAACTGGCCAGTTCTCAGCTCTTTTTGCAATCTGCAATCTAAAATCTTCAACCTAAGATCGCGACGATCTCACCCCGAACCCCGCCCTCCTCCACTACCAGCCTGCCCAATGAAACCGGCAGCTTGAACCGCCGCGGCCCCGCGCTCCCCGGATTAAAGTAAAGCACTCCGCCCCGCATCTCCTGCTTCGGAACATGACTATGCCCCGAAACCACCACGCGAAACCCAGCCGCCTCCGGCTTGAGATCCAGAGCCGCGAGATCGTGCAGCACATAAATCGAAATCCCTCCCACCTCGAGCACTTCCGTCTCCGGCAACTTGCGGGCCCACACCGTCGTATCGATATTCCCTCGCACTGCCGTCACAAGTGCAATATTGGCAAGGGATTCAAGAATTTCGGGCGAGCCCACGTCTCCCGCATGAATAATGTAGTCAGAGCCACGCAGCGCAGTCACGGCTTCGGGGCGAAGCAGTCCGTGGGTGTCGGAAATGACGCCGATCAGAATTGCAGCTCTCAGTTCTCTTTCTTCCGATTCGATTTCATCAGCGCATTGAGTTCAGCGTGCGAAGGCGCACCCTCCATCGCCGCATACGTGCCCGACTTCTTCAACTCTTCGGCAAGCCGGCGTAGCAGCCCCAGCCCGGCGCGCATCGGTCCCGAGCCTAAGCTGATTCGCCGCACCCCGAGCGCGGTCAACTCAGCCACCGAAAGCGATCCCGGCCCGGCGAGAACGTTCACCGGGCAATGCAGATCTGAAACCAGGCGTCCAATCGTCGACCCATCGCGAAGCCCGGGAACGAAAACGCAGTCGGCCCCGGCATCGCGGAAAGCACTCAGCCGGTGCAACGTTTCGTCGTACCGCTTCGCCGCATCCCCAACCTGCAGCAGATAGACATCCGTACGCGCGTTCAGAACCAGCGCCACGCCGAGCCTCTCCCCAGCCTCGCGGATGGCTCTAATTCTTTCCAGTTGCAGCGTTACGTCCTCAAGTGGCCGTCCAGCATCGCCGGTCGCGTCCTCAAAATTCATCCCCACGCCCCCGGCCATAATCAGGTCATGCGCCGTCTGGGCCGCGCTTTCGGGATCGTGCCCGTACCTCGCTTCCAGATCGGCAGTGACCGGCAATGTTATCGCCTCGGCAATGCCAGCCACCGCCCCTATCATGCGGTCCCGGTCAATTTTCTCCCCATCCGGCCAACCGCAGGCAAAGGCGATGCCCGCGCTGCTGGTCGCAACCGCCGGAAATCCCGCTTCCTCGATAATGCGGGCGCTGGCCACGTCCCACACATTCGGCAGCAGCAGCGCACCCGGGCCGGAATGCAAAGCGCGCAACGCTTCCGCCCTTTTCGTCTGTTCAGCATTCGGTTTCGGACTCACTCAACAGCTCCTCTTCATCTTTTCGAATCTTTTCGACTAGTCGATATGCCAGGTTCTCACTTCGTCTCAACTTCCTTCATCTTCCCGCGCAGCGACTGTTCCTGCTCGTCACTCCAATACTTGCAGTCGAGCCGCATGAACACCGATGTATACGGAATCGTCATATTGGTCTTCAACACCAGCACGCGAAACGTCTTGCCGGCCTCGTCGATGGTCGAAATAATTTTCTCGTGCGGCAGCGACTTGATCGGATACTCGTGCAGCAGGCTGGTCACCGCGTAGCGATAAGCCGAGACGCCCGGCACCTCGTCGTCGGCCAAAAACGGTAACTCCGCGTCCATGTAAATGATGGGCCGCACCTGAATGGAATGATTGATCGCCCCCAGCACAGCCCGCACCACTTCAAGCTGCGAAGCATTGGTCTCAACCGTCTCGACTCCCGGAGAAATCTGCAGCGGATACGCCGAGTCCACCACCAGAATCCAGTTGCGATGCCCCAGCAGCGGCATAGCCTCATGCAACCGCGCCCGCCAGTCCGGCACCGCCGCCGCAGCCGGAGCCGCCGCATGAAGAGGCAAGAATGAAAACGTCAGCACCACGACGATCAAAATAATCTTCCGCACAAACTCCACCTTTCCAATCCGAAGCGTCCCAGGGTGCCCCATTTCTCGCGCGTTCTTTGCGCGAGAAGTGAGGATTTTGACTTCCAATGGCGACCAGAACAAGAGATGTGAGGAAATTCAATCTGCAATCAAAAATCTCAATTCTGAAATCAAACTCCCTTCATCTTCTCCAAAACCTTCCCCACGCTCACCACCGCCCCGCGCCCAATCTCCCGCTCCCCATCCCGCGCACTAACACGCAAAGTATAGAAGCGCCCATCAAACCCCTCCAGCACCGCCTCCGCCATAATCCGCGCCCCCACCCCGCTGGCCGCGCGATGCTCAATGTTAATCGCCGTCCCCACCGTGATCTCATCCCCTTCGCAGTAAGGCTGCAGTGCATGAAACGCCGCC
>DATDGM010000037.1:0-22181 GCA_036522075.1 Candidatus Sulfotelmatobacter sp.
GAAGGCCCTTCAGGGTGATCATGAGCGCCGTCGCTTGGCCCACCACGCGGCCAGTCTTGCCGCGCACCAGTTCCAGCAGATCGGGATTTTTTTTCTGGGGCATGGCGCTGCTTCCGGTGGAATAAGCTTCCGGCAAAGAGATGAAGCTGTATTCCCGGGAAGAAAACAGAATCATTTCTTCTGCCCAGCGGCTCAGGTGCAAGGCGAGCAAGGAAAGCGCATTCGCGAACTCGATCGCGAAATCGCGGTCGCTGGTGGCGTCGATGCTATTGGCCGTGGGGCCGTCGAAGCCGAGAGTCTCGGCCATGAATTTGCGATCGAGCGGCAACGTAGCTCCCGCGACCGCGCCCGAGCCCAGCGGAGAAACATTCAACCGCTTGCGGCAGTCGGCAAGCCGGCCGGCATCGCGCAGAAACATTTCCACGTAAGCTATCAACCAATGGCCGACCAGAACCGGTTCGGCACGCTGCAGATGGGTGTAGGCGGGCATGGCGGAATCGCCGGCGTGCTCAGCGCGATCGGTTGCCGCACCGCACAGTTCGGTGAGTTCATGCCGCAGCTCATCGATAGCCGCGCGGACATAGAGGCGCGAGTCTGTCGCGATCTGCTCGTTGCGGCTGCGGCCGCTGTGCAGCTTGTATCCGGTTTCGCCGATTAACGTGGCCAGGTTTTTCTCCACGAAGTGATGAACGTCTTCCGCTTCGCTGTCGTCGAGAAACGCCGGAGAAGCCGCGGCCTGTGCGCCGATCTGCTGCAGCCCTTGCAAAATGCTGATCAGCTCGTCGGCGGAAACAACGCCGGCATCTTTCAAGGCGCGCGCGTGGGCGCTGCTGGCCGCGAGCTCATACTGCAGCAGTCGACGGTCAAACCCAAACGACCGCTGCCAATGTTCGAAGTCAGGGTCCAGGGGCTGCCGGAACCGGCCCGACCACATCTTCATCAACCCACCTCCACGCGCGAACGCGCGCGTGAGCGCGAGGGCAATCCCAGAATGCGGATGAAGCCGGCCGCATCTTTCTGGTCATATTCCGCACCCATAGTGAACGAGGAAAGATCGGTGCGGTAAAGCGAATGTTCCGATTCGCGGCTGACGACGGAGATATTCCCCTTATATAAGGAGAGAGAAACGCTGCCCGTCATGTCCTGCTGCGTGGCTTCGACAAACGCGTCGAGCGCTTCGCGCAGCGGGGTGAACCACAGACCGAAGTAAACCAGTTCCGCATATTTCAATCCGATGTGCTCTTTGAAGTGAGCCACGTCGCGCTGCAGGCAAAGCGCTTCGAGTTCGCGATGCGCAGTGATCAGCAGCGTTCCGCCCGGAGTTTCATAACAGCCGCGGGACTTGATCCCGACGAAACGGTTCTCTACCAGATCGATGCGGCCGATGGCGTTACGCGCTCCGATTTCGTTGAGCAGCTCGACGAGCGCAACGGGATCGAGTTTCATTCCGTTCACGGAGACCGGAATGCCGCGATCGAAGCCGATCGCAACTTTTTCTTCTTTGTCGGGTGCTTCCTGCGGCGAGCGCGTGATTTGCCAGGTGGTGGGCAGGGGGGCATTGCCAGCGTCTTCGAGTTCTCCGCCTTCGTGGCTGATGTGCCAGAGGTTGCGGTCGCGGCTATGAATTTTCTCGCGGCTCTGCGCCACCGGAATGCCGTGCTGCTCGGCGTAATCGAGGCAATCCTCGCGCGACTTCAGCGCCCACTCCCGCCACGGAGCGACGATCTTGAGCTCGGGCGCGAGCGCCTGATAAGTCAATTCAAACCGCACCTGGTCGTTGCCTTTTCCCGTGCAGCCATGGGCCAGGGCGGTTGCGCCCTCGCGCAGAGCGACTTCGACCTGATGCTTCGCGATCACCGGCCGAGCCAGCGCAGTTCCCAGCAGGTATTTGTGCTCGTAGACGGCGCCGGCTTTCAGCGCGGGGAATACGTAGCCAGTCAGAAATTCTTCGCGCAGATCTTCCACAACAACTTTGCTCGCGCCGGTGGCGTAAGCTTTTTCCACCACCGCTTGCAAGTCGTCACCCTGTCCCACATCGGCGACCATGGCGATCACGTCGTAAGAATAATTTTCCTTCAGCCACGGAATAATGATGGAAGTGTCGAGTCCCCCGGAATAGGCCAGCACAATTTTTTCAGGCATGAGCGCTCCTCACGGGCAGGCGCACTGCGCCGCCCAGCAATAAATAAAGAATAGCTTTTTGCACATGCAGGCGATTTTCCGCCTGCTCGAAAATGATGGAGGATTCCGAATCCATGACTTCGTCGGTGACTTCCTCGCCGCGGTGCGCGGGCAGGCAGTGCATAAACGCCGCATCAGGGCGTGCCCCAGCCATCAACGCGCGGTTCACCTGATAAGGAGGAAAAATCTGGGCGCGGCGCCCGGCTTCGTCTTCCTGCCCCATGCTCGCCCAGGCGTCGGTGTAGACGGCATCGGCGCCAGCTACGGCCGCGTAAGGATCGGTGAGTAATTCGATCTTCGCTCCCGTCTGCTTGGCAATCTTCCGGGCGTCGGCGACGATTTGCGCGTTCGGTTCGTAGCCCCTCGGCGTGGCAACTTTGATTGACGATCCCAGGCAGGCGCAGGTCAGCAGCAACGAATGCGCCACGTTGTTGCCGTCGCCGACGTACGCGAGTGTAACTTCCGTAAGGTCGCCGTAGCGCTCCTGCAGACTGAAATAGTCGGCGAGAGCCTGGCAGGGATGCTCGAGATCGCTGAGTGCGTTGATCACGGGAACCGAAGAGTGCTCGGCCATCCCGGCGATCGTTTCCTGCGCGAACGTGCGGAGCACGATCACATCCACCCAGCGTTCCAGATTGTGCGCGACGTCGCTCAGTTTCTCGCGCGCGTCGATGCGGCCGCTGGTCTGGTCGAAAAAGTGGGCCACGCCGCCCAGGCTCGTCATGCCAACCTCAAACGTGAGCCGCGTCCGCAGCGACGGCTTCTCGAAGAACATCGCCATCTGCTTGCCGGCCAGCGCGCGCTGAAAAACTGACGGGCGAGCCTTCATGAGCTCCGCCAGGTGCAGCACGGCTTCGACGCCTTGCGGCCCAAGGTCGCGAGTAGAGATCAAATCGGGGCACCAGAAAATGCCCGGAAAGACTTCGGGCGACTGCGGCGCGCTCTTCGCTAAGGGACTGTTCAACTTCGGCTCCTTATTTTCAATGCGCAAATTCGTAGTACGCAGCTTTGCGGCGGCAGCGTCGCTCATGCGCAGGTCACCTCTGTGCCGCAAGAAAGTTTGGTGAGATAGAACTGCGGCAACAGTTCAGCTTCAGCGGCGGGTAAAATTCGCACGCGTCCCACGCCCTGCTTCAGCGCTTGCCGGCAGGCTTGCAGCTTGGGCAGCATGCCACCGCTCACGATCGCACCCGCAGCGAGGTCATCGGCTTCTTTTGTACTCAACCACGGAATCACGGACCCCTGCGCGTCCTTCACGCCCGGCACGTCGGTAAGAAAAATGAGCGCGTTGGCGTGGCACACCGCAGCGCACGAAGCCGCCATCTCGTCGGCGTTCACGTTGTAGTATTCGCCATCGGCGCCAAGGGCGAGCGACGCCATCACCGGAATGCCGCCCTGCTGCCAGAGAGCCTCGATCCAGCACGGTTCGGCGAAGCAAATCTCGCCGACGAATCCGAGATCGTGACCCTCGACATATTTCCGGCGGGCGCGGAAGGTCATGCCATCGCCGCCGCAGAAGCCGACTGCCGGCATGCCGGTGGACTGGATCGCGGCTACAACCTTCTTATTCACCATGCCCGCCAGCACCATCAAGGCGACGTCGCGAGTCTCCGCGTCGGTCACGCGCAGGCCGTTCACGAATTCACTTTTCTTGCCCAGTTGCTCCAGCGTGCGGGTCAGCGTGCTGCCGCCGCCGTGAACCACGGCCACGCGATGGCCGTCCTGCGCCAGCTCCGCCACGGCGCGCGCGCACTTGCGCAGCGTGGCCGCGTCTTCGAGCGACCTGCCTCCGATTTTGACGACAATGATCACAGCAGACCTTCTTCCTCTGTCCAGCCATACATCAGATTCATGTTTTGCACGGCCTGTCCGGCCGCGCCTTTGAGCAGATTGTCGATGCAGGAGACCAGCACCAGCCTTCGGCCGTCCTGCGCCAGGCAGAAACCGAGATCGCAATAATTCGTGTGCAAAGAGAACTGCACCTGCGGAAGTTTCGGCGTGGCGAAAATACGCACCCAGCGCCGCTTAGCATAGAAATCGCGCAGGCACGATTCGATTTCTGCGGATTTCCTCTCGCGATTGAGACGCACATAGATCGTCGAGAGAATCCCGCGTGGAATCGGAAGCAGATGCGGCGTGAAAGTTAATTCCTGCGTCGTCAGCTGCAACTGCTCCACGATCTCGCCCACATGGCGGTGCCCGAACACCGAATACGCAGAAAGATTGTCGGCGACCGAAACGAAATGAGTGCGCGACGTCGGCTCTTTCCCCGCGCCGGAAACTCCCGACTTCGAATCGGAAACGATTCCGTGCTCGCGATCGACCACGCCCGCGTGCAGCAGCGGAGCCAGAGCGAGGATCACCGAAGTCGCATAGCAGCCCGGATTGGCGACTAAATCGGCGTTCGCGATCTGATCGCCGTGCAGTTCGGGCAGACCGTAAACCGCCTTGTCGGTGAGCTCGGC
Organism: Candidatus Sulfotelmatobacter sp.; assembly: GCA_036522075.1. Lineage (GTDB taxonomy): Bacteria > Acidobacteriota > Terriglobia > Terriglobales > Acidobacteriaceae > Sulfotelmatobacter. Next base: position 4,647 of record DATDGM010000037.1, read on the forward strand.
TGCAGTAACCGCATCGGAATCCTGAAAGTTATAAACCGCGCGATGCTCGGCTTGTTTCAGCCGCCACGCTCCGCTGAGATCGATCACCCGCAGACCATGCGCGATTGCCTCCGGCACCAGCGAGCGCGAGGCTTCATGCGGAGTCGCCAGAAAAAGCAACTGGACGCCTTGCCGCTGCAACTCCGGCCACGAAAGAGGCTGCAGAGGATAGCCTCCGTTGCCCGAGAGCGCGGGAAACACATCGGCCAGGTTTAATTCAGGCAAGCCGGCCGCGCCGGCGCTCTCTCCGTTTCGGCGAAGCAGAACCGGCTTCTCCACCATCGGATGACGATGGAGCAGGCGCGTGAGTTCCAGGCCGGAATATCCGGTCGCACCGAGCACCGCGGTTTTGAGTTTCGCCGTCATATCAGTCCAGCAGCATCAGTCCAGCAGCATCAGTTCAGCAGCATCAGTCCAGCAGCGTCAGGTCAGCATCGCCTCAATCCGATTGGATAACCTTTTCGCATCTTCCTTGTCGGGGCACACAATCAGAATCGTATCGTCTCCCGCGATGGTGCCGACGAGTTCACTCCACTCGGTTTCGTCCATGGCAGCAGCCACCGGCTGCGCACTGCCGATGATCGTTTTGACCACCAGCAGGTTCTGCGCCGAGCGGATGCCGAGTACGAACTCGCGCACCAGCCGCGAAACCGGCGGCAGTGCCTGGGCGGCAGAACTATCGCCGTTCGGCAGGGAATATCCCTGCGCGCTCTTGCTCAAGTTTAAGTCGCGGATATCCCGCGACAGCGTCGCCTGCCCTACCTTGAATCCCTGCTTCCTCAAAACGCGTTGCAGATCTTCCTGGCTGGCGACAGGACCGTGCCTCAACGTTGCCAGAACCGCCCGTTGCCGTAAGGTTTTATTCATGATGCATAAACATTCACTTCCGTGAATAAATATGTTCTTATCTTAAAGACTCTGGCCTAATTGTCAATTAAAAATCGCGTTACCAATGTTATGTGTGGAAGCACTCGGCGGTGGGTGGTCAGCGGCGTGGCGTCAGCGGGCAGTGGCCAGTCATTCAAAAGGTCGCCGATCGTTGGCCGATCGTTGGCCGATCGTTGGCCGCTTATTACTGATCACTGGCCACGGCTCACTGGCCACTGATCACCGACCACTGTTAGACTACTGCGCGGTCGACCCATCGCAGTAACGTACCTTGTGATCGGCCCCCGGGAGCCTGGTGATGAACGAAAAACCCACTTTAACGGCTGAGTTGCTGGCGGAATTTCTCGGCACTTTTGTGCTGATCCTATTCGGCATCGGCGTGGTCGCCATGGTCGTGTTGTTTCCCACGAAGAATCCGGGAGAGACCATCCACGGCGGCTTCACCAACATCACACTCGGGTGGGGTCTGGGCGTCACGATGGGAATTTACATTGCGGGCAAGATTTCCGGAGCGCATCTCAATCCCGCGATTACGCTCGCCCTTGCTGTCTTTCGCGACTTCCCCTGGCGCAAGGTTTTACCTTATATGATCGTCCAAACCGCCGGTGCGCTCACCGCCGCGGCCCTGGTTTACTGGGATTATCGTCCGGCATTCCGGCAGGTGGACCCCGTACTGGATCACACTGCCAGCGTCTTCACCACCTTCCCCACATTTCCCGCTCTGCTCCAAGCCGGCTTTCTCGACCAGTTGATTGGCACCGGCTTGTTGGTGCTTCTCGTCTTCGCGGTCACCGACGAATTCAACATGCCGCCGGGCGCCAGCTTCGCGCCCGTGATCATCGGGCTGATCGTGGTGGCCATCGGCATGAGCTTCGGCGGTATGCACGGGTATCCCATCAACCCTGCCCGCGACTTCGGCCCGCGACTTTTTACCGTGTTCGCGGGATTCCGCAACAACGGCCTGACTGATGGCGTGCGGGTGTGGTGGGTCCCGGTGGTCGCGCCGCTGGTGGGCGGGCTACTGGGAGCCGCGCTCTACGACTTCGGCATCCGACGTTTCCTGAAGTCGTTGCCGGCAGTTCCGAACTAAGCGAGTGGTGCAGTGGCTTTTTGTTGTGGTGTCATCCTGAACGGAGCCGCTCTTGAGGCGAAGCGAAGGATCTCAAGCTTAAACTGGCCCAGCGCGTAAGCCAAATTGCACGCCACTCGAACTCGGCAGCGCTCTCGAATGTGAGGAGGAATCGTGCCATACGTTCTGGCTCTCGATCAGGGCACCACCAGCTCCCGCGCGCTGCTGTTCGATCGCGACGGCGAAGTTCGAGCGGTCGCGCAACGGGAGTTCGATCAAGTATTTCCCCAGCCCGGCTGGGTGGAGCACAACCCAGACCAGATTGCGTCGTCGCAAATCGCGGTGGCGCTGCAGGCGATGGCTAAGCTCGGCGCGCAACCGCGGGATATCGCGGCCATCGGCATCGCCAACCAGCGCGAAACCACGATTCTGTGGAATCGCGAAACCGGCCATCCAATGGGCAACGCCCTGGTCTGGCAGGACCGGCGCACTGCCGACTTCTGCCAAAGCCTGAAGGCTGCGGGCCGCGAGCCGTTCATTCAGCAGCGCACTGGCCTGCTCATCGACTCCTACTTTTCCGCCAGCAAAATCTCCTGGATGCTCGACCACGTCGACAGTGCGCGACAACTTGCCGACGCCGGAAAACTTGCCTTCGGCACGGTCGACAGCTGGCTGGTATGGAAACTGACCGGCGGACGCGCGCATGTGACCGACGCCAGCAACGCCTCCCGCACCATGCTTTTCAATATTCATTCGGGAGAGTGGGATGAGGAATTGCTCCGCCTCTTTCGTATCCCCGCGTCTCTCATGCCCTCGGTAAAATCATCCTGCGAAGTCTACGGCGAGGTCAGCGCCGTGCCGGGGCTCAACGGCATTCCGATCGCCGGCATCGCGGGCGATCAGCAGGCAGCGCTCTTCGGACAACGCTGTATCCGTCCGGGTCTTACCAAGAATACGTATGGCACGGGATGTTTCATGCTGCAAAACACCGGCACAGACGCTGTGCCCTCGTCGAATCGCCTGGTGACCACAGTCGCGTGGAAGATCGGCGGCAAAACCGAATACGCCCTGGAAGGCAGCGTCTTCGTGGGTGGCGCCGTGGTGCAGTGGCTGCGTGATGGGCTGGGAGTAATCCACAGCTCGAGTGAAGTTGAGGCGCTGGCAAAATCTGTTCCGGACAACGGCGGAGTTTATTTCGTTCCCGCGTTCGTAGGGCTGGGCGCGCCGCACTGGGATTCCTACGCGCGGGGTGCCATCTTCGGCTTGACGCGCGGCAGCACGGCGGGACACCTGGCGCGTGCGGCGGTCGAAAGCATTGCGTATCAGGTCGCCGATCTACTCGACGCGATGCAGCGCGACGCCGGCCACTCGGTTGAAGAACTGCGCGTGGACGGTGGCGCTTCCGCCAACGACAGCCTCATGCAGTTTCAATGTGACCTTCTGCACATTCCCGTGGTGCGTCCGGCGGCAACCGAAACCACCGCCCTCGGCGCAGCCTGCCTGGCGGGCATCGGTGTTGGTTTTTGGAAATCATCGGACGAGATGTCAACGACGGCGAAAGCGCGCCGCTTTGAGCCCCAAATGCCGGCATGGGAAGCGACCACTCTTCGCCAGCGCTGGAATGAAGCCGTTGCGCGCTCGAAGGCCTGGGAGAACGCGGCGCAACCATAGCGCAACCTTAGACCGGCGATATCATCCATTGCTATATGAAAGCCGCGATCCTTTCTTGCCCGAGCAGCATCCTCAACCGACCGTTGGTGGTGTCGGACGCAGAGAACCCGCGCCCCGGCCCCGGCCAGGTTCTGCTCCGCGTGCGCGCATGTGGGGTCTGCCGCACCGATCTCCACATTGTTGAGGGCGAGCTTCCCCCGCGCCAGCAGCGCCTCATTCCGGGACATCAGATTGTCGGCGACGTGGTGGATGGAGCCACCGACGGTCTGCCCGCCGGTTCGCGCGCAGGCGTTTCCTGGCTGGGAGGCACAGACGGAACCTGCTCCTACTGCCAGCGCGGAATGGAAAATCTTTGCGACTCGCCCACGTTCACGGGTTATTCCGTTTCCGGCGGTTATGCGGAGTATGCCGTCGCCCGGTCCGACTTCGTGTTTCCTCTTCCGCCGGAGCTCAGTGATCTGCAGGCGGCGCCGCTGCTGTGTGCGGGCATCATCGGATTCCGCAGCCTGCGTGTCGCCGGCGTCGAACCGGGCGAGCGGGTTGGACTCTTTGGTTTCGGAGCTTCGGCTCACCTGGCGATTGCCGTTCTCCACGCGTGGAAGTGTGTAGTCTATGTTTCGACACGGGGCGAATCTCACCGCCAATTAGCAACGTCATTGGGAGCGACGTGGGTGGGAAGTGAAGTCGAAAAACCTCCGGTAGAACTCGACCGCGCCGTCACGTTCGCGCCCAGCGGAGACGTAGTCGTGGCGGCGCTGAGCAGTCTGCGGAAGGGCGGCGTGGTGGCCATCAACGCCATTCATCTCGACCGCATGCCCGAGTTCGATTACGACCGCCTGCTGTGGGGTGAGCGCCAGTTGCGCAGTGTGACCAACATGACCCGCGCCGACGCCCGCGATTTTCTCGAACTGGCGGCGCAAATCCATCTGCAGCCGAAAGTGACCGTATTTTCCCTGGACGACGTGAATGAGGCGTTGATCGCGGTGAAGCAAGATGCAATCAACGGCGCCGCGGTGATCGCACCCCAGGCGGATTTCCCGAGCATGAGCCAAATTCCATGACCCACATTTCATGACTCACATTCCATGTAGCGCCCTGCTCTTCGATCTCGATGGCGTACTGATCGACTCCACACCGGCCGTGGCGCGCGTGTGGCATCAGTGGGCGGTTGAACACGGATTCAATCCCGAAGAAGTCGTGGCTCACGCCCACGGCCGGCCCAGCCTCACAACCGTCCGCGAATATCTTCCCCACGCCGACCACGCGGCCGAGAATCGCGAAGTAGAGCGCCGGGAAATTGAGGACCTGGATGGCGTGATCCCCCTACCCGGCGCACTCGCTCTGCTGGCCAGCCTTGCTCCGGATCGTTGGACGATCGTCACTTCCTGCACTCGCCGTCTCGCCGAAGTTCGTATCCAAGCCGCCGGGTTACCTCTGCCCCGTCATCTGGTCACTGCCAACGACATCACTCACGGCAAGCCTCATCCTGAGCCCTATCTAAAAGGAGCGGCGCGTCTCGGATTTCCCGCGTCCCAATGTGTGGTTTTAGAAGATGCGCCGGCAGGCATCCGCGCCGGGAAGGCGGCCGGCGCCCAGGTGATCGCCTTCAAGACGACGTCTCCAATCGCCGCTTTGCAAGATGCCGGCGCGGACTGGATCCTGAACAATTGCGCCGATATCCGCGCGATCCGTTCCGGCCCGAATCTCACCCTCACCCTCACCCTCGTCGATTCTTAGTAGTAACAAAACTCCACTCGTAACCGTTCCCGGTAACCAATTTCAACTCGCAGCGAAAGTTCTTCCCAGCGTCCTCGCTTGCCTTTCCCGGCGCCCCCAGCGATTTGAAAGCTCTGCCCGAAAACTTCAACGAAAGCCAGGTTCCCGCTAAAGTCTGCGCCGCGGTTGCCGATCATCTTCCGTGACGCCGAGAAGTGGGCCGGAGAAACGACCAGCGCTCCCGTCAGCCGACCAAAGCTAGCCAACTCTTAGGAGAAATTTATGTCGACCACTCCCGTAGCCAGCAATTCTCTTTTTCAGCAACTGCAGAGCTTCTACAAGCAGCGGCAAAGCGACCTGAAACAGTTAGGCCAGGCGCTGCAATCCGGTGACCTGAACGGCGCTCAGCAACTGTTTAATGCTTTGCAAACACTAGGCCAGAGTGGTCCTTTCGCCAACGCGGACCCATTCAGCAACAGCCAGCGTGAGCAGGATTTCGCCGCCATTGGCCAGGCTCTGCAGTCGGGTGATCTGGCGGGCGCCCAACAGGCCTTCGCTGCGCTCGAGCAAACATTTCACCCCCGGAGCCAGTCGAACAATCCCGGCGGCTCCATCGGTCCCGCGGTCATTGTCAACCTTGGCGGACCCACGGGAGTCAGCTCGATTCCACCAGTGAGCACGCCATCCGGCAGGAGCGGAACCTCGACAGGCCCTTCCGGCGTCTCCAGCCCCGGACCCGAAATCATCATCAACGTGGGAGCCAACGCGGGCGGCCCAGAACAGCTCACCATTGATGTGAACAACTCCGGCCACAACGGCGCCGAGCAGCTTTCGATCAGCCTTGGAACTCAGCAGAACCCGGCTTCGCAAGATCAGATCACACTGAACATAAGCCCCAACAGCAACGAGCAGATCGTGTTGAATCTCCTGAATGGCCAGGCCAGCAGCCCTTCCCCAAATAGCAACGGCCTCAGCGTGGTGGCCTAGTCAGCTGCCGGTTAGTGCCGGTGAGCGGGTGCTAGTCTCCAGCCCGCTCACCGCACTGGCGAAATCCTGCCGATAGTCTCCAATCCGCCTCTCTCAGATCACACGGCAACCATTTCCCGCCCCTCGGCACCCAAACGACCACCCGGGCTGCCTCGCAACCCGCGCGAAACTCCGGCGGAAGTAAATTTTTCTTCCACCCCGGGCCACGCAGCCGCAAGGAGAAACTCATGCGACGTAAACTCTTCGTTGTTGCCCTCTCTCTTCTAACGCTCTCACCTCTAATCATCGCTCAAGACCACCGCGACCAACCTACCGAGCGCTCGCAGGAACGCATTCAAAAGGAAGTTGGCCACGAACTGCTCATGCTCCCCTATTTCGATGTCTTCGATTACATCGCTTTCAAAGTGGAAGGCGACAACGTCACTCTGCTCGGCGAAGTCACGCGGCCGGTCACCAAGTCCGACGCCGAGAACGCCATCAAACACATTGAAGGCGTCGAGCACATCGACAATCAAATCGAAGTGCTTCCTCCCTCGCCTATGGATTTCCGCTTGCGGCGAAGACTTTTCCGCGCTATCTACGGCTACCCGGCGCTGGAAAGGTATGCGCTGGGCGTGCAAAAGCCCATCCGCATCATCGTAAAGAATGGACACGTCACACTCGAAGGCGTGGTCGACACCGAAGCCGACAAGAATCTCGTCGGCATCCGGGCCAACGGCGTCTCCGGTGCGTTCTCGGTCACCAACAACCTTCAGGTGTCGCCGAACTAGCAGCCGCGCCGAGCACCGAGTTCCGAGTGCTGGCAATCTGTTGGATACCCCGCCCCAAAGACTGGGTACTCGCTACTCGGTACTCGCTACTGCGTTTACACGTATAATGCTCCCGGATTTTCCGCCGCACGAGAGGAGCCTTCCTATGGGTCATCGCAACATGAACCGCCGCACTTTTCTTGAAACCGCCGCCAGTGTTACCGGTGCCACACTTCTTGCCAGCAAATTCAGCTGGGCCGCCGAACACCACGCCGAGAGGATCGGCGTGCAGCTCTACACCGTACGCGACGCGATGAAAGACGACTTCGACGGCACGCTCGCCAAGGTCGCAGCCATCGGATACAAAGAAGTAGAATTCGCCGGTTATTTCGACCGCACCGGGCAGCAGGTCCGCGCCTCGCTCGAAAAGGTGGGTCTCACCGCGCCCTCCACCCACGTGCAATACGACGAACTCGACGACAAGTTTCCTTCCGTCATTGAAACCTCCCAAACCATTGGCATGAAATACATCGTCTGTCCGTGGATTCCCGAGGAACTCCGCAAGTCGCCCGACATCTGGAGGCAAGCCTCCGAAAAGTTCAATCACTGCGGAGAGCAGTCCAAGAAGGCCGGCATCCAGTTCGCCTATCACAATCACTGGTTCGAATTTCTGCCGGTAGATGGCAAGCTGCCCTACGACGCATTGCTGAAGGAGTGCGACGCGAATCTGGTCAAAATGGAAATGGATCTTTGCTGGATCACGGCGGCCGGCGCCGATCCGGTGAAGTATTTCAATCTCTATCCGGGCAGGTTCCCGCTGGTTCACGTCAAGGATCTTAAGAAGCTCCCCACCATCACCACCGGCGGTCCGCAAAACTTCGGCGACACCGTGGATCTCACCGAAGTAGGCAGCGGCCTCATCGACTGGAAAAGCTTGTTTTCACGGGCGGGAAAGGCTGGCATCAAGATCTACATCGTCGAGCACGACCACCCAGCCGCACCCTTCGACAGCATCAAGACCAGCTACGAATATCTGAACAAGCTGCGCTGGTAGGTGGAAGACCGGTCCTTTAGTGCCTTGATAAGTGACGGGGAAGAGCGACCCCAGAGGTCGGCTGTCATCAAGCTCAACACGGAGGTTTTCATTCAGCCCCATGCAAGTCGCGCGTTCACCCAAAGTCTATGACGTATGCATCATCGGCTCCGGCGCTTCCGGCGGCACCGCCGCCAAAGTCCTCACCGAGGGTGGCCTCAGCGTCGCACTTCTCGAAGCCGGCCCGCCGGTGCATCCCGAGGCTGATTACAAAGAGCACGTCTGGCCTTACGAATTGCCGCATCGCGGTGGCGGAGTAGGCGGCAGGCATCGCGAGGGGGAACCTGACGAATTCATGGCACCCAACGGTGCCTGGGAAATCGATGGCGAACCCTACACCTCGGCGCCAGGATCGACCTTCCGCTGGTTCCGTTCCCGCATCGTTGGCGGACGCACCAACCACTGGGGACGCATCGCCCTGCGCTTCGCTCCCGTCGATTTCAAAGTCCGCTCTCATGACGGCATGGGCGACGACTGGCCTCTCAGCTACGAAGACATTGCTCCGTACTACGACAAAGTCGAGTCCTACATCGGCGTCTTCGGCAGCAAAGAAAATATCCCCAGCGCCCCGGATGGCATTTTTCTGCCGCCGCCCAAACCGCGCTGCACTGAAACCATCATCAAAAAGACCTGCGACAAGCTGAATATTCTTTGCGTGCCTTCGCGGCTCGCCATTCTCACGCAGCCGCACAACGGCCGGGCTGCTTGCCATTACTGCGCCCAGTGCGGACGGGGCTGCATCTCCGCTTCCAACTTCAGTTCCAGCCAGGTCATGATTCCGCCCGCGCAACAGACCGGCCGCCTCACCATGATCACCGGCGCCATGGCCCGCGAACTAATCGTGGGCAAAGATGGCAAGGTCTCCGCCGTTTCCTACATCGAGAAAGCCACCCGCACCGAAAAGCGCATCAACGCCCGCGCCTTCGTCGTGGCTGGCAGCACCTGCGAGTCCGCCCGCCTGCTGCTGAATTCCAAGTCCACGCTTTTTCCCGACGGCCTGGCCAACTCTTCCGGAGTGGTCGGCCGCTACCTCATGGATACCGTCGGCACCAACGCCGGAGGCTATTTTCCCGTCCTCGAAAAAATGCCCGCCCACAATCACGACGGCGTCGGCGGCATGCACATGTATCTGCCCTGGTGGAAATTCGACCGCAAGAATGATTTCCTGCGCGGCTATCACACCGAGTTCTACGGCGGCCCCGGCATGCCCGGCGTCGGCGATTACGACGGCGTCTGCAAAGACCACGAAGGCTACGGCGCTTCCCTCAAGCAGGAATGCAAACGTAAGTATGGAACCTACATCGGTTTCTCCGGCCGCGGCGAAATGATCCCCAACGAAAATTGCTATTGCGAAATCGATCCCAACGTAGTCGACCAGTGGGGCATTCCGGTTCTGCGATTTCATTGGCAATGGTCCGACAACGAAATTAAAATGGCGCGCGACATGCAGGAAACTTACCGCTCCATCGTCGAGTCAGCCGGCGGCACTTTCCTCACCCACACGCACTCCGAGGGACGGCACCCCTACGGCATCGCCGATGGCGGCGTCATCATCCACGAAGTGGGCGCGGTTCGCATGGGCGAGCACCCCGCAACTTCAGCGTTGAATCAATACTGCCAGGCCCACGACGTAAAGAATCTTTTCGTCACCGACGCCGCCTGCTTCGTAACCAACGCCGACAAAAATCCCACGCTAACCATCATGGCGTTAACCTGGCGCGCCTCTGACTATCTGCTGGACCAGGCCAAGAAAGGAAATTTGTAGGAAGAAGTCTGTGCAGGTAAATTTGAGCGAAAATGTTTTAGCGGCAAACAAGTCGGCGGATGTCATCCTGAGCGGAGCCGTTCTTCAGGCGAAGCGAAGGATCTCAGTCTCGTCGTCGGCAATCTCGCAACCGCTCACGCTATAAGATTTTGGGTGGCGCAACGCTTCGGCGCTGCGATCAAGCCAGCAACTTAGACAGAAAGACACTAGCCTCCGAGGGACCCGTAAACCAATGCCCACTCGCCGAGACATTCTGAAATCCCTAAGCATGACCGCCGTAGCCGGCTCGGTCCTGCGCGTCATCCCTCTTCAAGCCGCCGAATACGCCCACCGCATGGTCACCAGCGAAAAGGCCAAGGCCAAAACCGGCACTTACACGCCCAAGTTTTTCCCCGCGCACGATTACAAGACCCTCCAGTCCCTGTGCCAGACCATCATCCCCCCTGACGATCAGTCCGGCGGCGCCATCGAAGCCGGCGCCCCCGAGTTCATCGACCTGATCACCAGCGAAAACGAAAAGTATCAGCTCGCCCTCGGCGGAGGCCTGATGTGGCTCGACACCACTTGCATCGACCGCTACGGCAAGGTTTATCTGGATTGCACCGCCGATCAGCAGAAAGAAATCCTCGACCTCATCGCTTATCGCAAGAACGCCGTGCAAGATCCCAGCCTGGGCCCCGGCGCTGACTTTTTCTCTCTGCTGCGCAAATTCACCGCCGACGGCTTCTTCACCAGCGAAATCGGCATCAAGTACCTGGGCTACATCGGCAACAAATATCTGATGGAATTTCCCGGCTGCCCGCCAGTGCCGGAATTGTAGGAATGCGTGTCCTCACGGCGGGGTCATCCTGAGCGCAGCCGTTCTTCAGGCGGAGCGAAGGATCTCGCTGCTGAGCAGCATTCCCCACGTAAAGGTCCCAGCCCTACCGCGCCGTCCATCCCCCATCAATCAAAATGGTCTCTCCCGTAATCAACGACGCCGCGCTGGACGCCAGGAACACCACCGCCCCGGCCACGTCCATGGGCTCGCCGATGCGATGCAGCGCGGCAATCCGCTCCTCAACATCCGCGCGCTGCGCCGGGTTCGCCAGATAGCTCTCCGTGCCGGGAGTGTGAATGAAGGTCGGCGCAACGGCATTCACGGTAATGTTGTACTTCCCCCACTCCACGGCCAGGCATTTCGTAAGGTGGGCAATCGCAGCCTTGGTCATGCAGTAGATCGACTCGGTCGGCAGCGCCACGAAACCGGCCTGCGAACTCAGGTTGATAATGCGTCCGCTCTTTTGCCGGATCATCACCCGCCCCACAGCCTGGCTGGCAAAAAAAGTTCCCTTCAGGTTCACCGCGAGCGTCAGATCGAAGTCTTCCTCCCGCACATTCTCCGCCAGATTGTCGGGCGCGAGTCCGGCATTATTCACCAGAATGTCGATGCGTCCGAAATGCGCAACGGTTTCATCCACGGCGCGAAAAATCTGATCGAGCCGCGTCATATCCATCTGCAGCCGCAGCACTCGCCGCCCCATGGCCGCAACCTGGGCGGGCACATCGCCCGGCGCGTTTACGTCCCGCAGTCCGAGCGCCATGTCGGCCCCGGCATGAGCCAGCGCCAGCGAAATCGCCGCGCCCAGTCCCCGCGCCGCGCCCGTGACCAGCGCCACTTTGCCGCTGAGATCGAAGCTCGGAAATTTCACATTCGCTAACGTAGTGTTCGGTGCCATGGTCTGTTCACCACACTTTTCGTCTTTGGTACCCGATCCTCAGTAACCCATCGGAAGCACCGCGCCCTCATCCGTTCCGTGCGGGCTGCATACTTCAATATAGGAAAAGCTTTCCCCGCCAAGGCTATGCGAAATTCTCTTGACCGCACACTTTCCGCACAGCGACACCGGCGCCGGATTTCCCCAGGCGAGCACGGTCTTCGCCAAGCCGCGCTTCAGAATAACCTCAAAAGTCTTGCCATCCAGCCCGCGCGACTCCACCCACATGCAGCGCGCCGCCTGTCCGCAGTTGCTGCATGCTCCGATCTGTTTCAGCAAACCCTCAACCTCGTGGTCCAGATGCTGCGCATCCGGCGAAACCCACTGCAGGTAGTCGCGGTCGCGAAAAACGTAACAAGGCAAATCGCTCGCCGGTTGCAAAACGACCACGCGTCCCCGATACGCCGCATAGTCTTGTTCTAATTGCGCCAGCAAACAGGAAACACAAAGCGGCTCAATGTCCGAGCGTGCTGACTCTGCCTTCGGCGAATACCCATGCCGGGCCCCCGCCCCACATCGCGCGCAGCTTTTCCTCTTGGATGCTCCTCCCCGCACAAGCCTGACTGCAACGAGGACGACCACCGCGCCTGCCACCGTCAGACCCAGCAGCCAGACCGAAAACATGAAGCTCCCACCTTTCCCGCAGGAAACCTTTGAGCAACAAACTCTGCCGCTGCGCAAACCCGCGCCATCAGTCCCCGAAAGCCGGAGCCCGGAAGCCCGCCCTCACCCGAACGGCTCTTCCAACGAGAAACTCTGCCCGGTGAACAACTCCGCGCCGTTTTCCGTAACGTGCATATCGTCTTCCAGGCGAACCCCGAATTCGCCGCGAATGTAAATCCCCGGCTCGTTGCTGGTCGTCATGTTGGCTTCAAGTTTCGTCGCATTCCCGCGCACCAGATACGGCCATTCATGCTCATCCATGCCCAGCCCATGACCCAGTCGATGGGCAAAGTATTTGTAATCAGGCCCGTAGCCCGCATCGACCACAACTTTGCGCGCCGCCGCATCGATCGCGCCGCACTCCGCTCCCGGACGTGCCGCCGCCAGCGCCGCCGCCTGCGCGCGGTGCACGATGTCGAATACTTTCTTCATATTGTCGCCAACGTTCACCGCGGGCTTGCCAATAACGAACGTGCGCGTGATGTCGGACTGATACCCCTCCACGGTGCAGCCATCGTCAATCATCACGATTGACCCTTCGCGGATGACCTGCGGCGTGGTCGATCCGTGAGGAAACGCCGTGAATTCATCCACTTCCACGCTAGCCTCGCCGGGAAATCCCAGCTTTCCATAAGCCGCCGAAATCAATTCTTGCACCTGACTCTGCGTCATGCCCACGTGCAACGACTTGTAAACCGCCTGGTACGCCGCCAGCGTCACCTGCGCCGCCAGGCGCATCAGCGCTAACTCGTGCGCGCTCTTGATCATGCGGCAACCTGCGGTCACCGGAGTCGCGCTCGTCATGTTGACTGACGGCGCTGCCTTGGCGAGGCCGTCGCTGAAGAGAAAACGAATCGTTTCTTCGATTCCCAACGCGCCGGTCACCACGCCGCGATCTCTTAATCCTTGCGCCACTAGCTGATACGGACTTTCATCTTCCTGCCAGGTGCGCACGTCGGCGTGGTCGCCGTCGGGCGCGTTGGCGATCTGTTCGTGCGCCCGCCCTACTTCAAATGCCGGACACACATAAAACGCCGCGCCCTTCGCCGGCAGCACCAGCGCGAACATGCGCTCCCCACCCCACCAGCGAATTCCGGTGAAGTAGTTCAGCGACGTGCCCGCCATCAGCACGATCGCGTCAAGTCCGTGGCTGCTCATCAACTTGCGGGCAAGTTCGAGGCGCCCCTGACGCTCCTCGAGAGTGATCGGCGTGGCTTCGCGCTTTCGCGACTGCAACTTCGCGAGCGACGGCGGTAGTACTGCCTCGCCCGATTTCTGCATGGTCGCAGCCACCAACGGACCAGAAGCAGCCGCAACTCCCGCCGCGCCACTAACTTCCAAAAAACGCCGCCGCGAAATCATGAAGCCTCCTGGCTCAAAACCGAACCCGGCCATTATAGGGTTGAATGATACGGTTGGATGTTAAGACTCGGAATGTTAAGACTTGGAACGTTATGAGTTGGAAAGCTAAGGGATTGCAATATAGGGGGTTGAAGCCGGCTTCCGCTTTCGCGCATGAACCGGGCTCAGCAAGAAGTTCAGGATTTTGGTAGCGCTGACGGGAATCGAACCCGTATACCCGCCTTGAGAGGGCGGTATCCTAACCGTTAGATGACAGCGCCACGCGCGGAAACCGCGAAGTCCCAGCGAAGACGGTATCGGAGATTATAACAAAGTTGCTCGTCGCATCCCGCGCTGCGTTTTCTCGGCAAATTCGCAGCACTAATTTTCCGGCAAACCCGCAGCACGAATTTGGTACAACACAGTTTCATCCACAGGCTCGAAAGGGTTTATAGTAAGAGAAACCACTGGGGAAAACTAAAAGTGCACGGAAGTCTCCGGGCGACGTGTTTTGTCGTCCCCTAATGCAAGGCAATTCATACTGACTCTTCAGAATCGACAAGGAGTGTCCGAACATGGCAAGGTCCAAGTCTCGCACCGGTAAGTCCTTAGTAACCAACGCAGAAGCCACGTCTGCCACTCCCGAAGTAGCTGCGGTCGCGCCAGTTTCTTCGGGCGAAAATGGCAAGGCAAAATCTGGGCCGGAGATGGTGAAGTCATCGCCTAGGCCCAGTGTGGTCCCGTTCAGGCTTGAAGAAGAAATCCGCCGGCGCGCCTACGAACTCTACGAGCAACGGGGTCTTTCGTCAGGCAGCGAGACGGATGACTGGCTGGTGGCGGAACGCGAAATCCGAGAGCGTTACCAGGAGCATCGCGTCTAGCGATCGTTTCGGTTCCGGTTTTTGGGGGCGGACACACTGCGGGTTTCGCCCAAAGGCAGTTTTTTGCGCCTTGGCGACGGTGCCTCCCGACCCTTAACCGCCACCCAATCTCAGTGATTCTTAGCTCATCAACTCCTTCGCGATGCGCCTAGGGGAACAGACCGGGCGAGCGGCCCGATACTTCCGGGCCGCCGGACAGCCGAGGGCGGCTCTCCCCACCTGCTTTCCTTCGCACAAATTTAGCTCATCCCCAGGCCAGATTCGCTCGCGAATGTGGGACAATACTTCGAGGCTCATTTCATCGCCGTCCGCCAGCTTGCCCGGGTCGATTTGCCTTGGGCTAAGCCCTCCGCGTTTGCCCGACGGCAGTTTTTTTTGAAAAGATACTGAGGATTCCCCCTCATGGCGCAAATTGGTAGTTTCGCGTTGCTACTCGCCCTGGCGCTGGCTGTCTACTCGTTCCTCGCAGGGATGATTGCTCTGCTCTTCCAAAGTAGTCTGTTCCGAAACAATGACGGGAGCGAAGGCCTGAACCGCCTCGGCGAAACCGCGCGCCGCGCCGGAGTGGCCTGTTTCGCCGCCGTGTTGCTGGCCGCGGTTGTGCTTGTGACAGCCGCGTTCCAGAATGACTTCACCATTGCCTACATCTTCCATCACAGCAACCGCGACCTCTCCGCGCCATATAAGTTCGCCACGCTCTGGTCCGGCCAGGAGGGTTCCCTTCTGTTCTGGTCGCTGCTGCTGGCCGCTTATGGTTTTGTGCTTCGGCTGCGCTATAAAACCGATCCTCGCCTTTTCGCCTACGCTTCCGTGGTTCTCGCCGGAGTGCAGATCTTTTTTCTATTGCTGCTGAATTTCGCTGCCAACCCTTTCGGTATTCTCGAAGGTCCGCTGCGGGCCGATGGCAGTGGCCTGAATCCGCTGCTGCAATATCCCGAGATGGTGATTCACCCGCCCATGCTCTACCTGGGCTACGTCGGGTTCACCGTGCCGTTTGCTTTCGCCTTGGGCGCGCTGATCATGAAGTATCCGGGCGAAAAGTGGATTCACATCACCCGCCGCTGGACTATGGTCACCTGGGCTTTTCTCACCTGCGGAGTTTTTCTCGGCGCACACTGGGCGTATTCGGTTCTGGGCTGGGGCGGCTACTGGGGATGGGACCCCGTGGAGAACGCCTCGCTCATGCCCTGGCTGGTCGGCACCGCCTTCCTGCACTCGGTGATGATGCAGGAAAAGCGCGGCATGTTGAAGGTCTGGAACATGTGGCTCGTGTTCGCCGCATTCTGGCTGGCGATTCTCGGCACGTTCCTTACCCGCAGCGGAATCATCAGTTCGGTGCACGCCTTCGCGCAATCTTCCATCGGCGACTGGTTCTTCTGGTTTTTGATCATCACCTTCGTCGTATTCCTGTTCTTCTTCATCAAGAACAGGTCGCACCTGAAGAGCGAGCACAAGCTGGAATCGCTGATCTCGCGCGAATCGAGTTTTCTGTTCAATAATCTGCTGCTTCTGCTGGCCTGCTTCACCGTGCTGTGGGGAACGTGGTTCCCGAAAATTTCCGAACTGGTGCAGGGCAACAAAGTCACGGTGGGCGCGCCGTTCTACAACAAGGTCAACATTCCGGTCGCGCTGTTGCTGATTCTGCTGACCGCGGTCGGCCCGCTGCTGGCCTGGCGCAAGACATCCCTCGAAAGCCTGAAGCGCAATTTCCTGTGGCCCACGGTGGGCGCGCTTGCGGTCGCCGTTTTTCTGATGATCACGCCCCAAAGCTGGGGATCAATCTTCGGGATGCGCCCATGGCACGACATCACGTACCTCTACTCCCTGATGACGATTTTTCTCTCCGCACTCGTCATCTTCACGGTGCTCTCTGAGTTCTACCGCGGCGGCCGCGTCATCTCCCGCCACACCGGACAGGGCATGTTCGCCTCCATCGTGCAGCTCGGCCATCGCAACACGCGGCGTTACGGCGGCTACATTGTTCATTTCGGCGTGGTGCTCGCCATGATCGGCTTTGCCGGATCGGCCTTCAACCAGGAAAAGGAAGCCGACAAGGGATTGAACTACGGCGACAAAATGACCATCGGGAACTACACACTCGTGTGCCGGTCTTATACCGACGAGGAAGTTCCTGACCACTTCAGCGAGTGGGCCGTACTCGACGTCTACAAAGATGGCAAGATGATCGACACCCTGACCCCGGAGCGCCGTTTCTACAAGGCGAGCCAGCAGACTTCGACACTGCCCTTCATTCGCTCCACGTTCAAAGAAGATCTCTACGTGGTCTACGAAGGTCAGAACGAAAAAGGGTGGCCCATCATCAAGGCGCACCTGAACGCCATGGTCATCTGGATCTGGATCGGCGCCTGGGTGATGGTGATTGGCACGGGCCTGGCGCTGATTCCGAATGCTCCCGCCACGCCCACAGCAACCGTGCCAGCAGCCAAGCGCGTGCAAGAGCCGGCGCATGCCGTGACGGGAGATTGAGTTCTCATGACGAATCTGAAAATGAAGTGGGATCAGCCGGGTGCCAAACTTCTCGCCGGGTTTGCGGGAAGTGGGAGTTTTCCCCGCAAAGCGTCGCAGGCGCTCCTGCTCAGCCTCGCCGTCTTCCTCTTCTCCGGCGCAGGCGACCCCGCCACCCGCTTCACCGAACTTGGCCACCAACTGATGTGCATCTGCAGCTGCAACCAGATACTTCTGGAGTGCAACCACGTCGGCTGCCCCGACTCCGACGGCATGCGCAACGAATTAATGGCGCAGGTCATGCGCGGCGACAGCGATAGCCTGGTGTCGCAGGCTTTCGTGCAGAAATACGGCCCCACGGTGCTGGCCGCACCCACCACGACCGGCTTCAACCGCACCGCCTGGGTCGTCCCTTTCGTCGCACTCGGCCTCGGCTTCGGCATCGTCGTC
>DATDGM010000038.1:0-63332 GCA_036522075.1 Candidatus Sulfotelmatobacter sp.
AACAAAGCAAAGCGCTCGGCGTTGTCGGGATAGTCGCCGGCTGGAGTTCCGTAGAGGGCATCGCGGTCGAAAAACGGCGGATACTCGACAAAGAAAAAACGGACGCCGCCCTGGCTGCCGCCCCCGACGACGGAAGCGAAACGATATTTGTCGTCAAATGGAATGGTGATGCTGCGCACGACAGTCGTCGGATCCGTGAGCTTAGTCTGGCGATAGCGCGGCAAATAGACGCTGACCTGATGTCCGAGCGATGCCAGTGCACGCGGCAAAGCTCCGACTACATCGGCCAGCCCGCCAGTCTTCGAAAAAGGAACGCCTTCGGAAGCGACAAATGCGATATGCATGAGAGCAACAACCTCCGGCACCCGCTTTTTGCGGGCACAGGCTATGATGAATGTAATCCCGGGGTCTGGCGGCTAGCGGCAATCGAGCGCAGGCCGACCAGTCAGTTTAATGCTCGGGATAAAAGAGGGTCAATGTGCCGAAAGTAGCCGCCGCGCGGCGTCCGCAAGCGAAACCCAAACTGGGACAGCATTTTCTCGCCAGCGACGAATATGCGGCGAGAATTGTGGACGGGCTGGGCGACATTTCGCAGAGCACGGTGCTTGAGATCGGGCCGGGACGCGGCATGCTCACTTCCCTGCTCGCGAAACGCGCGCGGCGGCTGATCGCTGTGGAGCTTGATCGCGTGCTGGCGGCGCAGTTGCGGCTGAAGTTCAGCATGGCGCGCAATGTGGAAATCATTGAAGCAGACATTTTGTCGATCGAGTTTGATTCCCTGTTCGGCCCGAAGCCCGGTTTGGGACGCCCGGGGATTGAATGGAAGCCGGAACCGGCGCGCGTGGTCGGCAATCTGCCTTACTACATCACGTCGGATATTGTGTTGCGGCTGTTTGAATTTGCGAAATATTTTGAGAGCATTGTAATCATGGTGCAGCGCGAAGTGGCCGACCGAATTGCGGCCAAGCCCGGCGGCCGCGATTACGGAATGCTTTCGGCGACGGCGCAGCTTTATGCACGCGTGGAGAATCTTTTCACCCTACCCCCGAGAGCATTCGTGCCACCTCCGAGCGTGCATTCGACCGTGCTTCGGCTGACGCTCGATCCGCAACAGGAGCGGCTGGGCGTGGCGGGTGATGGCTTCATCGATTTTCTGCGGCTCTCGTTCGGGCAGAAACGCAAGACGTTGTGGAACAACTTGAAAGTGAAGTACCCCGAGACTGCGCTGCGGCAGGCGTTGGCGGCGGCGCATGTGAAGCCGGGGGTTCGCGCCGAAACTCTCGGCCTGGGAGAAACGGCCGCAATTTACCGCGCGTTGCGCGAGGGGAGTTGAGCGTTCGTAGCTTCGTGCATCCGAATTGATGAGCTTATTTCTTAACGCGTTCTGAGTGTCGATTGTTTGTGGCCGGCTTTCGCGAAATCAAGAGCTCGTAATCGCAGAGTTCGCAAAAAATACGCGGAGGACGCAGAGGAAAGCAAACGCCGTGTATTCTTTGCGCGTTCTGCCCGGTTTCTCCGCGGGCTCCGCGGTTTAAAGCTTTCCTCTCGAAACGCATTCGAGACTAGAGGAGGCGCTATGTCGTCCTCCATCGTTCGTCATCCAGCGGTTGCCGGGCGCTTCTATCCCCGCGATCCTCAAGATCTGCGGGCGGAAGCGAATTCCTATCTCTCTCCAACCGATGCCGCGGCGGTGGCCGGAAATGCGATCGGATGCATCGCTCCGCACGCGGGATACATGTATTCCGGACACGTGGCGGGGGCAGTGTTTGCCCGGGTGAGGGTTCCACAACACTGCATCGTCATGTGCCCCAATCACACTGGAGTAGGCCGACCTCTGGCGATCATGAGCGAGGGCGAATGGGAGACGCCGCTGGGCAAGGTCGCAATTGATGGCGCACTGGCGACGACTCTGAAGAAACAATTTCCGTCGCTGAATGAAGATGCGTCGGCGCACCGGGGCGAGCACGCTGCCGAGGTGGAACTGCCTTTCCTGTCGCTGCGCCAGCCAAAACTTAGGTTTGTGCCGATCGCGTTAGGGACCACGCAACTCGACGTCCTCGAACAGCTCGGCCTCGCCATTGCCGATGTCATTGGTGCGGAAAAAGACCCAGTACTCATCGTGGCTTCGAGCGACATGAACCACTATGAATCCGACGCCGTAACCTGCGTGAAAGATCAATGGGCCATCGAGCGGATTCTTACTCTCGACGCCCGCGGGCTGCACGAAGTGGTCACGCAGCAGAACATCAGCATGTGTGGCATGGGGCCGGCCGTCGCAATGCTGACAGCGGCAAAGAAGCTGGGAGCGAAGTCCGCGGAGTTGGTGAAGTACGCGACCTCGGGTGACGTTTCCGGCGACCGCGACATGGTGGTGGGCTACGCGGGCGTGGTGGTGCGGTAAAGGGTCGCGTCCTGCTGGGACTATGGCCTTCAAAATGATCATCCTCCGGCCTCGCAGAACTATGGTTCACTGCCGCTAACGTCCTTCGGTTCAATTACATCCGTAACTTTCGAGGCGGGTGAGCCTCCACTAACCTACTGGCAAAGGCTCGCTCGGGAGAATCCTTTATGGACGGCCGTTATTGGGCTTGGCTTGGGGTGCGTCTGGTCGTTGGAGTGGCGATTGTGGGCTGGGCGGCCAGCTACCTGATCCCCGGCAACGGCGAAAAAGAGTTTCAACGGACCCTGGACGCGCTGAAGCAGGTACAGAGCGTGAATATCGCGTCCACGACCGATCAAAGCGGCACACAGCACTCAGAAATGCTCTGGGAAGTATCCTGCCCGCAACAGGCCTACCACTACACGTGGCACCTGGTGGACACTTCTCGCCCCGGCGCACCGTCGGAGATTAATCGCGACGAAATGCATGTGGGCATTTTGCAATGGGACCATCAAAGCGACGATTCGTGGGCGCCGAGCAGGAATGGGAATTCCGGCAGCACCGGAATCAACCTGTGCAGGCGCATCCGCGAAGGCGGCGACGATGGGCCCATGCCCGCCATCACAACCATGATCCGGCGCGGCATCCTGCAAAAAGGCGACAAGAAGACGGTGGGCGGAGTACGTTGCCGCGAGTGGGACGTCACCATCAAAGGTCCCACCGGACTGGATCACGATACGGTGTGCCTGGGCGTGGACGATCACTTGCCTTATGAATCCACCGTGGGCTGGCTGCATATGCGAACCGTCTATTCCGGCTACAACTCTGCGGTTCCACTGGCACTGCCAAGCGCGGCCGTGCAGTCGACAAGCGTAACAACGAGTTCGAACTAACCCAACCAGGAGCACACGGCATGAACTGGGCAGCACGATCTAAGCAATCGAATCCGAAGACATGGCTGGCGCGCGCGACTAGAGGCGATTGGATGATTGCCGCATTGTTTCTGATGATGGCGGCAAGCCTTCCCGGCGGCGCACAACAGGCTCCGGCGCAGCAAGCTCCGGCGCAGCAAGGTTCGCTGGGCGACATCGCCCGGCAGGCGCGCGCCCAGAAACAGGGGCAGCCCTCGGCTGAAACCAGCCAGGCCCAACAGGTGGCCGACGAACTATCGGAAGATCAGAACGATAACGGAGCGCCCGGCGGTTTCAAGACCTATAACGCGGGGGATTACAAGCTGTGGGTCCCGGCGCCATACATTGTGGAGGGGCACGACGATGCCGGCGTCGTGCTGGCTGGTCCGAATGTCGGCAGCAAACGTCCCATCGTGCTGGTGGGGACTCCGATTGTGGCTCATCCGGAAAATAGCGACGACGCCTTTCATGACGCCGCCACGCAGTTTGCCCATTTGTATGCTCAGTCGGCGAACTGCGCCAAAACCATGATCGCCGAACGCGGAGCTTACCAATGCAGCATGGCGGCCGCAACCCTGTTGGGGAGGCGGGTAAGCGGCAACGCCGTTTTTGTGCGCGGCTCGGCCAACATTTATCCAGTTTTCTGCGTCACTCCAACGGATAGCCGCTCACGTGACATGCTTAACAACTCACGCGCCCGCAGCGGAGCCAAGGAGATGGCTCGGGAATCCCTTGACCGGGAAGAAGACGATGTAAAGACCGTCTGGCAGAAGTGCGACACAGTTTTTCAGTCGATTCAAATACGGGATGGAGCGGCCACACAGAAAGCCGCGGCAGACTCAAGTAAGGCTAGCGCCGTTACCGCGAAACCCGCGGCAGTTGCGGCTGCTTCGGCTCAGTCTGCTGAGCCGGCCGCGGGGTCTACGATCCCTGGTGGCTTCAAAGTTCAGGCCTTCAATTACTGCAAGAACAGCACGCTGTGCTGGGACGCGTCAGTTCTCGTACCCACCGACGCAAAATTAGTCAGCTCGAATTGCAAGCAATATGTATTCGAGATCAAAGTCCAAGGAGCGCCATTCCTCCTGCTGGCCGGCGGGGCCGGGCCCAATAGCTGTACCGGGCGTAGCGCCAACGATCCCAGCCATGTGCAATGGAAACAACTGGTAGATCCAGAAACCGCGCGGGCACCGGGCACATCCTCCACCATCAGTGCCCAGCAGATGACCCTGGAAGGGCAACCGACCGTTATCACCAAGATCCGATTCAAGAATGGCTTTGCCGACTGGATCGCCAAGCGGGCGGAGGTGGAAGATAACGGCGCCCAATTGGTGGTGGGTTGCATGGCGCCCAAAGAGACCTTCGAAAATGGCGACGCGGTCTGCACGGGGCTGATTGAATCTTTGCGACTGCCATGAGGCGCCGACTGAAAGTTCGCGCTGTGATTACGTTGGCATTTTGCTGCATCGCCGCTTGCGCATGGGCGCAAGACTCCGATAGCGGGGGGGCCTCGCTTGGGGATCTCGCGCGCCAGACGCGAGCTCAGAAATCTTCAAGCGCGACCGCGCCGACTAAGGCGCAAGAACTCGCCAACGAACTGCAGCAGGAACAGGAAGAATCCGAAAACGCTCCCGTCGGATACAAGACCTACAATGCGGGCGACTACCGGCTGTTTGTGCCGTTTCCCTATGAAATCGAGGGTCGCGACGAGAACGGGACCACTCTGGCCGGGTCGCGCGTGGGGGTCACCAATACCGAGGTGATGGTCGGCAATCCGGTGACTCTTCCGGCGGGTCTCGACGAAAATTCTGAACGCATTCTGATTTCCCAGGCCACGCGAATGTTTTCCCAGTCTACCGGCTGCGGAGTGATCAAACTGGGGGATCACCGCGCGTACCGTTGCGGACTCAACCGGGTGTGGCTCCAGGGGAAGGTAGTTTCCGGAACCATGGTTTTCGTGATCGCATCCGGCGACGCAATTCCCGTGATGTGCGTGAGTCCGGACGACACGAATCAATGCCTGACCCACGACCAATGGGGCGACCACACTTGCGGCAATCAGAATCCAACATGGGCCGAGGTGCAAAAGACTAAGTCGGATATCAACACTCGAAACCAGGACATGCGCACAACAGCCCAGGTATGCGAGCAGGTGATTTATCCCTCGATCCAGTTGCGCGAAGACTACCAGAAATCCTTATCGGCAGCCGTAACCGCCAAGAGTATGGACGCCGGGAAGGCCGGGGTACGCAAAACGGCGGCCCTCGGCAACACAAGCGGGTCACAGGCCGTAGCGAAAGGCGATGCTGCGACGGCTGCCGGGCCTTCTCTGGCCGAGGTTGTGCGCGTATCGAAAGAAGCCGCTGCGAATCAGCCCAAAGCCAGGCGGACTCTGGATGCGACCGACGGCGGGGGCGTTGCGCCAGCCGGTTTCAAATCATGGTCGTTTAATTACTGCAGAAGTCTGGATTTTTGCTGGCCGGCATCCGTATTCGTGCCTCAGGCTGCGGTGCAGACCAGCCCTTCCTACTCCGCGCAATATGTGTTCGAAGTGCCGTTCGGTCCCGACCGGGTGCTGCTCTATGTGGGACCGGCGGCGATCGATTGGAAGAATCGTCCCTCGAATGATCCTACCCTGCTGGCCTGGGCGGAGATGAGTGCTGACGGCTCGGGGAGCAAAAGCAACGTGCAGGCGGTGACTCGCGACGAGGCCACCATCGCCGGAAAGCCCGGGTTTCTGACCCACTTTGAGATCAAAAAGAACGACGTGATCTGGGTGGGCGTGCGCGCCAATGTGATGAGCCGCGGGGTCGATCTCATGGTGGGCTGCCTGGCTCCGCAGAAGCGCTTTGGCGATGCCGACGAAGATTGCTCTACCCTGATCGATTCCCTGCGCTTGCCATGAACATGAGAATTTTAATCACGAGCATATTGGCCAGCTTCACGCTGCTGTGCGGCCTCGCGCTTAATGCAGGGGCACAAGACTCCGGCCAAGGTTCTTCTCTAGGCGACCTGGCGCGCAAGACTCGCCAGGAACATTCGTCGAAGGACCACATCGCCTCGAAGAAAACTCTAACCGAGGAAAACCAATCGCCAGCCTGGGTGGTGCACGCCTGCAAACACTTACCCTGCTACTCGCTGGCGATAACCCTGCCCAAGAACGCGCAGTGGAGCAAACCTGCGACCGGCCAGACTTACGCGATTATTCCTGTGCCTGGGCATGAATCCGACCCGAACCATATCATCCGCATATATGCCGCCGACCTGCTCAACACGTACACGGTCGAGCAAGGCAAGCGCCTGTTTCTGCAGGAATGGTTCTCGCGGCCGTATTTTTTCGGGCAGGCAGCAAAATTCGAGTTCGACGACCAGACTTCGATTGACGGCAATCCCGCGGTGATCAGTCACTTCACGCTGCCGTCCAAAGTGGGACAGTCCCGCGGCCTCGGCCTGATTGCGGGAGCGCCGGCGGGCACATTTGGCTTTGCTTGCGTGTTCCGCGATGACGACTCTGGCGATGCCACCAGCGTCTGTGAGGGCCTTCTGAACTCGGGGAGGATTTCGCTGATGGACGAGACCAGGCCGAAGCCGCAGCCTGGCGACGACGAAGACTGCGGATGCGCGGACGACGATAGTCCAAAATGAAGACGCTCCGAAATCATCGCGTCCAACCATTCCGACTTCGGCCCATCGGCTGCGCCGCCGCGATTATTTGCTGCCTTTTTAGCAAACCGGCAACTCCGCAGTTCAACGCGCAAGCCAAGTCCCCATCGGTTCCGCAAGCGGTAACGCTTCGCGCAGACCTCAAGCCCGGAGAGGTTCTGCGCTATGAACTGGAAGCAAGCGCGTCGTTTTTGCCGCAAGCCGATATTCGCGGAGCCGGTGTGAAATTGCCCTGGGGACCCTGCGACTATTCACTGGCCGCGATTGTCACGCTGCGCCCGCGAACGCTGGACAAAGACGGAAACATTCCCGTGGAAGCCACCTACAGCGAGACCCGCGTGACCAGCGTGCGCTGCATGCCGGTGACCCAGGCGGCGTTCGAGAAGCGGCTGAGTTCGCTGCAGGCCGCTCCCTTCCTATTTCGCGTAGGACCGCACGCAGAAACGGGGGTAATTCCCTCAGGACAAAAGCGCTTCGATTATTGGAACGGCGCGGCGTTGCTGCGGAAAGTAACGCAGGACTTGCTGCAGACTCAATTCTCTCCGCGGCCAGTGGCGCCCGGGGCTTCATGGAAGCCGCGCGGCCAGTTCGCTT
Source organism: Candidatus Sulfotelmatobacter sp. (assembly GCA_036522075.1). Lineage (GTDB taxonomy): Bacteria > Acidobacteriota > Terriglobia > Terriglobales > Acidobacteriaceae > Sulfotelmatobacter. Next base: position 7,546 of record DATDGM010000038.1, read on the forward strand.
ATGCGAGAGATCCTGGCTTGGGCGATCTGGAGCTGAGCGGCGCGGAGATGCATTTTCGCAATTATGTTGATATCGCCGCGAAGCCTTGCGCATGGATCACGTCGAAGTATGTGTTTTCGCCGCTCGATGTCCAGGCCAACGTCATCAATCCGCAAGGGCAGCCGCTGCCCGGAGGCGGAAATCTTGCCGTCGCGGCGGTGTTGGACATTTCGCTGCTGCTCGATCCAACTACGCATCGCGTAGTGTGGTTGCAGCGAACACAGAACATCGAGAACCGGCTGACCTTGGCGCGTCCTCTTGACGATGCAGAGGACGATCCTCCCGAGGATCCAGGAGATGATCCCAGCCCGGATGATCCAGAAGATCCAGACTCTCCGGCACGCATGCCCGACCTCTCGAGCACGCGCGCCGAAAAGCCCGGCTACCACCCTTTCATGACGTTTCATTTTCAGGAAGACGCGAAGGGGCGGCTGTTGCCGGGAGGTGCGACAGCGGAGTGGCTCTCTGCGCTGCGAAGTTTCGAGCAGTCTCCCGAACCCGGAACAGAAAATAAAGTCGCGACCGTGGCGCGTACCAACGCTCCCGCAAGCCCGTTAGTCCAGGCTGCTAAAGCCGGCGGTGTGAAGCGCGCGACGCGTATTGTGGTCGACTCCGAGACGCTGCTGGTTACTCCGGCCGGATTCACCCGCTACGAAAAAGGACTTTGCCACGACGCGTGGTTCTGCGCCACGGCATCGCTGGCTTTACCCGGTCGGGTGGAGATCGCCGACGACACCCCGCTGCGCACGGTATACCTGGCTCACAAAGAGGATCTGACAGTGAGCGTGTCGGTGGGACCGGCGCTTGACAGGCAATTTCGCGGCCTTACGGAAGACGAAGAATTGGACCGGCACGCGAAGTACTACCTCTCAAACTACGTGTGGCTGGCGGAGAAACCGGGTATCGGAACCTCATCTTCCAGCGCAACACTCGACGGATATCCCGGGCGGATGATCGACTTCAGCGCCACACAGCGCGACCTGGCTGACATCCGTGGCGTGCTCGGATTGATCCTGACGCCTTGGGGAAAAGTGGTTCCCGTCAGTTGCACGTCAGATCGCGGGTCTTCCGCAGAAACACAATCTCTTTGCGAGAAAATTATCACCTCGGTCAGCCTGCGGAGATAAGAAAAAAGCCAGCCACGGATTTCACGGATAATTCTATTAATTTCTTTATGGGTTATCCGTGAAAATCCGCTGCCAGGTTTGCGTTCCGTTCTAGTGGTGACCGCCGGAAGCGTGTCCGCCGGAACTGCCGCCTGAAGGGTGCCCAACGGTGGAACCCATCGCGCTGGACTGCCCTTCCCTCGCAGGGAATCCGCCACCAAAGCTGCTGCGGGAACTTGTGGCGCCGAATTGACCGGTTGGGTGCAATTCGACCGCGCCAGACTTTGCCACCTGGTGATTAAGACCCCTTAGATTGTCGACCGAACCGCGCGCAATGCCCATTCCCGCCGATCCGTTTCTCACTACCGTCCGGAAGGCCGAACCCGAGGAGAGCACAGGCCCGCCCTTGCCGACCACCACGGTTTTCACGACTCCGGTTGGCGCCACAGGAGCATGGAAAGTAGGCGGCAGCACGCCCGCCGTCCGGGGCAGCGCGTTCCATGTGCCGAAGCCGCCGGGCTGCCACATCCAGCCGAAGCCGGGAATGAACATCCAATTTCCGTAACGATACGGCAGCCAGCCCCAGGGATAGGCCGACACGAACATCGAGCCATACCCGGGATACCAGGACCACGCTCCGTCCATAAACGGATCCCAGCCGACGCCCGTGAAGAACGGTTGCCACATCATGCCATAGCCGGGAACGCTGGTGTAGTTGCCGTAGTAGCCCAGATCGCTGGCGCCGAATCCGTTCACTGGCGCGTTGTTCCGCGCATATTGCTCGTGATATTGAATGGACTCTTTATCCCAGTTATCCAGCGGTTCTTCTTCAAATACTTTGGCCAGGGTAAAACGGTCCTCATCCCTAAGGTCGAAGTCGGCCATTTGCTTCTTGCTGACGGTCACTTTTCCGGACGGGCCTTCGACCTCAACCTCGCCTTTGAAGACCGCGAACCTGGCCACATCGGATGAAAGCTGGACGCGGAAATGTGCCGGGTGATCGAGCGCGACTTTCTCGCGGGAAAAGTTCAAGGTAAAGTCGCCCTTGCCCAGCCAGTTCAGGTACGCCAACCCTCCCGCCAGGTTGACTACGGAAATCTGCTGGCCCGCATCCGTGAGGCCTAGCGTGCTGAACTCCACAGCAGTGTTGGGACCCAGGCGCATGGTGCTGCCGTCTTCAAATTCAATTTCCACGCGGCCGCTGCTGCGGGTTCGCAGCTGCACACCCTGCATGATGGGGAGATTGAGAAATGCACTTTCAAAACCCAATCCTGTGTTTTTGTCGATTTCAACCGAACCCTGCACGTCACTCAAGCGAACGATGCGTGCCTGCGAACCAGCCAGTGCGGGCAACGAAAAAAACGCGCAGGCCATGGCGGTCAGAAGAACCAGAGCGGGCCGCGATCCGAAGGATCGCCCGAACAATGATGAGTGGGACATTGCAGACCCCCAAATGCTGTGCTTATTAGAGCACGGTTTTAGGGAAATGATTGTAAAAACAACGTCCTTATTTACCCGTGGAGCGGGATGGCCTAACCAGCAAGTTTAAAGCTTAACGGCCCGTCTCGGTCTTGCCCATCGCCAACAGTCTTTCTGCGCGGGCCCGAACCACATTGAGGACTGAGGAATCATCGAAAATCTGTTGCAGAATCGGCTGAACGGCCTGCAATTCGCCCAGTTCGTTGTTGCGCGCCTGCTCTTCCATGTGCTTCAGTTCCTCATCGAGCGCCAGCTTTTGATAACGGTGGAAGTACTGCAGATGGCGCCCATACTCCAGCGTGGCCGACAGGTTCTGGAAAAAAACAGTGAGCAGTTGCACCGGCGGAACGGTGGAATAGATGTAGGTTGCGGATATGCTCCGTTCAGCGTCTTTGTAAGTGAGCGTTTTCGAACCGGTGAAGGCGAGCTTGCGGTTTCGGGAGTCGACCTTTCCCGAGAAAAAATGGGACTGAGCGGCGAGATCAAAAATGCGCGCGCGGCCGGCGGCGGAAAGTTGAAACTCCGAGCGATAGGTTTCGCGATCTTCCGATTCCTGAGAAACTTTGGCCGAGCACTCGTAGATGCCGTGTCCATCGGAGGTAACCGTGATGGAGTAATGCTCAGGGTCGGAAGAGGGGAAATCCAACGTGAACGTAATCGTCGCGGGATCGGCAGCGCGGACGGCGGAGCACAAAGTCAGAGCGCACAACAGGATCGCGCTGGCCGCTAACGCAAGCGAGGAGCGGCGAAAGACATTGAGTCCTAGTCGGACGGCGGAGAGCATGATCTTCAGCCTGTAGCCACTTTCGTGACGGTTCGCTGCCTGGTGAGGGTGGCCGCGGTATGCAGGTGGCAGATAGCGATGGCCAGGGCGTCGGAGGCGTCCATGGGTTCGGGGGCGGCGGCGAGCTGGAGGAGACGCGTCACCATATGCTGCACCTGCTGCTTTTCCGCGCGGCCATAACCCACCACCGACGACTTGATGGTCAGAGGCGAATACTCGGCAACTTCGAGCCCGGACGCGGCCGCCGCCAGCATGGCGACTCCGCGAACCTGCCCCAATTTTAGAGCCGACTTTACGTTCAAGGCGTAGAACACATCTTCAATGGCAACTTGATCGGGTTGGTACTCGGCGATGATCTCGCCCAGCTGGGTAAATATGCGCGACAACCTTCGCGGCAGAGGTTCGCGCGGAGAAAGCTTGATGGCGCCGCAGGCCAGGCAGCAAAGCCGGCCGCCCGGATGGATTTCGACCACACCGTAACCGGTATAGGCTCCGCCGCAATCGATTCCGAGGACGCGCATGTACGGGACTAACCTGTTACGAGTTTACCGCAGGCTCGGCACAAAGGTTAGCATAGGAGCGCAATGTCGGAACCGAGTCGGTGAATGTCTGGGCCTCAGCAGCATCTGGGGCGTCGTGACTGGCTGGACTCCCGCTCGCGACAGAAGGCGGCGTAGGCCTGGGGCGATGATGCCGTCTGCGTGCGCCGCAGGAAGCGAGCGTAGGGCGCTTCATCGAAAATCTCTCGCACCGTGGCCAGGAAGGTTCGCCCGACGGTTCGCAGCCTACGCATGAGCCGCATCATGCGCCTTCTCCTGCGGCCAGCCGGGTCATCACGAACGGAGTTTCCCGCGGTCCGGATTCCCTCTTTCCGCTCAGAATACCCGCCCACACGCGAACCGACTCGATCACCACCAAACTGACCATGACAACCAATGTCGTGGTGACGGCGGCATCCAGACGGTTGTTGAAAATGAGCCGACTGGTCGCGCTAGACACGGGACCTTGCGCCAGCACCCGGGCCTGCGCCAGAAAGCCGATGCGCGGATTGGGATCCAGAACTTTGTGCCACGACGCGGTGTAAGTCACCGTCAGCAGCCACGCTAACGGCACCAGCGTTACGAGCGAGTACCTGGCGCGATGCATCTTCATGATGATCGTAGTGGCTACGCAGAGAGCAACAGTCGCCAACAATTGATTCGCGATGCCGAATAGCGGCCACAGAGAATTAATTCCGCCGAGCGGATCTTTCACTCCCTGCCACAGAAAACTTCCCCAGGCGGCGACGATCAAGGCGCTGGTCACGAGAATCGAGGGATACCAACTCGTCCGGCCGAGCGGCTTGTAGATATGGCCGAAAGCGTCCTGCAACATAAAGCGGGCCACACGCGTGCCGGCATCGAGGATGCTCAGGATAAACAGCGCCTCAAACATGATGGCGAAGTGGTACCAGAGAGCCATCACTTCCTGGCCTCCCAGAGTGCTGGAGAAAATGTGGGCCATGCCGACTGCAAAGGCGGGAGCGCCTCCGGTGCGGTTGTAGAGAGTCTGCTCGCCCACCGCATGCGCGAGCGCCTGCATGTCAGCCGCGGTTACAGGAAAGCCCCAGCCTGAAATGGTTCTGGCCGCAACTTCTGGAGCTTGGCCAACAATGCTGGCGGGGCTGTTGATGGCGAAATAAATTCCCGGCTGCATCACGCAGGCCGCGATCACGGCCATGATGGCCACGGCGGATTCGCACATCATGGCGCCGTAGCCGACCAGACGAGTTTCGGTCTCGCGCGCAATCAGCTTGGGGGTGGTCCCGCTCGAAATCAGGGAATGGAAGCCGCTGATCGCCCCGCAGGCAATGGTGATGAATGCGAAAGGAAAAAGCTTGCCGGCGAACACGGGACCGGTGCCGTCAATGAAGCGAGTAAACGCGGGCATATGCAGCGTGGGATGGAGCGCGACAATTCCGACGCTCAATAGCGCGATTGTCCCCAACTTTACGAAGGTGCTCAGGTAGTCGCGCGGAGCCAGCAGCAGCCACACCGGCAGTGCGGAAGCGGCAAAACTGTAGACGATAATCAGAATTGCCAAGGTGGTGGCGCTCAGTGTGAAGATGCCGGCCAGCGCAGGGTTTTGCGAGACCCACTGCCCACCCCAGATTGCCAGCATTACCAGAACAAAGCCCAAGGCAGAAACTTCCAGCACTTTGCCAGGACGAATGCGGCGCAGATAAACTCCCATCAGCAGCGCAATGGGCATAGTCATAGCAATGGTGAAGGTTCCCCACGGGCTTGCCTTCAGAGCATTGACCACAATCAATGCGACCACAGCCAGCAAAATGATCAGGATCGCGATCACCGCGCCGTAGGCGACCAAGCCGCCGATCCGGCCGGTTTCTTCCTTCGCCATTTCGGTCAGCGATTTGCCGTCGCGGCGCACGGAAAAAAGCAGGATTACGAAATCCTGCACGCAGCCCGCGAACACGCCGCCGGCCAGTATCCACAGAGTCCCCGGCAAGTACCCGAATTGCGCCGCCAGCACTGGCCCTACCAGCGGACCAGGACCGGCGATGGCCGCGAAATGGTGACCGAACACCACCCACTTATTCGTGACAAGAAAGTCGCGGCCGTTTTCCAGGCGCTCGGCCGGCGTGGCCCGGAGCGGGTCAAGGGCAAGAATCTTCGCGGCAATGAACCCACTGTAGAAGCGATATCCCAGGGCATAGCAGCAAGTCGCCGCTACTACCAACCACAACGCGTTAATCGGCTCGCCGCGGTACAACGCCACCACGGAAACGGCGAGCGCTCCGGCCACCGCAACTGATCCCCAAGCAAGAATCGAGAAAGCTCTCGTCATTATCGGTCACAGGTTCTCAGCCGAGCATTGTGGCGAATCTTGCGGCGCAGCGCAATCTGAATTCGCGCCCGCACATTGCAACTGATAATGATAATGACGAACTGAATCGACGGCCGAGGTTCCGTCACAGCTTCGTCCCTGCGTTCTATCGGTACCCCGTTTGGGCGGTGTGCCGTTTTGGTGATACTCTATTTCTTCCGAAAGACTGCCAACCCCGCGTTGGGGGCCTCATCTGGTTTGCCCTCTGTTCCCGGGGTGCATCCTAGAGTTCCGTCTTATTTCATACCTGCATAGGAGACGAAACATGAAGATTGGAGTACTGACCGGCGGAGGCGATTGCCCCGGCTTGAATGCTGTGATCCGCGCCGTGGTCCGCAAGGGTATTTTTCACTACGGGGACCAGTTTGTCGGATTTCTTGAGGGCTGGCGCGGCGTGGTGGAGGATAAGAGCATGATCCTCGACCTCGACACGGTGAGCGGCATTCTGCCCCGCGGCGGCACCATTCTGCGCACTTCGCGCACGAACCCCTCGAAAAAACCCGACGGACTGGACCGGTGTGTCGCCACCATCGCCAAGCACAAAATTGACGCGATCATCGCGATTGGTGGCGATGACACGCTGTCAGTCGCACAAAAGCTGTACGAGCGCGGGGTGAAGGTGGTGGGCGTGCCGAAGACCATCGACAACGACCTTGCCGGAACGGATTATACGTTTGGATTCGACACGGCCGTGAATGTGGTCTGCGAAGCCATTGACCGCGTCCATACCACGGCCGAGGCTCACAATCGCGTGATGGTGGTTGAAGTGATGGGGCGCGATGCAGGCTGGATCGCGCTTTACAGCGGAATCGCCGGAGGGGCGGATGTAATTCTGATCCCCGAACGGCCTTTTGACATCGACCAGGTCGCGGACCAGCTTCGGCATCGCCATGAACGCGGAAAATACTTCTCCATCGTGGTGGTGGCGGAAGGAGCGAAGTTCTCGGGGGATACCAACCCCGGCCATGGCGCCCCCGTGCTGCAGGATATGGGCAAGGACGAATTCGGGCACGCCAAGCTTGGGGGCATCGCCAACATTCTGGCACGCGAGATTGAGCGGCGCACCGGCTATGAGACTCGCGCGGTGGTGCTCGGCCACATTCAACGCGGAGGTTCTCCCAGCGCGTTCGACCGCGTTCTGGCTTCACGTTATGGCCTGGGTGCGATCGACATGGCGCATCGCGGGGAGTTCGGCACTATGGCCGCACTGCGCGCCAACAAGATCACGTCAATCTCGCTCAAAGAAGCGATCGCACAAAACCGCACCGTGGGCGATGACATGATCGCAGTGGCGGACGGATTGCTCGATATTGTGGTCGACAAAACAGCCGTAGCGAAGTAACCGACCGCTGCTTCGCATTGCGAGCGCCAGGTTTTGCTTCAGCCCGGGATATGATCCCGGGCTTTCTGTGATTTCTCCATGCCTTAAATTCACGTACAGTGGTAAGCGCTAATTCTCTTCTTGAACATGTCCGCTCTGGCTAGAAACTACGCCCGCCTGGCTCCCTATCTGCTCCTGATAATCGAAGCGCTGCAAGTGATCGCAGTGGTGGCGTGGATATTCGTTTCGCAACGGAAATCGTCCGTTTTCCACGAGCCCCGCCGTTTTCGCGATCTTTCACGTGCCTTCTCGAATTTGGCTCGCCGAAAGACTCTCTCGGTGGTCCTCGCCGGTTTCTCCGTGCTGGCGATTCGGATCGCGCTGATTCCGCTGCTGGGAATTCCTGAGCCCATGTGGCATGACGAATACAGTTTCTTGCTCGCTGCCGATACTTTCGCGCACGGACGACTGACAAATCCCACGCACCCCATGTGGAAACACTTCGAGAGCTTTCACATCATCCAGCAGCCGACTTACATGTCGATGTATCCACCGGGCCAAGGTTTACTTTTAGCTACCGGAGAGAAACTGGGAAATCCGTGGATCGCGCAGTTGCTGATGATGGCGCTGATGTGCTCGGCGCTGTGCTGGATGTTACAGGCATGGCTCCCGCCGGCGTGGGCGTTGTTCGGAGCGGCACTGGCGGTACTGCGGCTGGGAATTCTGAGTTACTGGATGAACAGCTACTTTGCCGGGTCGCTGGTCGCGTTGGGGGGCGCGCTGGTGCTGGGGGCGCTGCCACGCATCCGGCGCCACGGCCGTTTGCGTGACGCGGTGGGCATGGGGATCGGCCTGGCCATATTGGCCAATACTCGTCCGTATGAAGGTCTGGTTTTCAGTTTGCCGATTGCCGGGGCGATATTGCTCTGGATCGTGCGGCAGAAAAAAATAGCGACAGGAATGGTTATCGGGCGCGTCGTTCTGCCGCTGATTCTGATTCTCGGAGTCGCGGGCGCGGCCATGGGTTTCTACTTCTGGCGCGTTACCGGCAATCCGCTGGTGATGCCGTATCAGGTCGACCGGCAAAGTTATGCAATGGCGCCCTATTTCATTTGGCAGCATGCGCGCGCGGAACCGCTCTATCGCCATCCCGTGATGCGCAACTTTTACCAGGGATGGGAATACCACGACTATCTGTCGGCACTGACGCCGCTGGGATTTCTGCGCCGTGCGCTCTACAAAACCTATGTGTTGTGGGCGTTCTACGCCGGGCCCGCGCTCACCATTCCGTTGCTGGCTTTTCCCTGCATCTTCCGCGATCGCCGGATGAAGTTTCCTTTGATCATCGCCGGTTTCGTTGCAGCAGGGACCCTGCTGGAAATCTGGACTGGCGCGCATTACGTGGCTGCAGCCACCGGACTATTTTTTCTTCTGCTGATGCAATGCATACGGCACCTGCGTTTGTGGCGCTGGTCAGGAAAACCGGTAGGCGCGGCGCTGGCGCGGGCAGTGCCAGCGATCCTGGTGGCCATGATCTGCCTGCGTCTATGCGCGGTTGCCGCCGGCACAGCGATTGAGCAACCCTGGCCCCGGGGAAACCTGAAGCGTGCGGCGATCCTGCATAGGCTGGAATCAACTCCGGGCCAGCACCTGATCATTGTGCGCTACGGTCCGGAGCACGGTTCCCACATCGAATGGGTATACAACCACGCCGATATCGATAGCGCGAGGGTGGTTTGGGCGCGGGATATGGGCGAGCAACAGAATCAAGAGTTGGCTCAATACTTTTCGAAGCGCCAGGTCTGGCTGCTCTACGCCGATGACTCTCCTCCACGGCTTGTGCCCTATTCTTCGCCCTAACCGGGGAAAGCTACGGGAGAATATACCGAGCCCAAGAGATGCTTACATGCCGAACAGAAATGCCAGCGCGTCCGGAAAGCGGCGCGCCCAAGCCGCCTCGTTGTGGGAAGCACCCTCATCGATCAGAAGCCGCAAGCGCTTTTCACTCAGCCCCGCGCGACGCAATATTCCGGCCAACTCGCGAACATCGTCTACCACACTGCGATCTTTCTCTTTCCTTCCCACTTCCGCCGTTCCGGTGGCCAGAGACACGCGCTCGGGCCAGCGTTTCGCAGTTCGACTCTCTTTAATCGCCTGACGGTGGGAAGCCCACAAGGAAGGACTTTCCAGCAACAATCGTCCAATCACTCCGGGCCGAACAATTGCGGTGTAGAGTGCGATGAGCGCGCCCAGGGACGAACCTCCGAGGCCAACATTGTCTGGGCCTGCGCCTACGCGATAGTTGCGGGCCACGAACGGCATCACTTCCTTGATCAGGAAGTCAGGATAGCGTGCGCCTTGCACCCGCAACATCATGGGATGCATGGAGCGGTGCGGCATAAACTCACGGATGCGGTCTTTGCCCGCATGGTCAATGCCGACGATGATCATCGGCGGAATCACGCCTTCGCGAATCAGACGGTCCGCAGCATCGTCCACTTGCCAATCTACGCCCGCGAATGCAGTGGACGCCTCAAAAAGATTCTGCCCATCGTTCAGGTAAAGGACCGCATAACGCCTGGATTGGATGGCGAGGTCGTCGTAACCAGGCGGCAGCCACACTCGCAGAAAGCGCGTGTTGTGAAAAATACGGCTGCGGAACTCGTGGATGCGAAGATCGCCGGTGGCTGTCTCGCCGCGAACAATCCCAGGCATGCTGGCCGTCACGTTTTCAGCTTGGTGGAGTTCTTCTTCCATCAGGAAAGTGTTTTCTTGTGCGCCGGGCATACAATGGGGCTCACGAGATCTTCGCCGCCTTCAACTTGGCCACCCCGGCCAGCACGCTGATGAGGAAAATCAGTGCCAACGAAGTCAAACACAGGGCGCACCACGTCATCAAAACATAGGCTTCGACATAGGTGAGACGTAAGGCGAATACCAGTCCGGCGGCCGCCGCAACCAGCACACGCAGGGGAGTCTCAGCCCGCGTCCGGTAGAAAGTTGAAAGAACAAAAAGCGCTCCATAGCCGATGACGCCAATCGCGGCTACCGGGATTCCCATGATTTCGGAATACTCGCTGCGGTTCACGATATCGCAATTGAACTTCTCACCAAATTCGCAAAAGGTCGTATCGGACTTCGCATAATGGCGCTGCAGTGACACAGCCGAGACAATCATCCCTGCGACGGACAACATCGCGACGGCCCAGAAGAGGAGGGGTCCACCCTTCGCCGAAACATGTAAATTCTGAAGCGGCGATCCTGCCGCTGGTGCTTCGTCCTGGAAATTGTCGCCTGACTTTGCCACTACGGGATGCACCCAGTCTTCGCGCCTAGTTCGTCTAACGGCTCCACCCCCTCCTGCAGCGGACCGCCGTTGAATTGCCAGCTGGGAAAATGAGCGGCATGCGCGGCCGTGCATTCCGGCGCCATCTCATGCGAGCCCTTAATCGCGCACTCCACGTAGGGCACGTACTGGAATGACTTGCCGAACATCTCCTTCTGGTCAAGACAATGGGGACACCAGTAGAGGCCATACATCTTCGCGCCCTTCGACGCCAGGCACTTCGCAAACACGTCGTAACGATGATTCTTGTGATGCCAGCCCGCGTAATAAGCAACTGCAAACACTACGACGACCAGCCCGATTCCGACCGGCTTCCGCCATTTCGGGGTCGACTGCGCGGCGCTCTCGCGCTCCTGTTGACGTCTTCTGCGTTCTTCCGACATGACCTTTTTTATATCACGGCTTTGGGCAACCACCTCTACGCAGTTTGTCTTACGCCTGGAGTCTCTAGGCCACAACGTTGAGCGCCCCGGGCAACACATCCAGTTGCTCGCAATGCAGGGCCAGGACTTCGCCGTCCACCATCACGTCGACGGGCCCATCCAGATCGAACGTAACCTGCCGCACGGCCTTGCATTCGGCGAGCGGGTGGAGGATGTGCGAACCATCGTAGAGCCCGGGCAGATTACGAATCAGCTCGAACCGCCCCACCGGACCCCAGCGCACGTATTCCACCAGTCCACTGTTGATCGCAGCCTTGGGCGCAATCATCATCGTCCCGCCGGTAAATTTGCTGTTGTTGAAGGTGAGAAACAGGCAGGGCCGGCGGTCGAATTCTCTTTCGCCGTCGAGTCGCAGCGGAAACGGGCGGCGCTGAAACCGAGTGAGCGCCAGAAAAATCGAAATCACGTAGCCCAATTCTCCCCAGCCGCTGAAACGGCGAGCGCGCAGCGTGGCGACATCAGCCGTGAATCCCATGCTCAATAAATTGATGTAATGAATCGTGCCTTCTTTGTGCCGCAAGCGCAGCACATCACAAGACTGGCTGCGCTGCGTCAGAATCGATTCGATGGCGTGCTCCACGCCGCGATCGCTGAAATCGCGCAGAAAGGAATTGCCGGTGCCCAGAGGTAGAAAAGCCAATGTCGGCCGCTCACCCGCGAGAGCTTCCGGGTAGAGTCCGTTGACCACTTCGTAGGACGTGCCGTCGCCACCCACCGCGATGAACCGGCGCTCACCGCGCGCGTAGGCTTCGCGTGCGATCCTTGTGGCTTCACCCGTCGCGCCCGTCTGCGCGACTTGGACGTCAATGCCTCCAGCGCGCAACCTTTCCAGTGCGGGACCGAGCATCTTGGCGCTTCGCCCTCCGCCCGCCGCCGGATTCACAATCGCCAGGAAAGATTCGCTCACGTGGATTTGTCGTCCAGATTTGCTTAGAAGCTCACAACCGTTTTGCGTTCCACGCTCTTGCCAATGTCATCGGCCAGTTCCTGGCGCTTGACCTTCATCGAAGCCGTTCGCGGGAAGTCTTTGTTCCACACCAGGTAGGCGCTGACTCGTTTAAAGTCCGGCAAGCCGCGGTTGCGGGCGGTCATTTCCTCCAGAAGCTTGCTGTCAAAGCGCTGGTTCTGCTCCAGGCGCACAAATAGAACGAGCATCTCCTGCCTGAGGTCGCCTTTTGGCCACACGTAGTTCGCCGCAAACACACAGTATTCCTTCACCGGCAGGCCATCGAAGACCGTTTCGATATCCTCGGGATAAATGTTCTTCCCGCCTTCGGTGACGATCATGTTCTTGGTGCGCCCAAATAATTGGAGATGTCCGTGACGCTCAAACCGGCCGAGATCGCCGGTGAGCAGCCAGCCGTCAACGATCGTCGCCAGCGTGAGTTCCGCATCGTCGAGGTAGTGGGACATGATCGTCTTGCTGCGAGCCGCCACTTCTCCCACGCCTTCGGTGTCCGGATTCAAAATGCGAAGCTCGACACCGGGCAGCGGCTTGCCCACGGTATCGGCGCGGAACGGTTTCAGATCGTTCAAGGTGAGCGCCGTTCCCGCCTCCGTGAGCCCGTATCCGTTGACCACGGGAATTCCAAGGTCGTAGAAAAACTGCATGGTAGAAGGCTCCATGAAGGCACCGCCCGTGAACAAAGCCAACAGCTCTCCGCCGAATCCACGATGCACGCCGGACAGAAGCGTTCGGCTCAAGCTTACTTTCGGACGGCTTCGCGTTAACAGTTTATTCAATGCGATCATACGGTTGAGAAAGAACCGTTTCCACGATGGCAACTCGTCAAACTTCGCACGCAACCCGCGCTCCAGATTCTTCAGGATCATCGGCACCAGCGCAACGTAAGTAATGCGGTAGCGCACGAAAGCGTCGCGGACAAAATCGGGACGCAATGTTCGCAGGTGTACCACGCAGGCACCGCACACGAACGGGCCGATGAAGCCGACCATGAAATCGATGGCGTGATTCGTGGGCAGAATGCCGAGATAGCGCACGCCCGGCCAGAACGGATACCACGTGGTCAGCGCCATGCATTGTTCCAGATAATTTTCGTGGGTGAGGACGCAGCCTTTGGGGCGTCCGCCCGTGCCCGACGAATACACAATGCAGGCCACGTCATCCTTCTGCCGCATCACAAAGTCGGGCGCGCCCTTTCGCTTGAAATCCTCCCAGCGAAACGCGCCGGCCAAGTCTGCCCCCAAAGGCGCCTCGGTGACGAGAACAATCTTGGTCCCAATGCTGTGAAACTCCGGCGCCTGCATCATGGCTCGCCACAAGTGATATTCCACGACCAGCACTTTGGCCTGGGCGTGCGCGAGTAATTGCAGGTGTTCTGCCGCTGTCAGCTTGTAATCGAGAGGGACGAGCACACCGCCGCAATGAAAAATTGCGTATGCGGAAATCAGCCACTTCGACTGATTCGTCATGATGATGGCGGCGCGGTCGCTGGGATCAAAATCCGCGTCCTCCAGGGCGCGGGTGAGGGGCAGAGCGATTTCTTTGAAATCGGAATACGTCAGCCGCACCTTCTCGCGGTCGCGATCGGCTTCGATCAGGCAAACCTGGGGGGCAAAGCGTTCCAGCGCGTCGCGCAAGGCCGCGCCGAGGCATGTGTATTGTCGGAGGTCGACCATCAACAGGCTATTTCATCACAGCGGGGGAGGAGTGCGAATTAAACATTGTTTATCAGTTCATTACCTGCGGAAACAAATGGACCATCGACATTCCCTTTTCGGGGTTCCCCGTTTCCTACAATCGCGCCTGAATTTTGCCCGCGAGCGTGCGGAAGTCGGTTACTCCTTGCAGTTCATAATCCGGCAGTTCCACATGAAAGTGATGTTCCAGCCGAGTCAGCAGCTCAAGGGTTTGCAGGCTGTCAATGCCGAGCGCCTTGAAGAAGTCCTCGTCAGGGTTCAGCTTCTCCCTCGGCACTTTGAAATGGGCTGAGGCCAGGCTCAGAATTTCGTCGAGCGTTTGATCGCTAGTGGACATTATCGTTTGCCTTCATCTCGTTACCCCCCAGCGCATTCCGCATGCGTCTAGGGCAAATATGGCTGAGCCTCGGTGCTCTCGACAAACTTCTTCAATCCGGCCTCAACCGCTGGCCGCGAAAACAACTCGCAGAAGAGATCGATCTCCCGCCGCAACTCTTCGTGCGGGATCGGCTTGATAAAACGCTTTGCCGCAGCCGCGGTTTCACGATCGAATTTTCCGAGTTGCGCCGCGGTCGCCCGCGCTGCCCGCAAGGCCTCGCCTTCGGCGACCACCTGACTTACCAGCCCGATCTGCTGTGCTTTGGTGGCGTTAAAGCTGCGCCCAGTCAGCAACAAATCGCGCACCACGGCGTTACCCAGGTCGCGCTTCAGCCGCGGGATTCCACCGAATCCAGGAATCAGGCCTAATCGCAGCTCAGGAAAACAAAAGCGAGCCATTTTGTCGGCAATGATCAGATCGCACGCCAGCGCGAGTTCGAACCCTCCCCCAAACGTCACGCCATGAACCGCCGCGATCGTGGTTACAGGCGCCGTATCAATCAGATTCAGCACGCGGTGAACTCGCTCCAGAAAATCGCGCACGCCCCGCAAGGCCTGTGCCTTTTCCATCGCCTGCGATCGTTCGTAAAGCTCGCGCAAATCGGCGCCAGCGCTGAAGCCGGCTTTCACTTCGCTGTGGATGATGAGGGCATGAGCCTCGGGCTCAAGACTCCCAAACGCATCTGCGAATTTCTCGAGTTCATCGAGCGCCATTGAACCCAGTTCGTTGCACGGACCGCGGTGAAGAGCTAATTCAACCGCACCATCCCTCAATTGCCAGGACAATGCCTCGCCGTGAAATGCCGAAAACTGCGCCAAAGACGAGGACTTCATGCCGTTTTCACCGCGCGATACATATCTTCGATCTCGCGATTCATTCGCGATGCGATCAAGTCGCGTTTCAGTTTTCCGTTTACCGTCAGCGTGCCTTCGTCGATCGAAAACGGCTCCGGCCGCAAATAGAACGCCCGCACCTGTTTGTAATGGGGCAGGTGCGGATTGACTGCGTCGATGGCAGATTGCGCCTGCGTTTGCGTAATGCTGCCGGTCATGATCACAGACAGATATCCGCGGCCGTTGCCGACCACAACTACCTGTTGTGCACCCGGCAGGGCTCGCGCAACCTCATCTTCGATCGCTTCGGGCGAAATTTTATGACCCGATCCGAGAACGATCAGATTCTTGAGTCGCCCCACGATGCGCCAGTTGCCCAATGCATCCATCTCGCCCTGATCGCCGGTGTGAAACCATCCGTCGCGAAGAACTTCGGCCGTCTGTTGAGGGCGATTCCAATAGCCGGGAAAAACATTTGGCCCACGCACAACCATCTCATCGCTCTCCCCCAGGCGCATCTCGATGCCGGGGATAGCGGGCCCCACGCGTCCCGGCTCCACATGCTGTGGATCGTCCGCGGTACAGATCGCAGTGGTTTCGGTCAGCCCGTACACTTGCAGAACCGGGATGCCGAGCATCTGAAAGTAGAGCTGCGTTTCCGGATTCAGCGGCGCCGAGCCGCAGATCAGCGCCTTCAGATTAGTCCCGGATATCCTGGCTCGAATTTTCGGGAATACTACGCTATTCGCCAGCCACAGCCACAATCCATCGCGGGATGCCGAACGCTTCTCCAGTTGCCGGGCCCACGCGGCTTTCGCCCGCGAGTAAACTGCCCAACCGATGCCTCCTGCCTTTTCCAGTTGTTCGTCGACTCCGCGGCGCATGCGCTCCAGCAATTGCGGTACGTTCAGGAAATAATCCGGAGCGGCCAGAGGCAGATCGCTGGCAAGCTTCGTCAAGTCGGTATTCAGCGTCACCAGGCTGCGTCGCATCAGAAACGTCAGTAGCGCGATCCATGACGCGCAGAAGCTGAAGGGTAAATAGTGAAACACCCGATCCTGCCCGGCTCGGCCTTTCATCAGAATGTCGAAGCGGTCTGAAGTGCAGCCGAGTATAAAACCGACGTTGGCCGCGGTAAGCACGACTCCCTTGGCTTCGCCAGAAGTTCCCGAGGTGTAGATGATCGCGACCGGCTCCGCAACTCCCACCTGCAACCGGTCGAGCGAAACGCCTTCCACTCCGGCAAATATTTCATCGAACAAAAAATGTGCTGGCGCCTCGGACCATGCCCGATGGATTTGATCGCGCAGCGCCGAGTCTCCACAGCAGACCAGCGACGGCGTGCAGTCTTTCATCATCGCCACCGATTCCGCCGGAGCCTGGCGCGAATAAAGCGGGACCGCGATCAATCCCTCGGCCATGATGGCCAGATCCATCGCGACCCACCGGATGCTGTTCGGCGCCAGCAGACCGCAGCGGTCGCCCTTCTTAAGCCCCTTCGACGCGAGAAAGGTTCGCGCCTTCCGAACCGACTCCAGCAACTCGGTACCGGTCACGCCCGTGACCTGGCCGTCGCGGATTTCCTGCAGGATCACAGTATCCGCTGCTGCGTTCAGTTGCGAAAATATGTCCCCGACAAAGGGCATAGTGTTTTCAATCCTGCAATCTGGCAGAGATCAGCTGTACGCCGTCGCCAACTGCCGCAGAGAAGGACTGATCGGCGGCAGGTAGTCCTCCCAACTCCACTCACCCTTGCGAGTTGGAAAATCGGGATATCGTCGCTGTACTTCTTCTTCAAAGTAGACACCCATCCGGGCCATCACTTTCAGGTTCTTCACCACGGTGCGCGCAATCCCGTCGGCGATGCGCTCCCCGTCAGTGGCCAGCTTCTCCAAAGCGGCCAGCAGCTTGGGCTCAAGATCGGAGTCATCGACGTTCATCAGCAGATCCTGGTGTCCGCGCTCGCGCATCAGGTTGCGAATGCGCTCATCCATGGTGATTCCCGCGGAGGGCACGAGCGCCGGCATCGAAGTCACGATGCCATGAAAGCGCGATGACGCCAGCATGTGCCCCGCGCGCAGGATGCTTACCATCTGGTACATGTCGTGCTCCTCGGACGTAAACACGGGTACTTCGCCGCCAAGTTTTTCGGAAATACGCTGACAGGCACGGGCATCAAGAGCCTCGGTCGCCGCCAGAACTGTGAATACCCGGCGCCGCTGACGAAACGCGTTCACCGCGTTGGCAATTGCACAGAGATAAGTTTCGAATGCCGCGTCCACATCGGGCCCGGACTTGTGAAAATACACGGTGCGGTAATGGCTGTCTTTGTATGCTCCCGTCACCGAGCGGGCCGCGTATTTTACTAACGAAGGTTTCACCGGCCACCAGAAGGGATTAATGGGGCAAACAATCAAGACCGGCATCTTGCCGTCCCATCCCGCATCCATCAAGGCTTTCCGTCCATACTCCGGAGGAAGCGGTTCGAAGGTCCACGCTGTGTCGGTTCCAAGTTCGGTGGGCACGCCCAGCTTGCGCAGCACAGTGCGCGATTCCTCGTTACGCGTGATGATGAGGGAACTCTTGCAGTAACGGGCGCACATGCGCGCAACCAGAGGATCCATATGTCCCGCTTCGGAGCCATAGCCCACGGCCAGTTTATTCTGCGCCGCCGCCATTCCTAAAGACCCAATAATCATCGTCGTAAGCGCGTTCGCGAACTTGCTCTTGAAGGCCGAACCCTCAACCACAATCACGCCGTGGTGTTTGGGAACTTCGCGAGACAGAAATGGCGGAAAAACATCCGGGAGATGCACTTGCTCTGCGCCGGCGAAATAACCGCGCGTCATCTCGAAGTTCTGCGACATGGCGCTGAACTCGACGTTCTCCGCGCCCAGAATGTGCCGGAGTTGGCGCAAGGTCTCCTCCGGCCGCACGTCGGACCCGGTGTTGCGTGTGCCATTGTATCCAGCGAACAACAACTTCAGCTTTTCGCCCGGCTTCCACGGCGTGCCTGAACCTAACATCCAGCTGGCCTTGGCGCGCTCAATGGAGGAGCTCACCCACGCTTCTAAAATGAAATCCATCATGCCGCGGTACCTCCCGCCACCGCGGGCCACGGCTTGTAACGATACTCAAAATTATTTGAGCGGCTGAATTGTAATAGCCCGTAGCTATATTGTGAAAACGGAATTGGTTTGCGGCTCAGTTCGGCAGTGACCCGCTTGTTGTCGAAGACGGTGTTCCAGACCAGGTACGGCATGAAGACTTTCATCAATGCCGCGGAGTGGCCCACCGGCCCCTTCCGGTTGGAAAGAAAATTAACGCCGGCCGAGAACGGCTTTTCCAGAAAAGGCAGAAATATCGGCCCCCGCCTGTTTTGCGCCGCCGCGAGAGCGGTGGTCAGCTGGCGAAAAGTTTGAGATTCCAGGCCCGACGAAAGATGATAAATCTCGTGCTGCGGCTGTTCCTTCTGGTGCAGCGTCGCAATCGCATCGGCAACGAAATCTACATTCACGATGTCGATTTTATCCGTGGGACGGAACGGCAGCGCCGGCAAACCTGCGAGAAACACGAATGACCGCACCATTTCGAACTGAGTGGTCTCGGCGTAGCGGCTGTCGCCCAGCACAATGCTGGGGCGGAAAACCGTTTTCGGAGTATCCGGCAGCAGCACACGCATCATGTGCTCGCAGAATTTCTTTGTCCTGGCGTAAGGATCGTAATCGGAGCGGTCCCATTCGATGGAACGATCCTCCGTAACGACTTCGTTGCTCCGCTGGCCGGCAACCGCAACCGTGCTCACCAGGCTGAAGCGCCGCAACCCGTGATAATGCTCGGCATGGCGGGCTAAGGTCAGCACCTCGAGCGTGCCACGCAGATTCACGTTCAGGCAGCTTTTCTCCGACTTGCGATTGAGTGATGCCGCACAATGGATCACAGAATCCGTAGTGTGCACCAGCCGGTCATAATCGTCACGCCCCAGTCCGAAGGCCGGAGAAGTCAGATCACCGCAGAAAATTCGTACGCGCGTCTGCAGGTATTCAAAGAAACGAGGAAAATCCAAATGCAACTGCAGGGCGTTCCACAGACGCACCTGCGCCTCGCGCGGATCGCGCGCCCGCACCAGCACGTTCAAGGCAGCGCCCTGCCCATCCAGCAGATTTGCGGCCACGTGCGCGCCAATGTATCCGGTCGACCCGGTCAGGAATATCGCCACGTGGCTCCGTTAGTCCCGGTTTTCACGGTTTCACCGTTTTCCGCGACGGGCGCAAGCTGGAATCTGCGCGCAGCCCTCGCTTCCAGTGGCCGGCCTTCGATCAGCGGATAAGTCCACCGCCGCAGTGCCGGGATATGCACATTGATCCAATAGTCCCACCAATCCAGGTCGCGCGTGTTATAGCCAAATTTCTTCCGTTCTTCGGGCACCAGAGCGTAAGACAGTTTCTCGATGTTGTCGGCGGAAAAATCGTGCTCGTTCAAAAGGATGAAGGGCTCGAAGAGTTCGATCAACTTTTCCAGTCGCTCCAGATTGCGCTCGGTTTTCACCAGCGGAGCCCTCTTTAAAGGCAGGGGCGACATAATGCGCTGAATGGATTTTACAATCGCCCGCTGCGCCGGAGCCGACATGCGGTTGTAGCGCGTCTTCGAAACCGGAATCGCGTCAAACCGCAGCCGCAGCCAGGATTCCAGCCCCTCCTGCGCGCGATAGTGCTTGCGATGCGCCAGGGAAGTCAGTTCGATGGAGCGGCCCATGTCGCACGGATTCGTCACCGAGGTCGCAAGCTGGTAGAGCCGGTCATGGCGCCGTTCGACAATAGCCGCGGCGATCAGGGTCATCCCGTCACACACTGCATCGACGGGAAGAATATCCAGCCGCTTGCTTTGGTTCGAAGGCAACTGTCGGAAATATGTGCCCAGCAAATAAGAAAGCGAGGCCGAAGTATTGATGCCTTCGTTCCAGCCGCAGAACGGCTTCCTCACCGAAGTCTCAACGATCGCCGGACGCACCACGGCAATCGGCAAACCCGCTCCATGCTTTACGACCAGGGACTCGGCCAAACTCTTGGTCAGCGTGTAGGTATTGGGCCAGCCCAATTCCTTGGCCCTGCGCGTGCCCGCCTCCGTGAGGTAAGCCTTCAACCAACGGATGCGATTCTTGCGAATCTGGTTCTCGAGTGCCGCTCCCTGCAGGTCTTTTGCCGCGTGTTCTCTGGCCAGTGCCTGCATTTTCAAGCCTTCGCTTACGTCGGTGCCTTCCGCTTGCGATTCCGCGTGCCGGATCAGGTCATGCAAGTTGCGCAATTCCTGTTCAGCATCGAAATCGGGAATGTGTCGCGGCGTGTAGTTCGCGACCAACTTTTCGGCGACTCGTCCGTCCTGTTCGCCGGCAACGTAACAGGTCGAGAGATGCAGCAAGCCGGAATGATCGGTGGTGCGCACGAACTCGACTACGTTGACCGCCGCATCCGTGTTCGTGGTAAGGGCGTCGCGCAGATCGGGATTGAAATCCGTCAGACCGGAGCTGTTAACCACAAGGTCAAGATTTCGCTGAATGCGTCCTAAATTTTCGGCACTCAGGCCCAAGCCGGGTTGGCTGACGTCGCCTTCCAGCACCTCCACTCTGTCGCGCAGGAACCGCGGTAGATCGTCTCCATAACGTTCAAAGAGTGGGTCGAAAACCGGCGACTCTTCCACCATCTTCTCGAAACGCCGCCCGGCTGGATTCGATTTCTGCCGCCGGATGAGCAGATAGATGCGCCCGACCTGAGGCAACTCGAGAAGCGTATTGACGAGCCAGACCTTTCCAATAAATCCCGTGACCCCGATCAGCATCAGGTGCTTGCCGCGTAAGGCGCGCGGAACCGAGAATCCGGCCGCCTGTTTCTGGTCGTCGAAGGTTACGATTGGCCGTTCTCGCGGGACAACTTCCCTCTCGGCGCCAATCACCGCATCCCGCAATACGTCCACTGAAATGCCGAGATGGCGAGCCAGGGTCTTCGGCGCCCGCCGGCCGTCGGGGTGTTGTTCTCTCAGCCTCGCAAACACACCGCGCGGCCGAATCACCGGTTCCAAAAGCCGTCCTGTCGCCAATCCATCGCGAAACTCAAGCCGGTTGGCGACCAGATGTTTTGCGCCCAAATGCTGTGCCAGCGGCCGCATGACATGGTCGAGCCCCTGGCTGACCAACACCACGTCGGCCCCGGCGCTCAAAAGCTCACGCACCTTCTGGACGCCTTCCGCCTTCAGACGCGGCTTTAGCCGATATTGGAAGTACTCCTCTCCCAGCAGATCGAGCCGGTCGCGAGTCACGCCGCGCAGCACCGTATGCACCATGCATGTGGCGAACTTGCGGTTCGCAGCATAAAGAAACGGACGCAGCAGCGCCATGAGGAAGATCAGACCGCGGCGGCGCACACGCCCGCTGAACGTCTGGTCGTTCCAAGTGAAGAAGCCTAGCGGCGCGACCACCGTGAGGTCGAGCAGGCTGCCTTCCACCCTCCAGTAAACGCTGGGAGGGATGTTGGGATTGTGATTAGGCTGTTCCAAAGTTTACTGTTTCGTCCTGCTACAGGCTCCAAGTTGAGGGCGGACGAAACTCCTATTGTAAACAATGCGCTCAAGTTTTGAGCCATTATCCGTTCGCGGCAGTTGCGTGCCGGGGTCTTGCTCCAACCAGCAGCGCGAGGCCCCCGCTCACCGCCAGGACCACACCAATGGCCAGCAAGCCTCCGAAGCCGCCCGTGCCGGACCGTGAGAATCCGATGATATAGGGACCAAAGTATCCGCCGAGGTTGGCGATTGAGTTAATAATTGCAATGGAAACCGCGGCCGCCGCACCCTTCGTTTGGGATGTCGCCATGGCCCAGAACGGTCCCGCCATCGACTGCGCTCCCAGCATTCCCAGGCTCATCCCCGTGATCACAAGAAATGGTCCTGTGCCATAGGCTGCGACGCCTAAGGCTGCGGCTCCCAGGAATGCCAACAGGGCCGTATGCCACCGCCGCTCGCCGGTGCGATCGGAATGCCGGCCAACCAGCACCATGGCTACTGCCGTTGCCAGATAAGGAATGGCTGCCACGGCGCCAATCATTTGGTCGCTAAGGCCGGACATGCTATGGATCGCCGTCGGCAACCACGCGGTCACGCCATACATGGCGGCGGGCAGTCCGAAGTAGACCAGAGAGAGCACCCAGACCCGCCAGTCCGCGAAGACCGACCAAATATCTCCTCCATGCGACGAGTCAGACTCCTCCTCGGAGGCCAATTCTTCAACCAGCCACTTGCGCTCGTCATCTTTAAGCCACCGGGCTTCGCCCGGGGCCTCGGACAATATCCATAGCACAACAATTCCGAGGAGGATGGCCGGAACGCCTTCCATGAGGAATAGCCACTGCCATCCTGCCAGGCCGCTCCCGTGTATGCCCAACAAGGTACCCGAGATGGGGCTGCCGATCACTCCAGCCAGTGGATTAGCAGTCATGAACCAGGCGACAGCGCGGGCGCGAGCACGGGCCGGGAACCAGTGCTTGAGGTAAAGGATCATCCCCGGGAAAAATCCAGCTTCCGCCGCACCTAACAGAAAACGCAAGACATAAAAGCTCCTCGGACCACGAATGAAGATCATGGAACAGGAAACCAGGCCCCAGGTAATCATGAGGCCGGAAATCCACCGGCGCACGCCGGTCTTTTGCAACACCAAATTGCTCGGGACCTGGAAGAAGAAGTAGCCGGCGAAAAACATTCCAAAGGCAACGCCCTTTACCCGATCCGTAAGGTGAAGCGGTTCGCCCATCTGCAGCACGGCAAAGCCTACATTGATGCGGTCCAGATAGGCCACGATATACAGGAGAAAGAGGAACGGCATCAGGCGCAACATCAAGCGCGAGACCGTGGCAGATTCGAGACTGGGGTTGGGCTGTGTTTGCAAAACGCTTTGATTGGCCATGACCGGGTGCGCGAGGATTCTACGCTAAGCCAAGCCTTTCTCGAATCTCAGCCACAATCTGCTCTGGGGTCCGGGCGATTTCGATAGCGACGGCAGCGTCCGGTTCTTCCAGGTCGGCGAACTGGCTGGCTAGAATTTCTTCGTCGGCGAAATGTCCGTGCCGCGACCGCAAGCGCTGCGCGATCAGTTCCGGGCTTCCCTTTAGATAGACGAACTGGACTTCAGGCCCGACTGCCAACTCTTGCCGATAAGATCGCTTCAGAGCCGAACAGGCCAACACGGCATTCCGTTCGGCCGCCGTCCAGTGCATAATCTGGGCTCGCAGACGCTCGAGCCACGGCGCACGGTCTTCGTCCGTTAAGGGGGTACCGCGGTGAATCTTATCGACATTGGCCGGCGAATGGAAATCGTCGGCATCGGCAAACTCCCAGCCCAGTTGTTGGGCCAGCAGACGCCCCACCAGCGTCTTCCCGGAGCCGACCACGCCCATCACGATTGCGATCATGGCCGGAACCGCGCGCCGAGTTTATCGTTTGCACGTCTTGTGCAAGTCATTTCAACCTTGAGCGATCGAGGAGGAGCGAGAAGAACCATACAGACGGAAGAATATCAATCAATTCCGACCGTCGGTGGTGTCGTAGCTCACCTTCTCTGCGACCTCCGCGGCTATTCTCAGCGAGCTCGGCGGTTAAAGTCTTTCGGCGGAATTAAGAAAACCCAAAAGATCTCAACCGCAAAGGAACCTAAAGAACTAATGAACTTCCACAAAGATCGCATGGAAAAAACAACTTAGGACACTACCAGATCGTCCGGAAGCTTGTCGGGGGGCCCCGGCACTGTTCGCTTTGGTAGGGGCGCCACAAGCGCCGCCCAACCTATATCTGCGGGGCGTGCATTCGTCCCCCCGGAAATTAAACTCCGAGCCATGCGTCTGCCAAGTTGCTAGAATCGTTAGTTTGTCTAGCAGCCGTATTCCTGCCGTTGGATTTTTGCCAGGAGGACGCAAGAATGTCTCTCATTCGCAGGTGCACCGCCGCTGCCCTTTTCTTATTTTTCACCGCCACTCTAGCCTTTTCCCAACCGCCGGAAGGCCGTTTGATGCGTTTCCCCGACATTCGCGGGGATAAGATTGCGTTTGTCTATGGAGGCGATATCTGGGTGGCTTCGGCCAGCGGGGGCGCTGCTGATCGCATCACCGCGCATCCAGGCCGCGAATTATTCCCCAAGTTCTCGCCCGACGGCAAGTGGATCGCCTTCACGGGGCAATACGACGGCAACTTCAATGTCTACGTGATGAGTTCCGAGGGCAGCCAACCGCGCCAGCTCACTTTCTACCAAGGCAGTCCGCTTCCCCTCAACGACCGGATGGGCATCCACAACGAAGTGATCGCCTGGACACCTGACAGCAAGCGCATCGTCTTCCTCACGCGCCGCGACGCCTCGAACGGCTGGATCAAACGCCCGTTTACGGTTTCGATCGACGGTGGACTCCCCGAACCTTTACCCATGGATCAGGGCGGTCTGCTTTCGTTCAATACCGATGGCACCAAGATCGCTTACAACCGTATCTTTCGCAATTTCCGTACCTGGAAGCGCTACACGGGCGGACTCGCGCAGGACATCTACATCTACGACCTGAAGAACAACGTCTTCGAGCAGCAGATCCCGCACACCGATTACACCGACACGTTTCCCATGTGGCACGGCAACACCGTGTACTTCACCTCTGACCGGGGCGCGGAACACCGGCTCAACATCTACTCTTATGACATGGGTACCAAGCAGGTCGAGCAGATCACCCATTTCACCGACTTTGACGTGATGTGGCCCAGCCTGGGCGATTCGTCCATCATCTTCGAGAACGGTGGTTACCTCTACGTGCTTGACCTGAGCACGCGACAGCCAACCAAGCTCACGATCACGCTCCCTGGCGAGCGCGACTTGACCATGAAGCACTGGGCGAACGTGAGCAAGACCATCACCGATTTTGACATCGCTCCTGACGGCAAGCGCGCAGTCTTCGCAGCGCGCGGCGACGTGTTTACCGTGCCTGCCAAAGAGGGCGGAACCCGCAACCTCACGCGCACGCCCGGCATTCGCGAAAAAGAAGTCGCGTGGTCGCCTGACGGCCGTTGGATCGCCTTCGTTTCCGACCGCAGCGGAGAGGACGAAATCTACATCACTCCTCAGGACGGTATGGGCAACGTCGAGTTGGGCAAGGAGAATGAAAGGAAGGACAAAGACAAGGACAAGGAATCTGCGGCCAAGGAAGCGGCGAGGGAAAAGGAACGAGGCACGGACAAAGAACAGCAGATCACCAGCGGCTACAAGGGCTTCAAGTTTGCCCCGGCTTGGTCGCCGGACAGTAAAAAGCTTGCCTGGGCCGACAAAGACTTGCGCCTCTGGTACGTCGAGCTCGGCGACAAGAAACCGGTGGAAGTCGACCGCGACAAGTATTCCGAGATTACCAACTACTCGTGGTCGCCCGATAGCAAGTGGTTGGCCTACGACAAACAACAGCAGAGTCGGCTGAACATCGTGTATCTCTATTCGACTGTCGACAAGAAAACTACCGCTGTCACCAACGAACTGGTCAACAGCGACAACCCCGTCTTCGATCCTGAGGGCAACTACCTGTATTTCCTCTCGGACCGCGACTACAACGAAGTGCTGGGCAATTTTGATTTTGAGTTCGCCAACCCCAAAACTACGCGGCCCTACCTTGTCACTCTACATGCGGATGCCCCTTCGCCATTCCCGGCACTGAGTGACGAAACCGCCATCAAGCGCGAGGAACCCGCACCGTCGGCCTCCGAATCCGAAAATGACAAAGGACAGAAGGCCGGCGAGAACAAGAAGTCCTCCAGCAAAGAGCCAGGAGAACACGAGAAGAAAGAGGAAGTGAAGACAGAAAAAAAATCCAACGACGTCGCCAAAAACTTCCGCATTGACCTGGAAGGCATTCAGAGTCGTGTCGTCGCTCTTCCTGTGCCTCCTGCCAATATAAGCGGGCTGGGAGCGGGCAAGGGCTTCCTGTATTACTCCAGCCTGCCGGTGCAGGGGCTTTCCGGGCCGCTGCCGGGCGAAGAGCCCGCTATTCACGCGTTCGACATGAAAGAACGGAAAGAAAAAACGCTGATCGAAGGCGTTGAGCGCTGGGCCATCTCTTTTGATGGCACCAAGATTCTCTACGAGGCAAAGGGGACCTACGGAATCATTGACGCCAAGCCTACCGACACGCCCAAGAGGGCGGGGGAAGGCGCGCTCAATCTCGGCGACCTGCGCGCGGAGATTGATCCGCCTGCCGAATGGAAGCAAATCTTCAACGAGGTCTGGCGTCAGGAACGAGATTATTTCTTCGAGGCCAGCATGAACGGAGTGAACTGGGAAGCGGTTCGCGACAAATATGCTCCCCTGGTTCCCTACGCCGCCAATCGCTACGACCTCACCTACATTCTGGCTGAGGTGATCGGCGAGCTCTCCAACTCCCACACATATGTTGGCGGCGGCGATCAACCCGATCTGCATCCCGTCAATGTGGGACTGCTGGGTGTGGATTTCGAGCTTGACTCCGCCAGCGGCCTCTACCGCTTCAAAAAGATTTATGCCGGAGAAAATTGGGATTCGCAGACCCGCTCACCGCTTACCGAACCTGGCGTCAACGTTCGGGAAGGCGACTATCTGCTCGCGGTCAACGGCCGTCCGTTACGCGCTCCGCAGAATCCTTACGAATTGTTCGTCAATACTGCCAACGAGACCACCGCCATCACAGTAAATTCCAAGCCCGGCGCGGAAGGCGCTCGCACTCTGCCGGTCAAGCCCATCGCCGACGAGTATGGACTGCGCGAACTCAACATGGTGGAAACCAATCGCAAGAAAGTTGACGCCGCCACCCACGGCCGGGTTGGCTATATCTACATACCTGACATGGGCGGTGCCGGACTCAATGCTTTCGTTAAGCAATATTTCCCACAGATTCGCAAAGAGGGATTGATCATCGACGTGCGCTACAACGGCGGAGGCTTTGTCGACCCACTGATCTTAGAGCGCTTGCGCCGCATTCTGGTAGGCATGCGCGCAGCCCGCAACTTTGAAAGCAGCACGATTCCCCCCGCGGTGTTCCACGGCTACATGGCCGCCATCACCAACCAGTACGCGGCTTCCGACGGCGACATCTTCAGCGAGTTTTTCAAGGTTTATAACCTTGGCCCACTCCTTGGCGAGCGCACCTGGGGCGGAGTTCGCGGCATTCGCGGGGAGATCCCACTCATCGACGGCGGCTATATTACCCGTCCCGAATTTGCCGACTACGGCCTAGACAGCAGGTGGGTGGTCGAAAATCACGGCGTGGCTCCCGACATCGAGGTTGATGATCGCCCCGACGACGTGGTTCGAGGCAAGGATGCGCAACTCGATCGAGCCATTCAGGAAGTCATGAAGCAGATCGAGGCCAATCCCAAGAAGCTGCCGCCGCGCCCGCCCGACCTTCCGGCGTATCCAGAGGGGCCAGCGATGTAGCTGGCGATTTCAAAGAGGAAGCGCGACCGCGTTCGTGCCCGGATTGCCCGTCCGCAAAGGGTTTTCGGCCTGGCGATGCCCGACTTCCGTGCCACACTTATGGCACGTTCGGGTTTTGACGCCGTGGGTTGCGGTTGGTTACTGTAGATACCATGATTTCCCCCAACCGTAACCTTGATGGGTGTTCTCGACAAACTTCCGACTTTTTTGACTGTGGGCGCTCTGGTAATTATTTTTGCCTGCCTCAAGCGTCACTCCCGCTGCGCCAGGCTTACTGCCTGGGCTGTGGGATGGGCTCTGGTCTTTACGCACTTCCTGGCTCAACTACTTGAGCCCGGACGCGGACTCGTCAGCTCCATTCTGCTTACGCTCGACTTTGCAGCTTTGCAGGCGGCTGCCGTCGCCTTTCTAGTTTCCGTCTCTTCCGTAGTGGAAAATTCTGTAAGACGCACCACACTTCTCCTGGTGATCGGAGCACCCGCTCTGGTGTATTCGGTACTCCTGGCCAACGGTTCGCACGCGCGCTGGCTCTATGTCCTGAGCCTGATTGCATGTTTCGGCGGCGCTGCCGCATTTTTCATTCGCGTGCATCACGGATTCTCATGGTATGTGTCCGCCGTCACTTTTCTGTGCATGCCGGCCGCCGCCTGGGGGATTCGGTCGGCCCTTCATGGATCCTTCGAAGAAGGTTCGGTCGCCCTGTTAGGGATCGGGTTTGGTTTGCCGGGGGTTTTTATCTGCCGCAACTACTGGCGCCGGTCGTTCGGCATTCTGACCATTTCCGCCGGATTTCTGGGCTGGGGAGCATTGTTTCCCCTCGGTCTTTGGTTCGAGCGCTTAACCCCCACCCTGATTGTCCCTGGGGAACTCTGGGATGTTCCCAAGCTCTTCGTCGCCTTCGGCATGATTCTCGCGATCGTCGAAGACAAGTCTCTGTCGATCGCGGGAATGCAATTCAAAGCAGAGTCGCTTAATCACCAACTGGAGCGCTTCGCATCCATTACGTCACGCCTGCTGAACGGCGCAAAACCAGAATCGGTGTGTCCGGAGATCGCCACCGCCATCACGGAAGTGAGCAGTTTCACAGCTGCTATGGTTCAACTCGAGGACGGTGACGGGCAGTTACCCGTCGCCGGCTCGAGCGGATCGCCAGTGTCTCTGCGCCAGCTTCAGATACCGGGCTGGACGCTGGAGCGAATCCAGAGGGCCTGCCTAAGCGGCCTGCGCATCGGTCATAACGCATTCTTGCTGCCCTGGGAAAAAACCGAGTTTCCCGAGTTCGCTGCGCGGGAGACAGAAGCTATCGCCGCCCCATCTCAAAGCTCCACCATCCTGATACCGCTCTGCTCCGGGACCGGCGCGTATCTGGGCTGTATTCGCTTACTCACGCCGGGGCCCGCATATCGATTGGATGAGCTCGAATTAGCCCGCATCGAAATGGTTGCGGCCGATCTCGCCGTGGCCGTGCAACTGAAAACTCTGCACCGTCAGTTGGTGTGGTCGGAAAAGTTGGCGGCGCTGGGCCAATTGCTCGCAGGCGTAGCCCATGAGCTGAACAATCCGCTGACCGTAATCATGGGATACGGCGAACTGATCGGCGACAAAGTCGCATCGCCGCAGGCCAGAGATCAACTCGGCCGGTTGGTCGGTGAGGCTCGCCGCATGAAGCGGATCATCGACAATCTCCTGCGCTTCGCGAGGCAGGGCGCGCGGGATACCCATATCGTCCAACTTTCCCCCCTCGTGCACGAAGTGCTCGCCTTATGCGAGTACTACACGCGCAAGCGCAAGGTGCGAGTGGATCTCGATATCGCTCCTGACCTGCCTTCGCTCGCCGTGCACGAAGACGAGATCAAACAGATTCTTCTCAACCTGTTCAAGAATTCCAGCGACGCTCTGGAAGGCTGCGCAGGAAACAAACAGATCAACATTCGCGCCTATCAGTCTGGGGCACGGGCGGTGATCGAAGTAGAAGACAGCGGACCCGGCTTTTCGAATCTCAATCGCGCACTGGAGCCCTTCTTCACAACCAAGGCAGCCGGAAAAGGCACAGGCCTCGGACTAAGCGTCTGCTACGGGATCGTCAAACAGCGCGGAGGTGCCCTGCGCATTGAAAACGTGAGTCCGCTGGGCGCGCGAGTCACGGTCGAACTTCCAATCGTGGAAGCTGTGCCCCAGTCGCGTCTAGCTGCCGTAGCCAGCGCTTAGCCAAAAGCTAAGGGCTGGTAGCCAAGAACTGGCTCACTCCCACTCAATCGTTCCCGGCGGTTTCGACGTAATGTCATACACCACGCGGTTCACCCCCTTCACTTCATTCACAATCCGCGTGGAGACTTTCTTCAGCACTTCGTTCGACAG
Organism: Candidatus Sulfotelmatobacter sp.; assembly: GCA_036522075.1. Classification (GTDB taxonomy): domain Bacteria; phylum Acidobacteriota; class Terriglobia; order Terriglobales; family Acidobacteriaceae; genus Sulfotelmatobacter. The sequence continues at coordinate 37,647 of DATDGM010000038.1, forward strand.
CGGGACCCAGTCGGCGGTCATTCCATCCTCGGAGCTGACGGCACGCACCGCACAAGTGTAAGCGTAGGTGCGCATGTCGCCCATCACTCCCACCGACATTACGGGCAGCAGTACGGCAAATGACTGCCAGATCTTCGTATAAAGGCCGGCATTTTTGATTTCCGTGACCACAATGTCGTCGCACTCGCGCAACAGCGCCAGCCGCTCGTGAGTGACTTCCCCCAACACCCGCACCGCCAGGCCGGGTCCCGGAAAAGGCTGCCGTTGCAGGATTTCTTCGGGCATGCCGAGGTCGCGGCCGATCTTGCGCACCTCGTCCTTAAACAGATCTTTCAGAGGCTCGATCAGCTTGAGTTTCATTTTCGCCGGCAGCCCACCCACGTTGTGATGCGACTTGATCACCTGCGACGGTCCGCGTACCGATCGTGATTCGATCACGTCAGGATAAAGCGTCCCCTGCACCAGCCATTTCACCGTGCCCAATAGTTTCTCGATGCGACGAGCCTCTTTTTCGAACACCTTGATGAATTCGTTGCCGATGATCTTGCGCTTCTTTTCCGGGTCGCTCACCCCTTTGAGTTTGCCGAGAAAACGATCGGTGGCGTCGACCGCGTCAAGGTGCAGGCCCAGCTTGTCACGCAAGGTCTTCTGCACTTTTTCAAATTCGTTCTTGCGCAACACCCCGTTGTTCACGAATACGCAGGTCAGCCGCGATTTCCCATTTTTATCGCGCAGGGCCCGGTCCACGAGCACCGCCGCCACCGATGAATCCACGCCGCCTGAAAGCGCGCAAATGGCACGGCCGCTGCGCACCTGCCGCTTCACCTGTTCGACCGTGGAATCGATAAAGTGTTGCGGAGTCCACGTGGGTTTCGCGCCGCAGATCAGGAAGACGAAATTACGTAGAATCTCCGTCCCCTGCCGCGTGTGATGCACTTCAGGGTGAAATTGCACCGCGAACCACTTCTTCTCAATATTCTGAATTCCCGCCACCGCGTGAGCAGTTTTCGCAGTCAGTTCGAAACCGGGAGGAAGCTCCAGTGCCTCGTCCCCGTGCGACATCCACACCGGAAGTTTTCTCGGCAACCCATGAAACAAAACCGATTCGGACACTACCTCGACTTCCGCGTGACCGTACTCGCGTTTTTCCGAGGGGCGCACCTTGCCGCCAAGCGTGTGCACCATGAATTGCAATCCATAGCAAATGCCGAGCACGGGCAGGCCTAACTCGAAGACGCGCGGGTCGGCCGGCGGAGCGTCCTTGTCGTAAACCGACCAGGGAGCGCCTGAGAGCACGATCCCGGCGGGCGCGTAGCTCTTGACCTCGTCAAGCTTAGCGGTGCAAGGCAGCACTACCGAGAAAACGCTTTGTTCGCGGATGCGACGTGCGATGAGCTGCGTATACTGCGCGCCAAAATCAAGAATGACGATAGATTGGCCGCTTATGGTTTGGCTGGGTGAAGTCTGCTGATTACGCGATTGGGTCGCCACGGATGAGTTTCTCAGATTCGACGAGAAAGTGTAAAGAGAACACTTCGACGATCACGTCGGGATAATACCGGGCACGTCGCTTAGAATCGGCTCGTCGCGGTCGATCGTGGTCTGCACTGGCGCACCGGACTGGACTTGTACCCCTCCCGAAGGAGGCATAGCAATTGGAGCTGGCAAAACCGGCGCCGGCAGGGCCTCCGGCATCTCGGCGATACAGACGTATCCCGCCAGCCGCACCATATACAACCAATCGACGGCGGCAAAATAAGCCATTGTAAGCAACAGGATAGCCACCAGCACGATCCGCCCGGGTACGATCTGAGCCAGGCCGAGTGGCATGGAGACCGCAGCGGTCGCCACCACAAAAAGCGTCAAATGCGTCAGCCCCGTCCAGATGCCGACCGCAAACACGGGCCCGGTGCGTTCGCGGCAGAATGCCACAGCGGCAGAGAGCGCACCCATTGCATCTCGGGGAGCATTGCCGCTGCCACGGACGGCAAACATTCCCGCCAGCGAGAGAAACCAGTTCAGCGTGGACCATGCCAGGAATACGAGAGCGGCCAGCGGGAAGAACAGCAGAAAAGCCAGTCCAGATCCGGGGTTGGGCGGGGGCAGGCTGCCGGCTGAGGTGACGGTGGTCGACGCTGCGTCGTTCGCGGCTAAGCCATTGGAAACCACTTGCACCAGGATCACGGCGCCCATGATGCCAAGAATCGCGGCCAGGGCCACTGCCGCACGCAGAAAGTTCAGCCGCAGCACCGCCCCGAGTGATCCCGCGCCTTTTGGTGGCGCCGATGACTGCAAAACGAGTGGAACCAACTCCTGGCCGTGGTTCTCGAGGCCCTGGTTCTCGAGGCCGCGATTCTCGAGGCCGCGATTCTTCGCCCTTCCAGTTGTGGAATCCAGACTTTCCGCGAAATAGTCCATCAGACCGCGGACCGTGGTTATTCGACCCACGGAAGCAGCGAGAATCCAGAACACAGTCAATGCGATGGCAACGACCACTAGCGCCATCACAATGCGAGGCAGGCTGCCGTGGAAAATATGCCCCAGGGCCTGGCCGATCAGGATCGGATGCCTGGTTCGGAGCAGCAGGATATCGCCGCGAGTTACGGGAAGCGTGTCGAGATATTCCAGAATCGAAAATAAAAATAGGGCGGTCGCGGCCGCACCCACCGCCCAACGCCAGGAGATTTCGGCAAGCGTGAGCGAGGGTCGGCGAAAAGCGACGCGAAACCCTTCGAGTGTGGGCGAGATGCGCGGCATGAGTACGGGGATATCCGTAACCCAGAGTAACTCAGTTTTTCATTACTTGATGACAGCCCGCCTCCAGGGCGGTCATCTTGTCGGGCGAAGGCCTAGTGAATTTCTCACCTTGGCGCGACGAGAGGGCACGTAAGCACTTTTCAAACGCGGGTTTGTTGAAGAAAAAGAGAATCATCGCGGGTTCGCTGGAAACATTCTCCGCGCCAATCCAGTTTCCGTGCGGGACGAAGACAGTTGCTCCCGTCCCCGCATCATATTTCACGGCCCGCCAAGTTGACGCGCTCTGCGCCCTGATGCACGAAAATGACCTCATCTTCATAGAGATGTTTGTGCGTTGGAATCTTGTTCCCAGGTGGCATCAACTCGGTTCCTACTACGAGGGAATCCGAACCTGTGGTGACCGGGTCCACTTTGAAGATGAGCGGTTTCTCTCCGATCAGGAGCCAGTGGTCACCTTCGTCGGCTTGAAACACGGTTGGTGTCGGCACCTTAGGAGCGGCAAGGTCGATACTCTGGGTCGCCGCCTGCAACGAACCGTCTTTCTGGGGTATCGTAGCCGGAGCCGACTGAGCCATCAACCTACAGCTTGCCAGGCATAAGAGCAACAGCAGCGCTCCAGGTGTCCGCATATTTCCTCCAATTCGAGCAACAACCTTGCGAGCCAGAACGACTTTGTACTTCATCTCACTACGAGATTGAGCAGCTTGCCGGGAACATAGATCTTCTTGACGATCTGCTTCCCCGTGCTGGCGGACTTCACTTTTTCATCGGCGAGAGCGCGCTCGACGACCAGTTCTTCGGCAGCATCGGCAGGCACCACCACGCGGCCGCGCAGTTTTCCATTGACCTGCACCGGAATTTCGATTTCTTCTTCCTTCGCCAAAACCGCGTCGTACTTTGGCCACGGCGCCTTGAGCAGACTTCCCGTTTCGCCCAGCATCTCCCAGAGTTCGTGCGCGAGATACGGGGCAAACGGAGCAAGCATCAGCGCGAGATCGCGCTGTGCTTCAGCCACCAGCGGAAGCGGGACGGCGTTCTTTCCGATGGCCTCTTCCGCGCCATAGAGCGCGTTCACTAATTCCATGATCGCCGAGATGCACGTGTTAAAGTGCCAGCGACCCTGGAAGTCATCGGTAACCCGCTTGATAGTCTGGTGCAGTTTTCGCTGTACAGCGCGGGCGGGCGGCGCCAAGTCGATGGGTACTGACCTGTTCCAGTCGGGATGCTCCGGGTGAGCGTGGTGCAACACGAACCTGTATACGCGTCCTAGAAACTTGCGAATCCCTTCGATCCCGGAATCCTGCCAGTCCATGTCACGATCCGGCGGCGCGGCGAACAAGCTGTAAAGACGCGCCGCATCGGCGCCGTAGCGCTCCACCATTTCGTCGGGCGAGACCACGTTGCCCCGGTTCTTCGACATCTTCGCCCCATCTTTGATCACCATACCCTGAGAAAATTGGTGCTCAACGGGCTCGTCATTCCTAATCATGCCCAGATCACGCATGAACTTGGTCCAGAAACGCGAGTAGATCAAATGCAAAATGGCGTGCTCGACCCCGCCAATGTATTGATCGATGGGAAACCAATATTGCGCAGCCTTGGAATCAAACGGAGCGTGGTCGTTGTGCGGGTCGGTGTAGCGGTAGAAATACCAGGAAGAATCCACGAATGTATCCATGGTATCGCTTTCGCGGCGGGCTGGACCTCCACACTTGGGGCAAGTCGTATTCACAAACTCAGGCACACGCGTGAGCGGTGACGCGCCTGTGAGCGTGATATCGACATTGTCCGGGAGCAGCACGGGCAAGTCTTTTTCGGGCACAGGCACGATGCCATCCTTCTCGCAATACACCATCGGAATCGGCGTGCCCCAATAGCGCTGCCGCGAAATTCCCCAATCCTTCAGACGATAAGTGACGGCGGCTTTGCCGAAGCCGTTCTGCTCCGCCTCGGCCGACATTTTTCGCTTCGCATCTTCGCAGCTGAGGTTGCTGAAACGCCCAGAGTTGATCAGCATTCCTTCTTCGGCCACGAAAGGCAGCGGCGGCTCAGCGATGGTCTCATCAGGATCGGTCGAGACCGGAAGGACCACCAAGCGGATTTCCAGCTTGTATTTCTTCGCGAAATCGAAGTCGCGGTCATCGTGCGCCGGAACGCTCATAATCGCGCCCGTGCCGTAGTCCATCAGCACATAATTCGCCACCCAGATGGGAATGCGTTCGCCGTTGTAGGGATTGACGGCGTAGTGGCCGGTATTGACGCCCCGCTTCTCGATGGCACCGATATCACCCGCTTCTTTGGCTTTGCGCTGCTCGGCGATTAATTGCTCCACCGAAGCGCCCAACACCTGGTTGTAGCGTGTGAAGCCGGCTACCAGCGGATGCTGAGGGGCGAGTTGCACCGAAGTCGCGCCGAAGATGGTGTCGACGCGCGTGGTAAACACACGAATCACCGCACCAGTTGCATCGTCGGCAACTTTGAAATCGATGAGCGCGCCTTCGCTGCGGCCGATCCAGTTGCGTTGCATGGTGCGGACTTTGTCCGGCCAGCCGTCGAGCTTATCGATGTCGCGCAATAATTCTTCCGCGTAATCCGTGATGCGCAGAAACCACTGTTCCAGATCGCGCTGCACCACCGGAGTCTCTTCATGGCGCCAGCAATTGCCGTTCACGACTTGTTCGTTCGCCAGCACGGTGCAGCACTGCGAGCACCAGTTCACCTTGCTCTTCTTGCGATAAGCCAGCCCCTTCTCGTAAAACTTCAGAAAAAACCACTGATTCCAGCGGTAATACTCCGGCAAGCAGGTGGTTACCTCGCGCGACCAGTCGTAGGCAAACCCCAGGCGATTCATCTGCGCCTTCATATTTGCGATGTTGGCCTGGGTCCACTCGCGCGGAGGTGTATTGTTTTTGATCGCGGCGTTTTCCGCGGGCAAGCCGAACGAATCCCAGCCCATGGGATGAAGCACGTTATAACCGTTCATCCACATGTAGCGAGCAAGCGCATCTCCGATCGCATAATTGCGGACATGGCCAATGTGCAGCGCACCCGAGGGATAGGGCAGCATCTCAAGCACGTAGTATTTTTTCTTTGTGGGCTTGGCGCCATCCGACTCAGGATCGGCCGCGTAGAGCAGAGCATCCCTTTGCCAGCGCTCGAACCACTTCGTCTCGACCCGTTGCGCGTCGTAGCGAACGTCATCGGGACGATTCGCGTCAGGACGATCGGCTGGGGCGATGGTGGCTTCTGATTTTTCTTCCTGCGGCATAGTGAAGATCGTTGGTCCGCGAATAAACCTTGATTTTACAACGGAGGGCCGGAACATGGCGCGACCGCCCACGGCGGGCGGAGGGGTTCTTCGAGATACCAAGTTGGTGAAGAATCCCGACTTTCGCGGGCAAGAGTGCCCGCGCCGCAAGAATCGCCACTCAATTCATGGTGATGACAGCTCTAAAACGCACTTTCCCATCCGCCACGCGGTCATACGCTCGGCCGATGTCGTCAAGCTTGTAAGTCTCCGCAACCACTTTTACCTTGCCCTTGGCGGCATAGTCGAGCGCTTCGTAGAGATACTCAGGGCCGTTCTGCGAGGATCCAATCAGGCGCACCCGTTTGAACATCAGTTCCGGATTGTAATTGAGAGGTTCGTGCCCCACGCCCATCAGGATAATGCGGCCATCGGGGCGCATGCCCTTGGCGGCGTCGCCGGTCGCAGCCCAGGAATTCGAAGTCGCCAATAGCACATCGGCGCCGCCTGCGGCCATCAATTTGGCGCCATCTTCCACCACCTCGTCGGCGCCCAAATCGCGAATCATTTTCTCTTTGTCCTTCGACTTGGTTACAGCGATGGTCTCAAAGCCCGCAGCTTTGGAATATTGCAACGCCAGGTGACCCAGACCGCCGATGCCGACCACGGCCACACGCTCGTGCGGCTTGGGGTCGGCCAGGCGCAGACCGCTCCACACGGTATAGCCGGCGCAAAAAATCGGTGCTGCCTGCTGGTAGCCGAGCGCGTCGGGGATCAGCATGGTCGCATCGGCGTAGGCCAGCATATACTCGGCGTGGCTTCCCTGCAGTCCTATGCCGGTCGAAATCGCGTTCTGGCAGAGCTCTTTCTTTCCGCGCAAACACCATTCGCAGCGTCCACAACCCTTTTGCACCCAGCCCACGCCCACGCGGTCGCCCACTTTGCGCGCAGTCACGCCAGGGCCAGCTTCCACAATCTCGCCCACCGGTTCGTGGCCCAATACCCGGGGAAATTGCAGGGGAAATAGCCCATGCGTAAGGTGAACATCGGTATAGCAAAGGCCGCTGGCATGGATCTTGATGACAACTTGATTCGGGCCAGCCTTTGGGGTTTCCCATTCTTTGACTTCCCACTTGCCATTTACCGCAGGTACGACAGCCGCTTTCATGTGAATTCTCCTACGCGATTGCTGAGCTGATGACACTAGTGGTGATGAGTGAAAGATGCGGCATCGATCAGAGTCGATGCAGGAAACTTTCCGCCAACCCCCTCCGGATGTTCTAAACTTTCCGTTATTTTCTGGCAGGAGGCTTCTTGTCGCCCAACAATCCGGAGGAGCACGGCCAGGGCCAGGCATCGCCAAGCAAGCCTTTCACTCAAACGTTGAGCCTGGACACTCGCCTCGGGCACGATTTCGATTCTCGATTGTGCTACACCGCGCTGCTGCTGGTGATCCTGCTCGTAGCCGGCATCCGGTTCCGCCTGCGTGACATACCTTTGGAGCGAGATGAAGGCGAATATGCTTATGCAGGACAACTCCTGCTGCAGGGCATTCCTCCCTACGAACTCGCCTACAACATGAAACTGCCCGGCACGTATGCGGCTTACGCTGCGATCATGGCCGTCTTTGGGCAGACGGCGGCAGGGATTCGTATCGGCATGATGCTGGTCAACGCAGTGACAATCGTTCTGGTATTTCTGCTGGCGCAGAAGCTGGCTGGATCACTTGCGGCGTTTGTGGCCGGGACCACCTATGCCCTGCTATCGTGTCTGCCTTCCGTGTTGGGATTCGCGGGCCACGCCACGCATTTTGTTGTGCTTTTTTCGATGGCGGGGATCCTGGTTTTGTTTTCCGCCTGCAACACCCCGCGTGGCTCGCTGCACTTTTTTTTCAGTGGCTTTCTGCTGGGCATCGCCGTCCTTATGAAACAGCCCGGCGCCGCCTTCGCTGCTTTCGGGGTGCTCTATATTGTGCACTGCAATTGGAAAGAACCTCGCCTTCTAGGCACGCGCGCCGCCATTTATCTGGCCGGTGCAGTCTTGCCTTTCGCGATCACTTGCCTGGTACTGGCGCGAGCCGGGGTCTTCCACAATTTCTGGTTCTGGACTTTTACCTATGCCCGCGAATATTCGTCCGAAACCAGCCTTGCTGTGGGCTGGCAAGCCTTACAGAAATCGTTGCAGTGGGTGCTGCACCCTTTTCCGCTGTGGGCCATCGCCGAGATCGGCGTGGTAGCGCTCTTCTGGGACCGGCGCTGGCGCAAACAGGTTTTCTTGCTATCGGCACTTACGGCTGCCTCACTGCTCGCGGTGAGCGCCGGTTTTTATTTTCGCCCGCACTATTTCATTCTTCTTCTGCCGGCGGCATCGATCCTGGCAGGATTCGCCGTAGTTTCAGCCTATAGATTTCTCGCCGAGCGTCGCTTTCCAGCCGGTGCGCGGCTGGTTCCCTTGCTCGTTTTCAGCGCCGCTTGTGCCGTTACTCTTTGGGAGCAACGAGCATTTTTGTTTGAGCTCGATCCCGTGTCCGCAGGGCAAAAGATCTATGCCGCAAATCCGTTCTCGGAAGCCATCGAGGCTGCCAAAAACTTTCGGAACTCGACCACCGATGCTGACACGATTGCCGTTTTTGGCTCCGAGCCCGAAATCTATTTTTATTTCGGCCGGCACTCCGCGACTGCCTATGTCTACATGTACGACCTGATCAAACCGCAACCTTATCAGGAACGGATGCGGCGCGAAATGATGCGCCAGATCGAGACCGCGCGGCCGCGCATAGTCATCTACGTAGACGACTGGGCCTCCTGGGGATGGCAGCGCGGTCAGGAGAACGACGAACTTTTCACCTGGATGGAACGATACATCCGAGAGGATTACGTTCAGATACAACAGATCCCGATCAACGCTCTCCCCGCCCATCGACGGGCACAAGCGGCGAGTCTCTACATCTTCCGCAGAATGGCGCCATGACGATTTGCGCGCGTTTTGCCAATCCCAGGTTCGGCGGTAGACTTAACGTTTTCGAGGAGTTCCCATGTTAGTCGTCATGCAGGCGCAGGCCAGCGAAGAGCAGGTGCGCGCCGTTTGCCAGAAAATTGAAAAACTCGGGTATCGTGCGCATTCCATGCCTGGCGCCCAGCGCACCGCCATCGGCATTACCGGCAACAAGGGCGAAGTGGAGCAAGGCACGCTGGAAGAAATGCCAGGCGTGCAGGAAGTCATCAAAGTCTCCAAGCCCTACAAGCTGGTCAGCCGCGACGTCAAGCAGGAGAACACCGTCATCCGTTTTCCCGGAACTGCCGCCACTATCGGCGGTCCGGGCCTGGCCATTGTCGCCGGCCCCTGCGGCATTGAAAGCCGCGAGCAGGCCTTTGCCGTGGCGGAGCGCGTGCATCGCGCCGGAGCACAGTTTTTTCGTGGCGGAGCCTACAAGCCGCGGACTTCGCCGTATTCCTTTCAAGGATTAGGCGAAGAAGGCCTGCGCATCATGGCCGAAATTCGCCAGCAATATGGCCTGAAGATTATCACCGAGGCTATCGATAACGAATCGCTCGACCTCGTTGACGAGTATGCCGACATGATCCAGATTGGCGCCCGCAACATGCAGAACTTCTCCTTGCTCAAGCGTGCCGGACGAGCGAAAAAGCCGGTGCTGCTGAAGCGCGGCATGTCGGCCACGCTTGAAGAATTCCTGATGGCCGCGGAATACATTCTGAGTGAAGGCAACTATAATGTGGCGCTGTGCGAACGCGGCGTTCGTACTTTCGCCGACCACACCCGCAACACTCTCGACCTGAGCCTGGTCCCCGCCGTGCAGCGCCTGAGCCATCTGCCGATCCTCGTCGACCCCAGCCACGGCACCGGCAAACGCAACAAAGTCACTCCGATGTCGCGCGCGGCGGTTGCCGTAGGCGCGGACGGCCTGTTGGTGGAAGTGCACAACAAACCCGACGAAGCATTATCGGATGGGCCGCAATCGCTATTCCCCGACCAGTTCGACGACTTGATGAACCAGGTCCGCCAGATCGCTGCAGTATTAGGCCGGACTGTGCCTGGGATTGAGGCAGCGGAGCCAGTCGCCGTCAGCAAATAGTGTTCGAAGCTCATAACCCGGGTGCCCCATATCTCGCGGTTTTTGCGGGATGTGGCGGTGGTGCTGGAACATCGATCGCCTCAACTTTGTTATTTTTTGTGGATAATCTTCGCGGAACTGTGGCACGGGTTGGAACGGGCCAAGGGTTCGCACAAAGCCAAGCGTCAGTCTTGTCTTCGCAACACATTGGAGGTGCTGCAGATCATTCCGTACACGGAGGCGACCCGCGCTGGAGCATGCCCGCTTCTGGGCCCGCCCGCCTCGAAGCGATGGCCGCATGATCGGCGACTACGACCTGATTGTGGCGGCGAGCGCGGAGGAGCGCGGCAATACGCTCGCGACTTTCAATCAGCAACATTTCTCTCGGGTCCCTGGACTCAAACGGATCAAAGCGCAACTGCCTGATGGCGCGTCGATCCGTTTCGCACCTCGCACTGCACCCTGCCACGAACCCCCGTCTCTGATAGTCTTTCTCTTCCGCAACCCCGGCGTCTACCTTGAGAAAGCTTCTCTTCATCGTTGTTCTAGTTCCCATCCTCGGCGGGCTGGCGTGGTGGTATTTCCGCGAGCAGTCGCTTCCGGACTACGGGCCTGCTTATCGCGAGTACGCCTACGTCAGCAACGGCAAGAGCAACACGGTCAGCGTAATTGATATCCGCACGTTTTCTCTGGCCAAGACCATCCCCGTGGGCCTGGAACCGACCGGCATCGCGGCCAACAGCAAGAAAAATGAAATCTACGTGGTCAATAGCAGTTCGAACAACATCAGCGTAATCAATGCTGAGACCAACTCCGTTGTGGCCACGATCGGAGTTCACGGCAAACCTTATTTCATCGATGTTTCCGAGGACGGCAAGCGGGCCTACGTGGCCAACTCGGGCTCTGCGAACGTCAGCGTCATCGACCTGGAGAAGCGAACTGTGTCGGGGATCATTCGCGTCGGTGCGTCGCCGGGACTGGCGCGCGTTTCGCCGGACGGCGCCGTTGTGGTGGTGAGCAATCGCGGGGACAACAGCGTTTCCCTGATCGATGCCAAGCTGCTGCGCGTGCGGGCGACGCTGCCGGTTTGCCAGCAGCCTGAAGACATCGCCATCCTTCCCGACTCCAGCCGGGCCTTCGTCGCGTGCTCAGGATCTTCGCAAGTCGCAGCCATCGACCTGAAGCGTGATCACGTCCTGGCTCTGCTGGATGTTGGACACACGCCCGTGAGTCTGACATTGAAACCTGATGGCGGCGAGTTGGTTGTGTGCAATTTCGACTCCGACAGCATTTCGTTTATTGAGACCGGCAACGACGAAGTTGGTGGCAGCCACGTGATTGGACAACATCCGACGCGGGCGGCGGTCACGCTCGATAACTCGCGGCTGTACGTAAGCAACTTCGGCTCCAACAGTGTGGCCATCTATGACATCGACATCGGCAAGTTGATTGCGACCATGCAGGTCGGGAGCCGTCCCGATGCGCTGGCACTTTCCCAGGGCCAGAATTATCTGCTGGTGGCCGATACCCAGGCGGGAGATGTAACTGTGATCCAGAAGCGCCGTCCGCGTAAGCTCGAGCCGACGGAGTATTCGCTCTTGACCATGATTCCCGTAGGCGTGCGGCCCAACGCGATTGTGGTGAAAGCCTTCATGCTGACAAAAGCGGGAAAGTAGCAGGCACGCTGTTCGCGGAAGAAGGGAGTTGCGTGCAACTCTCTACTCTACTGGCTCTGTGCCTTCGGCTAACCCTGCACAGGCGCAGGCTGGCCGCAGAGCTTATCGAATACGGCCTTCAAGTCAGCGGCGATGGCCGCAGCTTCGCGGCTTTCGATATCGCGGCGTGGCATCATGTAGGCCAGTTGGCCATGACGAAAAATCGCGATCGAAGGAGATGACGGCAATTGTCCAGTGAAGTAGCTGCGGGCGCGGTCTGTCGCTTCTCGATCTTGCCCGGCGAACACTGAGAATGAATTCTCTGGCCTGACTGCATTCTGCAGCGCCATGCGAACCGCAGGACGCATCCTTCCGGCCGCACAGCCACAAATCGAGTTGACGACCACCATCACCGTGCCCGCCTGATTGGCGAGCGCGCGGTCTACTTCTTCCGGGGTGCGGAGTTCTTCGATGCCCAGACGCGTCAACTCCTCACGCATCGGGATCACCATAATCTCAGGATACATCGGCATGTCTCGTATTCCTCGTTAGCTATGTTTGTCAATTTCCCGCGCTACCCTCTTCATTGTAACGTGAAGTGAGGTGACGTGCGTCCGCGCTTTTGTCACCGTTGCTGTTTTTAGCACTGTCCTTTGGCTAGGCCAAAATCGGCGAGGCCCTGTGTATATTGGAGGCGATCCCGGTGTGCGATTAATGTGCGATTAAAGGGTGCTCGAAGAAATGCTGCTCGAAGAAAATGTTCGGCTGGCGCCGCTGACCACCTTCAAACTCGGAGGGCCAGCACGTTATTTCGTCGAAGCTAAATCAGCCGCTGACGTGCAGGAAGCTGTGGCCTTCGCCCGTTCGAAAAGGCGGCCGATCTTTGTTCTCGGGGGCGGCAGCAATCTGGTGGTCGCGGATGCGGGTTGGCCGGGGCTCGTATTGAAAGTCGGCCTGCTCGGAGTCGAGCAGCAGAGCGGCGAGGCGCTCGCCGGCCGCAGGAATGATGGTAAAGTTCTTTTCGACGTGGGCGCGGGAGAATCGTGGGACCGTTTCGTCTCGGATGCCGTCCGCGCCAACTGCGCCGGCGTGGAGTGCCTGAGCGGCATTCCTGGAAGCGTGGGCGGCACACCCGTGCAGAACGTTGGCGCCTACGGGCAGGAAGTGGCAGAGACCATTGAAGCGGTCGAGGCCCTCGACCTGAGGGACGGCCAAGTGCGCGAACTGTGCCGCGTGGCCTGCGGATTCAGCTACCGCTCCAGCATTTTCAATACAACCGAGCGCGGACGGTTCATAATTCTGCGCGTGATCTACGCGCTCACTCCAGGGGGCGAGCCGCATATCAGCTATGCCGACCTCAAGCGTCACTTCGAAGGCCGCGAGACTCGCCCAAATCTAGCCGAGACTCGGGAGGCCGTGCGGCACATTCGCGCTCTGAAGGGAATGTTGATCGTCGCTGGCGACGCCGATTGCCAAAGCGCCGGCTCGTTTTTCAAAAACCCCGTGCTCACCGGAGAAGAACACCAAGAATTGATGAAGCGGGCCGGCGCTCGCGGACTCACGGTGCCCAGCTACCCCGCGCTTGAAACCCGCAAGAAGGTTTCTGCCGCGTGGCTGGTGGAGCACTCAGGGTTCACCAAAGGATTTGGCTTCGGCCATGTCGGCATCTCCAGCAAGCATGCCCTAGCCATCGTCAACCGCGGGGGCGCCACGGCCACCGAAGTCATCGCCCTTAAAGAACAGATCCAGCACCGCGTGGAAGAGATCTGGGGTGTACGACTGGAGCCGGAGCCGGTCATGATCGGGTTCTAGAGTCAGTGGTCAGGGGTCTGTGGCGAGTGGTCAGGGGCCAGGGCTTGACCCGAGATGACCGTGCTCCTTTGCCATTCCGAGGAACGACAGCTCGGAATGACAACCGTGGAGCGAGGTTTACTGGCAACCGACCACTGGCCACGGACCACTTACTCCTGGAACAGCGCAAGCCCCGCCCCAAACCTCGTTCTCCCGAAAGAATCCTGAACAGAACGCGCGTCCGCGCGGTCTTTATGTATGAGGGCAGACGAGTGGCGGTGGGAGAGGCGATTCTGAGCGAGGCGGCGGTGGCGCCCAGTCGAGAGCGAAGTCAGGACGACGTTCTCGAAGATCTGGTTCGGCAGCACGCCCGCCTCGTTTACCGCATCGGCTTCGCCGTGCTGCGGCGCCATCACGATGCCGAGGACGCCACACAGGAAACTTTTGTGCGCGTGCTGCGCTACCGCAGCAAGCTCACCGGCGTGGAGGACTATAGGACTTGGCTGGCTCGCATCGCGTGGCGCGTGGCTGTGGACCGGAGTAAGAGGCAGGGCCGCAAGCGGGAGGTTCCGCTGGACGATCCTGAAAAGCCGTTAATGGAGTTCGCCTCCTCAGATGCCCCGGCGGATGTGGCGTTAGGCGGGGCGCAAGTTGGCGAAGTGCTGGAACAAATGATTACAGCACTGCCCGAAAAGCTTCGCCAACCACTGATTCTGTCGACCATTGAGGAAATGTCGCCGCGAGAAGTGTCAGCAACCTTGGGAATCAGTGAGGCGGCAGTGCGGTCACGAATATTCCGGGCGCGCCAGATTTTACGTGAGAAACTCGAACGATTGACTAGCGAAGAGCGCAGATAAGCAAGAAGCAGGTGGAACACATGGCAGACGGGAATCAGAATCAAGACTGGCCCGGGGCAGAGCGCGACGAACTCGACCGCAAATTGAGCACGGCGCTGGCGAAGTTTGGGGCGGTTGAACCGAGAGCGGGACTCGAAGAGCGAGTTCTCGCCAATCTACGGGCTGACCGCGAGCAAAGTGCGGACCGGTTGTGGTGGCGCTGGGGTTTAGCGGCTGTTGCGGCAGTCGTGATTGTAGCATTGGCCCTGGCCTCAAGGTCGGGTAGACCATCCCATCTTGTTGTGGCGAATCATTCATCACCCACGATGCGAAGTCCGCAGCAGTCAGGGTATCGCGAACCGACGATCGAGAATCATCGCGGCGTTCGTGTGCAGGATCTCAGGCCAGCGCAGAGGAAGACGGCGCATCGCTCTCGACCCACAGTCGTGGCGGATGAGCCCAAGCTCGATCAGTTCCCGTCGCCGCAGCCGTTGAGTGAACAGGAAAGAATTCTTGTGGGCTATGTCGCGCAGTATCCGGAACACGCGGTTCTGGTCGCGCGAGCGCAGGCGGAAGCGCTGCGCGAGGACCAGGAAGAAGAAATGCGCGAATCGGGCACGGGCCGTAATAACGATCTACAACAACAGAACCCATAGAGAAAGCAAAGGAGACTCAGAAATGTTCAACAAGATAGCTGTCGGGGCGGCGCTCTTGCTAGTGGTGTTGCCTGCGGGGGCGTTCCAGAAAACGCAGGGGCAAGAAGCGGGCGCGGCCAAGGCTGCTCCTGAGGCGGCAAGACCAGAGAATGCGTACCGGCTCGACTTCTCCGTCAACGAACTGGAGGACGGCAAAAAGATCAACACGCGGCAATATTCCATGAATCTCAACTCCAACTACAGCAACGAGGTCAAAATCGGCACTCGCGTCCCGGTTGAAACAGGGAAAGAAGGCGAGTTCCAATATCTTGATGTCGGAACCAATATCTGGAGCCGGCTCGACGACCGTAGCGGTCAGGTTGATCTTGAGGTGCGGGCGGAGATCAGCAACTTCGCGCTTCCGGATCAGGGGCAGCAGGGGCAATCCTCTCGCCCGGTGATCCGGCAACTCAAGATTAGCGGCGGAACACTAGCGACGCTGGGCAAGCCGATGGTCGTTGGCAGCGTGGACGATCCGAATTCGAAACGGCAGTTTCAGCTTGAAGTGACGGTGACAAAGCTGCGGTAGGAGTGCGGCAGGAGCGGGCAGGAGTGCCGGCCCCACACAAGGATCGGGATTACTCCCCGGAAAGTCTGGCCGCTTCCTGAAAGACCTTCAGGAACATTTTCCGCGTCAATTTACCCGTCTGCGTGTTCTGGTTCGAAGGATGATACGACGCCAATAAAATCTTGCCATCGGGCGTACGGTAACTGGCGCCGTGTTTGAAGATGTAAGCTTTTTTGCTCGCGACCACGCCCCGTCGTTTCAAATAGTTCAGATAGGCGTCGAACCCGATTTTGCCCAGGGCCACCACCACCTTGAGGCGTTCTAGTCCCGCAATCTCGCGATCAAGAAACGGCGCGCAGGCTGCCAACTCTTGCGGTGTTGGCTTGTTGGCGGGCGGCGCACAACGCGCGGCTGCAGTGATATAGAGATTCTTCAGTGTGAGGCCGTCGTTGCGATCCGTGGCAGTGGGCTGGTTAGCGAAGCCGGTTTCGTACAACACCGGATACATGAAGTTACCGCTGGCATCGCCAGTGAAAGGACGTCCCGTGCGATTCGAACCGTGCGCCCCGGGAGCGAGCCCCATGATCAGCACGCGCGCGTTCGCATCGCCGAATCCGGGGACCGGCTTACCCCAATACTCCCAATCGCGATAGGCACGACGCTTCTCGCGCGCAACCTGCTGGCGATAGGCGACCAATCGAGGACAGCGCGTGCACGCGATCACTTCGCGGTTCAAAACGGTGAGCCAGGGGGGCATTCGGTTGCTTAAGCTTTCTTTTTTCTATGGCCGGATTTCAATCGGCGTGCCATCCGGCACTGTTTTCCAAATCTCGTCGATCTCTTCATCGGTCACGGCAATACATCCATCCGTCCAGTCCTTTAGACGATGAGCCGCGCCTATATAGCCGTAACCGTTCGGCAGTCCGTGAAGAAAAACATCTCCGCCTGGCGTCGTGCGCTGCTCACGGGCCGCTGCACGATCGCGAGCGCTGGGATAAGAAATGTGAATCGCCTTATAAAACTGGCTGTGCGCGTTGCGAAAATCGAGAATGTAAACACCTTCCG
Source organism: Candidatus Sulfotelmatobacter sp. (assembly GCA_036522075.1). Taxonomy (GTDB): domain Bacteria; phylum Acidobacteriota; class Terriglobia; order Terriglobales; family Acidobacteriaceae; genus Sulfotelmatobacter. Next base: position 54,273 of record DATDGM010000038.1, read on the forward strand.
GCGTCTTGTGATCGCCTTGCCTGATTTTCGGTCCAATCGGTTCGCCGCCCAGGGCGATGCGGTAGGTCTTGATCCCTCTGCCCCGGCTCAACAATTGCAGTGTCCGCTCTTTCTTGAGCACTAGCACTCGGTCGGCGTGCAGGCCGGGACCTGATGCCTGTGCCGAGATTCCAACGCACAGCAGGCAGACCACGAACACCGTGAGGATTTTGGTCCGCATCGCACGCATTATAATCGGGCGACGCTTCGAGCGGTGCTAGGCTGGTATTGTGAACGAGTTCTCTTGTTCTACCGGGCGCTGTTCTACCTGGCGCGTATCTTTTTTTCGAGCTGGCTTTTTCGGGATCGCGGGCTGTCTACTCATCCTGTCCGCTGTTACTCCTTCTGCGCTCGCCGCCACCTGGACTGCGCGGGCGCAGCCCGCGCGACTGGTCAACGGCGCTCCCGTGCTGTTTCAAGTGAAAGCTCCAGCTTCCCCTGAATCACTGACGGGAACGTGGCTCGGCCACCAGGTTCCCTTCAGCTTCGACCCGGCTACGAGAACATGGTTTGCATTAGCCGGCGTGAGCCTCGAGACCGTCCCCGGATCTTACACGCTGGAATTGACGGGCGAGCGGTCATCCAGCAAAGGCGCGGCCGAGAAAGTGGTCTTCGCCAGCAAGTTCACTGTTTTCCGCGCCAAATATCCGAAGACCGAAGTTAAGCTGAATGTCGAGGGAAAATTTACCGAGCCCAACCCCGAGCAACGCAAGCAGATCGAGGAAGCCCAGGCGGTGAAGAAAGACTACCTGAGCCGGGTCACGCCGGATCGCGAATGGTCGGGCAAGTTTACCGCCCCGGCGGATGCAGCCATCTCTGACGTGTTTAATGCGCAACGCGTCTTCAACGGCAAAACGTTGAGTTCGCACCTGGGCCTGGATTTCCGCGTTCCCAGCGGAACTCCCGTGGCCGCGATGAACAGCGGCACGGTCTTGCTGGCGCGCTTTTTATATTACGAGGGCAACTTCGTGGTAATCGATCATGGCCAGGGTCTGCTCACTCTGTACCTGCATCTCTCAGAGTTCAGAGTGAAAGAAGGGGACGCGGTGAAGGGTGGCCAGATAATTGGCCTGAGCGGTGGCACCGGACGCGCCACCGGTCCGCATTTGCACGTGGCAGTACGCTGGCAAGGGACATATCTTGATCCGGCGCGCCTACTGCAACTGCAGCTCCCTGACGCCGGCACAAATTAAACTCAGCTAGGCCGCTCCGTGCGAAGCGCGGCTCAATCGGCCGTGGCCGGTGCGAGACTCTTCGTGTGAACCGTCATTCAGCAGGTCCCTTTTCAAGAATTCCTTCAAACCGAGATTGCGAATGAGCCGGTGGAGATAATTGGGATGCACTCCCAGAATCCCCGCCGCCTCTACATAATTGCCGCGAGTCTGTTCCACGGCTTCCACAATAAGTTGTTTCTTCAGTTCTTTTACCCGCGAATGATAGTGGCCGTCTTGCTTCTCAGGCGAAGACCAGTGTTCGAGAACCGATTCGGGCAAGTCCGCCGGGCGTACGACTTCGGAATGGCCCAGCACGAGCGCGTGCTCAATGGCATTTTCGAGTTCGCGCACATTGCCCGGCCAGTCGTGATTGCTGAGGCAACCGATGGTGTCTGGCGAAATTAGTTTGGCTTTCACTTTGCAGCGCTTGGAGTATTTGTGGACAAAATGGCTCGCCAACAGGGGAATATCCTCCTTGCGCTCGCGCAACGAAGGCATCCTCAGCTTGACCACCGCCAACCGGTAATACAAATCCTGCCGAAACTTGCCGGTGCGCACAGCTTCATCCAGGTCGCAGTTGGTGGCGGCTACCAGACGAATGTTCACTTTGATCGGGCGCGTGCCGCCCAGACGTTCGAATTCGCGCTCCTGCAGTACGCGTAATAACTTGACCTGCAGCAACGGAGCCAACTCCCCGATTTCGTCCAGGAACACGACGCCTCCGTCGGCAACTTCCAGCCGGCCCTTTTTCGGGCCGACTGCTCCAGTGAAGGCGCCGCGTTCATGACCGAACAGATCATCCTCCAGAAGGGCATCTGGAATCGCCGCGCAGTTGATGGCGACGAAAGGCTGCTTGGCACGGGCGCTGTGGCGATGGAGAGCACGCGCCGCCAGTTCTTTGCCGGTTCCGCTCTCGCCTTCAATCAACACCGTAGAATCGGCGGGCGCAACTCGCATCAGGAGCTGATCAAGTTCGCGCATCCGCACTCCGTCGCCCAATAACGTCCCATCCATGCGGTGGGGAGCAGGTGACTCTTTGGAATGCCCCTCCTCCATCAGAAACACGAACACCGAGTCGCCCACCGCGATCTCGTCGCCGTGATTGAGCCACTCTTGTTGCACCGATCTACCGTTGACCATGGTGCGGTTGCCGCTCTCCAAATTAAGAATCTGGAAACGCCCGTCGACTTGACGCAGGCGGCAATGCTTTTCGAGAATCGATGCACCCATGAATGATGGATCGATCGACAACGGTTCACCTACCGATGGACCTGTGGCGGAGCGATCGATAGAGAGATCGACGTTAGAGACATCGACGTCAGAGAGATCGACGTGGCACGAGGCATCAATGCGTTCGCGCCCCAGCGCCAGTTCGCGCTCCAACAAGGGAAGGGTTGAGTTCTTTAACGGCCCGGCAATGGCGAAGAGACGAGGCTGCATAGGTCGAGGGTCCTCTGGTCGAGCGACCTTCTTACCACAGGCAACCCAGAATCAAACCTGGCGGGCGTTTTTGTTACGATATCCGAACAGATAGCCGCACTATCCCGTCAGATAGTCATTGCCGGGCCTGTGCAACGGCTTCTTGGCGGTGTCGCAAATCGGGGTCATTGCCACCTAACCAACTGATAAATATATGGTTGCAGGCGCAGTTGAGATGCCGATCTTACCGCCGGCGCCGGTTGGACTCTGGCGTGCTCCACGTCCCATCACGGGGCGTCGACAAGAGCGATGGGGGAAGCGCTTTTGCAAAAAGTGTTTGCCGGCACCCCCAAAGTCAGGGACTCGAAGGGACCCCCTCGTCGGGTCCCTGATTTTTTGCTGATTCGATGCGAAACAACAGAGCATCTCGGATCAGCCAGCGGCGGCTTCTAGCCGTGTCGAAGTTTCAGCTGTCTCTCCGGATTGCGCAATGCCGTCGCGATAAGTAACACTTCGGCCCGAGATCGCTGCCACCCGTTCCCCCGGAACGAGGATTCCCACCAGGTTGAGTGGATCAGCCGCAGAAACCGTAACCATATCGCCGCTCAACGGACTATTGCGCATCGCCCGCACCGACTCCACCGCCACGGGCAGTGCGAACTGCTCGCCCACGAATCCATCCACGAAACGCCCACCGCGGATTTCTCCTCGATCTTCGAGTCGCCGGAATCCCATGAGCAATTCCCGCCACGGCGGCAGGTTCGCCTCACGCGCCAGCAGATCGCGAAACACGATTCCGTAACGTCGCAGCAACATCCAGCAGGCGGCCTCGACCGCGCGGGGCCTCTCGGCAGCCTGCTCGGCATGAAGCAGCGCCCACCTTCCCGAGCTATGTCGTGGACGCGTGTTGCGCCCGCTTCCCTGCCCCGCCCGCCGTTTGGGATCAATCAGCGATCGCAGATTGTCGAAGCCGTCAGCCGTGACCAGTCCCGCGGCGACAAGTTCCCACAACGCTGTCTCGATTTCTGCTTTAAGCTTCCCGCTGCCCCGCACAATGTCAGCAAAGAAAGAAGCCCCGCGCTGCCGCAGGAAGTCAAGCACAAGTTGTGCGCTGTGGCTGATTCCCCGCGCTTCGGCCGGATCGCCAGGGTTCCCCAGGTCTCGCCGATTCTGCGAGACATGGGAATTCTCGCGCGGCATCATCCAATCCGCATCCTCGCGCACAAAAAATGTAATCGGAGCTACGCTGGTGGGAATCACCCGCCGCTGACGAGGCGCAGGCGCTCCTTTTTCGGTGGATGGGCTGCTGGACATTGTCGTTTCCGACGACGAGGTGGCGGACGCGGAGCCGCCGTTCGGTTTCGCGCCGCTAGCACCGGGATAATCCAATGTCGCGGGATGTGGCGACAACCTTCCCCACCCGACGGCACCAGTCAAGCACAGCTGATCAAGCCATTTGGGATCGTAATCCGCGATGCGCCGCGCCAGCACCAGCCGCTCCCACGCATTCGCTGGAATCTCAAAGCCCTGCAACTGCTGCAACACTTCCAGCGCCCCGCGTTCCCCCGTAACCTGCGTCCCCTGTATAATGTGCTGCCAACGCAACAGCCAACGCATGAACTGCGCCGCCGTAACCGGCTCAATCTGCTTGCGCAGAGTTCCCACGGTGAGCCGGTGAATCCGCGCCAGAAGGCGCCGCTCACACCACTCGGTCTCGACTTCCGCTGAATGCTCGTGCGAAGAAAGCTCGGGCGAGCGCCCAGGATTCACGCGCGTACCCTCGTCGGTAAACTTTCCTCGCAGGATGGTTCCAGTAGCTTCCATGCGAAGAAGCGCCCGCTCAACGTCGGCGGCAGAAACGCCAAGCATCTCTCCCAGATTTGAAGCCGTAACCGGCCCCAGATGTGCCATCCATCCTGTAATCATTGTGAGCAGGGCGTCATCCCGAGATGGCTGCGCCGTCTCGACCTCCGCCGGAGTCTGTACGAACCGAGCTTCGGGAAAAAGTGCCGCAAAGCTACGAGATCGTTCGGCAGCAATCCAGTACCGCTGGCGTCCCGTATGCGGTCCCCGGGCCGTTTCGCCCGAGGCAGCAACAGCGATCCCAGCCCGCCCTTCTTGCACGAGCTTATCAAAGTACCCACGCCATTCGGGCGTAACACGATCCATAAGGGGACCGCTGTCCTCTGCTGTCCAGTTCAGCAAAGTGGAACAGTCTTGCTCGAAAATTGCTGATGCGGCGGTGGCAGAAGAAACCGGTCGAGCTTCGCTCGACCGGACAGCCGGGGGCGGCTGTCCCCACATCAGTCGCAAATCTTCCGGCAGCGCCACCAGCGTATGCAGCACATCATGCAACTCGTCGGCGTCGCGAACATCGGGCCAAGCTTCGCGACGAACCTGTGCAATCGCCTCCGGATCCAGCTTTCCAACTTCTTCCAGCACCGATTCCGGAAGCATCCGCCGCATCTCCACCGCACGCGCTCGCCGCTCCTCGAGGGGTGCATCGTCGAGAAACGCATACGGATTCGCGTTCAGAATCTCATGCGAAAATTGCGAAGGAACCGGCGTATCCACCGCCAGAACGCGAATCTTGCCCGACGCCATGCCGCGCAACAGCGATTTCAATCCCTCAACATCCATGGCCTCGGTGAGCACATCTTTCATCACCTCGCCCACCAAGGGATGATCCGGGATCTTGCGCTCGCCCTTAATGTTCTCGAAGCAAGCCGCAGCGTCGGGAAACACCGACGCCAGCAGATCGTCGGACCGCATGCGCTGAATCTGTGCCGGGACTTTCTTGCCGTTCTGGAAACGTAACAAGGCCAGAGCCCGATTCGCGTCCCAGCGCCAGCGCGTGCCGAAGATTGGAGAATCCAGCGCGGCCTGCTCCAGAATCGGCTGCACCGTTTCAGCCTGCAAAAAATGGAACACATCGGCTAAGGGAAAACTGTGTTGCTCGGCCAGCGCGATGTTCAGCCCGTTGTCCGTAGCCGCCGCCTGCAGCTCGAAGTTGAAACCCACGCAAAAACGCTTGCGCAGAGCCAATCCCCAGGCCTTGTTGATGCGGCCGCCAAAGGGTGCGTGGATGATCAACTGCATCCCGCCTCCTTCGTCGAAGAAGCGCTCAGCAATTACGGTTTGCTGCGTTGGTACTGCACCCAATACGGCGCGCCCTTGCAGAATGTATTCGATCGCTTGCTCGGCGCCGGAGTCGTCAAGGCCACACTCAGTTTTCAACCAACCTACCACCGCTGCCACTTCCGGCTGCGTCGCCGAAAATCCTACCGGCGAGGTATGGGGCAGCATCTCGCTGATTTTTTCTCGCAGCTGGCCTACATGCTCCGACAATTCCTCGGTCCGCGCCGGCGCTTCGCCCCGCCAGAACGGAACGCTGGGTGGCGCGCCGTGGGCGTCCTGCACCAGGATTCGCCCGGCATTGGTCTCAATGCGATGCATCATCCACGACGTGTTCCCCAGCAGCATGATGTCGCCGCGATTGCTCTCTACTGCGAAATCTTCGTCCACGGTGCCCACCACAACGCCATCGGGTAGGGCGACCACTGTGTAAAGAGAATTGTCGGGAATCGCTCCCCCGCTGGTGATGGCTGCCAGCCGCGCACCGCGCCGCGCTCGCAACTTTCCGTTCACCCGGTCACGATGCAGGTACGCTCCGTATCGTCCACGCCGCGCCGCGATCCCTTCCGAAAGCATTTCCAGAATCGAATCGAACGTCGCACGCTTGAGATTGCGATACGGATATGCGCGCCGCGCCAGGGCGAACATCAGATTCTCGTCCCATTCTTCCGCAGCGCACGCCGCCACAATCTGCTGCGCCAATACATCCAGCGGCGACTCCGGAATGATCAACCGGTCCAGATCGCCATGCCTGATAGCCCGCACCAAAGCGGCACATTCGAGTAAATCGTCACGCGTTGTAGCGAACAGGCGTCCCTTGGGAACCGCCCCGCGCCAGTGTCCCGAACGCCCCACCCTCTGCAATGCCACCGCAATCGCCCGGCACGAATTGATCTGCACGACGAGATCGACGGTGCCGATATCGATGCCAAGCTCGAGCGAGGCAGTCGCCACCAACACCTTAATCTGGCCTTCTTTCAGCTTCTTCTCCGCCGCCAGCCGCAGCTTACGTGACAAGCTTCCGTGGTGGGCGGCAACATTCTCCTCGCCCATGCGCTCGCCGAGATTGTGCGCAATGCGTTCCGCCATGCGACGCGTATTCACAAACACGAGTGTCGAGCGGTGCTGTTCGACCAGCGCCACCAGCCGGTCGTAGATGGCGTCCCACATCTCGTTGGAAGCGATTGGCCCCAGGGGCATTGGCGGCACTTCCACCGCCAGATCAAGCTTCCGCGTGTGCCCGATATTGACGATCACGGGATCGCGCATGCCTTCGGGCGAGCCGCCCGTCAAAAAATGTGCGACTTCCTCAATCGGCTTCTGCGTTGCCGAGAGCCCAATGCGAACGGGGGGACGATGCGAGAGTGCGTCCAGTCGTTCCAGCGAAAGCGCCAGATGGGCGCCGCGTTTGTCGTCGGCCACGGCGTGGATTTCGTCGACAATGACCGTCTGCACATCGCGCAGAATCGCCCGGCTCCGGTCCGCGGTGAGCAGGATGTAAAGCGATTCCGGCGTAGTGACGAGAATATGCGGAGGCCGCTTCAACATGGCCCGCCGCTCCGGCGGCAGCGTGTCGCCGGTACGGACGGCGGTGCGAATTTCCGGCATCAACAGCCCGCGCTCGCCCGCCATGGCGAGAATTTCGCCCAGCGGCACTTCCAGGTTTTTCTGGATGTCGTTGCCCAGCGCCTTTAGCGGAGAAATGTAGAGCACTTCCGTGCGGTCGGCCAGTTCGCCCGCGAGCGCCTTGCGCACCAACCGGTCAATGCAGGCAAGGAACGCGGCTAGAGTCTTTCCCGAGCCGGTAGGGGCCGATATTAGCGTGGTGCGCCCGGCTAGAATATGGGGCCAGCCCTGCTCCTGCGGCTCGGTTGGCGTTCCAAATCGCGAGACGAACCACTCCGCCACGAGAGGATGGGCCCAGGCCAAAGATGAATGAGAGGACTGCATTGGCATATTCTATTCCGAACGCCGATTTTCGCCAAGCATTCGCCTAAGTGCCTGCCCGGTTGGCCTCTACTGAATCTGGAATGCGCACTGCACATTGGCGCTTACGGCAATCTTCTGCGGCTGTTGTGGAGGAGGCGGCGGTGGGTACGACTCCTTCCCGAGCTTGTCAGCAACGGCACCCGGGCTCAACTGAGCCAACTCCATAACATTTCCGTTCAGTGCGATGTCAGCCACACCGACCAACCGCTTCACGTCAAGGCTCATATAGCGTAGCGCACCTAACTTCTGGCCCTTCTGCTCCAACGCGATCGATGCGCGTCCCATCGCGTGCCGCATCGCTTCTGCGACGGCCTGCTTCTTTGCCGCTTCCTCATCCGCGAGCGAATAGGTTAGCGAGCGGAAATCGCTCACGCCGTCTTCCACCGACCCATCCAGGATCGGTCCGATTTTCGAGAAATCCCGAATTCGCAGCACCATGTCTCCTTGCACGTAGTACGATCGCGCCTGCTTCTTGCGGTCACCCGTGTAAACTGGCGCCACCGTTAAAACTCCGGTAGTCACGTCTTCCTTTTTGAGCCCATTCTGCCCCGCGAGATCGGCAATGTGTTGCATGGATTGCGTCGCTGCGGCGTAAGCCCGCTTGATGTCTTTGTCTTGAGAGAAAATTTGAAATGTCATCTTGGCGAGGTCAGGATCGGCCTCATAGGTTCCGTCGGCCTGCACCACCAGCGTATCGGCAATGAACTTTACTTCGGGGCCTTGCGCAACCCCATACAACGAACCCGCGAACAACACTCCGGCCAGATAAAAGCGTTTTCTCATAGAACCTCCGACTCCGATTTTTATTCTGCCATCAGCGATGGAACGACAACGGGGCCCAGCCTTGCGTAGCATCGTTTCGGGTTAAATCCAAAATCGATGGCTGGATGCTCGGATGCGGGCCTCAAGCATAAGGAGGTTCGTCGATGGCCCGATGCTAGAATCCAGCGATGCCCAAATCTTCTGCTCAGAACCGCGCGCGCAAAATCAAACTGCTTCTTTTCGACGTCGACGGCGTATTGACCGACGGTAAGTTGTTCTTTATTCCTCGCGCTGCGCCGGCAGAAAATGGATCGCAAAGCAACATATCGCAAGCGAACGGAGCACCTCTCGACCTTCCAGCCTCATCCCCGCAAATGCTCGAATTCAAAGGGTTTCATGCGCACGATGGCGTTGCTATCTCGCTCGCGCGCCTCGGCGGCATCAGGACCGGCTTGATCACCAAGCGCGTGTCGGAAACCGTCGCCCTCCGCGCCCGCGATCT
>DATDGM010000039.1:0-1544 GCA_036522075.1 Candidatus Sulfotelmatobacter sp.
CTTCGAGTTGCGCATCCAGGAAGAAATTGAACGCGCCCGCCGTGGCGGAACCGGAATGGCGCTGGTTATCGCCGACATCGACCAGTTCAAGAAGTTGAACGACGAATTTGGGCACCTGCTCGGCGATGAGGTGCTCCGCCAAGTCTCGTCCCTGTTTCACCAGGAATTACGGAAAATTGATGTCGTGTGCCGCTACGGGGGAGAGGAGTTCGCAATTCTCCTCACCAACACCAACGCGCAACATGCAATGGGCGTCGCGGAAAAGTTACGCAGGGTCGTAGAAGGTTGGCCATTCCCGGGAGTGCCGCGCAGGGTGACCATCAGCGCCGGAGTGGCCGCTTTCCCAGAGCACGGAAGCACCCGCGATGAACTGGTCCACGCCGCCGACAAGGCGCTCTATGCCGCCAAGCAGGCGGGCCGCAACCTCGTCTGCCTCACCGGGCTAGCCCGCTCGGCCGCACGAAGCCGGTAGTCGATCCCATCTGCTGCTAGCCCAAGCCGATCTGTCATCCCGAGCGCAGCGAGGGATCTAGGTGTTTGCTTGCGCGGGGCAACACTGGTTGTCCTGCTATGGACTAGATATCCATTCGGTACGACCGCATCTGCCGCCGCATCCGGTCCATTTCCATCCTCAGCTTGTGCTCCTCGCTCCTCAGCTTCTGGCGTTGCTCTTCGGCCTGCCTGAGCGCTTCCTCGCGAATCTTTTTCTGCTCGTCGCAGAAGGTCTTCCGCAGTTCTTCCGCCGACTTGCGAGCCTGTTGCGCGGCCAGTTCTATTTGTGGTCGCAGCTTGGCGATCTCGTTTTCCAGTTGGCCCAGTTCAACCGCTGACTCAGCACGGATCGCAGGAGCGTCAAAGGTCTCTTCTTCCATCAACCCGGACTCTTTGAGATGGGGGAGAGTCAGATTCAGGTTCTGTTCTTTTTTCTCCCGGATCAACCCCACACTTACGGAATTGCCGTTGCGCGATCGGATGGCGTGCGTGAAGTCGCTGGTGTCGTGGATGGGCTGATCGTTCACTTTCACAATAACGTCGCCAGCGTGGAAACCTGCCTTATCAGCGCGGCTGCCCTTGTCCACCGCGCGCACCAGCACTCCATTTCCGTTCTTTACTCCAAAAAACTCGCCCAGTTGCGGCGTTATATTTTCTACCGTCAAACCGCTGCGGGCCGACTGCGTCACCACCACCATGTTGATGGAGGGGATGTCGATATCCGGGATGTGTACCTCCGGCATTACCATGGGGAAGTCTTTTACCTTGGGACCGACAAAGGAGAACTCTTTGTGCTTGTCTGCCAGCTGCACCTTCACCGTCATGGGTTGGCCCTCGCGACTCAACCCAAAGCTCACGACGCGCCCGGGTGGAGTCTCATGGATCATCCGGCGCAACTGTGCCCCACTTTCGATGGCGGTGCCGTTCATGGAGAGAATCACGTCGTGCTCCTTGATGCCCGCCTTGCCGGCCGGGGCATCCTGGTCAACCATCGTCACCTCGACGCCCTTTTCCTCTTTCAGTTTTAGCGCGCTCAGACGCTCGGTGGTCAC
>DATDGM010000040.1:0-3586 GCA_036522075.1 Candidatus Sulfotelmatobacter sp.
ATCGTCGGCGCGGTGCTGCTTGGCGGCGTACTCGGTTATTTTGCGGATCATTGGCTGCATACCAAGTTCGTTTTTATGCTGCTTTTCGGAACGCTGGGATTCGCCGGCGGCCTGAAAGAAGTGCTGCGGCGTTTGGCGCAAAGCGACAAGTGAACCTGTTCTCGTTCTTGATGCGGTTCTGTTTTGTGACGACGACTCCCGATCTTCCCCACCAAGCCGGCGCGCAAGTTGGACTGCAAACCGAGAGGCGTATCGCCTGGCTCACCCTCGTACTTGGCTTCGGCAGCGCGGCCGGCGCGGCGCTAACCGGATCGCGCCCGTGGGCTGTCGGCCTCGCGGTAGGCACGGCGCTAGCGTGGTTGAATTTTCGCTGGCTGCGCCGCGGATTGGACGCACTGGTCGAGGCTTCAACGGCCCAAGCTGGCGCAGCCAAACCTCAAGTACCGCTCATTAGCTATTTCGCGGCAGCGTGCCGCTACGGGTTGATAGCTCTGGTGACATATGCTATTTTTGAATTTCTGAAGGTTCCCCTTTTGAGCGTGATTCTCGGGTTGTGTGCTCTAGGAGCCGCGACGATAGCGGCAAGCGTGTACGAGATCATGCATCCCGTGGAGTAAGAGTTGGCCCCTTCTGGGGGTTCTCGATTCGATGGAACATCACGCTAGTTCACTCACTCATTTTGTGAATCATCAGCTCGGCCCATTGGCTTTGGCGCTGCTGGCCGCGTTGCACATTCGACCGAGCGACCCGCGGCTGCCGATTCCCGAACACGTAGTGATGGCGGTGCTCGCTTTGGTTGTAGGCACGTTGTTTGCGCTGGTGCTCCGCGCGCGGCTTTCCGTGGAACGCCCAGGAGCGCTGCAGCAGGTTGCGGAATTGCTGCTGACGAATCCGATGGGATTTGGAATCCGCGATCTGCTGGAAGAAAACACCGGGCACGAAGGGGTTCGCTACGTTCCTTGGGTCGGGTCGATTTCGATTTTCATCCTGATCGGAAACTTGTTCGGCGCGTTTCCATTCCTTTCGGCGCCCACGGGCGTCGTCGGCGTTCCCCTCTCTTGCGCCATATTGACGTTTCTCTACTTCAACTGGCAGGGCGTGCGAAGTCACGGTGTGCTTGGCTACCTGAGCACGTTTGCGGGTGCACCGAAGGATGTGGGCGCGTGGTTTCTGGCCGCTCTGTTGTTTCCGGTCGAAATCATTAGCACTACGGCGCGCCTTCTCTCTTTGACCGTGCGCTTGTGGGCCAACATGTTCGCCAGTGATTTGATCTACGTGATTTTCCTGAGCTTGCTTTCTGGCGGTGCGGTGTTCGGCTGGTCGAAATCGCCGATTCTTGGCGTCGTGCTGGGGATTTTCCCGGCCACGATACCGGTGCTGTTTATCGGACTGCACATTTTTGTCTCGGTCGTGCAAGCTTACGTTTTCACGGTTCTCCCGGCCGTTTACTTAGGATTGGCGACAGCGGAAGAGCACTAAGGAGATTTGCCGGCAGGCAGCGTTGCCGGCAATTTGCTGCTCCAGCGTGAGCCCGGCGGCACGGTGTCCGGGAACCACCTCCTGGCAGCAATTCATAAGGAGGCAGAAATGAAGAAGCTTGGAATCGTGTTGGCAGTGTTGATGGTGGCGATACTGGTCGCTCCGGCGGCGTTCGCGCAGGGCGGAGAGGAAGCGCGCGCTGGCGCCAGAGGCTTGCTGGGGATCGCGGTGTCGTTCGGTATGGGAATCGCGGCATTCGGTTGCGGCCTCGGTCAGGGACGCGTGGCATCCGCGGCGTGCGAGGGCATGGCACGCAATCCGGGCGCGGCAGGAGCGATCCGCGCAGCCATGATTCTTGGCTTGGTGTTCATCGAAACGCTGGTGCTGTTCACGCTGGCGATGATTGCGTTGAAGGTATAAAAGCCCCCTCCCTGGGATTCCTGAGAAGGCCCGGAGGCGCGAGCTTCCGGGCCTTTTTTGTCTTGGGCATGACGTTTCGGCGAAAAGGCCCTGGGTTGTGTGGCGGCAGCTTGTTTCGAGTTGCAGGAACGAGCGACATGTCGCTCGTTCCCGCAACCATCATACCTTCGACCCCCTCCCCCCGGGTTTCTTGTAAGTGTTGATTCTAATAGGGGTTAAAGTCCTTTGTTCTGATACACTTTTGTAAGTGTTGATTCTAAAGGTAGTTATAGGCAGCGTATTTCGTCGCTCCGACGCATGGATTCCACGAAAAGACAGCATATATTTTCGTCTTTTGAGGGTCACGCACGAACGGCGCGGTCCAGGGCCAAAAAATGAAAAACGCGGCAGTTACCTGCCGCGCTCCACAGTATTACCCACTAGCTATGTTACCAGCTTTCGCGAAAAGTCAAGGGGTTTTTGAGGATCTCTTTGGGCTGCGGCACTCTCTTCGTGCCAACTCGGCTAAGGGTTGCCCACCCGCCGGAAACTCGCCCGCTGCGCTCAGATCGTCCTAACCGGAAAAAGAGACGACGCTGACAATGTGTCCATCGGATGCTGCCAAGAAGAAAGCGCATCCATGCTAAATTATCGCTCGAACCTGATTGGGGAGTGCCAGAGAGGTTGAAGAGAACCTCCTCACATGCGCAAGTCCCAAACCCAGAAGAAGCCGCCTCCAGCTTGCAATTGCACCTGCGCAAGGTGCGATGTGGGCTATCACTGCTGTAAGAAACCGCTCTGCGAGCACTCCAGTTGGAGTGACCTGAAGATTAAGCCAAAGCCGCCTCGGGGCGGTTGAGGGCGTTCTGCGCGCTGCCCTTCTTCGACTGTTCTTTTTTCACCCACTCAATAAAGAGTTGCTGAAATTCGTCTTGGGTGTAGATGCCTCGATGGATGAGCAACGTATTCATGGCATAGACCGTCGCTTTGAATGCCTCGTCCCTGGAAATCAGCTGCATAGCTTCTTCGTATGACATAGGCTGCGCCTCCCAACGGCGTCACTGCGCGTAAATCGTATCTTACTACCGTTCACTCTGAACTCGAGCGTCAAGAGTCAAACGCAACAGCCGAAGCGAGATCAAAGACGTCAGCTCGATCGACGGCGGCGCGGCTGGGGTTCGGGGGTAAAGGCGGCGGCGAGCCGCCGCGCTCCATGTTAGTGGCCGAGGAGGTTGGATTGGAGGACGAAGTTGAGGACGCGGTTGGGGAACAGGCCGAAGTAGACGGTGCCGAGGGCGGTTACGGTGAGGACGACGTTGACCGTTAGGGGGAAGCCGACGACGGCGGCGCCTCCGATGGCGATGCTGGGCTCGCGCATATACATCACGACGATAAGGCGGAAGTAATAGTAGGCGCCAATCACGCTATTGACGGCCATCAGCACGGCGAGCCAGATGAGATGCGAGTTTACGGCAGCCTTGAAGACGTAGAACTTGCCGAAAAAGCCTGCGGTAACGGGCAGCCCCAGCAGCGAGAGCAGGAACAGGGTCAAAGCCGCAGCGACGACGGGCTGGCGCCGGCCGAGGCCGGCGTAGTCGTCGAGTGAACCATCCTGATCTCAGTCTGGTTTACATCGCTCTTCTCGATGAAATAGATTCCCGGCTTAGGCGGTGTAATCGCTACCTGTGGAGCCTCGTAGGCCGGTCCC
>DATDGM010000041.1:0-1763 GCA_036522075.1 Candidatus Sulfotelmatobacter sp.
GCCCCGGCTGCTCCAGCGCGCGCATCCACTTGGCGATTTCGTCGTCTTCGATCTTGGAAAGCTGTTCGAAATAGCGCAGGGTGATGGTGCTGGGCTCGGCCGGAACCTGGTAGTTCCCCAGTTTCTCGACCGCGGCCGCCAGATGGGTGACGGCGTTGTCAGGCCTCGGCAGCGAGCCGTGTCCGGACTGCCCCGTCGCAGTAACCGTGACGTTGTAGGCCACCTTTTCGCTGGCCTGCACGCCCACGTACTGCACCTTGTTGTCTTTCAGGATCACGCGCCCGCCTTCATTCAGCGCGTAGGCGCAGGCGAATTTGTCCCAGTATTTTTGGATGGCCGCTTTGATGCTGGCCGCGCCGCCCTGCTCTTCGTCATCCGACGCGAGAAAAATCACGTCGCGGGCCAAGCGCGCATTCTGGCGCTTCAGCTGCACCATCACGGCGATGTTCGCCGCGAGCATGGCCTTGTCATCGATCGAGCCGCGCCCCCACAGATAACCTTCGCGAACCGTCGCCGCGAACGGATCCACGGTCCATTTCGAGGGGTCCACGCCGACGGTGTCCTGGTGCGCCACAAGCAGCAGCGCGTTGGTCGGGTCGGCCAGCGGGCCGGACTGCAGGCGCGCCACCACGATGCTGCGCCCCGGCGCCATCTCCAGGATTTCGTTGGAAATGCCCTCCTTCTGGAAAATGGCAGAGATGTATTTGGCAGTAGCCGCTTCGTTGCCGGGAGGATTGACGGTATTGATTTTGACCAGGTCGCTGAGCCAGCCCTGGGCCTCATCGGCCAGCTTGTTCAGATCGGGCTTGCCCGCCGGGGCCTGCGCCCAAGCGGCGGCGCTGGAGGCCAGAGCCAGCGCGAGGGTCAATAGAATCCAGCCTGCACGATGGCCCGCTTGATGCAGCATGAAGAATTCCTCCGAAAAAATAGCAAACATTCCCAACAAAATCATCGTACCATGCGCGCTGGAGTTGCAACCCGCGCATGCGCGAGGGTGTGCCGCGATAAAAACCTTTGCGCGCCCGGCTTGGCTTGCGGCTCCTGCATGCAAAAGGTGCGCGCGGCGTAGATTTGAACATCCCGGCGCTTCGTGGCAGCATCGAAGCAGCAGGGACTTCCGTTCCATTAGAAACGGGGAGCAGGGAAGGGTTGCCCGTCCCCGGTCTGAACGCCGCGATTCCATGAGGTTCGGCTGGCCATGCACACACTCCTGATCCGAAGACTGGTCCTGGGTCTAGTCCTCTTCACCCTGCTCCTTCCGCCGGGCGAGCTTTCCGCCTGGGCGCAGGATAAGAACAAGAAGGGGCAGTCCTCTCAGGAGCCGCAGCAGCCGCAGCAGACACCGGGCTTTTCCATTTCCGTAACCGTGCCGGTGGTGAGCGTGGACGTGGTGGTGACCGACGGCAACGGAAACTACTTGAAGGACCTGAAGAAGGAGAATTTCCGCATCACCGAAGACGGCACGGTGCAGACCATTACCAATTTCGCGCCGTCCGAAGCGCCCATCACCATTGTGATCCTGGTGGAGTTCAGCAAGCTGGGCTATCAGTTTTTTACTTACAATGCCGTGAACTGGGCCGCATCGTTTCTGGGCAACCTCAAGCCTAACGACTGGGTGGCGCTGGAAACCTTTAACATGCGCGAGAACGTGGATGTCGATTTCACCCACGACCGCAACGAAATCCTGCAGGGACTTTCCAGTCTGTACTTCCCGCCGTTCAGCGAGTCGAATATTTTCGACGCCGTTTCCGACGTGCTGGACC
>DATDGM010000042.1:0-55868 GCA_036522075.1 Candidatus Sulfotelmatobacter sp.
CGAGCCTTCGAGCACGACTCGCCCTTTTTCGATGGCGATGATGTGATCGGCGATTTGCTCAACCTCCGCAACCTGATGAGACGAGAAGAATATGGTGGTACCGTCAGCCGCCTGCTGAACCAGGCTCTGCAGCATCTGCTCGGCCATTACCGGATCGAGACCTTCACTCGGCTCATCGAGGATAAGGAGCTCCGAATGGCGGCATAGGTTGAGCAGAAGGCCCACCTTCGTGCGCATGCCCTTTGAGAGAGCGCTGACCTTGCGGTTCAGGGGAAGTTCAAAATCCGCGAGCAGCCGTGTTTCGGTCTCGATTCGCCATGTCGGAAAAAACGGACGCGTGAATGCACTGATCTCCCGCACAGTCATGTACGAGTAGAGTCGCTTGTCCTCGCCGAGAAAACCGATGCGGCGGCGAACCGCGACGGACCCTGTGGGCTCGCCAAGCACCATCGCCTCACCGGAGGTTCGACGGATCACGTCGAGTAGAATCTTGATTGTGGTGGTCTTGCCCGAGCCGTTCCGGCCCAGGAAGCCCACGATATGCCCCCTGGGAACGGTCATGGTCAGGCCTGCCAGCGCATAATTGTCCCCGAATCGTTTCGTAAGTTCCCTTGTCTCTACGGCGGCCTTCATCGCGTCGTAGCCTCCTCGATCCATTCCGCTTCGAAAAGACGGCGGCTCTCGTCGTCGCCAAGACCCATGCTTCTCAGCTTTCGTACGGTTTCCTTCACGACAACAGAAGCTTCCCGGAACCTGCGAAGACGCGATTTTGCGAGGTTGCTTTTCTCGACGTAGGCGCCCGCCCCATGCCGAAGCCGGATGAGCCCCTGCTGTTCGAGATCGTCATATGCCTTCACCACGGTGTTCGGGCTAACGACAAGTTCCTCCGCCAATGTGCGAATCGCCGGCAATTGATCTCCCTCAACTAAAGCGCCGATTTCGATTGAGTGTCTGATCTGCTCGACGATCTGCAGATAAATCGGAACTCCAGAGGATGGGTTCAATCGGATAATCATGGCGCGTTTAGTGTATCACAGTAATGATACACAGTAAGTCTTTGGGTTGGCTATCGCCTGGCTCGAGAAGCGCTCTATACTCGCTATAGGCATCGTCTACGCTCTATTTCACGACGAACCAGCGCAGGCGTCGCGGGTCTGGGTTGCATCCCAGCGGCCAACTACGCCCGGGCCTGACCGGCGAGGTGCCCGTTCCCACACGGGCCTTTCTCGCGACGTAGTTTTTCCCCTGCGAGTTATGCACCCTGTCTTGTGTTAGGTTTCGTTAACTTATGATATCTTTCGTAGCTGGAAAGGGGGGAACATGAAAACCGGTTGGCGCGGGTGGCGTTGGATCTCGACGATTCTTCTGATGGGCATGGGGCTGGGCCTGAGTTGTACGCGGACGCCGGTGCAGCCATCGGCAGGGGCGCGGCCTTCGGAGATCAAGGTGGAAGTGCGCGACGGGGGGCCGGTAGTTTTGACCACCAGCGCGGCTGAGTTTCAGATTTTGCCGTCGGGGTTTGTGCAGGCATTTCTTTTGAAAGACGGAAAGAAGTTGACCCTGGACGAACCCGCGGTGGGCTCTGCTTCGGGCAGCGACTACATTGTGCACGATGGGCAGGAGTTGCAGTTCACTCCGGATTTTTCCGCGGCGAAGGTGACGGAAGCGACGGGCAAGCTGGGGCGGGGGAAGCGGGTGGAGATTCCGGGGCGTCCGCTGGGCCCGAGTGGAGTGGATGTGGAGCGCACGCTCGACGTGGAAACCTACGACGATTTTCCGAATATCGCGCTGGTGACGGTGGCTTACAAAAACGTGGGGACCAGCAATTTCGCGATCGATTCGGCGGTGACGCAGCAGCATCGCTTCAACGCCACGCTGGCGGACGAGAAGGCGAAGCCTTATGAGATGTGGTCGTTTCAGGGATCGAGTTACGACTGGGGCAAAGACGATGTGCAGAAGCTGACGCGGATTTCAGCGCAGCCGAACGCGATGGGAGAAGCGGTGAAAGGCGGCTACGGGGGCGGGATTCCAGTGGCTGCGTTCTGGACCGCGACGGTGGGAGAAGCGATTGGGCACGTGGAGACGCTGCCCTGGACCCTTTCGATTCCGGTGAAAGTGGAAGGAGATGGACGGGTGAAGGCGGGCGTGACTATTCCGGTGAATGCGACGCTGAAGCCGGCGGAGACTTACACCGGGCCGCGAAGTTTTGTGGCGGTTTACAGCGGAGATTTTTACGAGCCGCTGCGGCTGTGGTCCAGCGTGCTGCAGAAAGAAGGATGGGATATACCGAAGCCTTCGAATGAAGCTTACAACGTGAGCTGGTGTGGATGGGGCTATGAGTTCAATGTGACGCCGAAGGAGATGCTGGGAACGGTTCCGAAGCTGAAGGAGTTGGGGATTAAATGGGCGACGCTCGATGATCGATGGTTCGATACCTATGGCGACTGGAATCCGCGGACGGATACGTTTCCGGGGGATTCAATCAAGCAGATGACGGAAGATTTCCATAAGCAGGGAATCCTGGTGCAGTTGTGGTGGTTGCCGCTGGGCGTGGAAGATGGTGAAGGGAAATATGAATCGCACAAGTATGCGGTTGCGAAGGTGGTGAAGGAGCATCCGGAGTGGTTGATCCTCGACAAGAACGGGAAGCACGCGCGGATGACTCGCGATCTGGCCGTGCTGGATCCGTCGTTGCCGGAAGTGCAGGCGTATTACAAGCAACTGACGGAGAAATTTGTTCGCGACTGGGGATTTGACGGATCGAAGCTGGACAATATTTATTCGGTGCCGGCTTGCTATAACCCGGCGCACCACCACAAGTCTCCGCAGGATTCGGTGAATGCGATGGGCGAGGTCTACAAGACGATTTTCGAGACGACGCGTTCCATAAAGCCGGAAAGCGTGACCCAGGCGTGTCCGTGCGGAACGCCGCCATCGCTGGCATGGCTGCCGTTTATCGATCAGGCGGTGACGGCCGATCCGGTGGGTGCGGGGCAGGTGCGGCGGCGGATCAAGATGTATAAAGCGCTGCTGGGGCCGAAGGCGGCGGTGTATGGCGACCATGTGGAGCTTTCGGCGATGACGCGGACGGGCGGAGACAACTGGAGCGAGCACGGCGCCGACTTTGCGTCCACGCTGGGCGTGGGCGGCGTGCCAGGAACGAAGTTTGTGTGGCCCGATCCGGGGCCGAAATTCAAACCGGTGAACCTCACGCCGGAAAAGGAAGAGCACTGGAAGAAATGGATTGGGCTTTATAACCAGAAGATGCTGTCGAAGGGAAACTTTCTGGATTTGTACGTGTATGGGTACGACTCGCCGGAGGCGTATGCCATCGAGAAAGACGGGAACATGTATTACGCGTTCTTCGCGCCGGAGAACGGCACTTGGAAGGGCGAAGTGGAGTTACGCGGGCTGAAGGCGGGAAGTTATCACGTGACGGATTATGTGGACGGGAAAGATCTGGGAACGGTGGAGGCGGGGGCGGACGGCGTGGCGAAGATGAAGACGGAGTTCAAGGAGCATTTGCTGGTGGAGGTGGGGAAGTAGAGAGAGTCGAATTCAGATTACAGGGGCGATGCGTGCAAGCGACTTGCGACTGCCAAGATGTACCGGAGCCCAATAGGCCCGCCGCATGCCCTACCACGCGGGCTTGCCTCCGGGGAAGCGGAAGGTTAGGGTGTCCCCTCCCTTGACCATTTCGCGAGCCAGGATCAGGTCCGATCCGTCCTGCTTGACCTTGGAGCCCTTGACTTCAATCGCCTCGTCGGTTTTGAAAGCGATTCCCATTTCGTCGAGGAAACTCTTGGGACAAAGAAATATCTGAACCGTATCCTTCTCTTTGTCGGGACCGGTTTTCATTGCCAGATAAGCGATCGGCTTGCCGCCTGTGGGCGGAACAAGCTTCAATTCTCCAAAGGAACCCTTAACCGTGATTTCGGTGGCCGCATCGTATTTGGGCGGCGCCTGGGAAAACGAAGGCGTTGCAACAAGAGCAATCGCGGCAAGCTGCAGAAGCCGAACTAGGACGGAAGGGATCGTCATGGAACCCTCCATGCAGCGAATGTTAGGCCGGGAGCGAAGGAAAAGCAACGGAATAGTCGGGTGTCGAGAAGGATGTTGCGCCGAAACCTCCGCTTGGCCGGGATGAATAGTTGGCGAAAAGATGGCCGGTGACGGGCCACTGCGACGACGCTTTCGGCCTACCAGACTCGTTGCGTGACATCTCCGTTACATTCACTGACGCGGAGACTGGGCGACTCGCG
The DNA here is from genome assembly GCA_036522075.1 of Candidatus Sulfotelmatobacter sp. Classification (GTDB taxonomy): domain Bacteria; phylum Acidobacteriota; class Terriglobia; order Terriglobales; family Acidobacteriaceae; genus Sulfotelmatobacter. The sequence continues at coordinate 4,263 of DATDGM010000042.1, forward strand.
CGGCGATGAATCTTGTGCGGTGGTCTTTGTCGCGGAAGGCTTCGGTGCCGCCGGGGCGGGTTGTTGATAACGCGCCGGCCATGTTGCCTGCCGCCAGGCAGGCTTGCACGTCGGCTCCTTTTAAGTATTGATGGAGGAATCCGGCGTCGAAGCTGTCGCCGGCGCCTACGGGATCGACGGCGTCCACTTTTTGCGCGGGGCTGAGGAAGCGCTCACTTCCTCTTTGCGCCATGGCTCCTTCACGGCCCAACTTCACGACCAGCAGCGGCACTTGCTTCGCTAATTTTTCCACGGCGGATTCCAGATTGTTCGTGCCGGTGACCTTCATGGCTTCGCGCTCGTTGGGGAGAAAAATGTCGACATGACGGAGAACGCCCTGCAAGTCGCCTTGCCACAGATCGGCGGGATCGTCGTTGGTGTCGAGAGAGATGGTCAATCCCTTCGATTTCAGGTGCTGGAATAATTCGGCGACGCGAGGACGGAGGGCGCTCTGCAAATAATAAGAAGAGAGATGGAAATGGCGGGAGTTGGCGAGGTAGTCGAGATCGAGATCGTCCGAACAGAATTCTGCGATGGTGCCCGGGTAGGTGAGAATGTTGCGCCATCCGGCGCGTGGGAGCAGGACGGTGAGGCCGGTTTTGGTGGGGCCGGGGACGACGCGCACTTTGGAGACATCTACGCCGGCCTGGCGCAGGCGATCGAGCGCGATCTGGCCGAGCCCGTCATCGCCGATGCGGGATTGGAAACCTACGGTCGTGCCGAGGGACGCGAGGTTGTGCGCGACTATTGCTGATGAAGAACCTAGCGTAAGGGCCATGCCGGTGGCGAGGAGTTCGCGCTCGGGCGGGAGTTCGCCGGGGAGGCCATAGAGGATGAGGTCAAGATTGAGTTCGCCGGCGATGGTGACGTCGAAGTGGGGCATGGAAATTTGAAATTGAAGATTGTAGATTTCAGATAGCAGACTTCAACACCGGCGCTTCAATTCGGTCTCACACCAGCGTTATTTCGATTCCGGCTTGTTTTAGCACGCGGGCATCGGATTTAGGGATGCCGCGATCGGTGATCACTTCTTTTAATGCCGATGGGGGCGCGATCAGCGAGAGGCTGCGGCGTCCGAACTTGCTGGAATCGCAGACCGCCACGGTGCGCTTGGCGACTTCGACCATCACGCGATTTACTTTGGCCTCCAAAAGATTGGGTGTGCTGAGGCCGAAGTGCGCGTCGAAGCCGTCGACGCCGAGAAAAAGAAGATCGGCGCTGAGCCGGCGCAAAGTTTCTTCGGCGATGGGGCCAACCAGCGAAAACGAATTTTGGCGAAGCGTGCCTCCAGTGAGGATGACTTCCACGGATGTGCCGGCGAGCTCGGCGGCGATATTCACGGCGTTGGTGATGATGGTGAGGTTCTTGAAATTGCGCAGGGCGCGGGCGACGGCGGTGGTGGTAGTGCCGGAGTCGAGGATGACGACTTGACCTTCGTGCACTTTGGAGGCGGCGCTTTGGGCGATGCGCATTTTTTCGTGGCGGTGAAGTTTCTCTTTCTCGCGCAGCGTGGGATCTTCGAGTGCGCTCTCGCGGGCGGGGAGAGCGCCGCCGTGCGTGCGGTGCACCAGACCCTGGGCGTGGAGCAGTTCGAGATCTTTGCGAATCGTAACCTGGGAGGTTTCGAAATGGCGGCCGAGTTCGGCGACCACAACGCGGCCCTGGCGGTTGAGCAGTTCGAGAATGGCGCGACGTCGTTCTTCGTTGAGCACTGGAATCGATTGGGCGGTTCTGATTGCGAAAATAGGGCCTGCGCGAGGCCTTTTGTTGCGCATTTCTTTTTATAGCGTTTTCTTTCGCTTGTCTACTGGAAAAGAAGTTTGCGGAGGAGGTGGGACGAGTCCAGGCGAGGCTCGGGGCAGCCCATGAACCTGGCTACGGGCGGACCCATAACTCCTGTTTTTGTCGAGAGTTGGGAACCACGAGAAGTGATAACTAATGCAATACCCGCCACCAATCGCGCATTGCTCGGAAGGGGCGCCTTGGGCGTAGTCTCAATTTGATAGCGAAACTGTCATAAGTTTCGAAGGGGCGTGATGTTACGAAATCCGGAAAAAGCGAGTGATGAGCGAATGGTGATTTCGGATGCGCAAGCGTATGTGCGCTCGCGGACGGTGGTTGCGCGGGTGGTTGCGGGAGAGACGCTGATTGTGCCCGTGCGAGGGAAGGTGGGCGATCTGGCGTCGATTTATAGCTTCAACGAAACCGGGTCACTGATTTGGAAAATGCTCGATAGGCCACGCGCGTTTTCGGACTTGGTGAGTGGCGTGGCGGAAGCGTACGAAGTGGATGCAGAACGGGTGCGAGCGGACGTGATGCGGTTTCTGAACGAGATGCGGGCCGTGGGCCTGCTGGAAGATTCTGCGGTTCAGATTTCTGCAGCGGAAAGTTGGGCACTCGAAAATTGTGTAAGCGAGAATTTTCTGGCTGAGGTTCCGGGGACGGCTGCCGGGACTGAGGGGCCGGTGGGGCGGGAAGGTCTGGCGGCAGCGGACGCGCGGTGAGGGGCGTCCGCTGCTTTCAGAACTGAGGGGGTCAATGGATCAGTTAAGTTACGGCGAATTCAGCGCAGATCTGCATCATCGGCAGAACGGTGAACGCGTGCCGCTGCAAGTCTCGATTGAAGTGACGCGGCGTTGTCCGCTGGAATGCCAGCACTGCTACAACAACCTTCCCATGGGCGATCAGGATGCTCGCAGCCGCGAAATGACCACCGAAGAGCATTTCAAAATGCTCGACGAACTGGTGGAGATGGGCTGCTTCTGGCTGCTCTACACTGGCGGCGAGATTTTTGCGCGCAAGGATTTCCTCGAGATCTATACCTACGCCAAGCAGAAAGGGTTTCTGATCACGCTGTTTACGAACGGCACGCTGATCAACGAAAAAATTGCTGACTACCTGGTGGAGTGGCCTCCATTTGCCATTGAGATCACGTTGTACGGGCGCACCCGGGAGACGTATGAGGCGCTGACGATGATTCCAGGGTCGTATGACCGATGCTTGCGCGGGATTAAATTGCTGAAAGAGCGCGGGCTGCCGCTGAAGCTGAAGACGGTGGCGACCAGCATTAATAAGCATGAAGTGGTGGCCATGCGGCGGTTCGCGGAAGAAGAGCTGGGGGTGGAATTCAAGATGGATGGGCAGATCAATCCGCGGATTGATTGCTCGCAGAGTCCGCTCGGGGTTCGGCTCACGCCGGAAGAAGTAGTGGCGCTGGACATGAGCGCTCCAAAGGGAATGAGTGAGTACCGCCGCCTCGCGAAACGGGACTTGGAAAGCCCGCCCAACTTAGCGGCAAGCGACACGGTGTATTTCTGCGGAGGAGGAGTGAGCGGATTTGCCATCAATGCGTACGGGGAGATGGGGATCTGCGTGATCTCGCAGCAGGACACCTTCAGCGTTCGAGAGGCCGGCCTGCGGCGCGTTTGGGAGGGATCGTTAGCGGAGTTGCGGAATCGTAAGCGGATGCGAATAACGAAGTGCATCGAGTGCCGCATTCAATCTTTATGCGGCATGTGTCCGGCGAACGGAGAAATGGAAAACGGAGACAAAGAGAGTCCGGTGGAGTTTCTTTGCCATGTGGCCCATTTACGGGCAGCGGTAATCGGTGCGCAGGTTCCAGCGCACGGGGAATGCGATTTTTGCGAGGGCGGCCGTGAGCACGGAGCCCTGATGCATTCGGCACGGCAGATCGTGAATAAGGAAATCGATGTGGAAAGTTGGGTGGGGCCGCAGCAGATCTTGCCAATCCTGAACGATTCCGGGTTGGTCACTGGCGGGTGCGGGAATTGCGGAACACATTGACCAGACGAAAGCAGGCGGAGGCTGAATGAGTCATGAGGTGAACCAAGCCGCTGGTAGGGGACCGTACGAAGCACCGCAGGTTACGGTGATTAGTTTGCGGCCAGAGGAGGCTGTTCTGGGGCATTGCAAGATCGCGGGGGGCTCCGGCCCTGTCGCCGCCAGCTGCCAGCCGATCGGAGTTTGTCCTTCCCAGGGTTCATGACGAGTGCGTCGACGCGCGGGTATGGCGTAGAAAGGAAAAAATTGGGGTGTGGTTCGTGGAGAAAAACTCGGTGCACTACGCTGGATTTTGCGTGGGGGGAGTCTCGATACAACTTGCAGGCGCCGATAGATCCGCGATTGCTCTGGTTCCTTCCCTGGAAGCCTTTCGCAGTCACACCGGCGGCTCCGATATCAGCATTCAGGTCGAGTGGGCCGACGACTTTGGTCGGCCGAAAGGACGGCGGCTGTTTGATTCTGGCTCCGTCTGGAAGTTGTACGAAGATGGCGCAAGCTTTCAATTCGACTTCAGCGCCTCAATTCTAGATGCGCAGCCGTATAAGAGGTTGGTCGTGGATCGGCAGTTCCAGGATGCAACACTGCAGTTGAACCATGAGGTCTTCGAGGCGTACCCAAGTGTAGCGCCTCTGGATTACCCCCTCGACGAGTTGCTGATCATGCACCGGCTCACGCAGGAGAAGGCGATTGAACTGCATGGGTGCGGGATTGTGCGGGCGGATGGGAATGGGAACTTATTTGTGGGGCATTCGGGGGCGGGGAAGAGCACGACTACGCGGTTGTGGACGGAGCGGGAGGATGTTGAGGTTTTGAGTGATGACCGGATTATTGTGCGGCGGGATGAGGGGGTGGGGTCCGGGATGAGACCTCCTTTTGAGGCCGCTCGTGGTGCCGACGAACACGAGGTCCTTCGACTGCGTGATTGCTCCGCTTCGCGGGGCAATCGCTTCGCTCAGGATGACAAAAAAACAGGGATGCGGATGTACGGCACGCCGTGGCATGGGGAGGCGATGTACGCGTCGCCGGGGAGTGCAATGCTGAGGCGGATATTTATTCTTGAGCATGGATGTGGGAATGCGCTGACGCCGCTTTCTCCGAGCCAGGCGGTTGGGGAATTGTTTGCGCGGAGTTTTGTGCCGTTTCACCGGCATGAGTATGTGGATTCGGCGCTGCAGTTTCTGCAAGAGCTGGTGGATGCGGTTCCGTGCTACCGCTATGCCTTCGAGCCCGATCAGCGCGCGGTCGACACGATCCTCAATCTACAGGACTGACACAACAGGACTGACATACCTGGTTGACATCCATGACTGACCGCGGAGCCGATTCGAAGCTCTTTGACCAAGTCACCCGTGAATTGCTGGAGCAGGGAATGGACGTGCTGTTTCAGGCGCGAGGCGCCAGCATGTCTCCGGCAATCCGCGACGGAGAGATCGTCCAGGTTACTCCCGTAATCGTGAGCAAATTACGAAAGGACGATATTGTCTTAACAAAATCTAAGAATGGCTTCCGGCTGCATCGGGTCGTGGTTGCGGATCCCGAAAACGATGTTTTCGTCACGCGCGGCGACTGCGGGGAGGAAGACGACCCGGCGGTGAGCGGGGAAAAAATAGTGGGCATTGCGGTAGCTAAAGAGGTGCGGGTGGGGCGGAGAATTTTTCGGGCGAAGTTCCATGGAGCCGTGGGACTGGCGCTGAGGTGTGCGGCGCGAGGTCAGCGCATGCTGCAGAACGTTTTCGGACGGACAGGTGAGACGGAGCACAGGGCTCGAGTTACTTTTACGGTCGTTCTCGGCGTGTTGCTCATTCTGCTGGCGGCGACCAATTCCAGTGCGCAGGTGGCGGTGGATGCCACGACTACTGGCACAATCGATGCCGCTGGAACGGGAGTCGTGCCCCTTACCTTCGCCCACACCACGACGGCCACGGCCAACCGTCTGCTGCTCGTGGGGGTGTCGATCTCGGTTACGAACAGCACGGGAGCGACGGTGAGCAGCGTGACTTACAACGGCACGGCGCTTACCAGGCAAGGATTCCAAAACGATGCCGCGCCAACGCGCCGGGTTGAAATTTGGTCTCTGCTGGCGCCAGCCAGCGGGGCTGCCACTATTGTGGTGAATGTAAACGTTCCGACCAACAACACAGTCGGCGTAGTGGCGGGCGCGACCACGTTTACGGATGTGGACCAGACAGTGCCGCTGGGAACGTTTGTTTCGGCCAGTGGCGAGGTGGCAGGATGCGTGGCCAGCGCGAGTCCCACCTCCGCCTGCAGTTCGCAGATCAATGTGCCGAGCGTGGTCAACGGGATGGTTTTTGATACGTTCGCCACGGGCATTGCCCCGACGGTCACCGAATATAACCCGCAGGTGCAGCAGTGGAACCTGACTTCCGGGGGCGGTAACAATCGGGATGTGACGGGATCTTCCAGCACTCGCAGCGGGGCGCCGAGCGTGCCGGTTTCGGAGCTTCTCAATTCGACTTCGAACTGGGCGCAGGGAGGCATCTCGATCAATCCGTCCGCCGCGGACATTGGAGTGACCACCAGCGTTGCCAGCGCCGTTTTCGTCGGCCAGAACACAACGTATACGACGACCGTTTTCAACAACGGGCCGTCGCCGGCGAACACCGGGATGCTGACCCTGAGCTGGCCCACGAGCATGGCGGTGGTGTCGATTACGCCGAGCGCGGGAACTACGTGCACCGCCGCGCCGCCGCCCATTACGTGCACGCTGCCAACTCCTTTTACCAGCGCGATGACTGGGACCGTCACGGTCGTGGCAACCGCCAGCACTTCCGGTGTGTATACCGAAACGGCGACGGTTACGGATTCAGGGACGCCGCCGGATACGAACCCAAGTAACAATACTTACGTTGCGGCAGCGACGGTGCAGGCAGTAGCGTGTGCGCCCTCTTCCACAGCCGCGCCGGGAAATGGTCTGACCGGAGTTTTGAATACTTACTATCCCGGCACGGCGAGCGTGGCTGCGGGAGCGACCTCGATCCCAGTGGGCACGCCGACTGGCGCGGGAACGGCGATTGCGGCGGGCGACCTTTTGCTGGTGATCCAGATGCAGGATGCCAGCCTCAACCTTTCGAACAGCGTGACTTATGGCAACGGCTTCACCGGCCAGGGATTCACCGCTCTGAACAGCACCGGGGACTATGAGTTTGTTACCGCGAACGGGGCCATCAGCGGCGGCTCCGTTTCGATTACCGGAGCCGGCTCGGGCAACGGACTGGTGTTTCCTTACCACGCTGCCGCGGCCTCGGCGACGGCGGGGCAGAGCACATACCAAGTGATTGTGGTGCCGCAGTACACCACGGCCTCGTTCAATGCCGCCACTCCTCCGACGGCACTGGCTTGGAATGGTTCCACGGGCGGAGTGCTGGCGATCGATACCTCGGCTGCCCTGAATCTGAATGGCGCGACAGTGGTGGTGGACGGAATGGGATTCCGGGGCGGGGCGGGGATGCAGTTGACCGGCGGCGGGACTGGTACGGGCGCGGACTTTCTCTATCCGGCTCCGGCAACCTACACCGGCGCGGGGGAAGCTGGGGTGGATGGTCCGAAAGGCGAAGGAATCGCAGGCACGCCGGCGTGGGTGGAATTCAACCGCACGTATTTAGCGACAGGTACGGGATATCCCAATGTGACTGCCGGCACTGATGGCAGCATGGGTCGCGGGGCTCCGGGGAATGCAGGCGGCGGCGGCACCGATCCTGATCAAGGGGGAAACTCGCAGAACGCCGGCGGTGGCGGGGGAGGCAACGGAGGCGCTGGTGGCTTCGGAGGAAACTCCTGGGCCAGCAATCAGAGCACTGGCGGCGAAGGCGGTGTGGCGTTTCCCGCGACCATCAATCGCATCGCGATGGGCGGTGGCGGTGGGGCTGGGGATCGCAATAACTCGAACGGCGACAATCAAGCCAGCGGGGCGGCGGCCGGCGGTGGAATCATTATTATTCGCGCGTATGCTCTCACCGGCGCGGCGACGCTCACGGCGAATGGAGCTTCGGCATATAACGGCACGGCGAACGATGCGGGTGGCGGCGGCGGCGCAGGCGGCACGATTGTTGTGCTTTCGGCGAACGGCGGTGAAGGTGGTCTCACGCTGCAAGCCAATGGTGGCAATGGCGGGGACGCTTGGATTTCAGAAACGTTTACTCTGGGCAATCGCCACGGCCCGGGCGGCGGCGGCGGTGGCGGCGTCATTTTAGTTTCGGGTACACCGGCAAGTGCGAGTAAGGCCGGAGGGACGAATGGCCTGACGGAAGTTCCCAGCGTGAGTTATGGATCCACGCCAGGCGGCGCAGGCTTCACGGTAACGAACGCGTCGATCTCCTCGACTTCTGGCACATTGTCGGGCGCGCAGTGTACGCCGGACATGACGCTGGGTAAGAGCCACGTAGGCAATTTTGTTCGCGGGTTGACCGCGAGTTATTCCATGCCGGTTTCGAATGTGAGCCCATACGGCGCCACGAATGGACTGGTGACGATCAACGATACGCTCCCTCTGGGTGTGATTCCGACCGTCGCTACGGGGACGGGATGGGCATGTGCGGTTGCGGCGCAGACGGTAAGCTGCATGCGGTCCGATGTGCTGCCGGGCGCGAGCAGTTATCCGACGATCACGGTGAACGCGAATGTGTCGCAGTCGGCGCCGTCCACCGTGACCAACACGGCGATGGTGGGGGGCGGAGGCGAGATTAATCTGGCCAACGACAGCGCCACCGACGTGGCCACGGTTGTGTCGAGCGCCGACCTGAGCGTGACGAACGTGGCTTCGCCGAATCCAGTCACCTCCCCCGGGACCATTATTTATACGCAACTGGTGACGAACAACGGTCCGAGCGCGGCCGACAATGCCACACTGGTCGATCCGGTTCCCGCCAACACTCTGTTGCAATCGATTACGCCTCCAGCCGGATGGTCTTGCGTCACGCCCGGAGGACCGGGAAATATTGTTTGCACCAACTCGAACATGGCGGGGTCCACGTCAGGCACGTTCACGCTGGTGATGAAAGTGAACAGCGGCGTGGCCAACGGAACAGTCATTACACAGACCGCATCCGTAAGTTCGGCCGTGAGCGATCCCAACGTGGCGAATAACACGGCCACGGCCAACACCGTGGTGGGAACTACGGCGCAGGGCGAACTGACAGTCACGAACGTGGCATCGCCGAATCCGGTGGCTGCGGGAAGCGATATCACTTACACGCAAGTGGTGACGAACACGGGAGCGGCCGCGGCGACAACCGCAACGTTCAACGAGACCACTCCGACGAATACTTCATTCGTCTTGATTACGCCCCCGGCAGGATGGAACTGCACGGGCTTCCCACCGCAGTGTACAAATCCGAGCGTTGCGGCAGGGGCGACCGGAACATTCATGGTTCTGTACAAGGTGACCGCGGGCACGGCCAATGGGACGACGATCAGCGATACGGTGACCGTCAACGCCGCGAACCAGGCGTTCGGTGCGAACGCGGCGGTTGCGACCGACGTGGTCGCCGGAGCTGCTCAAGCGGATCTGGTGCTAACTACGGCGGCAACGCCAGGGTATGTAATTTCCGGTAATAACATCACTTACACGCAGACGGTTACGAACAACGGACCGGCGGCGGCAACCGCGGCCAGCTTCACGGAAGCGACTCCAACCAACACGACGTTCCAATCCGTTTCTGCGCCCGCGGGGTGGACGTGTACAGCTCCGGCAGTAGGGGCGACCGGTAACGTCAACTGCACGAATCCGAGCATGGCGGCGGGAACTGCGGCGGACATTGTTGTGGAAGTGAACGTCGCCCCTGCGATCGCGGCGGGCACAATTACCGCAACCTCGTCTGTGACCGCGACAAATGCGGTGAATACCAGCGCGACGACTACCACCACGCCGGTAGTGACGGTTTGCGACCTGACCGTGACCAGCAGCGTAGCGCCGAACCCGGCGACTGCAGGTGGCACGGTTACCTATACGCAGACGGTGACCAATCATGGTCCCAGCAATTGCTCGACGGCTAAGTTCAATGAGGCGACTCCGGCCAACACCACATTCGCCTCGGTGGCGGCGGTGACGACCGGAGGCGGGACCTGGACTTGTCCCAATGTTGGCCCGGTGGCTTGCACGAATCCGAGCGTGCCCCCGGGATCTACGGTCACGATTACCGCGAAGTACAACGTAAACGGGGGAACCGGGGGGCTGACGATCAGTGACACGGCGACGGCATCGTCGACCACCAAGGACAGCAACCCGGCAGATAACACGGTGACCGTGGTGATCGGGATTGCCGGTGCCGCACAAGCTGACTTGAGCATGACGGACTCGGCAAGTGCGAATCCGGTGACGGCGGGCAACAACTTTACTTTTACGCAAACTGTGAAGAACTTGGGACCTGCGACCGCCGGGTCGAACACGGCGAATACCATCACGATGACCGGTACCCTGACCGGAGGCGCGACGGCGTTAACGTTGACCGGTCCTGCGGGGTGGACGTGCGCCGTGGGCACATTGACCTGCATGAACAACGCGAACACGACTTTGGCGTCAGGCGCGTCGGTGAGCTTTACGCTTACGGTTATGGTGCCGGCCGGAACGCCAAATGGCACGACGATCACAGACAGCGTTTCAGTGAGTGAGACCACGCCGACGGATCCGAACTCGAATAACAATAGCGCCTCCGCCAGCGTGCAGGTGGGGGACTCAGCCGATTTGCAGGTGACGGATTCTGCCTCTCCCGTCCCGGCCGTGCTACCAACGAACGTGGTTTACACACAGATCGTGACCAACGCAGGTCCGAGCGCGGCCACCAGCGTGACCCTAACGGACACACTTCCCGCGAATACGACCGTGGTGTCACTGACGGGCCCGGGAGGTTGGACTTGTACAACCGCTACGGGAATCTGCACGAACCCGAGCTTCGCGGTGGGGTCGGCGACGTTTACCTATACCGTGACGGTGAACGCAGGAACCCCGGCCGGTACAGTGATCAACAGCACGGCGACCGTGACCTCTGCCACACCTGATCCGAATCCCGCGAACAACACGGCGACGGCGAAGGATGTGGTGGCCTCTGCGGGACAAGCAGATCTCTCGATGGCCAACACGCCATCGGTATCGACAATCGCGGCAGGAGGCAACGTTACTTACACGCAGGTGATTACGAATCTTGGGCCTGCGGCCACAACGGCGGGCACAGCCACCCTGACCCAGACCGTGCCCGCGAACATGACTTTCCAGAGCATGACTCCTCCGGCGGGCTGGACTTGCCCTCCTCCGGTGGGCGGAACGATTACTTGCACAGCGAATGCCGGCACGAGCATCGCGCTGAACGGAACAGCGAGCTTCAGCCTGGTGATGCAGGTGGTCGCGACTACACCGTCCGGAACAAATATCCCCGACACGGCGACAGCTTCGGCGGGTAATGTGGTACCAAACCTGACGACCAATAGCGCGACGGCCACGGTTCTGGTGGCAAACGCCAACAGCGCCGACATGGCGATTGTGAAGACGGCGACGCCGAATCCGGTTTCGCAAGGCGATACGATCACCTATACCCTGGCAGTTACGAACAACGGTCCAGCGTCGGCTACGAACGTTACGGTTGTGGATACGCTGCCGACGGAGGTGACTTACCTCTCGGTGACGACTACCGCGGGCACCTGCTCGGAAGCGGGCGGCACGGTGACTTGCCTGCTGGGAACGATGGCGAATGGGGGAACGGCGACGGTGACGGTGTTAACGATCGCCGGAGTGCCGGGAGTGGTGTCGAATACCGCAACCGTATCAGCCGACCAGACGGACCCGAACCCTGTTAACAACTCGTCCACCCAGACGGAAACGATCACGGCGGCTACGAGCATTCAGCTGCAGTCGTTTGCGGCGCGGGTGAGCACGGACAAGGATGGCAGCAACCGCGTGCTGCTCATGTGGAAGACGGGCGGCGAGGCCAACAATCTTGGATTTAATGTGTACCGCGAAGTGGACGGAAACCGGGTTCGGCTGAATCCGTCGCTGATTGCGGGTTCTGCGTTGTGGATGAGTGGCGCCCTGCCCAAGCACGCGGGCAAGACCTATAACTGGATCGATCCTTCGTCTCAGGCTGACGCCAACGGCGCGGGCGCCGCTTACTGGCTGGAGGATGTGGACGTAAACGGCACGCGGACCATGCATGGGCCGGTGCTGGCGGAGGACGCAGCGTATACATCGTCCGGTGCCCATGCTGCCGCGGAATCGACTGCAGTTCGGACGCTGATGTTGAGTGAATTGAATCAGTCACAACCTGGGGCGGGGACGGGAAGCCATCCGGTGGAAACGTTGCCGGGCGCGTTTTCGCCGACCACCAGACAGACGCAAACCCAGTTCTACCTGGCGGCGCATCCTGCCGTGAAGATTTTGGTGAGGCACGAGGGCTGGTACTCGGTGGCGCAGCCGGACTTGGTGAACGCGGGGCTCGACCCGAACGTGGACCCGGTTTCGCTGCAGCTTTTTGCTGAGGCCATCGAGCAACCGATCCGGATCGTCGGCGCGACCAGCGGTCCCGGAGGCTTCGGACCGCAGGCATCCATCAGCTTTTACGGTACAGGCATCGACACGCAGTATTCCGGCACCCGAGTTTATTGGCTGGTGGTTGGCAGAGGATCTGGCACGCGAATTCCACAAATGCAGGCCAGTTCAGGAGCGAACGTCCCCGCGCCGAGCTTCTCCTACACGGTGGAAGTGCAGCCGCGCACGATTTACTTCGCCGCGCTGATCACGTCCGATGGCGACAACTTCTTCGGGCCCCTGGTTTCGACGACCCCGGTGGAGCAAGTCATGCAGACGCCGAATCTGGATGCTTCCTCATCGCGGGCGGCGACACTTGATGTCACATTGCAGGGCGTGATTAAAGGCATTCCTCACCAGGTTAGTGTGGCGCTCAACGGGACCGCGCTGGGCGAGGTGAACTTCACGGGCCAGCAAAAGGGCATGCTCCATGTGAGCGTGCCGCCGGGAGTACTGCAGGAGGGCCACAACACGGTTACGCTGACCGCACAAAACGGCGAATACGATACCAGCCTGGTGAGCGATATACGCATCACCTACCCGCACCTGTATGCGGCCGATTCAGATCTGCTCAAATTTACGGGCCGCGCTGGCGACGAAGTGACGGTCGGAGGATTCGCCAACGGGACCATCACTGTGCTGGACATTACCGATCCCGCACAGCCGGTGCAGGTTTCTCCACAGATAACCAACAGCAACGGAACTTATGCATTCGCCGCGCAAGTGCCGTGGACGACGACCGCATCCGGCCGGCCTGCCCGGCACACCTTGCTGGCCGTTGCCGCCGATCAGGTGGCCGCGGTAGCTGGAGCGCAGGCAAACCATCCTTCAACCTGGCACAGTGCGCAGCCTGGCGCTGAGGTGGTGATGGTTTCGCACGAGGACTTCGTGGGGGCCCTGCCTGCGCTGGTGGCGGCGCACCAGGCCTCGGGGAAATCGTCTGTGATCGTGCCTGTCGGCGACCTATATGACGAATTCAACTTCGGAGAACGGAGCCCCTACGCGATTCGCCAGTTCCTGCAGATGGCGAGCCACGACTGGCAGATCAAGCCGAAGTATTTGCAGCTGAATGGACGGGCGTCAGTGGATCCGAGGAATTACCTGGGATTCGGGTACCTCGATTTTGTGCCTACGAAGATCGTAGCGTCCACCGAATTGATGACAGCGTCGGATGACTGGTTCTCCGACTTTCACGACACGGGCATGCCGACGATCGCTACCGGGCGTTTGCCGGTAAGCACGCTGGATGAAGCAAACACCGTGGTAGGAAAAATCGCGGCCTACGAAGGTCAATCCACGAACGGACCGTGGACCGCGGAGGCTCTGGTTGTTGCCGACCGGGACGACACCATCAACTTCACGCAAGATAGCCAGAAGGTGCAGAGCGAAATGCCTTCCGCGCTGCAGGTCACGGATGTGTTCGCCAGTGCGGTGGGAGACAGCGCGGCGCGGCAACAGATTGTCTCTGCCATCAACTCGGGGCAACTGCTGGTCAACTACGTGGGACATGGGTCGGAGGACCAGTGGTCGGGCCAGGATATATTCGACAACAACACTGTTGCCGCGCTGACCAATGGTTCGCAGCTGCCAGTGTTCTTCATCATGGATTGCCTGAACGGGTTTTTCCAGGATGTGTATGATCAGCCGTTGGCGGTTACCTTGCTTCTGGCGCGGAACGGCGGTGGCGTGGCGGTGCTGGCTTCCAGCGGGCTCAACCAGGCCCCGCCGCAGGCGCAGCTTGATGCCCAGGTGGTGAAGCGTGCGCTGAGTGCGTCGCAACCGACTTTGGGCGACGCGATTATGGCGGCTAAGTCGCAAATCGGCGCCGTTGTGGTGCGAAAGACTTACATTCTGTTTGGCGATCCCGCTATGCAGATGAAGCAGCCGGGGGTAGGCGCGGCTTCGAATTAGAGAATGCGCCTAAGACAACTGGAAGCTATCCGCTCCCTAAGGCGCCAAGGTGCGCGAGAGAAGACCCAGACGCGTGAGAAACCATGGCGCTCCCTCTGGAACTCGCTTGCTGTGGCAATTCACCAAGCACTTAACAAAAGTCTTCCCAAGCCACCGTTCTAAACTGATGCGGGCGCCGCCATGGTTGCTGCGCGGCGCAGCGGTTCGGTCAGAGCGCGCATCACCTTTTCGAAGCCGGAAAAATCCAACGACTGCGGACCGTCCGAGAGCGCACGCTCGGGGCAAGGATGGACTTCAATAATCAGGCCGTCCGCCCCGACAGCGACCGCGGCGCGGGATACGGCGGCAATCAGGCTCTGCTTGCCGGTTCCATGCGAAGGGTCGGCGATGACCGGGAGATGAGAAAGATCGCGGGCCAGGGCAACCGCCGCGAGATCGATGGTATTGCGCATCTCGGTTTCGAACGTCTTGATTCCGCGTTCGCACAGGACAACCGCAGAGTTCCCCCCGGAAAGCAGGTACTCCGCGGCCAGCAGCCATTCTTTCACGGTTGCGGATGGGCCACGCTTGAGCAGGATCGGTTTCTTTACGGTAGCCAGGCGGCGCAGGAGAGCGAAGTTCTGCATGTTGCGGGCGCCGACCTGCAACATGTCGACGTGTTCGCAGATGATGTCCACGTCTTCCGTGGCCATCACTTCGGTGACCACGGGCAAGCCGGTTTCATGCTTGGCTTCGCGCAGAATCTTGAGCGCTTCCAGGCCGAGTCCCTGGAAGTCATAGGGAGAAGTGCGCGGTTTGTAGGCGCCCCCGCGCAGCATCGTAGCGCCGGCGCGCTTCACGGCGTGCGCGGTATCGAGCAGTTGCTGGTGTGATTCCACCGAGCAGGGGCCGGCGATCACAACCACATCGGGACCACCGATGGCCACACCGTCGACGTGCACGATGGAGCGTTCGGGTTTCACCTGGCGGCTTACCAGCTTGAATGGCTGGGCAATGGCGACGACGTTGTCTACGCCGGGAGCGACCTGGAGGGCTTCGATCTCGTGGCGGCGTCCGCTGCCGACCGCGGCCACAATGGTGCGTTCGGTGCCGCGCGTGACGTGAGGCTGGTAGCCGGCTTCGCGGATCCGGTCGATCACGTGCGCGATTTCTTGTTCCGTGGCTTTTTCTGACATGTTCACGATCATTGCGATCTCCTCTTGGAGTTCTTGAGCTGAAATACAAAAGCCGCGATTTTCATCGCGGCTTGCGGTTCAAAACTTGTTTGGATCTTAGGTGAATCTCACCGAGTCGATCCTTTCAAGCCTGGCCGCCGCCGCCACTGGAAACCAGTAGCGGAAGAAAGCCGCGCTAAAGTTAAATCGTGTCATCGGTGTGTTTCCAATATTACAAAAAAGCCGGGCTGCCGGGGCTTTCAAAGCGCCCACTCGCTTCGACTACTGAATGGAGCTAGCCACGTTCGAGAATGCGTTGTTCGCATTGGTTCCGATCAGACGGATGGTGCCCACGACCAGAACCAGAATCACTGCAAGCATGACAGCGTATTCGGCGATGTCTTGTCCCGCATCTTCTGACCACAACATCCGCACCAGTTGAGACATTTGCTCTCCTCCAGGCCGCTTGAGTTCCCCTACATCAAAGAACTCCCCGCTCTTTTGTGCACCCATCATGCACGTGGTCCGAGGGGGTTGTCAATTGCGCGTTTTGTTGAATTTCCACAGATGCCGGCAAACGGCTTAGAAGGGCGCTCGCCGTGCATCGGTTGCGTTGGAAGGCGTGGAAACAGGCACCTGTACGACTTCTTGCGCGGACTGCCGAGTGAATTGTAATAACCGATCGGGCAGGATTCCGAGATAAAGCGTGGCTACAACGCTAATGGCCAGCGCGATCCCGAGTCCCAAGGGAACCTTAGTGACGGGAACGTTGCGACGGGGCTCGCGCATATACATGACCACGATGATGCGCAAGTAGTAATACGCTCCAATGGCGCTGTTGAGGAAGCCGATGATGGCCAGCCAAACCAGATTGGCTTTCACCGCGGCGCTGAACACGTAAAATTTGGCGAAGAAGCCGCCAGTCATGGGAATGCCGATCAGAGACAGTAAAAAGATGGTGAGCGCGGCGGCCAGCAGGGGCGAAGAGCGGCCGAGACCCTGGTAATCTTCGAGCGTGACGTAGCGCTCGCCGGCGTTGGCGAAGTGGCTGACGACCGCGAACGCACCCACGTTCATGGCGGCGTAGGCGGCGGTGTAGAACATGGCAGCGGAGACTCCGTTGGTGGAATCCTGCGGAGTGAGCATGGCGAAGGCAACCAGCAGGTAGCCTGCATGAGCGATGGAAGAATACGCCAGCAGACGCTTGACGTTGGTTTGCACCAGTGCGCCCACATTCCCCAGGGTCATAGACAGCGCGGCGGAAACCCACACGAGCCAGAAGCGTCCGGGAGCGTTGATGGCGAATACCACCCGCAGCAAAACCGCGAAGGCCGCCGCTTTCGGGGCGGTCGACATGAAGCCCACGATCGGCGCGGGAGCGCCTTCGTAAACGTCGGGAGTCCAGATGTGGAATGGGGCCGCTGCCACTTTGAATCCAAGGCCAACGAACAGAAAGGCGACCGCAACATAGACCAGCAACCCGGCCGGCGCGGCTTGCAGTTTCTGGCTGATGATGTCGATATTCGTGGATCCGGTGGCGCCGAACATGAGCGCCACGCCGTAGAGGAAAAATGCTGTGGCAAACGAGCCCAGCAGGAAATATTTGAGCGACGCTTCGCTGCTGGAAGCTTCGTGGCGACGGAAGCCGGCCAGGATGTAGGAGGAGATCGAGGAAATTTCGAGCGCAATAAAAATCAAGACCAGCTCTACGGCGGACGACATCAGGGCCATGCCGACGGTGCCGAAGAGAATCAGGCTGTAATATTCCCCCGCGCGAATGCGCTGCACGGCCATGTATTCGTAGGAAATCAGGATGATGACGGCGGCGATGGCGATGACGAGGACGTGGAAGAACACGCTGAAATTGTCGACCCTTACCATGTTGGAAAAGGCGAGGCCCGGCGATCTCGACATAATCCAGGTGGCAGCGATTCCGGCAAGGGCTCCGAGTTCAGCGATCAAGCCCAGGAGCTTCTGGCTTTTTTCTTCATCGAGCAAAGGCTCGAGCAGCATGATCACGATGCCGAACGCCGAGAGCACCAGTTCGGGCAAGATGCGGATGTAATCCTCGGTTTGAGGAATGGCTTGCATCATTGCCCCACCACCTTGCTGACTACAACCTGGGCCAAGGGAGCGAGCGTGGCGTGGACCGCGGGATCGATTGCGCCCAGCCACAGGATGGGCGCGACGCCCATGACCAGCGCGGCTGCGGCACAAGGCCAAATTGCCAGCTTCTCAAAGCCCGAAAGATCGGACAGGGAATTGTTCACCTCGTGCGTGACTTTGCCATAGAAGACGCGCTGGTACATCCACAGCAAGTAGCAGGCGCTCCAGACCACGCCGGTGGCTCCGATCGCGCCGTACCAAGGGTTGGCCTGGAAGGCCCCGCTGAGCACCAGAAATTCGCCGATGAAACCGTTGAGCAGAGGCAAGCCGACGGAGGCCAGCACAATAATAAGGTAAGTGGCGGCATAGACCGGCACGCTCGCAGCCAGTCCGCCGAATTCGCTGATCTCGTAGGTGTGCCGGCGGTCGTGCAGAAGTCCGGCGAGCATGAACAGGGCGCCGGTAGAAACTCCGTGCGCGAGCATGACGAACATGGCGCCATTCAGCCCAGCCTGGGTGAAACTGAAAATCCCGAGCACCACAAATCCAAGATGGCTGACCGAAGAATAGGCGATCAGCTTCTTCATGTTAGGCTGCACCATCGCGACCAGCGCTCCATAGACGATGCCGATGAGGGCGAGGACCATAATCCACGGAGCGTTGCGGCGCGCGGCTTCGGGGAACAGGCCGAGATTGAAGCGCAGCATGCCGTAGGTGCCCATCTTGAGCAGGACGCCGGCCAACAGTACTGAGCCCGCCGTGGGCGCTTCCACGTGCGCGTCGGGCAGCCAGGTGTGGAACGGGAAGAGAGGAACTTTCACAGCGAATGCGATGAAGAAACCAAGGAAGAGCCACTGCGCGGCGGCGGGGACGCCGGGCACAGCGTGGCTCGCGATCTGGTCGCGGATCACCACGAAGTCAAAACTGCCGGTCTGCGCGTAGAGCCAGAGAATGGCGACCAGCATAAACACGGACGCGATCATGGTGTAGAGGAAGAACTTCACCGCGGCGTAAACCTTGCGTTCGTGGCCGAACATGCCGATCAGCAAGGCCATGGGAATGAGCGTAGCTTCCCAGAAAAAATAGAAGAGGAACAAATCGAGGGAAGTGAAGACGCCGATCAGTGCGGTCTCGAGAATCAGCAGGATGATGAAAAATTCTTTGACGCGATCGTGGATCGACTTCCACGAAATCAGCACGCATAGAGGCGTGAGAAACGTGGTGAGCAGGATGAGCCACATGGAGATGCCGTCGACGGCCATGTGGTAGTGAATGTTGGGGCTGGAGATCCACGCTTTATCGATGTCGTACTGGAAACCGGCCTGGGCACGATGGAAATAAACCGGGAGATGCAGCGAAAGAACGAACGTTAATAACGAGATCACCAATGAGAAGATGCGGATGTCGCGGTCGCGCCGCGGGAACAGAATCAGCAGCAGAGCGCCCACCAGCGGGACGAAGGTGATCAGCGAGAGGATGTAGGGGCTCCAGGTGTCGGCGCTCATCAGGCTCCCATCCATTTCCAGATCATGTAGGCGATGATTGCGGCCGAGCCGGCTGCGATCCATCCCGCATAAGAGCGCAGGTTGCCGGATTGCATGTGCCGGGTTTCGTCGGAGACGTGGCCGGCCGCGTCAGCACTGCTGTTCACCGCGGCGTCGATCACGCTGCGGTCCACGCCTTGCCAAAGAATCCGTGTGGAACCGTCGATGAGAGGCTTGACGAAGAGCTTGGCGTAAAGTTCGTCGATGTAATACTTATTCAAAATTCCAGTGTAGAAACCGTTGAGAGCGTCGGCGATTTTCTGTGGGAGCAGCGGCTTGCTGATGTAGAGCATGTAGGCGAGAAACGCCCCGGCGAGAGCGGCTAATACAGATATGCTCATGAGAAGGTATTCTCTGGAGCTGCTGGCCATTTCTGCTGCGCCTTCCAGGCCTGCTCTCGCTCCGAAAACTGGCTGAAGAAAATGTTCAAAGCGATTGCCGATTCCGACTAAGCCGCCGACCAGCGAAAGCAACGCCAGGATCATCAACGGGACCAGCATGACCATCGGGCTTTCGTGAGGATCACCGTGGCCGTGATCGTCCTGGCCATGACCATGCGAGCTCTGCGCTTTCGCATCTGCAGGTCGTCCACGGTAGTCGCCGAAGAAAGTCATGAACAGAAGCCGGAACATGTAGAACGAAGTGATGAAGGCAGTGACCAGCCCGATCAGCCAGTAAATCCAACTGGTTTGATAGGCCTTCCACAGGATTTCGTCCTTGCTCCAAAAGCCGGCGAAGGGCGGAATGCCGGCGATGGCGAGCGTGGCAATTCCCATCGTCAGAAAGGTCCACGGAATGTAAACGCGCAGGCCGCCCATTCTGCGCATGTCCTGTTCGCCGCCGACGGCATGGATCACCGATCCGGCAGCGAGAAATAGCAGGCCCTTGAAGAAAGCGTGAGTCATCAGATGAAAAATTCCAGCAGAAAACGCGCCCACCCCGCAGGCCATGAACATGTAGCCGAGTTGCGAGACGGTGGAGTAGGCAAGAACTTTCTTGATGTCAGTTTGCGCGATGCCGATGGTGGCGGCGAAGAATGCGGTCAGCGTGCCAATGATCGCGACCACGGTCAGGGCAATGGGCGCGCGATCAAAGATCAGGTGCGAGCGCGACACCATGTAGACGCCGGCTGTGACCATGGTGGCCGCGTGAATGAGCGCGGAGACGGGGGTGGGGCCTTCCATCGCGTCGGGGAGCCAAACGTAAAGCGGAATCTGCGCCGACTTGCCGCAAGCGCCAACCATCAGGAGAATTCCGATCGTGGTGAGCAGGCCAACGCCGGCCGTTTCGGTCGTTAGAGGTGTCACCGCATCGAACACTTGGGTAAAGTTCAGCGTGTGGAAATGCTGGATGATCAAAAACAGGGCGATGAGGAAGCCGACGTCGCCAATGCGATTGACGATGAACGCTTTCTTGCCTGCCGAGGCCGCGGAATCTTTGGTAAACCAGAATCCGACAAGCAAATATGAGGCGAGCCCTACACCCTCCCAGCCGATGAACATCACCAGGTAATTGTTGGCCAGAACCAGCGTCAACATGAAAAACATGAACAGGTTCAGGTAGGCGAAGAAGCGGTAGTAGCTGGGGTCGTCCCACATATAGCCGACGGAATAAATGTGGATAAGGAAACCGACTCCGGTGACCACGAGCAGCATGACCAGCGAAAGCTGATCGAGATAGAAGGCGAAATCCACGGTGAAGCTGCCGGAGCGGATCCAGTGAGCCAGATATTCCTGGTAGGGAAGCGTCACCGACGAAAAGCGAGAGGCGACCCACAGGGCCCACGCGAAAGCGGCACCTGAGAAAAACAATCCCACCACGCTGACCGTTTGCCGTGATGACTTCCTCCCGAAAAGCCCATTGATGGCCGCTCCTGCCAGCGGCAGGATCGGGATTAGCCAGAGATTGAGGGTGGAGTTCATAGTTTGAGCAGGTTCACCTGGTCAATGTTCAGCGTTTCGCGCGTTCGATAGACCGCGATGATAATCGCCAGCCCGACCGTGGCCTCTGCGGCGGCCACCACCATCACAAAGAATACGAAGATCTGCCCTGCCAATGCATGCCAGTGCGCGGCGAAGGCCACGAATGAAAGATTCACGCCGTTGAGCATCAGCTCAATCGACATGAAAATAGTGATGATGTTGCGTTTGATCAGGAACGCCACCACGCCGCAAGCAAAAAGAAACCCACTCAGCACCAGGTAATACGATAGCGGAACCATCAGCTCATCCTCTTTTCCGGCGCCAGTTGCGGTGTTGAGGGCTTCTTCGCGGCAGGTTTCCCGGCCAGAACCACCGCGCCCATGATGGCGATCAGAATCAACACCGAGGTGACCTCAAACGGCAACAGGAACTCGTGAAACAGCAATTGGCCGATAGTTATTGGATCTCCTGGCAGCGCTCCGACCGCCACAGATTCCGTTCCGGAATGCCGCAGCACGACCCAAGCCATAAGAATGCTGCCCAGCAGAATGCCCGGCACTCCGAACAACACGGCGACGCGGCTGCCTTTGGTGCGCTCTTCGACTCCGGCGTTCAACAGCATGATCGTGAAAACAAACAACACCATAACGGCGCCCGCGTAGACGATGACTTGCACTGCCGCCACGAACTCAGCGCCGAGCAGCAGGTATTCGCCGGCCAGCGCGGCCATTACCGCGATCAGCGACAGCGCGCTGTTGATGGGATGCCTCTGCGCGAGCAAGTTGATTGCTCCCGCCACGCAGACAGCTCCGAAGGCCAGAAATAAGATGAGATGTATGTTCATGAAATGAGTTCGCAGTTCTCGGTTCTCAATTCCCAGTGAAGAACACGCGGATGCAAGCCGCCTCTCAGTTGACTTTCTCGGTACCCCACTGAGAACAGAACTGGAAGCGGAGAACTGGTTTTCTTCACCACGCTACCGCGATCGCTGTTGCTACCAGGTTCACCAGCGCGAGCGGCAGCAGAAACTTCCATCCAAACGACATCAGCTGGTCGTAACGGAAACGTGGCAACGTGCCGCGCACCCAGATATAAAGAAACAGAAATGCCACAACTTTCGCCGCGAACCAGAATACCGGCAGAACGGCCGCCAGAATTCCGTGGCCATAGATCGGTCCATTCCAGCCGCCAAAAAACAGGAGCGTCGCCAGGCATGCGACCGTAATCATGTTGGCGTATTCCGCCATGAAGAACATGGCAAACTTCATGGCGCTGTACTCGGTGTGGTATCCCGCAACCAGTTCCGTCTCGGCTTCCGGCAGATCGAAAGGGATGCGGTTAGTCTCGGCATAGGCCGCCATCAGGTAGCAGAAAAAGCCGATGAACTGGCCGTGAAACACATTCCAGCGAGGAATGAAGTACCAGAAGTGGCCCTGTTGTGCCTGAACAATTTCGCGCAGGCTTAAACTGCCGGACATGATCAGCACGCCTACGAGCGACAATCCCAATGATATCTCGTAGCTAACCATTTGCGCGCTCGCGCGAAGGCCGCCGAGCAGCGAATACTTGTTGTTCGACGACCATCCCGCGAGCGCGACTCCGTAAACGCCCATGGAGGTGACGCCGAGAATGAGCAGGACGCCAATGTTCACGTCCGTGATCTCGAAGGGAATGCCCTGCCCCGCAATCAGGACCCAGTTGCCGAACGGGATCACGGCGATCGAGGTCAGCGCCATGATCACCGCAATCAGCGGAGCCGCGAGGAACAGCGGTTTGTAGACATGGGGCGGCGTGAGATCTTCTTTGAACAAGAACTTGAGTCCGTCCGCGGCGGGCTGCAGCAGGCCGAACGGGCCCACGCGCGTCGGCCCCCAGCGATTCTGCATGTGGCCCACCACCTTGCGTTCCAGCCAGACCGTGTACGCGACAGCGGTGAGCAGGATGAACAGCAGCACGGCTGACTTGACTACCGAGACGATAATAAAAAGCCAAATCGGCAAACTCTTATCTTCCTCCCCAAATTTCGGCGCCAGTGCGCGGTTAGTCGGCAGCTACTTCCGACGGCTTGATTTCGTGACTCTCGAGTACTGATTGCAAGCTGCGTGAATAGCGGCCCAGCGTGCCCGAGGTAAATAAAGTGTCATTTGCAGGTTCGATGGCAGAATCAAGGGGCGCGCCGGCGTTTTGCTGCTGGACGCCTTCGCCGATGTTGGCCAACGAAGTTGGCTGGCCGTTTCCGGCGAGAAGACTCGCGCGCGACACGTCATATCCCGCAACCAGGCGCTGGATCTCGTCGAGAATCGCCATGGGATCGAGTGGGCTGAGTTTCGGCTCCAGACCGTGAGTTTCGAGCCAGACGGCGTGGCGGTCGGCTTCGCCGGATTGTGCGCCCCGCGACTGACCCATGTCGGCATGAGTCCCGCCGCCGAAAGGAACGAGCGTGTGAACGTTAAAGCCCATCGCGTCGGCGATGCGCACAATCATTTCGAAGTCGGATTTTGTTCCCGTAACTTCGCCGGCTTTCTTGACCAGTTGCACTTCTCCGCAGGTGTTGGTGACCGTGCCCGATTTTTCGTAGGCGTTGGCGGCCGGCAGGACCACGTCGGCGATTCCTGCCGTCTCGGTCAGGAACATATCCTGCACCACGACGAAACTCTTCGAAAACGCGAAGGGATCAATGTTTAACCGGCCGACGGGATTCGAGCCAACGATGTATAAAGCTTTAAGCTGATCTGCTTTTACGGCTTCGATCATGGCCGGAAGACCGAGGCCTGGAATCTTCGGGATAGCTCCCCATTCCTTGTGGAACTCACTGGTTCCGACCGTTGCGTGGTAACCAGGAAGCAGGTGGGGATATAAGCCCATATCAGCCGCGCCACGAGAGTTGGCGTAATCGGCCAGGCAAATAAATTTCGCACCGGAGATCTCAGAGCCGAACTTCACCAGGCTTGCAATGTCGCTTCCGCGGATTTCCGAGCCGAAGATAATGACCAGATTGTCTTCCTGGTAGAGTTTGGACTGAAGCGCTCGGAGGTCGAGTCCCTGGTCGTGATTCGTAAAACTCGCTAGCGCGTCGGTGGCTCCCTCGCCACCGGCCAGAAACTCCGCGAACCTGCCTTCGGCACCCGACTGGATTTCGTCCGTAGGCCTTGCGGCTTGCCGCCGCAGCTTGATCGGCTTCGAGTTGATCACATACAGCCGCGCCCGGTGTAGCCGCACGTTGTTGCGAATCTGGTAGGCGAGCAACGGATGCTGTGCGGTGGGATCGTTGCCGATCAGCAGAATCGCGGGCGCGGTGAAAACGTCGGCCATGGTGGCTGTGGCGTTCGGCTTGCCGCGCAACGCCGCGGCAAAGGCAGGGAAGTCCGCTGTGCGATGGTGGTCCACGTTGTTGGTTTTCAGGACCACGCGGGCGAATTTCGAAAGCAAGTACGCCTCTTCGTTAGTCATGCGCGTCGAACCGATCACGCCGATCGCATGTCCCCCATTGTTGTCGCGAACCTCGGCGAACTTCTTGCCAATCAGGGCGAAAGCTTCTTCCCAGGTCGCTGGAGTGAGCTTGCCGTTCTTGCGGACCAGCGGCTGGGTCAAGCGTTCTTCGTGATTCGCGAAATCAAATGCGTAGCGGCCTTTGATGCAGAGGAAGTCGCCGTTCGTGCCGCTTTTGTCGCGGTTATCACCGCGCACAATTTCCATGCCGGTGTTGCCGCGCCGCACGCCCAGGGTGGTCTTGCAGCCGTCGCCGCAGTGAGTGCAGATGGTGCCGACGTGCTTCATCTCCCACGGCCGGGTCTTGTAGCGATACGCGCCGGAGGTAAGAGCACCCACCGGGCAAATATCGATGCACATGCCGCACTCTTCGCAGTCCAGGTGGTCTTCTTTATTGGGCGCGATGATCGAACTCACGCCTCGGTTCTGCACGCCCAGCGCCCAGACGTCCATGGCTTCGCCACAGACGCGCACGCAGCGATAACAGAGAATGCAGCGAGGGCGATCGAAAAACACCACGGGAGACCATTGCTGTTCGTCTTTGTGGTTCTTTGCCTCCATGAACTTCGATTCGGCGGCGCCATAGGAAAAAGTCATGTCCTGCAATTCGCACTCGCCGCCGGCGTCGCAGACCGGGCAATCGAGCGGATGGTTGCCCAGCAGCATTTCGACCATGCTCTTGCGCGCCTGATGAACTTCGGGGCTGTCGGTGGTCACGATCATGCCTTCGCCGACCATCGTAGTGCAGGCGGTTTGCAGCTTGGGCATTTTCTCGACTTTCACCAGACACATGCGGCACGCGCCCTGCAGCGAGAGGTTGGGGTAATAGCAGAACGAAGGCACCTCGATGCCCGCGGTTTTGCAGGCTTCAATGAGCAGAGTCCCCGCGGGAGCTGTGAGCTTCTTTCCGTCGACAGTGAGCTTTACGTCAGCCATATTTTTAGCGCCGGCGTCTCGCCGGCTGTTGCCACCCTTGACTTTCCCCTCGCACCAATTGCGATACAACGAATGCGATGCGGTGCATAACCATAAATCCTGCGGGCTTCGCCCCGCACTTGGGCCGGCGAGACACCGGCACTACGCCATTACCGGCTCCGCCGCAGACTCTTTTTCGCACGGGCACGGCCGGCCTTCCAGGTGATCTTCGAACTCTTGCCTGAACTTTTTCACAAATCCGATGGTCGGCATCGCAGCCGCATCGCCCAACGGGCAGAAGGTGCGGCCGAGCATGTTCTCCGCCAGGTACTGCATATTGTCGATGTCTTTCTTCATTCCGCCGCCGGAATGAAAACGGATTAGTGTTTTTTCCAGCCAGTCCGTTCCTTCGCGGCAGGGAATGCACCATCCGCAACTTTCGTGACGGTAAAACTTCATGGTACGCAGGGCGAACTTCACGATGCACTGCGCGTCATCGATGACCACGACCCCTCCAGAACCCAGCATGGACCCAGCCTTCGCGACGGAATCGAAATCCATGCTGACGTCGATTTCGTTGGCCGTGAGACAGGGACAGGAAGCGCCGCCGGGCACGACGGCCTTGAGCCTGCGTCCACCCGGAATGCCCCCTCCAACGTCATAAATCATTCTCTTTAAGTTATAGCCCATCGGCAGCTCGTAGACGCCCGGCTTGGCGATGTTTCCGCTCAGGCAAAACAGGCGTGTGCCGCCGTTTTTCGGCGTGCCCAGCTTGGCAAACCAATCCGCTCCGCCCAGAATAATGTGGGGTGCATTGGCCAAAGTTTCCGCATTGTTGATCACCGTGGGACCGCCCCAGAGGCCGACCACGGCCGGAAACGGCGGCCGGATCCGGGGAATCCCGCGCTTGCCTTCGAGAGATTCCATCAGTGCGGACTCCTCGCCGACTTCGTAGGCTCCCGCCCCGCCGTGCCAGTAAACGTTAAATGTCTTCCCGCTTCCGAAGATGTTATCCCCGAGGAATCCCCTGGCGTAGGCGTCGCGGATTGCCTTCTGCATGATGATCGACAGATAGCGATACTCGCCACGAATGTAGATGTACCCGCTCTTCGCGTCTACCGCGAGTCCTGCGATCATGACGCCTTCGATCACGGAATGAGGATCGTGCTCAAAAATCAGGCGGTCTTTGCAGGTGCCCGGTTCGCTCTCGTCGCCGTTGCAGAGGACATATTTGGACTTGGTCGACTGCTTGGGAACGAACGACCACTTCATTCCTGTAGAGAATCCTGCGCCCCCGCGGCCGCGCAGGCCGGAGTTCTTGACCTCGTTAATGATGGCATCCGGCTCCATGGCGAGCGCCTTCTGCACGGCCTTGTAGCCGTCGAGTTCGAGGTAGCGATCAATCGAGGTCGCTCCCAGGCCGAAGCGCCGCGAGACAACTTTTACTTCGTCGGGATGGGAGACCAAGTCAGCCATGGTTGAGCTTGGATTGCAGATTTTAGATTTCAGATTTGCGACCCAGGCCGCGGTCAAGCTGAAATCTCAAATCTACAATCTGAAATCTGTTCACTGCCTCGCCTTCTGTTTATAACCGTCGAGAATCTGATCCATTTTTTCCGGGGTCAGGTTCTCGTGAAAATCATAATTCACCTGCGCAGCCGGGGCCCAGCTGCAGGCGCCGATGCATTCCACTTCTTCAAGCGAAAACACATTGTCGGGCGTGGTCTGCTTGTGGCCGATTCCCAATTTCCTGGCGCAGTGATGCAGGATAAGTTCGCCGCCGCGCACCATGCAGCTGATATTGGTGCACACCTGCACGTGGAATGTTCCGCGGGGTTTGGTGGTCAGCATCGAATAGTAGCTGATCACATTGCGCACTTCGAGTTCGGTGAGGTCAAGACGGTTTGCGATCTCGAGAATCACGTCGTCGTTCAGGTAGCCGATTTCGTCCTGGGCGTAGAGCAGGGTCGGCACGAGCGCCGAGCGCTTCGTGGGATAGTGGGGAACCATCTCGGCGAAGCGCGCTTCGAATTCGTCTGAAAACTTCACCGATCAATTTCTCCCAGCACAATGTCGATGCTGCCAATCGCCGCCACTACATCCGCCAGCAACCGTCCTTCGCACATCTTGGGCAGAGTCTGCAGGTTGGCTAAACAGGCGGAGCGCATGTGCACGCGATAGGGTTTCGCTGTGCCGTCGCTGACAATGTAATAGCCCATCTCGCCGCGGGGCGATTCCACGGCCTGATATACCTCGCCTGCCGGAACCGCAAAGCCTTCCGTGATTATCTTAAAGTGATAGATGAGCGCTTCCATCTGCGTCTTCATCTTTTCGCGATCGGGCAGCACCACTTTTGGGGCATCGGCTTTGATGGGGCCTTCCGGCATTCCGGCCAGCGCCTGGTTCACGATCTCCGTCGACTCGCGCAGTTCCTGCACCCGGCACATGTAGCGGGCGAAGACGTCGCCCTCCTGCGAAATTGGTACCTTGAATTTAAAATTCTCGTAACCTGAGTAGGGCATGTCACGGCGCAGATCGATGTCGACGCCGCTGCCGCGCAGAGTCGGTCCGCTGGCTCCCAATGCAAGGGCGTCTTCGGCGGTGAGAAGCGCCACGCCTTTCGTGCGCATCATCCAGATGGGATTGCCGGTCAGCAGGTTTTCGTATTCGTCGACTTTCGACGGGAAATAACCGGCGAAGTCGCGGACGCGATCGAAAAACCCGAGAGGCGGCTCCAGCGCGATGCCGCCCACGCGGAAATACGAGGTCATCATGCGCTGGCCGCTGACCATTTCGAAGATCTTCAGAATCTCTTCCCGCTCACGGAAGCAGTAAAGAAAGACGGTCATCGCGCCAATGTCGAGCGCGTGCGTGCCCAGCCACACCAGATGAGAGTTGATGCGCGTCAACTCGTTCAGCAGGACGCGGAGCCACTGTGCTTTGGGTGGAATCTCCAGCTGCAACAGTTTCTCTACCGCCAGCACGTAGCAAAGATTGTTGGTCATGGGGCAGAGATAATCGATACGGTCCGTGAGCGGAACCACTTGCTGATAAAACTTGGCCTCGCAGGTTTTCTCGATTCCGGTGTGCAGAAAGCCGATGTCGGGCATCATGCGAACCACGGTTTCTCCATCGATCTCCAGCAGCACGCGCAACACTCCATGTGTGGACGGATGCTGCGGCCCCATGTTCAGAATCATGGTGCGATCCTGGCCGGGCTCAAGAACGGGAGTGGGAGCGAGGTGGGCCATTTTTAGTTAACGGTAGCCCTCCACGGGATAATCTTTGCGCAACGGGTAGCCTTCCCAATCTTCAGGCATCAGAATGCGCCGCAGATAGGGATGGCCGGTGAACCGGATGCCGAACAGATCGAAAACTTCGCGCTCAAAATAGTTGGCTCCCGGCCAGACTGACGTGAGCGATTCAACCGCCAGACTGCCGCTATGGAGGCGGACTTTCAAGCGAACGCGCTCTTTCTTCGGAATGGAGAGCAGGTGATAGACCACTTCAAACCTGGGCTCGGAAGGATACCAATCGACGCAGGTGATATCCGACAGAAAGTTGAAGGCACACTGCGGATCGTCGCGCAGAAGGGCGCAGGCTTCGCGAATGTTTTCACGGGCCACGCCAATCGTCATTTCCTCGCGATCGAATTTCACGCTCTGCACCGCCGAGGAGTTCCAGGCTAGCAGCCGGGCTACCGCAGGATGGTTTTTCAGTTGTTCCAGGTCGGTGATGGCGGACTCTTGCGGCATCTAAACCTCTCCCCGCCCAGTGGAACTCATTCCCCAATCGAGAACGCCCTTTTTCCAGACGTAGAAGAAACCGACCAGGAAGATGCCGATATATACAAGCATTTCCCACAGCCCGAAGTGGCCCTCGCCCTGCGCTTTGAGCCGGCGCAGAATTACGGCCCAGGGATAGATAAAGACAGCTTCCACGTCGAATAGAATAAAGAGCATGGCGACCAGGTAGAACTTTACCGAGAAGCGGCCGCGGGTGTCGCCAATGGGCGTCATGCCACATTCGTAAGCAGAAAGTTTGGCGCGCGTCGGCTTGCGCTGCCCGATCAGCCAGGAGAGCGTGACAATCGCGCCTGCAATCGCGCCGGCCAGCAGAATATGGATCAGTAAGGGCAGGTAGCGAGCGAAGTAATTGTCGGGCATAGGATAAGCTATATATAATTCGCGCGAGACATTGCTTAAACGTTCTAGATTATGGGGTTACACTCAACAGTGTCAAGCGAGTGGCGGCTCGCGATTACCGGTTTGTGAACAAGAAATTTCGCGTTGGGGCAGGGGCGCAGTTTTTGCCGTCAAAGTCAGCTTGATTCGTGCGTGTTTGAGGACAGACGGTTGGAAAATACCTGAAAAATGAGTACTCCGGTGGTGCGGGAATCTTGCATCGCGGCGGTTTTCGACTACACAATCGAAGCGGACGTTTTGCTTCCATTGGTTCACTCTTTAAGCTTTTGCACGATTTAGCAATCTATGATTTTTGGTTTCAATACCGACGTCAAGCACGCGGACACTATCTACCACGTGCAGAGCGAGGCCCGCGAAGGCGAGCTGTTGCTGCAGACCCAGGTGTTTGTGCGCGGCCGCTGTATCGGCAAGAAGGCGGTTTCTTACGCCGCCGCGGCAGGGCAAGGGCAGGCGGATACGCAGAAAGAGCAACTGCTGCGCGAACAGCACCGGCACGTGCTGGACGCGATTCGCGAAGGCAAGCTCGATAGCGTGCTGGATAAGCCCGAAGCGGAAGCGCTGGCTGCGATTAAGCAACTGGAAGTGCAATGGCTGAATGCGGAATCCGTGCACGCCAATCGCAACCTGACCATGCAGTTGCGCGTCACCGAGGGAGGCGCCGCGGTCCCCGGCGCCCGGCTGACGTTTCGTTTTGCCCGTCCTGATTCCGCTCCTTTCTATACCCAGGCGGTGACCGATTCTGGAGGCGCGGCGGAAATCAAGATTGAGGTGGAAGAATCCGCGCTGCTCGATTCGTCCCTAATGGTGCAGGCCAACTACGAAGGCCGAACCGCTACGCGGAAGTTTGAACTGCGCAAGGCGGACTAGCTTTCCGTGTGGCGCGGGCACTTCCTTCGGCGGCTCAGGACAGGCTTGCCCTCGTTGCATGCAGCGTCGATAAAGGCTCGCGGGCAGAGTGCCCGAGCCACGTGATCAAAATCAAGCGCATGAAAGTTCACATCAATGGAGAGGAACGCGACTTTGCTGATGCTCCCTCCACTCTCACTCTCACCGCCCTGGTGGAAATGTTGAGCATGAAAGCCGACCGCGTCGCCGTGGAGTTAAACCGCGAGATCGTGCCGCGAGATCGTTGGCCTGAAACTTCTGTGAACGACGGCGACTGGCTCGAGATTGTCCAGTTTGTCGGCGGGGGCGGGGCCTGGCAATCCAGTGAGGCGGCCGTCTAGCGCACGTTCCAGCCGTTGATGCTAGTCTCTTCAAGAATAGATTTGGTGCAGTCGCTGGGATCGTACCGGACGTTTACCTCCTGTCCCACGACTGCAGCCTTGATTTCCTCGAGACGGTCCGTCCGGTCCCAAATCGCGACTTCTCCCGCCTGGCGGACGCCATCCACCGAAAAAAGGTAAACGCAGCGGTACTGCCGCATTCGTTTATCCCACGTTCCCAAACTGCACGACTCGATGCGCCCGCTCACCGATGTCCAGGTCTGCAGCCGCGTGCGGCGGATCCAGTAGCCCGCAATGACGGCTACGGCAAACGCGGCAATAAAAACCGGCAGTAACACGCCACCGATCGGCAGCGAAAGGAATTCGTAAGAAAAAAGCGCGCAAATGCGAACCAAAGCAGCGATAACGCCGATGCTAACCAGCAAAGCGTACATACGTCCCATTGTTGCCAGTAGAGGAGGGAACCGCAAGGTTGTTCACTCCGAGGAACTCTCCTAGTCACCCCTTTTTCACCGAATCTTTGCTTGACTCCCACCCGCTCATGCCTAAAATGACTGAAACATTTTGCTGGCGGTTTGTTTCAAACATTACTGGAGATTCATGCAAGACCGCTATACGTCGCACGAAGTCATCGAGCTCACCGGGATCACAGCGCGCCAGTTGCAATGGTGGGACGAGCGGGGAGTGGTGAAGCCGGAGCGGGAAGGGCATCGCCGCATGTATTCCATGAATCACCTCAGCGAAGTTGCGGTGATCTGCGAGCTGCGGCGCAAGGGCTTCTCGCTGCAGAGCGTGAGAAAAGTAATGCGTTTTCTGGGACGCGAATTCGGCAAGGGCTTGGCGGAAATCGTGAGCCACGACTCGGAATATCACTTGCTCACCGACGGTTCTCACCTGTACCTGGAGACTTCGCCACAGCAGATTGTGGACATTTTGAAAAATTCGAGCCAGCCGATTATGGGGATTTGCCTGACGGACGCGGTGCGCCAGGTGCGCGCCGAGGTCGTCTCCCGGAAGGCGAATACTTCGGTAACATCGCCGGTTTCGCGACGGCGTGCTAAAAATGCTTCATAAGGGAGGTTTGGTCGCCCCAGGTTGCTTGCACCGGATTGGATTTGCCGAGATTCGATTTGCCCGGATTAGCTTCACCCGGATCTAGATTCACCAGGAACAGGAGCACGGAGGGAGTTTACGGAGGAAGTCTAAGAATGATCAGCGAACTCGACATCCTGAATGAGTGGATCCCGGAGCAAATGCAACCGGGCACGGTTTTCGTGCTGGAGAATGCCGGCGAGATCGGCGAGAAGGAAGATCCCTACTGGGCGGTACTCTCCTGCCCTTCCTGCGGCATGCTGGGGCTCATCACACGCAAGCAGATCAACGGCTTCATCCCCGTGATCTGTGGGTCAGAAGCCTGCTCAGCGCAATTTTTTATTCGCGACAGCGAAGTGATCGCTCGCAAACCATTTTAGTGCAGGCTTTTTGGACCAGATCAACCGCCGCTGCCCAAAGCAGCTTCTTGAGCCTTTCTTCCGACCCTCTCGGTTTTCCCTGGTATTCCAAACACTGCTTCGCGATTCTTATGGGCAGCTTCGTTCTCTGGGCAGCCTACTCGGGAGAGCCGTGGCACGGCCGGAACAACGAGCCCTATCCGAATCAACCGTTCTTTCGAGCCTGCGCTGCCATTCTCGGCGTCGCCATGATCGGTCTTTCCTTGTGGGGGTTATGGCTGGATCGCAGGTAAACGCTCGGCGATAAACGCACTAACGTAACTTTGTAGGCGCTGGCTCCAACTCTACCGGGGCCTGCTCGACGATCTCAATTCCGAATCCTTCCAAAGCAGCCACCTTCTTCGGCCGATTCGTGAGCAGGCGGATGTGGCGCAAATTCAAGTCCGATAAAATCTGTGCGCCGATGCCGATTTCGCGTTGCGTCTGCCGTTCGTTGTCGAGCAGGGAAGGCTGTCTTCGGCCGCGATGGAACCGGAGGGCGCTGCGGTCGCCCAGCTTTTCAATGGAGAATCCCTGCGAAGTTTGATGCAGATAAATTAGAGCTCCCCGGCCTTCCTCTGAGATGCGGCGCAGCGAGCCTTGCAGCGTGGCGTGGCATTCGCAGCCAATAGCCCCGAATACGTCGCCCAACAAGCAGTGGGCGTGCATGCGCACCAGCACCGGAGTCGGACTGTTTTCGATGTCGCCCCGAACCAACGCCACATGACTCTCGCCGCCGCCATCCACTTCGCTTTCATAAGCGATGAGGCGGAACTCTCCGAAACTGGTATCGACCAGCGCCTCTCCCACGCGGTGCACGTAGCGTTCGTGCGCCATACGATGGCGGATGAGTTCGGCCACGGTCAGCATCTTCAGGTTATGTTCGCGGCAGAATTCGATCAGGTCCGGGACGCGGGCCATGCTGCCGTCGTCCTTCATGATTTCGCAGATGATTCCGGCAGGGACCATGCCCGCCAGCCGCGCGAGGTCGACGGAAGCTTCAGTCTGCCCAGCTCGCACCAGCACTCCGCCCTTCCGCGCGCGCAAGGGGAACATGTGCCCGGGACGAGCCAGATCGGTTGGCTTCGTCGCGGGATCGATCGCCACCTGAATTGTGCGGGCGCGATCGTGCGCCGATATTCCTGTGGTCACGCCCTGGCGTGCGTCGATGGCTTCGCAAAATGCGGTGCCGTACTGCGAAGTGTTTTCGGTGGTCATGGGGCCGATGCGGAGATGGTCAAGCCGCTCCTCGGTCATCGCCAGGCAGACCAGGCCACGGCCATACTTCGCCATAAAGTTGATGGCTTCTGGCGTGACTTTCTCAGCTGCCAGCGTCAGGTCGCCTTCGTTTTCCCGGTCTTCATCATCCACGACAACAATCATCCGGCCGGCGCGGATTTCCTCGAGGGCAGCGGGAACGTCGGTAAATGGCGGCTGCAGGCTCATGCTCGTCAGATTGTAGCAAAGAGGTTCTTGTAGCCGCCCGTTGTTGACCGGTTGGAGCGAGTCCATCCCTGGCGCTGAGCCATTCCTGCGCCGAGCCATCCCTACGCCGAGCCATTCCCGGCGGTGTCATGCTGAACGGAGCCGTTCTTCCGGCGGAGTGAAGGATCTCACGCTCAACCGGCCTCGCGCGCAAGCCCTACTGCACTACTGCATGTCGTTCAATTCGCGAATCCAAATATTCCGGAAGCGCACCAGATTTCCGTGGTCCTGCAGGGCGAGCGGAAGCTTCTCGGGCGTTGGTTTGTAAGGCGGGCGCTGCCCGTTAGCGGTGGGGCCGGTGAGTTCCACGTTATCCTGCACCAGCACCCCGTTATCCATCACGGTCACGCGCGCGGGACGAAGCAGTTTGCCGTCTTTCGCAAACCGTGGGCCGTGAAAAATAATGTCATAGGCCTGCCATTGTCCCGGCGGCCGCGACGCGTTCACCAGCGGAGGGTATTGGCCATAGACTGCGGAAGCCTGGCCATCCGCATAGGTCTTGTTCTGGTAGGAATCCAGAACCTGAATTTCGTAAAGGCCCATCAGGAAGACGCCGCTGTTGCCGCGCTCCTGGCTCTCGCCTACGGCGGGCAGAGGCTCGGCAAACTCCACGTGCAACTGGCAATCTCCGAACGGCTCACGCGTAAAAATGTAGCCGCTCTTGGGCAACACCTCCATGTAGCCGTTCTCCACCTTCCAGGGCGCAGGCTTGCCATCCTTGTCGGCCCAGTGCGCAAGATCTTTGCCGTCAAACAAAACGACCGCGTCTGACGGAGGATGCCCTGCCGTATCGGGAGTGCTGGCCGTGCCCGGATCAATCACCGGCGGCACCGGCCGATTGAGATCGTGAATTTTCCATTTCATCGGAGCCTGCGCGACGCAGACCGGAACCAGAAGAAACAGAACGCCTGCGCTAAGTGAGGACGAGAGAGTGAGTTTCATCAATGAGCCTCGCGCTTGAGGAAAAGTGAACCGAAGTTCTTGAATTTTAAGGACAATTCAAGAACCGGAAGGATTTTACACCCAGCGGAGGAGTCCGCTCCGGGGCGATGACAGGTTTATGCTGCCAGTTCGCGCTCGGCCCCGCGGAACAGTGCGCGTAAGGCTCTTACTACCCAGCGAGTTAGCGTCACTATGATCACGACCAGGAAGGCGACTAGAATCCCGGCGGCGTAAGGATGCCGGGTGGCGAGCCAAGCCAGCCCTATAGCGAGAACATCTTCCCCCAGACTCAACGCGATGTTTGAAAGCGGTTCCGGGGAGGGTGTAACTGCCGCTCTTACAGCAGTTTTGCCGCCGTGGGCGGCAAGGGCTACGGCCGCGCCCAACAGGGTAGCGAAGAGCTGCTGTTCGGCAGAAAGTGGCTTAGTGGCTTCGTAGGCGATGAGCGCAGCTGCTGGAACCCGCACGAAAGTGTGCAGGGCATTCCAAATCAGGTCAAACGCGGGAACTTTGTCAGCGAAAAATTCGACCAGGAACAGCGCGGTGCTGGCCGCGATAACCACCCAGTTCTCAAGCAGATGCAGGCCCGGAGGAAGCGGCATGTGTCCGAAGCGACCGAGTAATCCCAGAACCGCCACCGTGGCGTAGACATTCAGTCCGGCGGCAAATGCGATTGCCGCCAGGAAGGCGAAAAGCTCGGCCGACGCGAAGTTGAAGGGTAGTTGTCCGGGGCCAGTGGTCCGTTGCCAGTGAAAACTAACGCTAACCGCGGTTAGGCCAAGAACCCGCAACTGGGCTATGCGTTGCATCTGAAGGCATTACGGCGAACTGGATCACTATAAACAGCACCGCCAGAAATACAAAGGGTCGCTCTTCGAGCGACCCTTGATTTCCTACTCTTGATTTCCTACTCTTGATTTCCTGGTGACTTCGCTAGCAGTCTGCGATGATCTGCAAGCCGCCGCCGGGTTACAGGGTTGACTCGATTTCGAAGCCCCAGGCTTCGAGCAAAGGCTCGGGAATGTACTTCGAGTTTTTGTTGCGCCGCGCCCACTCCCGCAGACGGGTGGAGCGCAAATACTGGTCGGGAGAGAGCTTATACTCCCGCACAACTTGCTCAAACTCGGTAATGGTGGGGACAATGGGGCCTATCGGCTCCGGCTTGCCCCAGTTGGGATTTCCGCGTCGCTTGGCCATGAAAAGATGCCTCTCTAAATTGGGGGATTAACTACCCAAAAATGCCTAACTATATGATTCTCCACGTTCTCGCCGGGATTCAAACTTGGGCAGAACGCAAGTACGGACATCTAGACCCGGCTAGATACCCCCACCATCCTGGCCCAACTGCTTGAAATGGAGACTCAGCATCTTACGCCGGATTTGTGTCGAAAGTCAACGAAATTCACGGCGCTTCTGGCGAGAATAATCGTCGTAAACAATTGTAAACATGCCGGTTCGGTATGGATCGCGCCGATTCTGGGTGCCATCGCACTCGCCCCACCCGGGTCCCTCTCCAGCATAAGATCTTGTGGCGTCGTTACCCGTCCCGGCTCCGTAGCCAGCGCGCGCTTTGAAGGCGACTGGCGACCTCTTTTTCCGCCACGCCTCCCGAGTTACGGTCGTAACCCAAGCGGCAAGGCCGGCGTTGCTAGGCCGAACCCGAAGCCGTAAAGTTTGAAGGTAGGAGTCCGTGTGCCGGATCGACTCACAGAAATCCCAGTCTGCCGAGTTCCGGAAACAGGACCGCGCGCGCTATGACCCTGAAATCGCTGGTGCTTTGTTCCGATGAGAAGATCGTTCGAGTGCTGCGCCGGACCTTGGGCGACCTCGAGATCGGGGTGGAACTGTGCGCCGACGCCGACGGAGCTTTGCGGAAACTTACCCGCGAGCGTTATGAAGCGATCATTGTAGATTGCGCCGATCCCCGGTCGGCAGACGTGCTGCGCAGCGCACGCAGCGCTCTCTGCAACAAGCGTGCCGTGGCCGTGGCGGTGGTAGACGCGGCGACCGGACTGCGTTCGGCGTTCGACCTGGGAGCGCACTTCGTTCTCTATAAGCCGGTTTCGACCGAGCGCGCCAAATCCAGCTTCCGTGCGGCACGGGCCCTGATGAAGCGCGAACGGCGGCGAAATTTCCGGGTTCCCGTGCAAATTCCGGTGCTCATTCGCAAGGTAGATTCCGATGCCACACTACGCGCTACAACCGCGGACTTGAGCGAGGGAGGCATGGCAGTAAAGATTCCCGGCCGCCAGCGCCCGACCGGCATGTGGAAAGTTGCATTTACCCTTCCAGGGACTCAAATCTCATTCGAGCTTTCGTCACAGTTTGCCTGGGAAGGAAACATGGCCCTGGCGGGACTCCGCTTTGTGGATGTTGCGCCGGATGCCTCGCGGCAATTGGTCGACTGGCTCAAACGCAATTCGGCGGAGCAGGAGCAGGATGATCCGCCGGTGCGCTGCGAGCTCACCGACCTCAGCCTGGGCGGCTGCTACCTGGAAATTTCCTCGCCCTTTCCCGTGTCCACGCGCGTGACTTTGTCGATGCGCGCCTCGAGCCTGGAAATGCGCGCCGAAGGCGTGGTGCGAGTGATGCATCCCGATAAGGGCATGGGAGTGGAATTCTCGCTAACCACGCCGGAACATCGGCAAGCGGTGGAGAAGTTCCTGGGCGTGCTCACGCAAAACCGCGACGTGATGCCGGAACTGCTGGTCGAGCCCGAGGGCCTGGAGCCTGAGGCTGAGTCCGGCCGAAAAAACACCAGCAAAGATAAAACCGAATCCGCGGACTCCCACGATCCGCTGCTCAGTCTGTTCCGCAAGGACAGCATGCTTCCGACCGATCAATTCCATGAAGAATTACGTAAGCAGCGTGGACTAGCCGCCTCGGCGGGCTCGGCATAGGCCGGGTCTCGATCTCCCCGCTGCCGGTTCCCGCAGTTTGTGATTTCCGTCCCGTCAATCCCTACTCTAACCGCAATCGCAACATGTGCCGGGTTGTGTGGCGCCGCACCCCCTGTTCGACAAGCCCAGCGCAGGCTTTGCCCGCGTCCTTTGTGCAGAGAAGGTTCGCGTCAAGACATTCGAGCGTCGCAAGCATAAGAAGAATCGAAAACGACGAGGTGTGACCTGTGCATTCTGCAGAACGCCGATCGCGTAAGGACGCTGCCTCTGCCATGTCGCGCCAGTGGTTGGGATTGAGTGGCCCATCGCAGGGACCTCATCTTCAGTCCTTCACACAGTGGGTCGGCAAGGGAGAGGGGTTCGGACAGGTTCGATAGGACGGATGCTCTTGTTTTACATTACCTTGATGGTTGTCTGGCGGCCTTACCCTGGTCTTCAAAACCGCGTTTGACGTATTCACTAGGGTTGGCCCCGACAACCCGCTTGAACGCCTTACTGAACGCAGCGTCGGACTCGTAACCGACCGACCGAGCAACGTCGACGAGTTTTTTGTCGCGTTGTCGTAGTAACTGTATCGCCTTCTGCATCCGCCACTCGGTTACGTATTCCAGCGGTGTTTGTCGGAGTAGCTCTTTAAAACGTGCTGCGAATGCGGAGCGAGACATGCCCGCCGCTTCGGCCAGGGATTCGACCGTCCAGGGTCTATTTACTCTGTCATGAATGGCACTCAGGGCAGTGCCCATTTGAGGATCGAAAATCGCGCGAAGCCATCCTTGGTTGCGATCCGCTCCCGACGCGATATGCGCCCGGAGTACCTGGATAAACAGAACTTCGGCGAGCCGATTCGCGACTACTTCAGATCCCGGCACCTGTTCTGCCATTTCTGACGCCAGCGCCTGCATTGTGGTGTGAAGAGCAAGCGTGCGCGCCTGATCGCCCTTAATCAGAATGAAGCTCGGCAATAACTGAGTGATCGGCTTCAGGCTGGCGCGATCGAAACTCAAGGACCCACAGACGATTGTCGTCGGTGCGCCACCACCTCCATAATGAGCGACATTGCTGTTGGCCATGGCCGCGATCTCGCGGAAACTCCACTTCGGACGTGTTCGCGGGCTGTCGCGCAAAACAATCGAAGTCCCCCGGGCAAGCAAAAAGCAATCACCACCGGTGAGGGGAATTGGCTCCAGAATGCCTTCCACACTCAGCCAGCAGTTGCCGCGCGAAAGCATGGCGAAGTGCGCCAGATCTGTGGGCGGAATCTTTTTGCCGGAAGGCATGACTCTTTCTTCGGTCTGCTTCTCCGATATTAGGCCCCACGGGGCTGTAGCTTCGAGCCTGTGTTGACCAAAAGCGGTCACGTGCATCGTTCTGAAGATGTCTGTTATCGGGTCCAATGTGGCCTCCGCGTTTGGACGAATAGACAAGAGATTAGGACTCCCGAGCAGTTCTCGTCCACCGCCAAAGAAATCTACTGCTCTAGGTTTTGATGAAAGGTGCCTCATCGCAGGCGCAAATGTAGAGGGAGGAGGACTTATGACAACAAGTTCAGCAGCGAAGGGAGCAATTATGGGAAAGCTTAAGGGTAAGGTTGCAGTCATCACGGGGGGATCGAGCGGCATGGCGCTGGCGAGCGCTAAGCGGTTCGTGGAAGAAGGCGCCTATGTTTTCATCATGGGCCGGAGGCAGGAGGCGCTCGATGAGGCGGTCAAGCAGATTGGCCGGAACGTGACCGGCGTGCGCGGCGACGCGTCCAATCTCGACGACCTCGACCGCCTGTTCGATACAGTGAAGCGGGAAAAGGGCAAGATCGATGTCCTGTTCGCGAGCGCCGGCACGGGCAAAGCCGTCAAACTGGGCGAGATTACCGAGCAGCACTTCGATGCGGAATTCGGCCTAAATACGCGCGGCACGCTGTTTACGGTTCAGAAGGCGTTGCCGCTGTTCAACGACGGCGGATCGATCTTCATGACTGGGTCAGTTGCTTCGGTGAAAGGTTTTCCTGGCTACGGCGTGTATGCGGCGAACAAGGCGGCGTTGCGCTCATTCGCTCGCACGTGGCTCAACGAACTGAAGCACAGGAATATCCGGGTGAACGTGCTGAGCCCGGGGCCGATCGCCACACCGATGCAGGACCAGGTTCTCGATGAGGCGGGGAAGCGGATGTTCGAATCCCTGATCCCGCGGGGAAAGATGGGTCGTCCTGAGGAAATTGCGACGGCCGCGCTGTTTCTTGCTTCAGACGATTCGAGCTTCGTGAATGGGGTGGAT
Source organism: Candidatus Sulfotelmatobacter sp. (assembly GCA_036522075.1). Taxonomy (GTDB): domain Bacteria; phylum Acidobacteriota; class Terriglobia; order Terriglobales; family Acidobacteriaceae; genus Sulfotelmatobacter. The sequence continues at coordinate 44,193 of DATDGM010000042.1, forward strand.
TTGTCTGTCGACGGCGGCTTCTCGGCCATCTGAAATCGGCGGATCTCGGTGAGCGCATAACCGCCGAGTCGCCTATTCAGTCGATAGAGATTGAGAGTCGAAGCGAAGGAAAGCGGCGGCGCGCACGCACCCTCTACGCAATGTGAGAATGAAGGGAGAGAGCCGCCTGGCTGCGACTCTCTCCTTCATGCGATGATCTGTCTCCGGATATGCCATCGCAGGATGACCTGCAACGGATTTTCCGTAATTGGCCGCGATAGACAGGAGTGATTCGTTCTGAAAGATACCCTGCTGGCCCTCTGCGAAAGGAGCCCGGCCTTCAGTCTGGATCTTATATATGTCATGCAGCTTTTGTGACAGATTCCGGCTCTCGATCGATCTGGTGTGTCACTTGTTGTTATTCATTTTAACTGGCCTGAGCAGATGCGAGAACGTGAGTTGGGCCATCTTCCACTGGCCGTTTTCTTTGATATATACCTCAGTCACCATAAAGGCATTGGTGACTTCGTGTCCCCCGACCACTGCCTGCAAATCAATGTCATTTAGCAGGACAGCTGAATTACCAAATGTGTTTACTTCAACTGCGTAAACTGCAGCTTTCTTGTACCAGATGCCGCCGCTTTCAATGGTAGTAAGTTCCTGGGTTTTCCCCCAGGTTCCTCCCATGTGAACGAACATAGCTTTGTCGTCAAACAGTTTCTTCAAGGAATCTACATTTTTGTCTGCCATCCAATCCCACTTCTGCTTTGAAAGATTGATGACTTCTTGTTGTTCAGGTGTATGACTCGTGGCAGTTTGGATCGTTTCCGTTGGCGGCTGTGACGACTGCTGTCCGTGTGACGATGGTGCAATCGTTGTTAATAAAAATAGACCCACAATTAGGGTTTTCATGGCTCTCTCCGAATGTGCGCTTCTTGATCGTGTTTTCCTTGATTCCCGACTTTATGGGCAAGGGGCCGTTTACCGGTAGCCCGATTCTGCCTGTTCATTGCCTATTCCTCTTGTCAGGTGGAAAATTTGATGGCTTTTCCTACTTTCAGGCGACTATCTTGGGAAGGACGGTTCAGATCCGGGATATGAAAAACACCAGAGGGAATGACGCTGTGAAAGCAAACTCAGCCCGCGAACTGCGAGCAGCACGCTTGTAATCAGTGATTTATAAGCAACGCCGGGATGGCGAAATTGGCAGACGAAGCGGACTTAAAATCCGCAGGGCCGAAAGGCCTGTGGGGGTTCGATTCCCCCTCCCGGCACCAATCACGCTTGCGTAGCGGGTCACGGCCTCTCTTAGATTGCTTCACGAACCATGTGGAGTCGCGCCCCGGCCCTCCATCAAGGTAACGAAATGATCGGCACTTCCGCCGGGAAAGACTTCGGTGCTGCCATTGGGCCAACGAATCTCGATGCGGTCGATCGTGGCGCTGCTCCCAAGCCCGAAATGCAGACGCATATCGTTATTCGAGATATAACTGGAGCCGCTTCGCACTTCCTGCACAAACTTATGTCGTTCAACAACAACCGTAACCTTGGCGCCGATGCCGTCGCGATTTGACGTTGCGCCTTTTGTAATCACGCCCAGCCAATGGTTCTTGTTGCCGGCTTCATTGACCAGCAGCATGGGCTGTCCACTCATATTATTCACCACGGCAGACATGCGGCCATCATTCCAAAGATCCCCGACTGCCAAGCCACGGCTTGATCGCGGTTCCGTACACCCGGGTCCGCACTGCTGGCTGTAGTCCTTGAACTTTCCATTGCCCTCATTCCAATAGAGCAGCCGAGGCTCACGGTAGGTTGAACCCAGATGGTTCGTGTCCACTTCGGGATACACGTGGCCATTGACGGCAAGAATGTCCGGCCAGCCGTCATTGTCGACGTCGACAAACATTGTTCCCCAGCCTAAGAAACGCGTATTCAGGCTCAATCCCGCCTCAAAGATGCTTGGCGAAAACGTTCCGTCCCCGTCATTCCTGTATAAAGACGACGCATCGTCGGAAAAGTTTGTCTTGAAAATGTCGGGACGCCCGTCGTTGTTATAGTCGCCGACCGTAGCGCCCATGCCCGCCTGCTCGCGCCCGTCCTCATTGAAAGCCACCCCCGCTTCCGGGGCCACGTCCCTAAAAGTCCCATTGTGCTGGTTGTGATAGAGGATGCTGGGAGTGCTGTCGCATGCCACGTAGATGTCGGGCCAGCCGTCGTCATCATAGTCGAGGGGGAGACGCTGAAGCAGTAGTGGCCGTAGGTCTTTTCAATCCCGCTGGTATTGCTGACGTCGGCGAACTTTCCTCGGCCGAGATTGTGATAGAGGATGTTGGGCGAGGAGTCGAGTCCGCGCGGGCCGCACATCACCGGCGTGCCCTTCCAGACGCACATCAACCCGTGCCCCGGCTTGGGCGCAGTCTTGATATCGAACAGTACATAGTTGGCGACAAGAAGGTCGAGTTTTCCATCGCGATCGTAATCGACAAAGGCGCAGCCCGTTCCCCACGTCTTGCCATCGCCCGCAACCCCTGCGGCAGTGGCAACCTCTTTGAAGGTGCCGTTGCCTTCGTTGTGGTAGAGCCGGTTCTTACCGTAGTACGTGACGTAAAGATCGTCGAAGCCGTCGTTGTCGTAATCTCCAACGCACACGCCTTGGCCCCAGCCGGTGAAGTCCAGCCCCGCTGCATGAGTGACGTCACTAAACGTTCCGTCATGGTTGTTGTGAAAGAGATGGCTGGTCGGTTTCAGGCTCTTTTCTTTTGCCCCATCGAGTGTGGTGCCGTTCACCATGAAGATGTCAGGCCAACCATCGTTGTCGTAATCCACAATGGCCACGCCGCTGCCGGTGGTTTCGATGATGTACTTCTTGGTATCAACTCCTCCATTCACGTTTTCCATCCGGAGTCCGGCTTCCTGAGCAACATCAATAAACCATGCGGGCCCGGAATGCAGATCGCTCGCGGGATAGGGATGGGTGGCGGTCGTCCTGCTCGAAACAGCGCCCGAAGAAACGGGCTGGTGGGTTTGGACATTCGGAAGGGTAAGGAAAAGGCAGAGTATTAGGTTTCGTCTCCCATCAGGAAATTTCCGCCACGAAAGCACAAACGAATCGTAACACTGTCGGCGTTGCCAGCGTGTCTCGGATTAGAATTTACGGATGCGAACATTCTTCATACTCGTAGGGTTGTTTTCCGTGAGCGCCGGGGCGTTTGGGCAGGCATCCAGCCCTGAAGCTCCTCCGGGAACAAATACCAGGGGAGTCGCCACCAAGACGGCGGATTCCGCTACCCCCAGCAAGATGAGTGTCGAAGCAACGTTGGCATCAGCGCAGGCAAAACTGGAGCACGGTGATACCCCAGCGGCCACTGCGATGCTCGAACAATTGGCCTCCACACCCGGGTTGTCGGCCAAAGGAGTACAACACGAACTAGGGATCGCTTATTACCGCACTGGCAAACTGATCTCCGCCGAACAGGCGTTCGCGCGCGCAATTGACCAGGACCCGGAAGATCTTGAGTCCGTGCAGATGCGAGGGCTCACTCTCTATCGTCTCGGACGCCCCGCCGCGGCCATCCCATTTCTTGAACGAGTCAAGCAGTGGACGCCCAACGCGAACGCCGATGCCAGCTATGTTCTTGGATTGTGCTACCTCAATTCAAACCGCTTCGATGAAGCTCGTTCGGCTTTCGCCAACCAATTTGCAGTGCCTGCGGACTCGGGTGCAGCCTATCTTCTGTTAGGCAAGATGATGATGGAGGCAAACTTGCCGGAAGCGGCCGCCGATGCCGCCAAAAAGGCGCTCGATCTCACCCCAAAAATTCCTCTGGCACATCTCTTGCTGGGAGAAGTTTATTTGTTCAAGTCGGATACCGCGCAGGCGCTTCGCGAATTTCAGCAGGAGCGCGAAATCAATCCCTCGAACGCCGGGGTTTACGACCGCCTGGGAGATGTTTACACGCGTTCGGGTCAATATCAGCAAGCACAGGAAGCTTTGGCCAAGGCCATCTCGCTCGATACCTCGAGCACCGGACCATTCATACTCATGGGAAAAGTTCTGTTGCGACGAAACGACCCGCAGACTTCGCTGCTCTATTTGCAGCACGCGGAAAAGATGGATCCGAGCAACTACATGACGCACACGCTGCTAGGGCAGGCATACCGTGGATTGGGGCGCGAGGAAGACGCGAGGAAAGAAATCGACATGGCATCTAAGATTCATGCCACTGAACAGCTTAAGCTGCAGCCCGCGGACTGATTCTTCTCTAACCACTATTTATTATTTTCGGTTGCGCACCGCCACCAATTGGGTGCTGACAGGAACGCCGCGGGTGATCTTGACGCGCAACAGTGCCTCAAAGGGCTTAGGCGTGGCGCCCGCCGGCAGAGCCAGGCCGTGGAGCAACTCTTCCACCGAATCTTTTGCGCAAACATATTCCGCGGCGGCTTGCGTTCCGATAGTTGTGGTCCCAGCCAGAATCAGGACGTGGCGATCTGGATTCAGCCCGGGCACAAGAGCCACAATTGCGTAGTCTTCTACGAGAGGCTGCGATGGATCGCTGGGATAAAAAATCTCGGCCTCGCCCGCTTGAGCATGCGCATTCACGATTGCCAGATCACCCTTATGGGCGCTGGATTTCATGCGCTTAAAGACGAATTCCTCGCTGCCGGGAAGATCCAGCAAAGTGAGGTTCTCCGCGGGAGAGCCCACGAAGATGAGGTCGTTATTCCTGGCATCATCCAGTGAGAACAAGCTGCCGCGCTTCACTAGAATGGGATGCTTCAATTGACTGAAGACTTGGTCGAGCTCATGTACAGCCAGGACTTCGCCAACTCCAGTGTAGTGGTCCAGGATTAGATCGCGAGCGTCGCGGCTGGGGTCCCGATAACGCATGCCCGTTTCCGGCCGCCCCACGAAGGCCGCATTACTGAAAATTATCCAAGGTGCCTCCGGGCCCGAGGCAAATTGACTCCAGAAGGCGCGCAAAGCGGGAGCAGGCGCCAATTCACCCCTGCTCTCTTCCCTCGCAGAATTGAGTTCCCGGGAAAGCCCTGCCACGGCGGCAAGCGCTGCCACAAGGACCAAAGATAGAACCACAACCGTGGCGATCCATCCTTTTGTGCCCGTGCTTGCCACAGCGGGCTGTATCGGGAAGAGCGTGGGGCAGGCAGGACGATCGGACGCTGCGTATCTCGATGGTGGAAATTCAGAGTGTAAGCCCCGTTGGGCATTTCCACCACGATCGAATCGGATAAACCCTCGTGGCTGTAATAGTCGACCAGCTTAAACCGCAATCGGCCGGCCTGCACACGAATAGCCGAATCGGCCTGTGGATCGAAATCGCGAGGCCGCCCGAATACCTCGGTGGCGATCTGATATTCCTTCAGCGCAACGCCGGGTCGAGCCAGTGCGTGGTCGGCTAGATAACGGAGCAGCTTGCAGAGAGATTCAGCCTTGCGCAACGCGTGGCTACGCACCAGTTTTTCGATTTGGTCGAGATAAAGCTCTCTATCCCGGTCGAACTGGAGTGATGTAACAGACATGTAACGTTCAACCCCGGAGCTTTCTATCTCTCAGAGAGAACAGAACGTTCCATCGTTCTGTGACGCGTAACTGACACGGTGATACTTCCGCAGAGAAGCGAGTCGGAGGAACATCTTGTCCGGTCGCCGAAGTTGATCCGGTGAAGTATCGCTGTCGTAGAACAGTCACCGGTGCGACTGTGTTTTCATGCTACTCCGAGCTGTAATCGAAGTGCAAGACCGCCGACGAATCGCGGTCAACAAAAGTTTTCCCCTTGCCTTCCCTGGCGCAAAGGCAACTGTTTCGATGTTGAAAATCGAGCAAAGAGTTCTTTACATCGAGGAGCCATGCGATGACTTGCGATGCCAGTTGTGAAATGGTTCGTGTTCTGCCACGTTCTCGCCGCATCCAGGGCGTCAGTCCTTGGGTCGCATTGGCATTATTTTCGATTTACGCTCTGGCGGGTACAGGGTTTGCTGTAGCCCAAGCGGTCTATGGATCGGTATTTGGAACAGTAACTGACCCTTCCGGCGCAGTTGTCCCAAACGCCACAGTGACCGTTGCGGACATCGCAAAGGGCACAGCGGAAACCTCCCAAAGCAACGCCGACGGCCAATACCGCGTGCAGCATCTTATTCCGGACACTTATACGGTTACCGCGGAGGCCAAGGGGTTCAATAAGGTCGCGACGGAAAATGTCGTCGTGTACGCCGACACCGCCCCCAAAGTGGACTTTACACTGACCCTCGGCATAGTCAGCAACACCGTGAATGTGACCTCGGCAGCCCCGCTGTTACAGGCTGACCATGTGGACGTCAATGTGGTTCTCAACGAGCGCGCCGTGGAGACGTTGCCCAATTTCAATCGAAACTTTACCGCCTTTGAACTGTTGACGCCCGGCACGTCTTATATCGGTTGGAATGTCGGCGAGGCGCAAAACCCGCAGCGCAGCCAGCAGATCGAGGTAGACGGGCAGTTGCCGTTCGCGACCGGCTACGAACTGGACGGCACCGACAACCAGGATCCGGTCATTGGAATTGCGGTCATTAATCCGAATCTGGATGCGATTTCAGAAGAGAAAGTTACGTCGCAGAATTATGACGCCGAATTCGGCAAGGCGGTGGCCGGCCTTGTAACCGCTCAGACGAGGTCGGGCAGCAACCACTTTCACGGGTCGGCATTCGAGTACTGGCGCTCGGACGCCTTGCAGGCTCGCGATCCTTTTACTGAATTCGCACCCGATCCACTCACTGGCCGCTTCATCCCGGGAACCCTCCACAACCAGTTTGGCGGTTCCCTGGGTGGACCCATCATCAAGAATAAACTCTTTTTCTTCGGCGACTACCAGGGTCTACGCGAGAGAACCGGATCGGCGACGCTAACGACCGTACCCACACACTTGGCGAAAAGCTCCTGCACTTCGGGGGGCGATTGCAACCTCAGCGACTATCTCGCGGCACCTCCGGCGGGCGGAGGCATTCAGATATTTGATCCTGCGAGCAACGAGATTTCCCTTGCCGGCCGAACACCCTTCACAGGAAACATCATTCCGGCGACGCGGCTCTCATCTGCGGCGGTCAATTTCTTCAAACTACTTCCCGACCCCAACGTTGCCGGAGCAGGAATCGTGAATAACTACCTTGCCTCAGGCTCGGGTCCGTTCAACACGAACCAGTTCGATGTCCGCATCGATGATCAGCTTAAGGAGAAACTCCATCTCTTCGGCCGATATACGTACTTCGGCTCCAATCTCTCAGGAACTCCCTTTTTTGGCGCGGCGGGCGGCGGCGGTTTCGGTAACGGCAGTTTCGCGGGCACAGATGACGCGCGCGACCAAAGCGTCGCAGCCGGCGGTGACTATGTAGTTTCAAGCCGTTGGCTCACGGACGTTCGCTTCGGCTACTACAAAATCCACCTGAATGAAGAGGGTCCCGATTTCAACCAGCCCCTGGGCAACCAACTTGGCATCCCGAATGCAAATGTCGGCGATCTGTCCCTGAATGGTGGCCTGCCGCAGTTCAACATCGATAATGCCAGCAACGGAACCAACGGGGGCGGAAACCTCGAGTACGGCACCTCGGCGAACCAGTTCGAGCAAAACGCAAGCCAATTCCAGTTCGTAAACAACTGGTCGCACATGGTAGGCAATCACAACATTAAATTCGGCGGAGATGTGCGCTATGGACTCAACCACATCGTCGGCCTCGACAATAACAACGTACGCTCCGGCAACTTCCATTTCGCCGCGTCACGAACCGGCAGTGACACTTCGGCCGGGCTCGGATTCGCAACCTTCCTGCTGGGCGACGTCACTGCCTTTCAACGCACACAGACCCAAAACACCAACGCCCAGGAGCGCCAGAAAAGAATTTTCTCTTATGTTCAAGATCAGTGGCGTGTGACGCGCAATCTAACCCTTAACTACGGCCTGCGCTGGGAGATTTACTTCCCGGAAACAGTGAACGGCAAGGGCCAGGGTGGACTGCTCGATCTCAACACCGGAGACATTCGCATTGCAGGGTACGGCCCCTATGGCACGAATCTTAACGTAGAGAACAAATTTACGAACTTGGCGCCGCGAATCGGCATTGCCTATCAGCTCCTTCCAAAAACCGTCATCCGGCTGGGTTATGGCCGCGTCTACGGGCAAGGCTGGTCGGGTAACACTTACGGCGAGGTTCTCACATTCTCGTTCCCAACGCAGGTCTCTCAGAATGCGAATCCGCTTACCAATGCGGCCGCTGTCTTCAATCTCACCCAGCCCCTGACCTTGCCGAGCGGCACTGTAGCGCCCGGGCCTCCGGCGTTTGCGTTTGCTCCCATTCCGGCAGATGGCAACTTTCCCCTCCCAGATGGAGTTTCTGTACCAACGCGTCCGCTCTTTGTCCGCCTCCCAACTCTCGATGCCTGGAATCTGGCGGTGCAACAAGAGATCTCGCCGACCATGTCACTGCAAGTCTCATACGTTGGCAGCCATGGCATTCACAACATGTTTGACTCCTCCAATCAGGCCAGTCCGAACACGCAGACAATCGCAGGGTTCAATGACTGCAATCCCGCGATGGTCGTTTTTGGCTACGGCTGCACTCCACAAGACATCAATGTGCTCACCCACTTGCCCTACACCCAAAGCGATCGCCGCCCCTACTTCAACGGAACCGCACAGGCTCTCGGTGTCGGTTTCGGTCATCCGTTCCTGTGGGAACAGGATTTGCGTTACAACGCCAATGAAGCCACGAGCAGTTACAACGCGTTGCAAGTGCGGGTCGATAAGCGATTCAGCGGCGGCCTTCAATTCTTGAGTCACTTCACCTGGTCCAAGGCCCTGACGCATGAGTCCTATTATTTCTTCATCGATCCTCGCGTCGGTTACGGTCCAAGCTATTACAACCGGCCGAAGGTTTTTGTCTTTGCCGGCAACTATGATCTGCCCTTCGGCAAGGGCAGGATGTTTGGAAGCAACCCCGCAGGCTGGGTCAACCGGGTAATCGGAGGCTTCTCTCTAAACGGAACGTTGACCTGGGAAGATGGACTACCTTGGACTCCAGGCTATGCCAACAGTGGGCAGGATAATGACATAATCGGATTCCTCAATCGCTCAGGAGCGGGCGGGTTCTCCACTCATATCGGTTCGTTTAATCCTAGTGCCCACAAAGTTCAATTCTTTACTCCATCCCCTTACATCCTGCAGCCCGCCGGGCAAGCGAACTCAGCATTCGGGGCATTTGCCCGCCCACTGGTTGGGACCTTTGGCAACATCGGTCGCGATTCATTTACCGGCCCAGGCTACATCGATACGGATTTGTCCATATCAAAATCAGTCAGCCTGAGAGAACAGCTCAGTCTCCAGTTCCGCGCCGACTTCTTCAACTTGTTCAACAAAGTGAATCTGGGTCAGCCAGACTCGTGTGTCGATTGCCAGGATGGCAACGCCGGAACAATTTCCAGTACTGTATCTTCGCAGGATGGAAGCTCCATGCGGCGCATCCAGCTTTCGGCCCGAATTCGATTCTAGAGGCGCGGGAGTTGCATCGACGCAGACCGGGCATCGACGGAGGGCCAAGGTTAGGGCCGCCGAAGATTCTTGAAGATTCTTGCTATCGTAAATTGCCTATGAGCGCTGGTATGCCGGAATCTGGATCTGGTGCTTGCAGACGACGCCGGAGTCTCAGGATTCGCTCGATAGGCGCGGCGTGGATCGCGATAGTCTCTGTCGCGGCTCTCGGGCAATCGCAGGGCGTACCCCCACCCGGAAACGCCAGCCTGAGCGCAATCCTCACCTATATCCGCAACGGCTGGGACTCCCTTACCCGATCGACGATTTCCTGCGGCGCAGCTTCGGACCCTAAACTCTCCGCTGCACTGGTGATTTATCTTCCGGCCGATTTTGCACCGCCTCCAGAGCTTGAGGGAATGCAGCGCGGATGCAAGGTCAGGCTCGCGCGTCTGCCGCACGTCATACATCAGTTGGGAACCACCGACGCTGATTCGATTCAGCCTCCCGGATTGCTCTACCTCAAGAACAACTACGTGGTGCCGGGCGGCCGTTTCAACGAAATGTACGGTTGGGACAGCTACTTCATTATCCGCGGTCTATTGCGGGATGGACGCGTGGAACTCGCCCGGGGAATGGTTGAGAACTTTTTTTTTGAAATCGAGCACTATGGCGGGGTGCTTAATGCCAACCGCACTTATTATTTGAGTCGCTCACAGCCTCCGTTTCTCAGTTCGATGGTCATGGCCGTCCACGCGGCGCAAACCGCCGCCGGACAAGACGACCGGGCATGGCTGGAAACCGCGTACTCCTATGTGAAGCGGGACCACGCCATGTGGACTCACGAGCCTCATCGCGCCGGTAATACTGGACTTGCTCGGTATTACGATTTCGGCGTAGGCCCTGCACCCGAGGCCTTGCAGGATGAAAATGATATGTACCGGCAGGTGGCAGCGTATTTTCTCTTCCATAAGGGAATTCCCGCCTATGAGGGCGAGGAAGCCGACGTCCCAGCCAGCCGCGCTTCAGGTTCTGCGTACGCCGTGCTGGTCTGCGGTTCGGCGCAAGCGCTGTCTTCGTGCGAGCCTGCTCACCGCATAAGGCTGAAGGCAGACTACTATAAGGGTGACCGGTCCATGCGCGAGTCAGGGTTCGATGTTTCCTTCCGCTTCGGACCTTACGGCGCCGCCACTCACCACTATGCCGCCGTTTGCTTGAACAGTCTTCTTTTCAAGACGGAGCAGGACTTGGAAGCAATGAGCCGGTTGCTCGGCAAAAGCTCCGAAGCAGCGCAGTGGCGACAGCAAGCGGAGAATCGCAAGCAGGCAATGCAAAAATATTTGTGGGATGAGAAGGAAGGGCTCTTTTTCGATTACAACTTTGATACTGAGCAGAGATCGACTTATCGCTATGCCACTACTTTTTATCCGCTGTGGGCCGGATCGGCGACGGCGGCACAGGCCCGCGCCGTGGTAAAAAACCTGACTTTATTTGACCGAGCAGGCGGTATTGCCACCAGCTTGCAGGAGACTCAGGGCCAGTGGGATTACCCCTTTGGATGGGCGCCAGTTCAATTGCTCGCGGTAGAGGGCATGCGGCGCTATGGATACAATGTGGAAGCCGATCGGGTCTCGACGGAGTTTCTTTCCACCGTGCTGCAAAACTTCATGCGGGATGGGACGATTCGCGAAAAGTACAATGTTGTGACCCGCTCATCCGAAACCAACGTAAAGGCTGGATATGGCGTGAATGTCATTGGATTTGGCTGGACGAATGCCACTTTTGTTGAGCTGCTGCATTCCCTTCCGTCGGAAAAAGTCGCCGAGATAGCAAAAACGCTTCCCCCTCCGGGGGCCCCGCACTAGTTACGCCAGCTATCTGGCCGGCGGATACTTTGTCCTAGGAGAGTCAATGAATTCAGCTTCTCTAGCAGCGGCTCTGCCTTTATTGTTCGGCCTCGCGGCCTTCCCGCAGTCAATCGGCCAGGCAGCTGGTCAATCTCCAGGCTCAGCACAATTCCCGGTTGAAAACAGCGTGCCCCTGAAGGCCGTGCGAGAGGCGGTTCCTTCGAAGCCCTTTACCGTCGTCGGCCCTCGGGGAGCAATCTTGGGTCAGCAGGACGGTTCATTCGAAGCATGGATTTTCCCCTGGAAGATCTTCAGCAACCTCCGTATCAGCG
>DATDGM010000043.1:0-83046 GCA_036522075.1 Candidatus Sulfotelmatobacter sp.
TTCGCTGTGGAAGTTACCGGTGTTTTCCGGCGCGGAGCTGGCATCTACGAAGCGGGCATTGGCGGATCATGCATTGAGTATCTCTTGTCTGGACACAAGCTGCCGCTTTGACTCGCCCGACGCAGTCGAGCGCCGACGTTGGATCATGGAGGGGGAGCGGATGGCGGATTTGGCCGCCGAGTTGGCTGCGCCGGGCTTGCGAGTCTTCGGCGATACGATCCACTCCGGCATGAACCGCGAGTCCACGCAAGGCTGGATCGCGGATTCGGTTCGAACGCTCGCTGAGATCGCCGAATCCAAAGGAGTGGAGGTCTGGATCGAGACCCACGGTGATTTTGTCACCGCGAAGCAGACTGCGGCAATCCTGGAGCAGGCTGATTGTCCGAACGCGGGAGTCCTCTGGGACCCCGCGAACAGTTACGCCGCAGTCCAGGAACAGCCCTCGGCAGGCGCGGCTCTGCTAGGAGAGGCGATTCGCCATGTTCACATTAAGGACTTGCAACGCCACCAGGATACCTGGACCTACGTTCTAAGTGGAGAGGGCGAGTTCCCTTTGGTTGAATTGAAGGGCGCTTTGCACCAACTCCACTACGACCGCTTCATATCATTCGAGTGGGAAAAGAAGTGGCATCCCTCGATTGCGGATCCTGAAATCGCGTTGCCTCACTTCGCACGCTGGTTTCGCAAGAGCTGCGCGTATGCCTGAACGCGTGGAGGAAAAACTGCGCACCTTGCGAGCGGATGACGTCCCAACGGCCTTCCAGTTGTCCGCACAGGCCGGTTGGAATCAGACCGAGGAAGACTGGCGCATGCTTCTGGAACTCAGCCCGGAAGGCTGTCTGGGAATTGAAGTGGACGGTCATCTGGTTGCGACTACAACCCTGTTCTTTTATAAGCGTCGCCTGGCTTGGATCGGAATGGTGCTGACCAGTCCAGACTACCGGCGTCGTGGCCTGGCAAAAAAATTGCTGACGCACTGCCTGAAGCAGGCAGACCGAATGGGAATCGAAACCACGAAACTCGATGCAACCAACCAGGGCCAGCCACTTTACGAAAAATTCGGCTTTCAGCCCGAGCAGGAGATTCAGCGCTGGACGCGCCCGGGCGAAGGCGAAGCACCGCCGGCCGCCAGCCGCACGTCGGCAGCGGAACCGGGGCGCGCTTTAGATTCGGTCGCGTTCGGCGCGGATCGCTCGAGCCTGCTGCACAGACTGGCGCAACGACACCCTCCGATCTCCGTAGCTGAATCGTACTTGTTCTCCCGGCCGGGACGCGTTACTGCGTATCTTGGTCCATGTGTCAGCGAGAACTCAGAGACCGCTCGTCGCGTGATCGAGGAATACGTGCAGAGCACGAAGTGCAGCTGGTCATGGGACTTGTTCCCCCGCAATCAAGGCGCTGTGGCAATCGCGCGGGACCTGGGTTTTTCTCCGCAAAGGCATCTCGTGCGCATGGCTCGAGGAAAGGATCTGCGCGAAAGGAAAGACGCGATCTATGCGATCGCGGGATTTGAGCTCGGCTAACCGTGAAGATCAAAACAGAATCGGAATTGGAAGAGCTGTTGTCGCGCCCCGACGAGGAGACCGCTTCGGCTATGTCGGCCCTGGAAGGTGATCTTCTCATCCTTGGCGCGGGCGGCAAGATGGGGCCAAGCCTGGGCCGCCTGGCGCGACGCGCGGCCGATCAGGCTGGGACCAAGAAGCGAGTGATCGCCGTAGCCCGATTCACGAATGACAAACTACGCTCCGAATTCGCCGCGCAGGAGATCGAGACCGTTGCGTGTGATCTGCTTGAAGCGGGCGCACTCGACAGACTTCCCGATGTCCCGAATGTTATCTTCATGGCCGCCCGAAAATTCGGCACCGCTGGCGGCGAGCATCTCACTTGGGCGATGAATACCTATTTGCCCGGGTTGGTGGCCGAGCGCTACCGTAATTCCCGCATCGTGGCTTTCTCCACGGGAAACGTGTATCCGCTGCGCTCGCTCGCAGAGGGTGGGGCGACCGAAACGACCCCTGTGGGTCCAGTGGGTGAGTATGCACAATCGGCGCTGGGCCGCGAGCGCATGTTTGAATACGGATCGACGCGTTGGGGGACGCCGGTTGCTCTCCTGCGGCTGAACTATGCGGTTGAGTTGCGCTACGGAGTCCTCGTGGACATCGGACGAACGGTATTCGAGCGGCGGCCCGTTGATCTTCGGATGCCCGCGGTCAATGTGATCTGGCAGCGTGACGCGAACTCCTGGTGCCTGCGGTCATTCGCTCACTGCCAGTCGCCGCCGTTGATTTTGAACATCACGGGCGCGGAGATGCTCTCGGTGCGGGACGTCGCTCTCGAATTCGGACGCCAGTTCGGCATCGAGCCCAGCTTTGTTTCTATGGTAGAGGGCTCCAGCGCTCTGCTCAGCAACACAACCAGGGCGCGTGGTCTGTTCGGAAATCCTACCGTGAGCCCGGCGGAAATGATTGTGTGGATCGCGAATTGGATCCGCGAGGGTGGTGCTCTGCTAAACAAGCCCACCCATTTTCAGACGCGGGACGGAAAATTCTGATGCCGCTGCGCGACAAACTGCGATCGGGCCTGGTGATTCCCGCCCATCCCCTGGCATTAAACTCTCAACGCAAGTTGGACGAGCGCCGCCAACGGGCTTTGACCCGTTACTACCTCGCCGCGGGCGCAGGCGGCATCGCCGTGGGCGTACACACTACCCAGTTCGCTATTCGTGAACCCAGGTTTGGATTGCTCGAACCGGTGCTCGCACTGGGTGCGGAAGCGAGTCGGAGCTCCGAGATTGTGAAGATTGCCGGTGTCTGTGGCAAGCACAGTCAGGCAGTAGCCGAGGCGGAACTTGCTGCCAAACTCGGCTACGATGCTGCACTGTTGAGCCTTGCCGATCTGAAAGATGAAAGCGTCGCCCAACTCCTGGAACACGTCCGCTCCATTGCAGCGCTGATTCCGGTTTTCGGCTTCTACCTGCAGCCAGCCGTCGGAGGACGTCTGTTGCCCTATGAGTTCTGGCGCGAGTTCCTTGAGATTGAAAACGTAGTCGCGATTAAGATCGCGCCTTTTAATCGCTATCAAACGCTCGACGTGGTTCGCGCCCTGGCGGAGTCGGGGCGCTCCCACGAAGTGACTCTGTATACAGGAAACGATGACAACATTCTCAACGACCTTATCACTTCTTTCGCCTTCGGTACCCAGCCAGTCAGGATTGCCGGCGGCCTGTTGGGACATTGGGCGGTATGGACGAAAGCGGCGGTGTCTCACCTCGCTCTCGCGCAGAGTCACTCCGCTCAGATTCCCGGCACATTGCTGACGCTCGCGCAGCAAATTACGGACGCAAATGCGGCGATCTTTGATCCGAGGCACAATTTTCGAGGATGTATTCCAGGCATCCATGAGATCTTGCGACGACAGGGTTTGCTCGAGGGGAGATGGTGTCTCGATCCCGAGGAGGAACTAAGCCCGGGGCAAAGCGATGAAATCGATCGCGTGTGCAGAGCCTACCCGCATTTGCAGGACGACGGGTTCGTACAGGAGCACCTTGATGAATGGCTTCGCTAGACTTCTGTTCCTGCGTCCGATGATCACCTTCAGCCCAAAGTCAGATGTCTAATGCTCCGCAAATGTTTCTAAGGAGAACCATGCCAGGCAGTGTCCCGAAACGCATCTTCCTTGCTCCCGCGCCACGGGTAGTATCCGACATCTTTGGCGAGAATGATCTGCTTCGCTTGCGCGCCTTGGGAGAGTTGGTGATTCACGAAGATGGCCAGGTCACGGATGAGATATTCGAAGACAAAGCGGCGACAGCGGAAATCATCATCGGCCAGATTGACCTGCCAGAGCCGCGCCTTGCACATGCGCATTCACTCAAGGCAGTGTTCAACGTGGAGGGCAATTTCCTTCCCAACATTGACTATGCCTATTGTTTTCGCCACGGCATTCGCGTTCTCACGACCAGCCCCGTATTCGCTGAACCCGTGGCGGAGGCAGCGCTGGGCATGGCTATTGACCTTGCGCGGGGCATCAGCGAGTCCGATCGCCGCTTCCGGCAAGGCACCGAGCAGTACGGCTTGGCCGCGAATCAGCAGGCATTCTCTCTGTTCCGCCAGGATATCGGCCTGGTAGGGTTAGGCGATCTCGGCCGGGCAATCTTGCCGTTGCTGCGCCCCTTCGGTTGCCGCGTTCGCGCCTACGACCCGTGGTTATCCCCGGAATATATTCACTCCCTGGGTTGCGAGGCGACGTCCCTTGACGAAGTCTTACAGAACTCGCGGCTCATTTTTGTTGTGGCGGGGGCCACGTCGCAGAACCAGGGATTCTTAGGAGTGCGCCAGTTCTCCTCGATGCAACCAGGAACCGCCATAGTCCTGGTTAGCCGCGCAGCAGTCGTGGATTTTGACGCGATGCTGGATTTTGCTGCGAAGGGGCACATCCGCTTCGCAACCGACGTTTATCCGGAGGAACCGTTGCCCCGGTCACACCGGGCGCGACAGATTGGCAACGCGATTCTCTGTGGACATCAGGCCGGCGCCATGCCAGCTGCGATCAAACAGATTGGCAAGCTGGTTGTTTCGGATGCGGAATTGATCGCACGCGGGCTCCCGCCGATTCTCTGCAAGTCAGCGCAACCTGAAACGATAGCTTTGTGGCGAAGTAAACCGGTCAGCAGGACGTGACTCGAACCAAAACAAACCGTCACAACCAATCACTTTTCTTCACTGCTAACTGAAAGCCTGCAGACTATTACGGGGCCAGGGAAGGGCCGCGAAGGAGTTTGTTCGCGGTAACCCTGAGGTGTGAGTTAGTCTTGACGGCGATGAAGAAGGATTTGCAAGCTTCGCAGGATAACTCAGCATTGCCCGTCGGCGGCTCAGAAGCGACGAATCGTCGCGAGGCGTTGCAAGGGATGGCAACTGGTTTTGTCGCGCTTTTCAGTGTTGTGGGGATCGCACTTTGGGGGCTGCCTTTTTTTTACGACTTCATGGTGCAGCAATTCGGTTGGACGCGGGCACAAGTCACTTCGGGGAATGCGTTGAGCAAGTTAATAGTGGGGCCCGTCTTTGGCTTCGCGGCTGGTTGGATCATCGATCACTTTGGGCCGCGGCGCATTATGATGGCGGGGATCTTGATGGCGGGCATTGCCCTGGTAGGACTGGGTCGCATCTCCAGTCTCGGGATGTTTTACTTCTTCTATCTGTTTAACGCTCTCGGCTATGTTTGTGGGGGACCGTTGCCGGTCCAGGTGCTGTTGTCGCGCTGGTTCGTTGAATCACGCGGAAAGGCGATGGGAGTCGCCTACCTGGGGATTGGAATCGGCGGCGCACTGGTACCGCTGATCGCGCACGCGCTTGCGCAACGTTTCGGTTGGCAGGCGGCCCTCCAGATTCTGGGCCTGTCGATCGTTCTTATCGCCTTCCCACTGGCATTCTTTGTAAAGGAAGCACCCGGGCCGTTGCGGATCCGCCCCGAGACTCGCCTCACGGAAACAAAGAGCGCATTCCAGAGCACCTCCTTCTACCTGCTGATGCTGGGCAGCATGTGTTCGGTGGCCGCGATTAGTGGTACTCAGCAGAACCTGAAACTCTTTTTGAGTCTCGATCGCCACTATTCGCAAGGGGAGGCGGCTCGAATCCTCTCTTTGGTGCTGACGTTCAGCATAGTTGGACGTTTGCTCATGGGATGGCTGGCCGACCGATATTCCAACAAGGGCGTCATGCTGTTGATTTATATCCTGGTGGCGGTTGCCATTCCCTTTCTAATCTTCGGACGAGCACACCTCGCGGTGTACGTATTCGCCGCAGTGTTCGGGATCGGTCTGGGCGGCGATTATATGATCATCCCTTTAATGACGGCAGAAATCTTCGGCGTGCAAGTTTTGGGGAGGCTGATGGGAGTAATCTTGACGGCGGATGGCATCGCCGAAGCGGCGTCACCCTGGTTGGCGGGCCGCCTGCGGGACACAACCGGGAGCTATTCCCAAGGTTATTTTCTGCTCGTGGGTATTGCATTACTGGGTGCGGCTAGCGTATTGGCGTTACCTACACCACGGAAGGCGTCATGACAGCGCATTCGATTCTGCGCCTGGGAAGCGTGATGGACGTGGCGCGTTTTCAGGATCATCTGCTTTCGCTGCACCTGACCATCCCTTGCAGTAGCAACCTCGCCGTTGGGCCGCAATCACCGCTGCGCTGGCCACTGGTCCGCGGCGAAACCAGAATCGGTAACCGCATCGCCGTGCAACCCATGGAGGGTTGGGATGCTTCCGCTGACGGCAACCCGACTGAGAGCACGCTACGACGCTGGCGGCGATTCGGTCGCAGCGGTGCGAAATTGATCTGGGGCGGAGAAGCGGTTGCGGTTTGTCACGCCGGACGCGCCAATCCGAATCAACTCGCGGCGGCGCCGCATACCTACGCGGGGCTGGCCCGATTGCGCACGGCATTGGTCGAGGAACATCGCCGCACCACGGGATCGGACGACGGACTCATGATCGGATTGCAACTGACGCACTCCGGGCGCTTCAGCCGTCCCAATGCTTACAGCCGGCCTGAACCGCGCATCCTGTATCGCCATCCGATTCTGGATCGTCGACTGGGACTATCCCAGGATTACCCTTTGCTCACCGATGGAGAGATCCGCGCAATCATTGAGGATTTCCATCGGTCGGCCGGCATGGCCTGGGAGTTGGGCTTCGACTTCGTCGACATCAAACATTGCCACGGTTATTTGGGGCACGAATTTCTTAGCGCCCACACGCGCGACGGGCCTTACGGAGGGAGCTTTGAGAATCGCACGCGATTCTTGCGCGAGATAGTGCAGGGCATTCGCACTACTGCACCGGGTCTCGACATCGGTGTGCGACTTTCGGCGATTGATACAGCGCCTTTTTTCCCCGATCCGGAGCGCTCGTCCAATGGGACGCTTGGGCCGGGAATTCCTGAGAAGGCTGAAGAGTTGATTCCGTATCGTTGGGGATTCGGCGTAAACCCCCGTGTGCCGACCGAGGCCGATTTGACCGAACCGATGCTTTTTTTGTCTCTTCTGGAAAAATTGAATATTCGTCTGGTAAATGTCACCGCGGGTAGCCCATATTACAATCCTCACGTCCAGCGGCCCGCTCTCTATCCCCCGTCCGACGGCTATCAACCGCCAGAGGATCCCTTGCTCGGAGTGGCGCGACAGATGGAGGTTACGCGTCACCTGAAGCAATATTTTCCTGCCTTGATTTTTGTGGGATCGGCGTATAGCTACTTACAGGATTTTCTTCCGAACGTGGCCCAAGCTGCCATCCGTGATGGCTGGGTCGACATAGTGGGCGTGGGGCGGATGGTGTTGACTTATCCTGAATTTCTCTGGGACTCGTCGGGAGGGCAGACAGTTCAACGCAAGCGAATTTGCAGAACCTTCAGCGATTGCACAACAGCGCCGCGGAATGGATTGCCATCTGGTTGCTACCCTTTGGACAGCTACTACAAAACATCTGAATTCTCCCGGCAGCTGAACCGCCTGAAGAAGCCAGACTCGAAGGCGAAGTCGCCCGTGTCATCGGCGCCGCGCGATCCGGAGTGACGACTCGGTGAACCACGCGAGATGAGCAACCGCGAGATGAGTATTGAAGGCTGGGCTGAGCGACGGCAGTTTCGCCGCAAAGTCCACGGCATCGCGGCGGCTTTATTGCCTTTCGAGTGCGATGGAAAAATCGCAGTCCATGCATTCCAGCAGCACCTGATGGCCACGCATCGCGCCGGTTTGATGAACGCTGTGAATATGGACACAGGTTATGTGAACTACTTGAGTGATGCCCAGAAGCGGGACGTACTGCGATGGACGCACGAGGCTCTGGGGGAAGGCGTCCCGTTCGTTGCCGGAGCGTATATCGAAAATCTGGAGGGAGAAGTTGTCAATCTCTACCGCCAGCAGATCGATGCCATCGCTGCTTTTGGCGGAACCCCGATCCTGTTTCAGACAGCCCGGCTACGAGCTAAATCCGGCAAAGAAATCGCAGCGATTTACCAGGCTGCCTGCCGAGGATACTCTCCGGTACTGGCGTTTGAATTGGGTTCCATGTTTGCGACGAATGGCGAGATCCACGATCAGGAGACGATCGTTCGCCTGATGGACATTCCGGAGATAATCGGACTAAAGCATTCTTCGCTGGACCGACGAATCGAGCTTCAGCGCCTGGCCCTTCGTGACGAGCACCGGCCGGATTTCCGCATCTATACGGGGAACGATCTTGGTATCGACATGATCGAGTACGGGTCCGACTACCTCCTTGGCCTGGCAACGCTTGCGCCCGAGAAGTTCGCCGAACGGGATCGGTTATGGCTGACCGGCGATCCTGATTACTACGCGCTTTCCGAAGCGCTACAGTATCTGGGCAATGTGACGTTTCGAGACCCGGTTCCTGCCTACAAACATTCGGCTGCCATGTTCCTGCATCTGGTTGGTCGCATACCAAGCGATCTCCCGCATGCCAGCAATCCAAAGCGTCCCGCGTCGGAGTTGGAGATATTGCGGGATTGCGCGCGGAGACTTTCCTATCCGCTTCCGGGTACATATCGGTAACCGGCAGGGAATTGAGTGTGCCGATCTGCTTCCGCTGCTCTCTGCGCCTGGATTTTTTCCTTATCCCTTGTGCCACCTCCGGGCGCAGCGAGTCTTGCATTTCTTTCCTGTCAAATCTGAGAACGGAGCACGTGCAACTCACTGCCAGATTCTCGATGCGCACCAGTCCTTCTTTGTAATCTTGTTCTGCCGAAGGGTAAGCTGTTGACACTGGTAAGGAATCCCGATGAAAAAACTTTTGAGACTGGCGTTCATCGTACTGTTCAGTTGCTTCGCCTACGCCCAGCGCGACACCGTTATCGTGCGTCCCGAGCCGATCAACGACGTTCTGCAAAACCCGGCGATGGGAATTACCACCTTTCAGCGATTCAACGGACAAGAGACCAATCCTCCGCTGCACTGGTCGGAGGTTGGGCCCGTCGCTAAACTGCCGCAGGCTGCGAGCAAGCCCGACTTTCCCGACACCACGATTGCCTACCTTCGGTGGTATTGGACTGCGCTCGAACCGGAGCGCGGGAAATTCCACTGGGAAATTGTTGACCTCGCTCTGCAAGAGGCGCGGGCGCACGGGCAGACGCTGGCAATTCGGCTCATGCCTTACTCCAACCAGGATCCACTCCCGGCGTGGTATCAGGCCTCAGGCGCGCGGCGGGCCAACAAGCCCAGCGACAAAGACGGCGCCATCTGGCAACCGGATTTTTCTGATCCTCTCTTTCTCAAGTATTGGGGCGAGCTGGTGGCGGAAGCGGGAAAGCGATATGACGGAAATCCCTATCTCGACAGCGTCGACATTTCTTCCGTCGGTTACTGGGGTGAAGGCTGGAGTTCATACATGCCCGCCTTCCAGTATCAGAAGGCATTGATCGACATCTGGTTCGACGCCTTTCCTACCACGACCCTGCTGATGAACTTCGACGAACCCCAGGCTCTTACCTACGGAACCAGCCGAGGCGCGGGCTGGCGGCTGGATTGTCTTGGCGACCTGAGAGTGAAGTCTGACAATCCGAACTTTGAACCGGAGATGCTGGATATCTATCCGCAGCAGGTGGTGCGGTCCGGCATCCAGGAGGTCTGGCAAAAGCGGCCGGTATCGTTGGAAGTTTGTGGCACCGTTTCCGAGTGGAAGCGGGACCACTTTGATCTGAACTACATTCTGGAACAAGCGCTGCGCTGGCACGTTACGTCGGTGAATTTGAAATCATCACCGATTCCTGCCGACTGGAAGGCTGACTTTGAAACTTTCCAGAAGAAGATTGGGTATCGTCTTTTGTTGCGACGGTTGGAATACCCGAAGGCCGTTGCGGCCGGTTCTATGATGCCTATCCACATGTGGTGGCTGAATGCCGGCGTGGCTCCGCCTTACACCAATTACCCGCTGGCGGTGCAGTTGCGTTCCGCAAACGACAGCACTGTGATCAATGTTCCTGTGGATTTACGAAAGTGGCTGCCGGGGGATGCCGTCTTCGATGGAAGTCTTTTCGTCCCCGCAACCTTGCCGGAAGGTACGTACGACTTCCGCGTGGCCATGCTCGATCCCAGAACCAGCAAACCTGCCGTACGATTTGGGATTGCCGGTCGGGATCCAGATGGGTGGTATAGCGAGGGGCAGATTCGTGTGACTGCCGAGCGAAATCCGTGAGCAGCAACTCCGTCAACTTGCACGGGTCGATCCGATCTGCGCGCCCGACAGCATCCCCCGTAGAGGATACTGCCGGGCGCGAAGAGGTTCCGTCAGGGCTCTCGGAACCAGGATTTAGAAGGTGATCTTCGCCGTCAATTGGATCAACCGTGGCGAAGCATCTCCTCCCAGGAACGAGCCCAGAATGCTGGTCGGTGTGTTCACCGTATCCAGCACGTGCCCGAAGTTCCCGCTGTTGACATCATTCACCGGACTCTCGAAGTTGGGATGGTTGAACAGGTTGAAGAACTGCGCGCCAATTCCAAGCTTCGCTGACTCCCAGTGCGGTATTTGCGTGTACTTCATGATGGTCATGTCGGTGTCAAAGAACCGTGGCCCGAAGAACTGGTTACGCCGTTGGTTCTCGGTGTCGCTTTGGAGCTGTGCGACACCAATGCCCGAAAAGAGCGAGTCCGTCAGGCAAGGCCCTGACGATACGCTGCTCGGACTGTTGCAGCGCGGTGTCGACAATGGTCCAACGTAGTTTGCGAAAGCCGCGGACTGATAGTTATAGCTGCCCAAGGTTCCAGATACGCCGGTATTGACCACCGTGTAAGGCAAACCGCTGCGTGCGAACAGTGTTCCGGAGAGCTGCCACCCCTTCAACGCCGCGGTTGGTCCCTTCGGGATTTCGTAGACGTAATTCGCGCTTAGATACTGCCGCGTATCGTAGTCGGCACTACCGTAGTTGTATTGGCGAATATTGTTGATGTTGATCGGGTTCTGTAGGCTGCCCACTCGGCCTACCGCACCATTACCAGCGATGAACTGGTTGAAGCCGCCGTTCGAGACTTCGTCCAGCGCGTGACTCCAGGTGTAGTTGACTTGCATTTGCAGTCCACGGCTGAAGCGGTGTTGCGCCGTGAACGAGAGGCCGTTGTAGTTGGAGACGGCCACGGTTTGGATTTGTGTCACCCCTCCGAAACGCGAATCGGGCGCGCTCGCCGGCAGGCCTATAAATCCGACCGGACAAGTGGCCGGGGGACAATAGGCATTTTCGTTGTCGAAAAGGCCAGTCTCGTGAAAGCCGTGATTGCCCACATAATTGACGGTGATGGAGGTGTTGTTGCCAACCGCTTGCTGCACCTCAAAGTTCCACTCCCAGTACCGCGGAGCCCGGATCGCATTGGCGTTCTGGAACCCCGGCGGAGCAAACTGGCCGCCCTGCGCTGCTGCGTTGGCGGCAATCTGAGCCGCGGTCAGTCCCTGCGAGAATCCTGACTCTATTGCGGCGCTCGTGACAGCGGCGCTAGTCCACACATTGCCGCCCGTTTGCTGAGTCGGCGCGAGATTGCCCACAATGTTGAACGGGAACAGATTGTATACCGGAGAATTCTGGGACAGACCATCGGCAATCTGGCCCGGGAATGTATCCATGAACAAACCAACACCGCCGCGAACCACGGTGTTCTTTAGCCCAAACGGGCTGTAGGAAAAACCAAAGCGAGGCTGCCACGCGATCGAAGTAAAACTCTGCATCGCCTGGTTTTGTCCGGTGTGGATGACCTGGTTGTAAGGGATGGTGGGATCGTGATTGATGTCGGCGAACGGCGACGCAAACCTGGCGAAGCAGTTGGCCTGGCAGGTGGGGATGGAATTGTGGTCGGCCCGCAGGGCAAGAGTGAGCTTCAGGTTACTTTTGACTTTCCACTCGTCCTGAAGGTACCAACCCAGTTGATAGAGCTTAATGTTTTGTTCCGGGGCAGTCTCGAAGCTCTGCTGCAGAAGGGTAATGTCGTTGGGAGTAGTTCCAAGACCGCCATAAGCGAAAGCGTTTAGCGACAGAGGCAGAAGGAAACCCGCGGTGTTGGCGCCGTAGTTGTGATCGCTCACCAAGTTGCGATGGAAATACAAGCCCAATTTCAGGGTGTGCTGGCTGCCAAGGCTGTAGGAGTAATCGTCTACCAGTTGGTAGCCGGTCACGTTGCGTCCCTGCGGCCAATCAACGTCTGCGCCTCCCAGGACGGTAAGGGAGCCGTCATTGAGAACCATCGAGCCATTGGGGAACGCAGCCAGCGAAGCGGCGCGGTTCGCGTTGGAGAAGATCGCACTGTAATACTGGTCGGAAATGACGAGGTTGTTGGCGGCTTTCACGCCGAAAGCACGATTCCAGCTGACCTGGCCCTGATACTCTGGCTGGGTGCTGACCGAATTAAAAAGCGGGTTGATCTGGTCGGTGGTAGTTGCCTGTACGCCTTTGTCCTCTTGCAGGCGCACGAAGATACGGTCATTGTTCGTAACGTTGAAATCGAACCGGCCGGAGGTCAAATACTCGTGCGTAAAGTTAGGCGCGGTCCCCCGCCATGACTGCGTGCAGGGGTTGGCGCCGGCGCCGAAAGTTCCGGCGGCGTTGGTGTAAGTTTGACCCTCGCAACCGCTTGTATCGCTTGCGGTCGGAACGCCCGGCACGGCCCGGGAGATGCCCAAGGCGTTGTTGTACAAACCGAACATCTGGTTGTAGAAAGGCACCGATTGAGATAGGCCCGTATTGTTGAGGTTGTCGGTGATGAAATTTTCAAAACCTTGAGTCGGAGTAATGACTTGCTGGCTCGTGGGCAAAATGACCCGCAAGCCTTCATAGTTCCAGAAGAAAAACGCCTTGTCCTTCTTGATCGGTCCGCCAAACGAAGCCGCGTACTGGTTGGCATTCACAAATGGTCGAGGTGAGCCGTTGCCGACGTTGAAGAAGTTGTTGGCGTTCATCGCCCGCCCGTCCCACCAGTAGTTGGCGTTGCCGTGCCAGTTGTTCGATCCTGACTTGGTGATGTAGTTCACGTTGGCGCCGGCGAAACCGCCATACTGCCCCGAGTAGCCGTTGGTCACGACCGTCGCTTCCTGCACTTCGTTGTTTCCCAGCAGAAGGTTGGTCGCTCCCGAGTTATTCAGATTCAGGAAGGGATCGTTGTCATACATTCCGTTCAAGGTGAACAGGTTTGAACTAGCCGACACCCCGAAGCTGGAAAAGTTTCCGAAGCCCATGCCCGTATTCATCACCGATCCGGCGGCTGTTTGCGCCACAAAGCTCAGATCGTTGCCCGGGTTCGGCACTTCCGAAATTTCACGCGAGTTGAAGGTCGTGGAAATTTCGGCGCTTTCGGTCTGCAACAGCGGTGCTTCGCCGGAAACCTCAACCGTGGTGCCGGCTGCGCCTACTTCCAGCTTCGCGTTGACGATCGCGATCGCACCCAAGCTTACTGTTGTGGTTGCAGTCAGAGTCTTGAAACCCGGCGCTGATATCGTGACGGTATACGTCGCCGGCTCCAGCAGCGGGAACTGGTAAACGCCCTGAGCATTCGTCTTTGTCGAATTGGCGAAGCCCTTCTCGACATTCCTTATGTTAACGGTGATGTCGGGCAGGACCGCGCCGCTGATGTCGCTCACGGTTCCGCTGATGGCGCCGTTGGTCGTGCTCTGCGCCAGCAGCACGCTGGGCACAAGCAGAGCCATCACCGCCACGAGCACAACTAACCTGTTCGATGTCTCAAATCGCATGGAATTATCTCCGCACCTTTGAAATTTGTTTTGCTGCGTCCTCGGAGAATCGAGACCCTTCCGCACGCACATCTTTGCAATAGCATTCAGATGACCAACGGCTTCATCGGCTTGAGCACCCACCAACGGGCGTGGTGAAATCGGGAATGACCGTACAAGCGCAGTCAACGGATGGACGTGAATCGCGAGTTGGCGCACAGCTGTGGGGAGGCCGAGTGGACGGTGGAATCTACCAAAACAGAGAGTTCCGCGATCAATGTCTACAAGAAACCGGAGCAAATGCGCTTCATAACACCGCCTGACAGATTCTCCTCTTGACGCTGTGAGAAATACCATCCATACTGGTTGGTATGTTGGCGGCACGCAAGAATCTGAAACGTAGAACGACTGCGCTGCGCAATCCTGAGCGTACGCGGGAGCGCTTGCTGCAGGCGGCCTCCCGCGAGGTCTACAGATCAGGTTTTCAGAGCGCAGGCCTGGACACAATTCTGGCCGCAGCTGGGGTCACCAAAGGTGCGCTCTACCACCACTTCGACAGCAAGGAAGCCTTGGGATATGCCATCGTCGAGGAGGTCATCGCCCCCAATCTCCGCACCAAATGGCTGCGTCCTTTGCTGAGGGGCAAGGACCCTATCGACACTTTGATTGGCATTGTCGAAAGTGAATCGGTGCGGCCCGAGGACGTACGGGGTGGGTGTCCCCTGAACAATCTGGCACAGGAAATGTCTCCCCTTGACGAGGGATTCCGCAAGCGGCTTGCGGAAGTGTTCCGTGCATGGCAGGAGGGCGTTACGGCTGCTTTGCGAGAAGGACAGACCCGCGGAACGGTTCGCCGCGATGTGGAACCGGCTCAGGCCGCCGGCTTTCTGATGGCGATGGTCGAAGGCTACGTCTCCCTGGCAAAGAATGCTCAGGATGCGAGAGTGTCGAAAGCGGGGAAGAGAAACATGGCTGGCTGGCTTCGGTCCCTGCGGCCGCCGGGCAACCGGAGGCGGGGCTGATCGCATCTTCTGATGCAGTTTGACAGGGCATACCGACCGGTTCGTATGTTCGAACCGTTAACGCCGGAACGACGAGAACAATCTATGAACCGGAAGCTAGGCGGAACGATCGCATAGGGATACTTGGACAGCCGTACGATTTTGATTGGGATAAGGATCGAGACGGAAACCACCATGAGGGTGAAACGCTGGAGAGCTGCGGCCCGGGTCACATTACTTGTACTCGTTAGCGTTGGGCCTTGTCAGCACCAAGCTGAAGCTGCACAGGTTGCCACGATAAAGCCCTTCAAGGTGCGCATTTCGGATAGCGTGCTCGCCGACCTGCGTCGTCGCATCGAAGAGACCAGGTGGCCCGACCAACTGCCAGGCACGACCTGGGAATACGGCGCCGACATCCACAAGATACATGAACTCGCCGACTATTGGCGGAGCAAGTATGACTGGCGCGCGCAAGAGGCCCGGATCAATCGATTCGATCAGTTCACGACCGAGATCGACGGCCAGACGATCTACTTCATTCACGAACGATCGCCGCGAGCGGATGCAATGCCCCTGATGTTGATTCACGGCTGGCCGGGCTCGGTTCTGGAATTCCTTGCTCTGGTCGAGCCGCTCACACATCCGAAAGACAGCAGTACCCCTGCCTTTGATGTTGTTATTCCTTCGCTTCCAGGCTTCGGATTTTCTGGGCTAACGACAAAACGTGGCTGGGACCCAAAGCGGATGGCCAAGGCGTTCATCGTGCTGATGGATCGTCTGGGTTACCCCCGATACGGGATTCAAGGGGGTGATTGGGGTTCCGCGATCGCGCAAGAGATGGCGCGCCAGGCCCCTGCCCGTGTTATCGGACTGCACTTGAACCTTATTTCCGTTCCGCCTCCCAGCCCGGATGCCATGAAAGAGCTGACCCCTGAGGAGCATTGGCGCTATAGACATTGGTGGGCCGAGGGGAGGAGTACGTTCTTTAACCTTCAGTCGTCCGAGCCGCAGACGGTCGCGTATGCCCTGACCGATTCACCAGTGGGATGGCTGGCCTGGCTGGCAGAAAAATTCCAGGACCTTACCGACAATGACGGAGATTTTCTGCACGCGGTGGATCGCGACACGTTCCTCACCGATGTCACACTTTATTGGGTCACTGGGACTGTGGGCTCCTCGATGCGCATCTACCGCGAGCAACGGCTCTCCGCCGGCGACGGGGCTCCGACCCGGTTGGAGACTCCGGTGGCCTATGCTGTATTCCCGAAGGAAGTCGTCGCTGCGCCCGAGCGCTGGATCGATCAGACCTACAACGTCGTGCAAAGAACGGAAATGCCCAGAGGCGGTCACTTCGCCGCACTTGAGCAGCCCGATCTGTTGGTGCAGGACATTCGCCTGTTTTTTGCAAAGTTCAACTGATGGGAAAACTCACGTCAGTCAGGAGAAAATCAATGAGCGGAAGGATAGTCAAAACGATCACACGGGGCGCACTGGTCGTGGTGGCCGTGCTGGGCGCCGCCTGGCTGATTCAAGCGCAAAACGCTCAAGCGCAAGATGCCAAATCACCGTATCCGAGCATGGCGCCGCTGGATCAGTATTTGATGACCGATCGCAGTGCCGAGATCAGTTTGGCGAGAACGGCTGCCCCGAAATCCATATCCGCGGACGCCACGGTCCTGGTTCTCGGCCGACATGGCTACGAGACGGCCGTTGAAGGCAAGAACGGTTTCGTGTGCATCGTGGACCGAGCCTGGTCGTCGCCATTCGACGCCCCGGAGTTTTGGAATCCCAAGAATCGGAGTCCCGTCTGCTACAACCCGGCCGCTGCGCGATCCGTCCTGCCCTACACTTTTAAGAGGGTAGAGTTGGTATTGGCCGGATTGACCAACCCTGAGATGCTCGAACGCATCAAGGCCGCGGTTGCCAACAAGGAGCTGCCGACGCCGGAGCCTGGCGCGATGTCCTACATGTTGTCGAAGGAAGGGTACCTTAACGATAAAGCCGGGCACTGGGTTCCCCATTTGATGTTTCACATTCCAAAGACCGACGGCGCGAGCTGGGGTGCGAACCTTGACGGCTCCCCGATCGTGCTGCCGACTGGCTCTGTTCCGGAGCCGGAGACCGTATTCCTGGTACCGGTTAGCACGTGGTCGGACGGAACACCTGCCCCAATAATGTAGGACACTATGATGAACACTCTGAAGATGGGTCCGGCCGAACATGCAGTCTCGAGTGCGGAAGGCGCTGGCGATTTTCTTGTTGATCGCGCGCCGCAGCACGCGCGCACACCCTTGGTCATGGCACGCGACGAGGGAGAACAACCAGCGAGATCGATGCAGACGTTCCCGGGGGTGCATGGGCTTGCGAAGCCGCGGTCTCTCCGAGTGGCCATCAAAGTCAGGGGAAAGATTCTGTTTATCAATTTGAGCGACTTGGTCTCCGTTCAGGCCAAGGGCAAATGCGTGTGGCTCGAGCAGAAGGCGAGTTCTTATCTACTGCGTGAATCCATTTCGGTGGTGGCAGAAAGGCTTGAAAGCCACGGATTCATCCGCATCCACCGATCTGTGCTCGTGAACACTTCGCTGGTGGAAGAAATCAGGCCGCTTTCGACGGGAGAATACTGCCTTCGAGTCGAGGGCGGGAAGGAATACACGGTTACCCGCACTTACAAGAAAAATCTCAAATCCATTGCGGAATTCTGGATCGGCACGGGCGCGTTCTTCCCCGGCTAAGCCTGGTAGGTCCGGCAGATCACGACACCTGGCTGAGCCGTGATGGCTTTGCGTTCATATGCCTGAGGTGGCTTTGCGGGCTGGTGCGGGTTGGCTTCGCGGCTCGATATTGGCCATTCCGGATTCTGAGGTGCCGAGTAGCGCTCGGGAAAGCATTCCGCCCAGCTCTTCGATGGTGTCGGGTTTGAGGATCAAGTCTGGCAGGCCGAGTTGGCGCACGCATTCACGGTCTTCAGGCCGGATGTACCCTGAGGTCATGAGAACGGGAATGCCGGGCCGGATTTGCAGAATTTCGCGGGCCAGGTCAGTGCCTGACATTCCTGGCATGGAAAGATCGCTTACTATCGCATCAAAGGCGTTTGGATTTGATCGGAAAAGTGCCAGCGCTTTCTGCGGATCGTTACATCCCGTGACCGTGTATCCCAAACGCTGAAGCATGCGAGTGGCAAGCAAAACTAAGGGCTCCTCATCGTCAACGTAAAGCACATGCTCGCCATTGCCCCGACGCGCAGCGCTCGGGGAGGGGCAATCCTTTAGAGCGGTAGTTTCTGCGGCCACGGGCAAGTAAATGTTAAAAGTGGTTCCTTTGTCCACGCCCGTCTCCACGGTGATCGTGCCACCGTGATTTTGAACGATGCCATGCACCACGGAAAGTCCCAGGCCGGTGCCGGATCCGAGTGGCTTAGTGGTGAAAAATGGCTCAAAGATGCGACTGGCGGTCCGCTCATCCATCCCGCAACCATTGTCGCTAATGGAGAATCGAACGTAGGCGCCCGGGAGCAGCCCCGGATTCGACGTCGTCG
Organism: Candidatus Sulfotelmatobacter sp.; assembly: GCA_036522075.1. GTDB lineage: Bacteria > Acidobacteriota > Terriglobia > Terriglobales > Acidobacteriaceae > Sulfotelmatobacter. The sequence continues at coordinate 18,257 of DATDGM010000043.1, forward strand.
CGGCGTCGACCGTCAACCGTTCAAGGTTAATTTTTAGGATGCCTTGTTTGTCACCCATCGCATCGGCGGCATTGGTGGCGAGATTCATCACGATCTGGTGAATCTGAGTCGAGTCGGCAAGAACCGCGGGAATGTCGGCCGCGCAGCTGTTCTGCACCGCAACGTTGGCCCGCAAGCCCGCCCGCAACAGTCTTACGGCTTCCTCCACCACTTCGGATATTTTGATAAGTTCGCGCCGGGGCGGATCCTGACGGCTGAACGCGAGAATCTGGCGGACAACTTTGGTCGCGCGCGAAGCCGCCTTGTCGATCTCTTCCAGATTCTTTTGCACCGTGTCGCAACCGGGGAGGTCGGCGAGGGCGAGCTTGGTGTTGCCCGAGATGCAGGTCAAGATGTTGTTGAAGTCATGCGCGATGCCAGCCGCAAGTTGTCCTACCGCCTCCAGTCGCTGGGAAACCCGCAGTTGATCTTGCAGTTTCTTGCGCTCCGTTATGTCCACGATCGTGCTGGAGATCATGGGATGTTCAGTTCCGGTGAGTAGCCCCAGGCTGACTTCGACAGGGAAGGCAGTTCCATTCTTGCGGCGGGCATAAAGCTCGACCCCGAAGCCCATGGGCCGGGCGTGCGGAGCCGCGATGTAATCCGATCGATGATTCTCATGGGCTTTGCGCAGCGTTTCCGGAACCAGCATTTCCACTGGGCTGCCCACAAGTTCCTCCCGGCTGTAGCCAAACATTTTCTGCAGTTGCGGATTGGCTTCGGTAATGCTTCCAGCGGCATCGCACAGCAATATTCCCATAGGGGAGGTTTCCACCAGCTTGCGAAAGCGATCCTCCGCCTGACGTCGGCGTTCGATCTCGCGCTGCAACAGGATCATCTGTTCCTGCAGGCGTCGTTCGCGCAGCACGTTCTCGTAACCTATGGCCACACGGGCGCCAATCGTGGCCAGCAGATGCTCGTCCTGTTTGGTAAACTCGCCTCCTCCCAGTTTGTTGGCGACATAGATCACACCATAGCTGCGGCCTTTGCTCTGAATGGGCAGTCCCATGAAGTTATGCACCGGCGAGTGAACGTCAGGCAGGTGAAGGTCGCTGTGCTTTTCCAAATTAGAAGCGCGCAGCACGCGGCGGTCGATGGCAATCTGGCGCAAGCTGTCCCCGCTGGCGTTACACCTTTGGACAACAGCCGCGTCTTCGTTGCCCGTGACGTGGAAGTAAGAGAACTCAAGCCCATCACTGGTCAGAATTCCCGCTCCCGCCAGGTTGGCGCCGATTACTTTCCGGGCTGCTTGCACGGCAATTTCCAGCAGCGAGTCTGGAGTCGACAGCTGAGCAATTTGAATTCCAAACTCCACCAGGGCGGCCAGGCGGACGCTTACCGCATCCAGATTCTTGCCTTTCTCATAGAAAGCGTCCAACATCATGGCGACTGGGTCCATGCCTGGGGGCGCTGGCGGCGCCGAACGGGGTTGATAGGCGGGCAAATCCAGCGTACGATGCACGGCCTCCAGAATCTTTTCCGGATCGCATGGCTTGGTGAGGAACTCTTTTACGCCGCAACTTGCGCCCAGGACGCGGCTCTCGTGGTCGAGAAAACTTGCGCTCTGAAAAATGACGTTCGCGCTGGCGAAGCCAGGTAGTTTCCGCAAAGACGAAACAAACTCGTAACCATTCATGCTCGGCATGAGGATGTCGGAGACGATCAGGTCGGGGGGCCGGGTCTGCGCCAGTTTTAGCCCTTCGCGTCCGTCACCCGCTTGCAGAACCACGTGCCCGAACGGCGGCAACAGCGCCGAGTAGAGCTGGCGGGTGTTGGGATCGTCATCGACAACCAGAATCGTGGCCATAAATCTTGAGATTCATTCCGGCGCGCGACTACCGGAACCCCTTCATGCACACTAATGGGCGTCGGCTTTCCCTAGGCTTTCGGGATGGAGCGCAAAAGGTCTTTCGTCTTGGACCGGTTTTTGGAAATACGCCACGGCACCAGCTTCCAGAGCTTTTTCTTGGGTAGCAGTGGCGTCTCGTGCGCTGACGACAATGATCGGCATGAGCGCAAACTCGTAAAGCGCTTTGAGCCTCCGCATCACCAGAAAACCATCTCCTCCCTGCTTACCGAAACCATCGGCCCGGAGCGCCAGCACTGCAGGGGAACTCCGGCAGCAGAAGGGCCGCAGGCTCCCGAAATGGGAATCAGGAAATCGCAATTCAGTTAGCCTTGCGCAGCGCCAGACAGGCTTCCAGTTCACCCAACAGGGTCGCTGATTCGATGGGCCTGGTGAGCAGCTTAGCCGCCCCGTGCGCCCGGGCTCGTTCCCTCTCGCGGTCCGACCAGATGGAAGAGGAAAGGAAAACAAAAGGAATCTTCCGCAGATCGGGATCGGCGCGGATCAGATCGATGAAATCGTAGCCATCCTGCTGCGGCATGTGAATATCGGAGACAATCAAGTCGGGCTTGTTTTGGCGGGCGAGACCCATTCCCTCCCGCACCGTGGCGGCGCTGATGACTTGATAGCCCTGGGGGATCAAGATGCTGCGTGCCAGTTGCAGGTTGGTGGCAGAATTATCTACGAAGAGAAGCACCGCGTGGCTGTTATCGGGGGCAGGAGAGGCCGGCTCCGCGGGCGGATCAGGCGACGCCTCCGGGGAGAATTTCTGCGCCACGGGCGACTGAAGAAATTCCTGCACCTTGGCGGGGAAGGACTCGGGATCGATAGGCTTGGAAATATAGCCGTTGAAGCCGGAAGCAAGCAACTTCTCCCGGTCGCCCACCATAGCGAGAGCGGTCACGGCAATAATCGGAATCAGGCGGCACTGGGCATCGTCGCGCAGGCGACCCGCCACCTCGTAACCATCCATTTTGGGCATGTGGATGTCGATCAAAATGAGGTCCGGATGCTGCTGGCGCGCCAGTTCGATGCCTTCGGCGCCGTCCTGAGTGCCGAGGGCTTGATGGCCAAAGGCTTCGAGCAGGTACACCACCAATTGCAGGTTGGTGGGGTTGTCTTCAATGATCAGGATGCGCGCCATACGCTCTCCCTCCTGCGGGGCTCGTCTCGGGCGACTGCTTTCCTCTTGGGCCGGATTGACCGCGCCTGCCTTGCCGCTCGGTGAGGGTTTTCTTTTGTACGTGGTCGGCGATCTTGGCGATGAATGCCGAGGGCTCCCAAGGCTGCAAGATGAATTTCGAGTCGTCCAAGCAAATCGCCTCCGCCCGCGCATCCAGCTTGAGATAAGTGGCACTGGTCACGAGCCAGGGGATGTGCTGCAGGGAAGCATCCTGCTGCATGGCGCGAATCAATTCAAAGCCAGAACCGTCGCCCATGTGAACGTCGGTCAGAACCAGGTCCGGGTCCACGCGGCGGGCAATCGAGAGAGCCTCGGCCACGCCATGGGCGACCAGGACACAGTAGCCCAAGGGCTTAAGCAACGCGGCGATCAAATCGAGATTCGTCGATCGGTCATCGACCGCGAGAATAGTCGCGTGCGGCGGATTTGCCGGGGGTTCGACCGCAGGGGATGGAGGCTGAGGTTTGGGCGCGCTGGCTGGGTTCGAGCGGCCGCCGCCAGCCAGGCAAAGCGCGATCTCCGCAGCGAACGTTTCAGGCTCAATCGGTTTCAGAATATAGCGGTTCACGCCCGCCTCAAAGGCTTCGAGCGCCTGCCCGGAGGATCCAGCCGTGACGGCAATAATGGGAATGCCGGGGAACACGCCGGCCTTCCTCACCGCCCGTATCAGGTCCAGCCCATTGGCGTTTCCGAGGTTGATATCGCACACGATCAAGTCGATTTCCTGGCAGCATCGCAACATCGAGAAACCACATTCGGCGCTTCCGGCGCTGAGTGGCGTGTCCCCGTGGGCGCGCAGCAGGTACGCCATCAGCTCGAGATGATCGCGGTTGTCTTCGATCAGCAGGATGCGGGCCATCACGCTCCCCTGCGCTGGCTGCGGCGCTCGATCAATTTCCCGCCTGCGCTGTCTTGGCCGCCCGGAAATCCTGGCTCAGCGGCAGAGACACGGTAAACTTGCTGCCTTTTCCATAGTCGCTCTGATAGGAAATGCGGCCTCCGATCATGGACGCCAGCTTCTGGCTGACGTGCAGCCCCAGCCCCGTGCCCTCGTAGGCGCGGGTGGAAGAATTGTCCACTTGCATGAAAGCCTGGAACAATTTGGACTGATCTTCCCGGCGAATGCCCACGCCAGTATCGATCACGCAGATTTCCGCGGTGGAGTCGCCGTTGTCCCGCCGCTCGCGAAGCTCCAGCCGCACCGAGCCCTTCTCGGTGAACTTGATGGCGTTGTTGGTGAGGTTGATCAGGATCTGGGTCAGAGAGCGCCGGTCGGTGTGAATGTTTACTTCCTCGTCGGGAAGGGCGATTTCAAACTGCAGGTGCTTGCTCTCCGCCAGAGTCCGCAAGGTGGTGCCAACCTCTTCCATGATGGCGCGGCAGGCGACCGGTTCGAGCTTGAGTTCTACATTGCCCGATTCGATCTTGGCCAAGTCGAGCAGATCGTTGATGAGCGAGAGCAGATGGCGGCTGCTGGTCTGGATGGTGCGCAGCTGCTTTTCCTGCTCGGCGGTCAAGGGGCCGGGAAGCTTCATGAGAAGCGTGCCGGTAAACCCGATGACGGCATTGAGCGGGGTGCGCAATTCGTGGCTCATGCTGGCCAGGAAGCGGTCCTTGGCCAGGCTGGCGTTTTCCAGTTCGACGTTTTTTTCCTGCAGGGTCTGCTCGAACCGTTTGCGCTCGGTGACGTCGCGCGCCGCGGCGAATACCCCCTGCAACTTTCCGGCCTGGTCGTTAAACGTGGTGGCGTTGTAGCTGACCACGATCTCGCGCCCGGTTTTCGAACGAGCGGTCAGTTCGTAATTGGTCACCCGCCCCTCTTTCAGCACCTGGCGGATTCCATCCTCGGCCCGCATCGGGTCGGTGAAGTAGGCCTTGAACGCGGTCCCAATCAGTTCTTCGCGAGTGCCTCCGGTCAGCGCCTCCATCTGCTGATTCACGTCGGTGATGATGCCCAGAGGGTCGGTGGTCATCAGGGCGTCAATGTTCGATTCGATCAGCGACCGGGTATAGAACTGGGAGTCGCGCAGCTGCTTTTCCAGCCCTTTTTGCGCTGTGATATCGCGCGCGCCCGCCAAGATGCCGAGCGCGGCGCCGGCATTGTCGGTGAACACGCCGGCATTGAAGCTGACCGTAATTTTCCGCCCGTAGCGGGTGACCAGCACCAGTTCATAGCTGATGACGCGTTTCTCCGCCAGAGTCTGCTGCACTCCCGCGCGGGCGCGTTCGGGTTCGGTGAAAAATTCCGCGAAGCGCGAGTTCACCAGATGCTTGCGCGAGTATCCGGTCAGCCGTGTGGCTTCTTCGTTCACGTCGGTAATGGTGCCGTCGGGGGCGATGGCGAACAAGGCATCGGCAGAAGCCTCAATCAGCGAGCGGTTGTAGGCTTGCTGCTCCGCCAGTTGCAATTGCAGGCGGGCCTGCTCCGAGATATCGCGCGCGGAAGCGAAGATGCCCTGCACCTGGCCGTCGGGCGTCTTGAAAATCGAAGCGTTGAAAGAAACCGTCGCCTTGCGCCCGGATTTCGAGCGCAGCACCAGCTCGTAGTTGGTGACCGTACTTTCGGTCAAAGTCTGCTTGACGCCCAGGTCGGCCTGGTCAGGCTCAGTGAAATATTGCTTGAACACCGAGCCGACCAGCTCTTCTCGCGGATATCCGGTCATGCGGCACATCTGGTCGTTCACATCGGTGATGAACCCGGTCGGATCGACCGTCACCAGGCCGTCCACCGAACTCTCGATCAGGCCGCGCAGGTAGTTCTGCTGCTCCCGCAGACGCTCTTCCAGGCGGACGCGATCGGTGATGTCGCGGGCGGAGGCGAAGATGCCGCGCACGTTTCCCAGGGGATCGCGGAACACCGAGGCGTTGAAGGAAACCTGCAGCAGTCGCCGGGTGCGAGAGATCAAGGTGAGAGCGTATTCAGTGACGACGCCGGTCTCAAAGGTCTGCTTGACCCCGGCCGTGGCCCGGTCGGGTTCGGTGAAATAGTCGGCAAAGGGATTGCCGATCAGCTCGCTGCGGCCGTAGCCGGTCATGCGGCACATCTGCTCGTTCACGTCGGAAATGGTGCCCGCCGGGTCGACGGTAATCAGGCCGTCGACCGAACTTTCAATCAGGCCGCGGTTGTAAGACTGCTGCTCGCGCAGCTGCTCTTCCAGCTTTTTCTGTTCGGTAATATCGCGGGCGGCGGCGAACACGCCCTGCAGTTTTCCCAACTGGTCGTTAAAGGTGGTGGCGTTGTAGCTGACCACCCGTTCGCCGCCCGCCCGGGAGCGGGCCGTGAGTTCGTAGTTGGTGACCTTGCCTTGCTGCAGCACCAGGCGGATGCCTTCTTCGGCGCGCGCCGGATCGGTAAAGTGGTCTTTGAACGGCTTCCCGATTAGTTCTTCCCGCGAGCGGCCGGTCAGCGCCCCCATCTGCTGGTTCACGTCGGTGATGATGCCCAGGGAGTCCGTGGTCATCAGAGCGTCGATGTTCGATTCGATCAGCGAGCGGGTGTAAAACTGCGAGGCCTGAAGCTGGCTCTCCAGCCGTTTTTGGGCGGTAATGTCGCGGGCGGAGGCAAAGATCCCGCGAATGTTTCCCAGCGGATCGCGGAAAACGGCGGCGTTGAAGGAAACCGGGATTTGCTTGTCCGCGCCTGCCTGCAGGGTAAGAACGTAGTTGGTGACCGAGCCTTCCTTGAAGGTGAGACGCACGCCTTCGGCGGCCAGTTCGCGTTCCACGAAATAGTCGGGGAAGGAGGAGCCGATGAGCTGGGTGCGCGACTTGCCCGCCATCTGGCTCATGGTTTCGTTCACGTCGGTGATCAGCATGGTTTCGTCGACCGTCACCAATCCATCCACCGAGGCCTCAATCAAGCCCCGGTTGTAGGCGCGTTCTTCGGCCAGCTGGCTTTGCAAGCGGGCCTGCTCGGTGATGTCGCGGGCGGAGGCGAAAATGCCGCGAACCTTCCCATCCGCATCTTTGAAGATCGCTGCGTTGAACGAGACCAGCAGGTCGCTGCCCTCCTTGCGGCGCAGGGTGAGTTCGTAGTTGGTGACCGCGCCTTTATCGAGGGTCTGGCGGACGCCATCGGCGGCGCGCTTGGCATCGCTGAAGTACTGCTGGAAGGCAGATCCGACCAGCTCGGCGCGCGCGTAACCCGACATGCGGCACATGGTCTCGTTGACATCGGTAATGCTCAGCACGGGATCGACCGTGATAAGGCCATCGAGCGAGGCTTCAATCAAGCCGCGATTGTAGGCGCGCTCTTCGCCCAGCTGCGATTGCAGGCGTGACTGCTCGGTGATGTCGCGGGCGGAGGCAAAGATTCCGCGCACATCTCCGGAAGCATCCTTGAACACCGAAGCGTTGAAAGACACCCGGAGCGGCGACCCGCCCCGCCGCGCCAGAGTCAGCACATAGTCCGTTACCACACCTTTCTCGAAGGTTTCCTTGACCCCGGCGGTGGCCCGCTCGGAGTCCTGAAAGTAATCCGAAAACGGCGTCCCGATCAGCTCTTCCCGGGTGTAGGCCGACATCCGGCACATTTGCTCGTTCACGTCCGAAATGCTGCCCGAGGGATCGACCGTGATCAGTCCGTCGACCGACGCTTCGATCAGGCCGCGATTGTAGGACTGCGATTCGCGCAGTTGCTGCTCCAGTTTTTTCTGTTCGGTGATGTCGCGGGCGGCGGCGAATACGCCTTGGAGCTTGCCGGTAGCATCGCGGAAGGTGGATGCGTTATAGGAGACGACCGTGCTGCGCCCGTCTTTGGATTTTGCGGTCAGCTCGTAGTTGGTCACCCGGCCTTCGCGCAGCACCAGGCGGATGCCTTCTTCGGCGCGCGCCGGATCGGTGAAGAAGCCCTTGAAGGGCAGCCCCACCAGATCCTCCCGCGAATAGCCGGTGAGTGCGACCATCTGCTGGTTCACGTCGGTGATGATGCCCAGCGGGTCGGTGGTCATCAGGGCATCGATGTTCGATTCGATCAGCGAGCGGGTGTAGAACTGGGTGGCCTTCAGCTCTTCGGTGAGGCGGATTTCATCGGAAATATCTTTGGAGATGAGCAGAAATCCAATGGCCTTGCGGGAAGAATCCCGGCGCGGCGTAATGACCACCCGGGCGGTGAACTGCTGGCCATTTTTCCGCTGGCGCTGGATGGTGCCTTCCCATTTTCCCTCGCGCAGGGCAGCGTCCAGCAATTCGCGCGGCTTGCCGCTGGCCACGTCCTCGGGCGCATGGAGGATGGAAGAATTGGCCTTGCCCACCACTTCGGAAGGCTCATAGCCGTAGAGGCGGCGCGCGCCCTCGTTCCACAGCAAAATCTTTCCGTCCAGATCTTTACCAATAATGGAGTACTCAGTCGAAGACTCCAGGATGTTGGCGATGAAGTCGACCGCCTCCTGGGCATTGCCGACGATGGCATTATCGAAGAGCTTGGCTTTCCGGGTTTCCTGGGTAAACCGCATTTCATGAGAAATGTCCTTGGAGATGAGCAGGAAGCCGACAGGTTTACCCTCGCGGTCCCGCCGCGGCGTGATCACCAGACGCGCGCCAATCCGGCGCCCATCCTTGCGCAGCCGTCCGATCACTCCTTCCCACTTGCCCTCCCGCAGCGCCGCCTCCATGATTTCTCGCGGTTTCCCGGCGGCCACGTCCTCGGGCGTGTGCAGCACTACGGAGTTCATCTTGCCGACCACTTCTTCCGCTTCGTACCCGTACATTCGCCGGGCACCTTCATTCCACAGCAAGATGTTGCCGTCGAGGTCTTTGCCAATCACCGAGTATTCGGTGGAGGATTCAAGGATGTTGCTGACGAACTCTACCGCCTGCTGCTCCGTAGCCAACGTCGAGCTATCGAACAAACGGGCTTTCATCGTAGGTCTCGCGGGGAAACGGCCTTTTCGGTAAGGCAAGGTGCAGGTAACATTCTGGGCTTCTCCGGTCGAGGAGGACCCGCTCTGAACAGGTCCACCCGGATTGCAACATACACACGAACGATCATCACGGGCTTCTACGCACGAGACACTGTGTGTATTTCTGATAGTCGAGCCCAGGTCGAAGGGCGTCAAGATGCGCTGACGAGCACGAAGGTCGACCATCTCCCGAACTGAAATCAGTGTCTGTTTTGGGAATGGATTGCCCTACGCTCAGGACTCATGCACTGGCTGACACAGGCGGGTAGCGAGCCGCTTTGGAAGGAAGAGTTTTCGGTTCCAACCAAAAACCCAGACCTGCGGGGAAGATGTCACACCGGTTGAACAGCCGGCCCCACAAGCCACTTGAAGATACGTTCGTGCAAGGTAAAGTGTCGGAGAGCCGGAGTTGTCGACTCCAATCGCAGAGCTACTTTCTGGATTGTTGGTCGTCGTCCGATGGAATCCCCCAATGCTGGAAGAACTCTGCCTGTTTCTTTTGGCTTGCCAGCCGGTGCAACATGGTCCGGCGCCGGCGGGGGTTGAGAGGATCGTCGTAAAGAGAGGACCGCGCTTCGCCAAGCCATCGCAACCAACTTTCCCATTCCGGCCCGAACTGTGCCTCCAATTGTCGGCGGAGGCGTTGCGCGAGGGCTCCGCTGTGGCCGGCTGTCGAAATCGCAATCTGCAGCGGACCGCGCCGCACAACAGCCGGATAGTAAAAATCACAAAAAGCACGATGGCGAACGACGTTGCACAGGATCTGCTTCTGTCGCGCATGTTCAAAGACAGTTCGGTTCACCGTCTTCGAGGGGGTGGCGACGACGGCCAAGAAGATGCCGTCGAGGTCGCGCACCTCGAAACGCCGCCGTTCCCAAAAAACTTTCTTATCAGACGCCCAAGCCTGGACGGTCCGCGTGGCAGCTGGCGCCACCACGGTGACGGTCGCTCCGCAACGGAGTAATGTCGGAATCTTTTCTTCCGCTGTTTTGCCCGCGCCTACCACAAGGCAGTTCCGCTTTGCGATCTTCAGAAACATCGGGAAGAGCGGAGTCTTTTCTCCCGACAGACGCGACGGTTTGTTCACATCCCTCCCCTGAGCGCGCACGCCTGACTATTAGATTGCCCGCGAAAACTGCAGAGGACAAATGCAAAGAAACGATAGTACGGATAAGAGATTCGACGCGGCAGCGACAAGCAAACGGACGGCGGGTGGCAAAGTCTGGGGTTCGCAGTGACCAGTTCCAGATAATCGCGCTTATAGATTTTTTCAATTTCCAGCTCAGTTTGACGCCCGCTAGAGTGCACAAAAAGCAGAGCGCTTCGGCGCTCGTCCGGGATTCCATCACAGCGTCGCCTCCTCCAGGTTGAGGTTGCAGCGCAGTGATTCTCGATTTGTGAACCTCCCCTGGATACCGCGTCGTATCCATCCGCTCACTGTGTGTTCGTAAAACGTAGGGAATAGCGGCTTTTGCCGACCCCTTGCTGGGGTCTATCACACGAGATTTAGGGGGTTGGGTACAGGAACCCTGACATCGGGTCAGGTGGAAGTCTGGGGCAACGATGGATCTACCTCTTATCGAACGGGCGGAAAACGACGGCGTCACGTTCTTCTTGAGCCACGCAAAGTTGCAGGTGGCTCAACAGCCTTTGTACGAAATCTCCCCTCTGCCGGTGGCTCCGCGAATTCCGCAACGCTTTCCGGGCCATGGTGAGCAGTACCGCTTCCACTTCGATATGACGCAGTGCATCGGCTGCAAGTGCTGCGTTGTAGCCTGCAATGAGCAGAACGGAAACCCGGCGCCCATCAACTGGCGCCGAGTGGGCGAGATTGAGGGTGGCTGGTATCCCGACACCCATCGCTTCTATCTCTCGATGGGTTGCAACCACTGCCTGGAGCCTTCATGCCTGATCGGCTGTCCGGTCGACGCCTATCAGAGAGATTCAGTCACCGGCATTGTCCAGCACAGCGCCGAGGCCTGCATCGGATGCCAATACTGCACCTGGAACTGCTCCTACGGTGTGCCGCAGTACAACCCCGAGCGCGGCGTCGTGGGCAAGTGCGACATGTGTTACGACCGTCTGGTCGACGGTCGCGAACCTGCCTGTGTGAACGCCTGCCCCCAAGGCGCCATCCAAATTGAGATCGTCAACACCGACCAATGGAGGCAGGAATACTCCGGCAGCGCGAACGCTCCGGGACTTCCCTCAGCGGATGACAGCATTTCCACCACCCGCATCACGCTTCCAGCCAGGCTTCCACCTGACATCAAGAAAGCCGACTTCTGGCGCGTCCGCCCGGAGGCGCCTCACTGGCCGCTCGTAGTGATGACGGTTCTCACCCAGCTTTCTGTCGGGGCCTTCGTTGCGATCTGGCTCCTGCAGTTACTCGGCGCGTCGGCTCGCCTGGGCGTTGCCGCCGCCGGATCGCTCATCCTCGGTGGACTGGCTCTGGCGTCGTCCACCGCGCATCTGGGCCGCCCCATCCATGCGTATCGCGCGCTGAAGATGTGGAGACGCTCGTGGCTAAGCCGCGAAGTTCTGCTGTTCGCCTCTTTTTCGGGAATGGCGGGACTCTACGCGTCCTCACTCTGGCTGGGCTTGCCCTTCAGTCGTGCACTCGGTGGTCTGACGGCGATGCTCGGAGGCGCCGGCATCACGGCGAGCGCCTTCATTTACCTGGTTCCAGCGCGTCCATCGTGGAATAGCAAGTTCACGATCGCAGATTTCTTTTGTACCGGGGCGCTCCTCGGCCCTCTCTTCGCCGCCAACCTAGGTGTGGGCGATGAACGGTTGCTGATGCTGATCGGAGTTGTTGCTGCTTCGGCGCAATTCCTGATTCAGACGCTGAGAATCCTCCGGCTGATGGCATCGGAGTGCCTTGAACTGCAGGCTTCGGCTCGGCTCTTGTCTACGACTCTGGCGCGTCCTCTTCTGCTGCGCGGCGCTCTGCTGCTGGCGGGCGGCATCGCCTTACCGCTGGTAAGCTCACGTATCGCGTGGCTCATTGCTTTCCCCACCGCAATGGCGGGGGAGATCGTGGGCCGATACCTGTTCTACGTGAGCGTGGTGCCGAAAAACATTGCCGCTCCTTACCTCGCGAATGCCAGGGAGGCGGCGTGAATCTCTGGCGAACACTCGGTTTAGACATTCTTTCCGAGAAGTACTCCTACGGAAACGATTCGCAGTACGGCCACACCTCGGCGCAGAAGATTCCAGACCACTGGGTTGCGACGACCTGCGGATATTGTTCGGTGGGTTGTGGAATGTTCGTGGGTGTAAAAGATGGCCGTGCGGTCAGTGTTCGCGGTAATCCGCATCACCCGGTAAATCTGGGCAAGCTATGTCCCAAGGGCTTGTCGGAACACTACACGCTCGAAGCTCCTAACCGCGCGAAACACCCCCTGCTGCGCAAGAACGGCACACTGGTACAGGTGAGCTGGGAGGAAGCCCTCGACACGATGGTGGAGAAGTTTTGTGCAACACAAGATCGATACGGTCGTGAAGCTCTGGGGGTCATTAGCACCGGACAACTGGTGACCGAAGAATTTTATGCGCTGGGGAAGTTGGTCCAGCTCGGATTCGGAACCAAGAACTACGACGGGAACACCACGCTGTGCATGGCCAGCGCAGTCTCGGGCTACAAGCGATCATTCGGTAGCGATGGCCCTCCGGGCGCGTATGAAGATCTGCAGAAGGCCGATGTCATCTTCTTGATTGGCGCCAACATTGCCGACAACCATCCGATTCTTTGCCAGCATCTTGAGGCAAATCCCAGCAAAACTCTGATTGTGGCCGATCCGCGCGTGACCAAAACCGCGATGATGGCTGACTTGTTCCTTCCGCTCAAGCCGCGTTCAGACATTGCGCTTCTGAACGGGCTGATTCATGTGTTGATCAACACCGGTCAGATTGATTGCGAGTACATCGCGAAACACACTACCGGATTTGCAGAACTCGCAAGGTTCGTCGAGAAATACACGCCTCCGTACGTATCGCAGATCACCGGCCTGAGCGAAGACCTGATTCTCAAGACTGCATATCTCTACGGCAACGCCAAGGCCGCATTCCTCGGCTGGACGATGGGAGTGAACCACAGTACGCAAGGCGCCGAAACCGTCAACGCGATCAACAATCTGGCACTGATCACGGGGAACATCGGTCGCACTGGCGCGACTCCGTTCTCCATTACCGGCCAATGCAATGCGATGGGTACGCGAGAAGCCGGCTTCACCTCCGGCTTGCCGGGCTACCGAAAATTCGAGAGCGCACAGGACCGGGAAGAATTGGCGGCGCTGTGGCATGTACCAGTTGAGCGTATTCCCACTTCACGCGGTTTGGCCTACCCCGACATTGTGGAAGCCGCAGTGGGCAAGAAAATTCGCGCGCTCTGGATCGTCGCTACCAATCCCATTGTTTCCTTCCCCAATCTCGACGTGCTCAAGCAAGGATTGGAAACCCTGGACTTTCTTGTCGTGCAGGACGGGTTCCACCCCACGCCAACTACTGAACTGGCTCATCTCGTGCTTCCCGCCGCGATCTGGGGTGAAAAAGAGGGCACCTACACCAACTCGGAGCGGCGCGTAAGCAAAGTAAATCGCACGGTGGATCCAGCAGGCGAAGCGAAGTCAGACTTCGACATTTTCCTCGCACTGGCACAAAAGCTCAACTGCCGCGAAGAATTGTTTCCCGGGTGGAGTTGCCCAGAGGACGCCTTCGAAGAATGGAAGAGCGTATCAAAAGGCCGCCTCTGCGACTACTCCGGTCTTACCTATGAATTGATCGAGCAGCACAACGGAATTCAGTGGCCGTTCCCGGAAGGAACGACGGAGGTCGCGACCACTCGTCTTTACTCCGACGGGCATTTTCCCACGGAAGACGGCAAGGCAAAGCTCTTCTGCATTGAGTGGGCACCATTCCCCGAGCAACCGAACCGGCAGTTTCCCTTTGTGCTCAACACAGGACGCACGGTGGAGCATTGGCACACTCGCACCAAGACAGGTCAGGTGCCGATCCTCGAGCGAATGTCGCCGAATGCCTGGCTCGAGATGAACACACGGGATGCCCACTCTCTCCATCTCAAACCTCATGATCGTGTTGACGTTATTTCACGCCGAGGTAGAGTCCGGGATGTCGAATTGCGGATCACGGAAATCGTTGCGCCCGGGCAGGTATTCATGCCGTTCCATTTTGCGGAGAGCAATGCAAACCAGGTCACGCAAAGCGCGTTCGATCCGATTTCGCGGGAGCCGAACTATAAGCAGTGCGCTGTGTGCGTTCAACCGAGCAATGCTCCAAGCAGAGACACGTCCGAGAAGGCGTACGTCCGGTGAAGCGGCCGTGATGAAGAAGGCTTTCGACGGTTCGAGGCAGTTGATCTCGATCGGGTTGGATGGAGGTGAGTCGTGCAAAACCTTGTGGTCGTAGGAAATGGGATGGCGGGTGTGGCCTGTGTGGAGCAGATTTTGCGTCATTCGCCAAGGTTTAAGATCACGATTTTCGGCGATGAAACCCACGCGAACTACAACCGCATTCTCTTGTCTTCGGTGTTAGCAGGCGAAAAGGCCAGCGATGATATCACCCTCAATGGACTCGATTGGTACAAGCAGAACGACATCGACTTGCGACTTGGCGTTCGCATCGTCGGCGTCGACGCCCGCGCGAAGACCGTTACCGGGGACGAAGGCGGCATTACTCGGTTCGACAAGCTTTTATTGGCGACCGGCAGCCTGCCCTTGATTCCCTCTATTGACGAAGTAAAAAAAGAAGGTGTTTTTGTGTTTCGCAACCTCGACGACACGCGAGCGCTGCTGGAGCGCTGCCGGCCGGGGCTGAAGGTGGTGGTGATTGGGGGTGGCTTGCTGGGGTTGGAGGCAGCGCGCGGACTTCAAGTGCAGGGATGTGAAGTGACGGTTGTCCACCTGATGGAGACTTTGATGGAGCGTCAGTTGGATCCTACCGGAGGCGGTTACCTTGCGGCCAAGATGAATCAAATGGGAATCACTGTGCTCCTCGGCCTCAGCACCACTGCGATTCTCGGGAATGGAAAGGTTGAAGGTGTTCAATTCAAAGGAGGCGGCACGATTCCCGCTGAAATGGTCGTGATCGCCGCCGGCATTCGCCCCAATGTCGGCCTCGGCCACGAAGCCGGGCTCGAAATCAAGCGCGGCATCGTGGTGAACGATTACATGGAAACGTCGAATCCTGACATTTTCGCTGTGGGCGAGTGCGTGCAACACAACGGCATTTGTTATGGACTGGTGGCGCCGCTTATTGAGCAGGGCAAAGTCCTGGCGGCAACGATTACTGGAAACAAAGGGCCGACGTATCAGGGCAGCGTGCAAGCCGCGAAGCTCAAGATCATGGGAGTCGATGTTTTTTCGGCGGGGGAGATCGGCGACAAGCTCGACGGCTCAGAAGTGATCCGCTACGAGGATCCAGCCCTTGGCATTTACCGGAAAGTGACTCTAAAAAACGGCAAACTTGCCGGCGTCATTCTTGTAGGAGACACGGCTGACAGCCATCGTTACATGGACTGGTTGCGGACCGGCAAAGACCTGGTGCCGTTGCGTCGGCAATTGTTGTTTCCGGCGCCAGGGGAGGATGTCGGCATCGACATTGCACAGATGGCCGACAGCGAAACCATCTGCGGATGCATGGGCGTTACCAAGGGCTCGATCATTCGAGCGATTCACGAGAGAGGCGTGAATACGCTGGCGCAACTGAAGGAGTGCACGCGCGCCTCGACCGGTTGTGGCAGCTGCTCTGGCCTTTGCCAGTCACTGCTCAAAGCAGTGGTGCCGGAATTCCAGGAAGACGTGAAGAGGACGATCTGCCCGTGCATCCCCTTTGCCGAAGATCAGATTCGCGACATTCTGCGCAGCCAGCAGTTGAAGTCAGTGCAGCAAGTTCTTGAAATCTACGGCAATGGCGTCGGTTGCGAAATCTGCAAGCCTGCCTTGAGCTACCTGCTCGACATGCTGTGGTGCGGCGACCACGACGAAGATCGTTCGGCACGCTTCATCAATGACCGGGTGCACGCCAACATTCAGAAGGACGGAACATTCTCGGTCGTGCCCCGCATTCGGGGCGGTGTGACCTCGCCTGACGAACTGCGCCGCATTGCTGATGTTGCCGATAAATACAAAGTACCCATGTTGAAGATCACGGGCAGTCAGCGCATCGATCTGCTTGGGGTGAAGAAATCGGATCTGCCGAATGTGTGGGCGGACCTGGGAATGGCGTCCGGCCAGGCCTACACCAAGGGCGTCCGCATGGTGAAAACCTGTGTGGGCGCAGATTTCTGCCGCTTCGGCGTACAGGATTCCACCAGCGCCGGCATCGAAATGGAGCGCCGCTTCGAGAACCTGTTCACTCCCCACAAGGTGAAGATGGGAGCGGTCGGCTGTCCGCGAAACTGCGCCGAAGCCACCGTCAAAGACATTGGACTGGTCGGGCAAGAAGGAAGTTGGCAGGTAGTGGTCGGCGGAGCTGCCGGCAAGAAAGTACGCAAGGCGGATCTTCTGATCACGGTAGAAACCACCGAGCAGGCGCTGGAAGCCGCCGCTCTTTTTTTTCAACACTACCGCGAGAGCGCCAACTACCTGGAACGTAGTTACGACTTTGTCGAGCGAGTGGGCATCGAGAAAGTGCGCAAAGAAACTGTCTACGCGCCAGACGCGATGAAGCACGGCCTGCTGGAACGGCTGCGCAAGTCGAAAGAGCGCTCGAGCGATGCCTGGCTGGAACGCGACTCGCCCCACCACCCCACTCAGTTCGTACAAATCAAGCCGCTCGAGGAGGTCTTCGTATGATGGAAACGAAAACGTGGGTCCGCGTTGCACAGTGCGGCGATATTCCTCTGCGCGAAGGCCGCGCCGTGAAGGCCGGCAACCGTGAGCTTGCCATCTTCAATCTCGGGAACCGCTTCCTGGCCATCGAGAACCGCTGCCCGCACAAGGGGGGACCGCTGGCCGATGGCATTGTCTCCGGTGCAGCCGTGGTGTGTCCTCTGCATGCGTGGAAGCTCAGCCTCGACACGGGAAAAGGCCTGACGGGTCCGAGTGAATCGGCCTGTGTTGAGACCTTTCGCACACGGGTGGAGCAAGGGGTTGTCTTCCTCGAGATCTCCGCGGGCGTGACGAAAGCAGAAAAGACCTCGGAAGGCTTGCCGGTCCTTTGCGTAGAACACAGTCTACTCAACGCGGCGAGTGAATCGAGTCCGGCGACATGATATTTGCTTGTAGTAGCTAAACGGCGCCGTAGACCTTGCGCGGGCCACGGGTTCGGCGGACTAGCTTAGGAACAAGACGAAGGAGAAGCGACATGCAACGGGATTTGGCGGAGCCGACTCCTCACCTCGCCCGCAACGCGGTCTTAGAGCAAGATTGCGATGGAAAAGCGACTCGCATCCGCCTGCTGGACTTTCGCAGTGCGCCCAGGCGCGCCTTTCACTTGTCATGGTTCGCATTTTTTCTGAGCTTCGTTGCCGGTCGACTGCGGGTTGCTTGCTGAGCGCGATTCGACCCGTCAAAATGAGCCGCGCGTTCTTTCCGCTCGTCTCTGTATTATGTACACGCGTGGGGTAAGCGAGTGATCGCCGCGATTTATCCCTAGGATGCGAACGGGTAGCAGGCGTACCTGGAGACGAATTTTCATTTTTGACAAGAACAAGAAGAGAACTTCAGCAATGACGACCGGAACTTTCGACGGGCTCTGCGTTCTTGCACTGGAGAGCCGGCGCGCCCGCGAGATGGGGAAACTCATTACGAATCTGGGGGGTGTGGCCATCGTAGCGTCCTCCGTGAAAGAGGTTCCGCTGGAGTCGAACGAAGAGGCTTTGGAATTTGCGCGGAAACTAGCTGCCGGGCAAGTGGACATGGTCATTTTCACGACTGGAGTGGGGGTAAGAGCTCTCGCGTCCGCGGTGGAAAGCGTCTGTCCGCGAGAGCAACTGGCCCGGTATTTGAACAGTGTGGTCGTCGTGGCGCGCGGTCCCAAGCCCACCGCCGCCCTCCGAGAACTCGGAGTGCGAGTCAGTCTTCCGGTCCCGGAGCCGAACACGTGGCGTGATCTCCTGGCGACCCTGGACCAGAACAGAGCCACGTTCCCGGTGGCCGGGCGCAAGATCGCAGTGCAGGAGTACGGCGTGACCAATCCTGAATTATGCGCCGGCTTGGAAGCGCGAGGAGCAATGCTAACGACTGTGAATGTCTATCAGTGGGCTCTACCCGACGATCTCAGTCCGCTTCAGAATGCCGTCGAGTCGATCATCAGCGGGAAGGTTCACGTGCTGCTGGTTGCCTCCTCCGTCCAGATACGCCACCTCTTCCGGGTCGCGGAGAGTATGGGAAAGCAGGTGGCACTGCACAAGGCTCTGGCAGACGTGGCGATTACGTCCATCGGGCCATTGACTTCGGAGGAACTGCGCGGCCGAGGACTGAGTGTCGACATCGAGTGCACGCGCCCCAAGATGGGTTCCCTCGTGCAGGAAGCGGCGGAAAAAAGCGCCGAGATTCTACGTCAAAAACGCGCGCGGTATTCGTCGCGAGTGGAAGACCCTCAATGAGTACCACGCTCTATCCGCTATTTCTCAGCTTGCAAGGCCGTGGTTGCGTGGTGGTTGGTGGCAACGAAACGGCTGAGGCAAAAGTGCGTGAGCTTCTGGACGCGGGCGCCGGCGTCCGCGTGATAGCTTCCGCCGTGAGCGAACAGATTAGGGCGTGGTCCAAAGCCGGTAAGCTGCGGTGGGAAGCTCGCTGTTATAAAACCGGCGACCTCAACAACGCTTTCCTCGTGGTGTCTGTCGCCGACGCGGAGACCAATGCCCGAGTCTTTGAAGAGGCCGAGATGCGCCACATCCTCTGCAACGCGGTTGACGACATCCACCACTGCAACTGCTACGCCTCAGCAGTCGTACGCCGCGGGCCGCTGCAGATCGCCATCTCAACTTCGGGGCAGAGTCCGGCGCTTGCTCAGAGGCTGCGAAAAGAACTTGAAGGGCGGTTCGGCGTGGAATACGCACCTTGGGTCAAGAGCTTGGGAAAACTGCGGAGCCGTTTGTTTCAGGACAGGGCGATCGACGCTGAGAGCCGCCGTACGATCTTGCACGAGCAGGCCAGTGCGTCGGCTTTCGAATGTTTTCAGAAATCGCTCAAGGAAGAGATCACCGATCAGACCTCGGGCGCGGCATCTGACGGCTGCACGAAATCGCCTTGAAGCGGAACGCTGTCCAGGCAGAGTGACCGCAATTGGTGTGACGCTCGCGAAGCCGCAGTTTTCCCCACGATCAAGACGCATGGCGCTGGCAAGATCGGCGCGCGGTCGAGCAAGCCGAGCGTAGTGTGGTACCACTGTTCCCCTGAGTTCGAAACTTTCGACACAATTGCGCACGGCGTAGATCCGCCCAATCCCGCTCGACGGAGATCGTCGGCGACGCTGGCGTACTCACCGGGCATATAAACTACGACGGTGGTTCGGTTAGTCACCATGCGGTACCAATCCGAATCACCCTTTCCATATCCGCGATGCGCACTGATCACCAGCACTTGTTCCGCAGTCCTACGGTCCGTTAGCGAGACTTGCAGCGTGGCGGCCGCGGCCAGAGCGGCAGTGACGCCAGGTACAACCTCGACCTCAATGGCTGCTTCCCTTAAAACATCCAGCTCTTCACCCGCACGCCCAAAAATCAAGGGATCACCACTCTTCAGCCGGACGACCACATTTCCGTCCGAAGCGAAGCCCATGAGCAAACCGTTGATGTCTTTTTGGCTGATGCGCTTTGGCCCGCAACGTTTCCCGACGTTGAGAATCCGGGCTCGCGGAGGAACTCGCGCCAGCACTTCGCACGAAACCAAGGCGTCATGCAGCACGACGTCGGCCAAGCCCAGCGTGCGCACTGCCTTTACGGTCAGCAGGTCCGGGTCACCCGGTCCCGCGCCGACGAAATAGACTTTTCCTTTCGCTTGTGTCGATGGACGACTGAACAAGATTTTCCCTTTATCGATTGAGCCCGAGACCGAAACCGGCCTTCCGGTGCCCTGCACGCGGCTGGTCGTGGTCCGCCTGCCCCCACACTGTATAAATACCGTTCTCCGGCTCAAGAGGGAAATTGAAATTATTGATCTTCTGCATCTGTTGCTGAGGTACACATGCGGGTCAGGTGGGGGGAAGTGATTGATAAAGAAGCGTGATGCGCTGGCCTTCTTTTTAGCCGCTTATCACTTCCGTTTTTCTAGAAATTGAAGCGATATCCCAGAATCATCTTGGCAATTAAATGGTCGGTGGCGCCCGTGAGACCTACCCCGAGGCCGAAGTTGATTTCCCATTGCGGGGCAACATTTAAATCGATGGCAGGGAAAATCTGGTGCTGCTGTTGCGCGACGACATCGAAACCCGTGACGGGGCCGACGGAACCGTAATACTCCACGCCGCCGGCGATTTTCGGGGTGAAATCGTAACTGAATTTCAAGTTTGGCGAAAACACTACGCCCTGGTTCACCGTCTCGCCGTGGAACGATCGATCCAGAGTGGGGTTCAGGGACCAATACCAGCGGCCGGCCTTTTGATCCACGATGGGACGGATTTCCCATGTCCACGTGTCCACCGAAAATTGCCGCCTCTGATAACCAATTTCGTTCGATAGACTCACCCCCACCGGCCAGTGCCATTTCTTTGGGACGGCAACCCGTGGACGTATATGATCGCCTACCCATTGCCAGCTCTGGCCCTCGGTGATCGAAGTAAAAATGTAAAAGCCGCACTCGAACCAGTCATTGAAGCCGTGAGTGATTTCTACGGTCTCATGCTCGGCGTGATTGGTGGGATAAACTCCGTCGATGATCGACTTGCTGCCGTCGATCGTGAAGTTACTGTGGAGTTCCACCATGGTGTGTCCGGGATCGACGAGGTCATATCCATACACTTGGATTTCGTAGTTGTCTTGCGTCCGGGCGGAGATTGCAAGGGCGCAAGGCAGGAAGACTACAGCGAAGATTGAGACCAGGTGCCGGCAGCTTTTCATCGTGGTTGGCAAAACTCGATTTTGCGCGGGTTGAAGGCTAAAACTATCAAAGCTATGGCGATCGGAGCAAATCGACACGGAGGTGAGTTGCGACCTGACCCGCAAGGGTGTCAGAAAAATCGATTTGGCAGGGCCGATTTTGGTTTTCCTGAGGTGCCTTGATATGGCACAATCACTTCCGCAAGCCATCGCCATCGAGGGATCACTTGGGAAACTGGTGCGCCAGTTGAGGCGGACCGACCCGCTGGCTTCAGGAAAAGGCGCGGTACTTGCTGAAGGAGGCAGATTATTATGGGTAAGAATTCTTGGACTCGTCGTCAATTCATGCGCGTCGGCACGGGAGCGGTAGCCGCTGGCGCTGCCGCGAAAATCACGCTTCTGGAACCGGGAGTGCTTTCCGCTTTCCCTCGGCCCGTTCCGCCGAGTGACACCATTCGCTTTGCCTCCATCGGTACGGGCGTGCGGGGCTGTGAATTGCTGGCAGCATCGCTGCGCGTTCCGGGAGTGGAATGCGTAGGCATCAGCGATCTTTATGACGGCCGTCACCAGGCTGGCCGGGAGGCGGTCGGGAAAGATGTTCCCGTCACGCGTCGCTATAAAGAGATTCTCGACCGCAAGGACGTCGACGCCGTGATTGTCGCCGTCACGGACCACAACCACCGGCGAATTGTGGAAGATGCCTGCGCTGCCGGGAAGGATGTCTATTGCGAAAAGCCGCTGTCTCATACCGTGGAAGACGGTTTCGCGATTGTCGACGCTGCACAGAGAGGGAAGCGCATTGTGCAGGCGGGCAGCCAGCGTGTGAGTTCCATCCTCTATGCTAAAGCGAAAGAGATTTACGATTCCGGCAAACTCGGCGATGTCTATTTCATCGAAGCGTACTGGGACCGCAATTCCCCCAGCGGCGCCTGGGTATATCCCGTGCCGCCGGATGCTAGCGAGCAGACCATCGACTGGAATACCTTTCTAGGGTCGGCTCCGAAACGGCCGTTCGATCCGATCCGCTTTTTCCGCTGGCGCTGCTTCACCGACTACGGTGAGGGCCTTGCGGGAGACTTGTTCGTGCACTTGATTTCCGGCATCCACTTCATCACCAGCACCAACACCATCGCAGAACGGGCTATATCGACCGGCGGACTGTTCCATTTCAAGGACGGCCGCGATTTTCCGGATCTGATCCAGACTTCCTATGACTATCCCAATCTTCGTGTTACGGTTCGCTGCAACCTGAACAACGACGGCGGGGAATTCATCGCGTTCTACGGTAATAAGGGCACGATGATCATCAAGGATTCCACTCTCACTTTTAAGCCTCAAGATACGCGGCCCGAACCGGAGACCTATTCAACCGTGGGCTGGCCCAGGGTGGAGCGCGAGGAGTACTTGAAGAAGTGGCATGAAGAGCATCCTCAGACCCCGCCGCTGGAAGCGAAGATTGACGAGGATTCGGAAATGTTCGTTCCACCCCCAGGTTATAACGATGTGGCCGACCATCAGGCCCACTTTTTCAACGCGGTTCGAACTCGCGTACCCACCGTGGAGAACGAAGTGTTCGGCAACCACGCTGCGATCGGCTGCCACCTGGCAAACTATTCCTACTTCAACAAAGCCATTGCAGTATGGGACGGTGCAGCGAAAAGAATTGTGAAAGGCTGACGGCAGTTGCCCGCCAATAGAGGCCGGACAACCTGGCAGGAATTGGGGCGCTGCAGGAAATCAAGCTCCTGCTTGCGCCCCGTTTGCTGTCTCTCTCGATTTTGGCGGGACCGTTCCGTCGCGCAGGTCGGAGAACGTCTTTCTATCGCGCGATGCCAGTCACAGAGCTTTTGCCGTAGTCGAGATCAAACCCCAGCTGGAGCTTGGCCGCTTCCGACATCAGCGCCGGAGACCATGTCGGCTCAAAAACAACCTGTACGTTCACTTCTTTGACTTCGGGAAGCCGCGCCAGCTTGCCCTCCACATCCGCTTTGAGCACGTTCCCCATGCCGCAGCCGGGCGCCGTCATCGACATCTTCACGTCAATTTTCTTGCCGCCCTGGTCGAGGGCAGCGATTTCGCAGGAATAGATCAGACCCAGGTCGACGATGTTGACTGGAATCTCGGGGTCGTAAACCGTCTTGAGCTGATCCCAGACCAGTTGCTCGCTGAAGGTGGCGCTGCCTTGTTTCTCGGCTGCGGCCGGCGTAGTCAGTCCCAGGGCGTCCGCATCTTTCGCGTCAATGCGAAACATGCAGCCCATGTCGCTGACCACGGTGTAGCTGGTGCCTAGGAATTGTGAAATCCGCACGCGGCTGCTGGCCGCCAGCACACGCCGGATGCCGCTGGGAATCTCGATGGCTTCACATTCGCGCTTGAGCTCGATTTGTTCGTACATGATTCTGACTCCCTTCGGCGGGTACGCGACTCCGTTATTCCGTGGAAACGGCGTCCTGCTTGCCTTCAAGCGCGGCCTGCAATGTATGCCACGCGAGGGTCGCGCATTTTACACGGGTCGGAAATTCGGAGACTCCGGAGAATACTGCCAGCTTGC
Organism: Candidatus Sulfotelmatobacter sp.; assembly: GCA_036522075.1. Taxonomy (GTDB): domain Bacteria; phylum Acidobacteriota; class Terriglobia; order Terriglobales; family Acidobacteriaceae; genus Sulfotelmatobacter. The sequence continues at coordinate 41,777 of DATDGM010000043.1, forward strand.
CGAGCTCAGACTTTCCGGCATTTTCTGCCGCGTGACCTGTCACCACGTTGTGAAAGCGCTGGAAAAGTTCATCGGCGTCCTGCCGGGTCTTGCCCTTCAACGCCTGTGTCATCATCGATGCCGAGGCCTTGGAAATGGCGCAACCCGAGCCCTGAAATACCACATCTTCGATGATGTCGCCCTGCATCTGCAAATACACAGTGAAGTGATCGCCGCACAGCGGGTTGAAGCCCTCCGCCTTGCGGTCCGGATTCTTCAACTCGCGATAATTCCGCGGAGCCTTGCTGTGTTCCAGAATCACTTCCTGGTACAGGTCGCGTAGGTCGCCCATCAGGCGAAGACCTCCTGCACCCTTTGGATGCCCCGCACCAGCGCATCGATTTCTTCTTTCGTGTTGTAGAGACCGAATGATGCGCGCGCCGTCGCGTCGATGCCAAAGCGCGCCATCACTGGCTGCGCGCAGTGGTGACCGGTACGGATCGCGATGCCCTCCTGGTCCAGAATCGTCCCGATATCGTGAGGGTGAATGCCTTCGATAACGAAAGATAGCACGCCCGCCTTTTCCTTCGCGGTCCCAATCAGGCGAACGCCCGGCATGGCGGAAACCCGTTCGGTAGCATAGGCCAGCAGTTCGTGCTCGTAGGCCGCGATATTGTCCATGCCCAAACCGTTGAGATATTCAATCGCGGTGCGCAAGCCAACGGCGCCTGACATATCAGGCGTCCCAGCTTCAAACTTGTGCGGCACCTTGTTGTACGTCGATTTTTCGAAGGTGACGGAAAGAATCATGTCGCCGCCGCCCTGGTACGGCGGCATGGCTTCGAGCAGGCTCAATTTGCCGTAGAGGATACCGACGCCGGTAGGCCCATAGGTTTTATGGCCGGAGAACACATAAAAATCGCAGTCCAATTCCTGCACGTTGACCGGCACGCGGGGAACCGCTTGAGCCCCGTCCACGAGGACAGGAACGTTTCTGGCGTGGGCCATTCGAATCATCTCCGCGACGGGATTCACCGTGCCGAGCGCGTTGGAAATATGGCCAATGCTGACGATCTTGGTCTTGGGGCTGAGCAGCTTTTCAAACTCTTCCAGAATGACTTCGCCGCGGTCGTTGATGGGCGCAACCCGAAGCGTTGCCCACTTCTCTTCACAAAGCAACTGCCAGGGAACGATGTTGGAGTGGTGCTCCATGGCCGTGATAAGCACCTCGTCGTCGGCGCCCACATGAACCCGGCCATAGCTCTGCGCCACCAGGTTGATCGATTCGGTCGTGCCGCGCGTAAAAACGATCTCTCTGGCACTCGCGGCATGAAGAAACGACTGCACCGCCTTGCGGGCCTCCTCGAATTCTTCGGTCGCACGCTCGGAGAGATAGTGCACACCGCGATGGATATTGGCGTTGTCGCGCTCGTAGTAGCGGGCGATCGCATCGATCACCGCTTTGGGCTTTTGCGATGTGGCCGCATTGTCGAGATAAACCAGTTGGCGGCCGCGGACTTTTTCCCCAAGGATTGGGAAATCAGGGCGCACCCGTTCCACATCAAAACTGGGTGCCACGTTGCGAACCGCAGGCCCTCTGGATTCCAATGGCGATCTGGCAATGGTTGTCATCCAGGGTCCTCCTAGCTTCCCGCCGTCAAATGGCTCGTGATCAACAATAGATGCTCGTAAATTAAACGTTCTGCATAATCATGGGCCGCTCCCGGCTTCATGCGCCCCAGGCACTCCCCGGCAAAGGCTTGCAGCAGAAGCCGGCGCGCGGATACTTCGTCGATGCCTCGCGAACGCAGGTAGAACAGAGCATTCTCTTCGATCTGCCCGATGGTGGCGCCGTGCGTACACTTCACATCGTCAGCGTAGATTTCCAGTTGCGGTTTTGTGTCGATCTGCGCGTCGTCAGAAAGCAACAGGTTGCGGTTGGTTTGCTTGGCGTCGGTTTTCTGCGCGTCCTTATGCACCACGATGCGCCCATGGAAAACGCCATGCGCATGGCCGTCCAGAATTCCGTTGTAGAACTGGCGACTGCCGCAGTGCGGGCTGGCGTGCTCCACGTGCATGTAATTGTCGAGATGCTGCTGGCCGTCACCCACGAACAAACCATTGATCAGGCACTCTCCGCCTTCGCCGGCCAATACTGGGTGAACATTGTTGCGGACCAACCCTCCGCCCAACAGAAGCGAATGGGACGCCACGTTCGCGCTTCTCTCCTGCTGAATGCGCAGGGTGGAAATGTTGAACGCATCCGGGCTCTCGCGTTCGATCATGAAGTGGGCAATGGTTGAGTTCTCGCCTGCGATAAGTTCGGTGGCAGTGTTGCAGAGCACCGCGCCGCCGCCCAGGGACACATAATCTTCGATGACGGTGACCTGGCTCTCTCGTTCGAAAATCAGCAGGTTCCGTGGATGGATCATGCGCGGCGCATCCGCGGCAGTGGATACGAAAAGCAGGTGAATTGGCGCCTCTAACGTGACGCCGCGAGCCACCTGCACGAATGCCCCATCTTCCGCAAAGGCGGTGTTCAGTGCACAAAATGCATCGCGCTGAATATCAAGATGCCGGCCCAGATGAGCCTGGAGAGCAGTTGACGTCTTCTCGATCTCTTCTTTGAGGCCGGAGATCTTGACGCCTGGCGGCAAAGCCCCAAACGCCGATAACGCCCGGACAAACTCTCCATCGACAAACACCAAGCGGACGGCGGCGCCTTCAACCTGCCAGGGCTTGAAATCGGAATGTGATAGATTTCCCGCGTATTGCTTTGGCAAAGAGAACACCTTACGTGCGATCGCCGCCACGCTGGTGAAACGCCAGTCTTCATCGTGCGTGGTTGGAAAACCAGTTTCGCAGAAGCGGGCAAACGCATCTTCGCGAAGCTTTCGCAGCCAAGGAAATGTGTGCCCTGAGGAGCGCTTCGCGGTGAAACTCTCCAGATAGTTGTCGAGGTGTTCCGCTGTAGTAATCAAGCCTTCTCCATCACACCGAAGCGGGCGCAGTCTGTCGCGCCTCAGCTTCAATCCAGCCATAACCCTTTTCTTCCAGCTCGAGAGCCAGTTCTGGGCCGCCTGAGCGTACTATCCGCCCGTCGACCAGAACGTGCACGAAATCGGTAGCGATATAGTTCAGCAGGCGCTGGTAGTGCGTTACCACCAGCATGGCACGGTCGGGATTGCGCATGGCGTTCACGCCCTTGGCAACAATGCGCAACGCGTCGATGTCGAGCCCGGAGTCCGTCTCATCCAGGATCGCGAGCTTTGGCTCGAGTACGGCCATCTGCAGAATTTCATTCCGCTTCTTTTCGCCGCCGGAAAAACCCTCGTTCACGGAGCGGCTCATCAGTTTTTCATCCATCTCCAGAAGCTTCAGCTTCTCGCGATACATGGGGAGAAAATCCATGGCATCCACTTCGTCCTGGCCGCGATACTTGTGCATCGCGTTCAGTGCCGAGCGCAGGAAATAGGCGTTGCCGATCCCGGGAATTTCCACGGGATACTGGAAAGCCAGGAATACGCCCTCGCAGGCTGCTTCCTCGGGCTTCATCGCCAGCAGGTCTTTCTCCTGGAATAAGACTTCGCCGGCGGTCACCTCATAGGTTTGCCGCCGCGACAACACTTGCGCCAGCGTGCTCTTGCCCGAGCCGTTCGGTCCCATGATGGAGTGGACCTCGCCCGGATTGATTGTGAGGTCGATGCCTTTGAGAATCTCGTGTCCGGCTACATTTGCGTGCAAATTCTTGATTTTCAGCAAACTCATTATTCGTTTTCCTTCGTCGTTTTCTTCGTAATGTTCGCAACCCACGCTCGTGATACTTGCATCGCGAAACTACAGCAAAATTAGCCGACGCTGCCTTCCAGACTTACGCTCAGCAGTTTCTGCGCCTCCACGGCAAACTCCATCGGCAGTTCGCGGAACACCTGCTTGCAGAAGCCATTCACGATCATCGAGACCGCGTCTTCTGTTTTCAGGCCGCGTTGCTGCAAATAAAACATCTGGTCCTCGCCGATCTTTGAAGTCGAGGCTTCGTGCTCCATGCGCGCCGTGGAATTCTTCACTTCGATGTACGGGAATGTGTGCGCGCCGCACTGGTCGCCGATCAGGAGGGAATCGCATTGCGTGTAATTGCGCGCTCCCGTGGCGTTTTTCATGATCTTCACCATGCCCCGGTACGTATTCTGGCCGTGTCCGGCGGAAATGCCTTTCGAGACAATCGTGCTGCTCGTGTTCTTCCCCAGGTGAATCATCTTGGTGCCAGTGTCGGCCTGCTGATAGTTGTTGGTTAGTGCGACCGAATAAAACTCACCCACGGAATTGTCGCCCTGCAGAATGCAGCTGGGATACTTCCAGGTGATCGCAGAGCCGGTTTCCACCTGCGTCCACGAAATCTTGGAATTTGCGCCCGCACACTTGCCGCGCTTGGTCACAAAATTGTAGATTCCACCTTTCCCATTCTTGTCTCCTGGATACCAGTTCTGCACCGTGGAATATTTAATCTGCGCATTATCGAGCGCGACCAGTTCCACCACGGCGGCGTGCAACTGATTCTCGTCGCGGATGGGCGCCGTGCAGCCTTCGAGATAGCTTACGTACGCGCCTTCGTCGGCGACGATCAACGTGCGCTCGAACTGTCCAGTTTCCGCCGCGTTGATGCGGAAGTACGTGGAAAGTTCCATCGGACAGCGCACGCCCTTCGGCACGTATACAAATGAGCCATCGGTAAAAACTGCGGCGTTCAAGGCAGCGAAGAAATTATCGGTATGCGGGACGACCGAACCGAGATATTTCTGTATCAGCTCCGGATGCTTTTGCACCGCTTCCGAAAACGAACAGAAAATCACGCCCATTTCACCCAGCCTCGCCTTGAAGGTCGTGGCGACTGAGACGCTGTCAAACACCGCGTCCACGGCCACACCGGCCAGCATTTTCTGCTCCGCCAGCGGGATGCCCAGCTTTTCGTAAGTGCGCAGGATCTCCGGGTCAAGCTCGTCCAGACTCTTAAGATTCGGTTTCTGCTTGGGCGCCGAATAGTAAACGATATTCTGATAGTCGATCGGCGGAAACTTTACGTTGGCCCACTTGGGCTCAGCCTGCGCCTGCTCCAGTGAAGCCCAGTGGCGGAACGCCTTGAGCCTCCACTCCAGCATGAACTCCGGCTCTTTCTTCTTGGCCGAAATCATGCGGACGATTCCTTCATTCAATCCCTTGGGGATGCGGTCGTCCTCAATGTCGGTGACGAAACCCCACTTATAATCCCGTTCGGCAAGACTGCGGATGGTATCGAGGTTCGTGCTCATTGCGTTCTCCCAGGTGCGCCGATGATCGTCGGCACCATATTTCCGCGGTTGTCGCGTACGGCCGTCAGCCGCATAGGCCGGATCAAATCGGAAAGCGTTACGTTCTCCAGCGCGCCACGCACCACTTGGTTGATGACTCGCTGGTTATTCTTGATGCGGCAGGACGATTCCAGATCACACAGTCCGGAAACATCCATACTGCATTCCGTAAGAGCCAGCCGCCCTTCGAATGCCGAGATAATCTCCGCGAGTGAGATAAGGTGCGGCTCGCGCGCCAGGCTATAACCGCCCTTGATTCCGCGATGCGACGCCAGCAGCCCATTCTGCAGCATGGTTTTTAACAGCTTGCTGACGGTGGGGAGCGGCAAGTGGCACTGCGTGGCCAGGCCGCGCGCCGTATGCAATTCCGTGTGCGGGTCGCGGGCAATCTGGCTCAACAGTACCAATCCGTAATCGGTCATCTTGCTTAGGCGAATCATAGGGGACTCATGGCTAAACTGCGCGCCATCGGCCAGCTCTTTAAATCGTACTAATTTAGTACTCTTTAATTGTAAGGCTTATTCCGCTGGTTGCGCAAGCGAACATCCGTGAATATTTGAGAAGAGTAGAAACTGCTCAGGGCCTCTCGGTCCCGGCCAACTAGCCCACCGCTGGCCGCAGTTTGGTCGGCTTGGTGGTGATGCTAAGAGATGCTGCTTCCAGCTTGTTTGACGTAGCCTCGATCGTTATAGAGCCCGGTGTCTTCGAAGCCTGCAGAATCGCCTGTGCCAGACCACTGAACAGACTTCTCTCGCTTCCTTTGTCGGACTCCTGACAGTTCGGATCACCGTTGCCCACGCCGATCAATGCACCCTCGCCCGAAACTTTGAACTTGATGTGATTGTCGGCGATGGGAACGAATCGCCCGTCGCTGTCCACGGTTTCCACGCGCACGATTGCAACATCCTCTCCATCGGCCGCGATCTCCTGGCGGTGGGCGGTAAGGCGGATTTTCGAGGGGGCGCCTGTAGTTTCACGCTTCACCGTCAGCACCACTTTAGAATCTTTGCTGCCGCGGGCTTCGATGTATCCCGGAGCGTAGTTGACCTTCCACTCCAGGTGATGCAGCGGCTCAACTTTTTTCGAGCCCATGCTCTGGCCGTTGCAGAACAACTCAACGCTCTCCAGGTTCGAGTGCACCCACACGGAAATCTCTTCTCCCTCCTTGCCCGCCCAATTCCAATGAGGAAAAAGATGCAGCGCCGGTTCCTTGCCCCACCACGCCTTGTAATAAAAATAGTTATCTTTGGGAAAACCGCACGTGTCGACAATGCCAAACTGTGAGCTGACGCTGGGCCATGAATACGGAGTCGGCTCGCCGCGGTAGTCAAAACCGGTCCAGGCAAAACCGCCCGAGAGCCAGGGCCGCGCCGCATAAAAGGTCCACCATTGCTCTGCGAGTTCGGACCAGTCGGTATGGTTCACATCGTAGGCACTCACCCAGTTGCGCAGCTTGTCGGTGGAATAGATACCGCGCGTGGAGACGGTGCTTGCGGTCTCGGTGCCGATCGCCGGTTGGCGCGGATGACTAGCGTGGTATTTATCGATTGCCCCAAGGTTGTAATTGAAGCCCATCACCTCGAGCCCAGTGGGGAATGGCTTGTCATACGATCCGTTCACGGCCGATGTGCACAGGCGGGTCGGATCCAGTTCGTGGGCGCGTTCCTGCATCGTCCGAAGCACTCGAGGACCGATGTCGTTGGCTTGCAGAACCCACTCCTCATTGCCCATGGACCACAGGAAAACCGCGGGGTTATTGCGATATCGCTTCACCATTGTTTCGAGCTGGGCCAGGCCTTCTTCGTTCGAAGACATCAGGCGCGTCTCGCAAAGCATCAGTACGCCGGCTCGAGTGCAAGCCTCCACCCATTCGGGAGTAGGCATATTGTGGGACGTGCGCACCGCATTGCAGCCCATGCCTTTCAATACCTCGACGCGGAAATCCTGCAGTTGGTCAGGTAAGGCAGCGCCGACCCCGGCGTGGTCCTGATGGTTGCAGGTTCCCTGGATGGGCGTGCTCTGGCCATTCAGAAAGAAGCCACGATTCACATCGAACTCAACTGTGCGCACACCAAACATCGCTTGGTCACGGTCGCGACCAGTGCCGCCAGCCTCGACCACCGCAATCGCGTAATAGAGGTTCGGTTCTTCCGGAGACCAAAGTGCGGCATGCGCAAGCTTCGCGGTTGCGCTAAAGCTCTGTTTGCCGTGGGCTCCAACTTCGGTGGCAGCCGATTCGGCTGTTGCTACGGTCTTTCCAGTCCCATCCAGAATCTGCCAGCGCACGCGGCAATTTTCGCCGCTCTCGCCGCTGTTCTCGACGATGGTGCTCAGCTTCAAGTTGGCATCCTTGCCCGCCATTTCCGTGCGCACAACCGTATCCCATTGACCCAGGTGCAGCGCATCGGTTTTGGTAAGCCAGACGTGGCGATAAATTCCGGCGCCTTCGTAAAACCAGCCGTCCCCGAAAGACGCGTCCATCCGCACCGTGATGCAATTTTTTCCCCCGTAGAATAGAAAGTCCGTCAGATCGAAGCGGAAGGGCGCGTAGCCGTTGTCATTGCGCCCGATAAAATTGCCGTTGCAGAAAACCAGCGCGCTGCGAAACGCTCCATCAAAATCGAGAAAGACGCGGCGGCCCTGGTCGCTCTTGGGCACGTCGAAAACCCTGCGGTACCAGCCCACGCTGGTTTCAGGGTATGACCGCCCCAGCGGCTTGAATCCGTGCGACTCCAGCTCTTTGTCGTTGACGAACGGCAGCTCTACCGCCCAGTCGTGGGGAAGATTCAAAACTCGCCAACTTGTGTCGTTGAATTTTGCCAACGCAAATTCAAACTCTCCGGTCTTGGCAAAGTCTCCCTGTGACTTTCCAAAACCAAGGTCGCGAGCCGGGTCGGTGCCGTGGCCCTGGAAAAAGCGCCAATTGAAATCAAACAGAAGTTGCTCCCGCGGAGAGAGGTCGATCATAGGAACGTCGCGCAACCCGTCTTTATTCCCCGCCTGCAGCGTGGCGTCGAACAATGCTTGCGTCACCGCGAAGCGAGGGTTGAGCAGGACGCTTCCTGCGGACAGAACTAAACCAGAACGAAGGACATCGCGGCGATTGCATTCAGTCATGGGACGAGAACCTCAGTGACCTCGCGGTTTTCCCCATTGCCCTAATCAATACCGAAGGCCTAAGGGCGCGCGGAATTGCCGAACAATCATACAACCAGAATCTTGCGATCGGATGCGAGAACGGCCCGGAGTAGGTCGGCAGGAATTGGGCTCGGGCGCATCGACAGGTGAAGGGCATGACGCGCTACGAGTGCAAAGGCCGGTCCTGTTCCCGAAGTCCGCTATGGCTTTTTCCCGGCTACTTCCAGGCGCGATTCGGCGCGTTGCAGAGAATCCAGCGCACGCTCCACATCGACGGCTGAATCTCCGCTGGCCAGTCGCTGCTCGGCGCGCTCTTTAGCTTTACGCGCACGCTCGACGTCAATTTCGGAAGGCCGCTCCGCCGTCTCGGCCAGGATCGTCACCTTGTCCGGCAGCACTTCGGCAAATCCCCACGCCACCGCAAGCCGCTGTTCGGTCGCGCCCTCGCGGAACGTTATCTCGCCCACCGCAAGCTCCGTGATCAGAGGAGCGTGGCCTGGCAGAACGCCCAGATATCCATTCTTGCCAGGAATCTGGAGTTCCTCCGCCGCGGTGTCGACCACCTTTTTCTCCGGCGTAACGATCTCGAGTTGGAATGTGTCTCTCATCAGTGGTCAGTGTTCAGTGGTTTGTGGCCAGTTTTCAGTGTCAGTCGTTAACTGGCAACTGGTCACTGGCAACTGGCAACTGGTTTTAAGCCGCTGCTTTCATTTTCTCCGCCGCTTCCAGCACTTCCTCGATCGGGCCTTTCATGTAAAAAGCCTGCTCGGGAATGTCGTCATACTTGCCTTCGACGATGGCCTTGAAGCCCTTCACCGTGTCGGCGATTTTCACATACCGTCCAGCCGCGCCAGTAAACTGCTCCGCCACGTGGAACGGCTGCGAGAGAAAGCGTTGAATCTTGCGCGCCCGCGCCACAGTTAGTTTTTGTTCTTCGCTCAATTCGTCAATGCCGAGAATCGCAATGATGTCCTGAAGATCCTTGTAGGTCTGCAGCGTCTTCTTCACCTGCTGCGCCACATCGTAGTGCTCCTGGCCCACGATGCGCGGATCAAGAATGCGCGATGTCGAAGCCAGCGGATCTACCGCCGGATAAATTCCAATCTCAGTCAACGCACGCGAAAGCACGGTGGTCGCATCAAGGTGAGCGAACGTCGTGGCTGGAGCCGGGTCGGTCAAGTCGTCGGCGGGCACGTAAATCGCCTGCACGGATGTCACCGACCCTTTTTTCGTCGACGTGATGCGCTCCTGCAATTCGCCCATCTCCGTCGCCAGGTTCGGCTGATACCCAACGGCGCTGGGCATGCGGCCCAGCAGCGCCGAAACTTCGGACCCTGCCTGCGTGAAGCGGAAAATATTGTCGATAAAGAGGAGAGTGTCCGCGCCTTCGGCGTCACGGAAATATTCCGCAACCGTGAGTCCTGTCAACGCCACGCGCAACCGAGCGCCGGGAGGCTCGGTCATCTGCCCGTAAATCAGAGCAGCTTTCGAATGCGCCGGATCGCCCGGCTTGATGACGCCCGACTCCGACATTTCCAACCATAAGTCATTGCCTTCGCGTGTGCGCTCACCCACGCCGGCAAACACGGAAAATCCACCGTGGTTCTTGGCGACGTTGTTAATTAGCTCCATGATAACCACGGTCTTGCCCACGCCGGCGCCGCCGAACAATCCGATCTTGCCGCCTTTGAGAAACGGCTGAATCAGGTCCACGACCTTCACTCCGGTCTCAAACATCTCGGCGGTCGTGGCCTGCTCGTCAAATGCCGGAGCCAGGCGGTGAATCGGCATCCGCTCCTTATACTCGATCGGCCCCAGTTGATCCACGGGCTCGCCAATCACGTTCATCACGCGCCCGAGTGTGCCGCGGCCTACGGGCACCGAGATCGGTCCGCCCTGGTCGATGGCCTTCATGCCGCGCACCATGCCGTCCGTGGCTTCCATGGCAATGCAGCGAACGCGCCCTTCGCCCAGGTGCTGTTGCACCTCAAGAATCACGTTGATCGGGTTCGGGACCGTGAAGCCCTCGCTCACAACTTTCACGGCTTCATAGATCGGTGGCAACGTGCCTTCGGAAAACTGCACGTCCACCGCCGGGCCCGCGATTTGAATGACATGTCCTGTGTTTTGTGGCATAGATTAGCTTCTAGCTTCTAACTCCTGGCTCTTAGCTTGTTCCGTTTCAGTTTCGCAACGTCGCTGCCCATCGCCGTTTCCTTTGATCCACTTCGGCTCCGCCTCGCCAGAAGCTAACAGCAAGAAGTAGCAGCTTCCCTACATTGCCGCTGCGCCGCTGACGATCTCGATGATCTCTTTGGTAATCTTGGCCTGCCGCGCCCGGTTCATCACCAGCGTCAACGAATCGATCATGTCGGTGGCATTACTGGTGGCGGAATCCATGGCGGTCATGCGCGCCGCGTGTTCGGCAGCCACCGATTCCATGAGCGCGCGAAAAATCTGAATGCTCACATACTTCGGCAACAGCGCTCGAAACAGTTCTTCCGGCGCCTGCTCATAAATGTAATCCACCTGCGCCGTGCCGAACTGCGACGCTTCCGGGCTTGCGCCCTCGGTCCCGCGCATGCCGACTCCGGCGCTCACCGCGGCTTCTTTCGCCTTTTTCTTTTCTTCTTCCGTCAGTTCCTCGGCCAGTCTCACCGCCTGCGCACCGATCTGCTCGATGGGCAGAATCTGCTCCACAATCAAGCGCTGCGCAATCACCGACTTGAATTCGTTGAACACGACATAGACTGCGTCAATCTCTTCTCGCGTGTAGCGCCCGATCAGGTTTTCCGCGAGAGCACGAGCCCGAGCAAACTCCACTTTGCCGAGCACACCCACGTGCTCGCCCGTGATCTGGATTGGTCCAGCGCGCTCCACTTGTTGCGGTTCGGTGTCGATCGATTCTTCGAGCTCCGCGAGACTGCGGGTCTGCATCTTCGCGGCCGGATAACGGCGCCGCAAGAAATCGCGCCCCTTGCGGCCAACCGCCTCAATGTCAACGTTCTTCTCCGCTTTGGTTTCCAGAAATCGCACCGCGGCTTTCGTGATGTTGGCGTTGAAGGCGCCCGCCAAGCCCTTGTCGCCGGTCACCACGATCAGCAAGATGTTCTTTTCAGGGCGCGCCGCCAGCAGGGGATGTTTCGCCTCGCCGGTTTCCAGATCGTAAATTTCCGTCCTTGCCACCAGCGACTTCAGCACATTGGTCAGCATCTGCGCATAAGGGCGCGCGGCCAGCGCACGCTCCTGAGCCCGACGCAACTTCGCGGCCGAGACCATCTTCATGGCCTTGGTGATCTGCCGGGTGTTAATCACGCTGCGAATGCGCCGCCGAATGTCGAGAATGTTTGGCATAAATCAGTTGCCAGTTGCCGGTACCCAGTTGCCAGTCAGACGCGCTGCTGCCAGCTACTTTCTGTGGGTACGGGTACTAGGTACTGGGTACTGCAACGCCCGCCACAAATTGTTGCTTCGCTTCCTTGATCACGCCCTGCAACTGCGCTTTCAACCCGTCATCGAGAACTTTCTTCTCCATGATGGTGCGCAGAATGGCGGGATGCGCCGCGTCGACGTACGTGTAAAGTTCTTTCTCGAATTCTCGCACCTTGGCTACTGGCATGTCGTCCAGAAACCCGCCCGTGCCCGCCATGATGATCAGAATCTGCTTCGAGAAAGGCAACGGCGAGAATTGATTCTGCTTGAGCAGTTCCACCAACCGCTGCCCACGATTCAGCTGCGCCTGTGTGGCTTTATCGAGATCGCTGCCGAACTGGGCAAACGCCGCCAATTCGCGATACTGTGCCAGTTCCAGTTTCAACGAGCCCGCCACCTGCCGCATGGCCTTGATCTGCGCGCTGCCGCCCACGCGGCTCACTGACAGTCCAACGTTCACCGCGGGACGCACGCCCTGATTGAACAGATCCGTCTCCAGGTAGATCTGGCCGTCAGTAATCGAAATCACGTTGGTCGGGATATAGGCCGAAACATCGCCGGCCTGGGTCTCGATGATGGGCAGCGCCGTCAGCGACCCGCCGCCGTTCTTGTCGCTCAACTTAGCGGAACGTTCCAGCAGCCGCGAGTGAAGGTAAAACACGTCGCCGGGATAAGCCTCGCGTCCCGGCGGCCGCCGCAGCAGCAGGGAAATCTCGCGATAAGAAGCCGCGTGCTTCGATAGGTCGTCGTAAATCACCAGGGCATGCCGCTTGGTGTCGCGGAAATACTCGCCGATGGCCGTCGCCGCGTAGGGCGAAATGTACTGCATGGGCGCCGGTTCTGAGGCCGATGCCGCGACCACGATGGTGTAGTCCATCGCGCCAGCATCTTCCAGAATCTTCACTACCTGCGCAATCGACGACCGCTTCTGCCCGATCGCGTTATAAATGCAGATCAGGTCGTTGCCCTTGCTGTTAATGATGGTGTCGAGCGCGACCGCGGTCTTGCCCGTCTGCCGGTCTCCGATAATCAGCTCGCGCTGTCCACGGCCAATCGGAATCATGCTGTCGATGGCCTTCAATCCAGTGGCCATGGGTTCGCGCACCGGCTGCCGGTCGATGACGCCCGGCGCAATGCGTTCCAGGGCAATGAACTTGTCGCTAGCGATGGGACCCTTGTCGTCGATGGGCCGGCCGAGTGAATCCACCACGCGCCCGATCATGTTCTCGCCCACCGGCACGCTCATGATGCGGCCCGTGCGCTTTACCTCGTCGCCTTCTTTAATCTCGGTGTATTCGCCGAGCAGAACCACGCCCACCTGGTCTTCTTCCAGGTTCATGGCGATGCCGGCAACGCCGTGCGGGAAGGAAAGCAGTTCGCCGGCCATGACTTTGTCGAGTCCATACACGCGCGCAATGCCGTCGCCCAGCGTGATGACGGTTCCCGTTTCGTCCACGGAGATCTTAGTTTCGTAATTCTCGATCTGCTCGCGGATCAGCTTGGTGATTTCGTCTGCTTTGATTTGTGCCATAAGAATCAGCTCTTGGCTTTTAGCTTTTAGCTCTTAGTTCAACCCACGTCAAAAACTCTGTTGTCCTGAGCGAAAATTTGTCTTTCGCTTCGCAAAAGACAGATCGCAGTCGATGGATCCCTTACAATCTGCGTTACCTGCGACTCCCAAGGGAGTTGGTTTCGCAGCTCGATGCAAGCTAAGAGCTAAGAACCTCCCGAATCTTCTCCAGCTGTCCCTTCACCGATCCGTCGTAAATCGTGCTGCCGATGCGGACTACCACGCCGCCCAACAGGGAAGGGGCCTGCCCAAACTTTGCCCGTACCTTCTTTCCGGTTAGCTTGGCGACCTGGGCCTCCAGCGAGCGTTTTTCGGCGTCGCCCAATTCACGGGCGCTCGTGATCTCGGCCTCGGCGAATCCCAGCCGCGCATCTAACTCTTTCTCCAGTTGCAGAATGACCCCGTCCAGATACTGCATGCGCCGGTGATCGATCAGGACGGCGACCAGATTGCGCACCGGCAGTTCGATTCCATCGCGCTTTGCGATCGCATCGAGCAAGCCGCGTTTCTGTTCCGCCGGAATCGCAGGATTCTCCCACACCCGGCGCAGATCCGAACTCTCCGTCAGCAAGCGCGATATCCGCCGCAATTCTCCGGTGGCGCGCTGCGCGTCCAGTTTCTTGCTCAGAACCACGTCAGCGAAAGCTCGGGCGTAGGTACTGGCGACGGAAGCCATGCCTAGCGGTCTTCCTTCCCCGCACCCGCCCCACGCGGAGTTGCGTCCATTTGTGCGGCAAAGCCGCGCACCAGCGCTTGATCGGTGGCGGCATCCACGCGGATTTGCTTTTGGGCCAAGGCCACCGCCAAATCGGCGGCGTACGCGGTAAGCTGCCGTTGGGCTGCCTTCGCGGCAGCGCGAATCTCCTGCTCGGCGGCAACCACAATCTTCCGCGCATCCTGTTCCGCGGCTTGCCTGATGCGCTCCGCCTCGACGAGCCCTTCTTTCTCGGCGGCGTCGCGCATCATGCCAATCTCCGAGTCCAGCTTCATCAGCCGCGACTCGATCTCGGCCAGCTTGCGCCGCGCCGCCTCGCTGGCCTTCTGCGCCTCCTGCATGGCTTTCTGGATGGCCGCGGTCCGGTCGCGGAATAGTCCCGACAAAAACTTGCGCCCAGCCCAGACCAGCAGTGCAGTAATTACCACGAAATTCGTCACCATGCTCAGCCAGTAGGCCCGAAGCGGATCCAGACCGGTCCACTTCGAAATTAAACGCACTGAGCTTGAGTGCTTGAATTCCTCCATCTCATCTTTTTCCTCGCCGGCAGCTTCGCGCGTCATATGCGCCAGCTGATGACCGGGTCCTCCTGGTTCTGCCTGGCGTACGGAATCCTGCCTCTGCGGTGGAGGAGCAGACGTGGCCTGCTGGGCGTGCAACGATAATGCCGCGCCAGAGAGACTCAGCAGCAGGGCCAGCAGGCTCCCGCGACCGATCGTCTTTGTGAGCGCCGTTATCATTATCGTTGTCATTGTCATTGTCCCGACCCCGCCGGTTGCAGCACCCGCCGCACGATTTCCTGGGCCAAGGCTGCCGCTTCTCCTTGCAACCCGGCCTGGGCTGCATCCCGATCCTTCTCAATGTCTTTCCTGGCGGTCTGCACCTGTGCCTGTGCACGGGTACGCGCCGCGGTGACGGCATTTGCCCGCGCCTGGGTGGCTGCCTGCCGCTTTGCTTCCTGCGTGCGGAATACCGCTCCCCGCGCCTCGCGCAGTTTCTGCTCGTACTCCGAGGTGCGCGCTTCGGCAGCCGCAACGTCGGCGCGCGACTGCTCCACCGCGCCTTCTGTCTTGCTGCGCCGCTCTTCAAGCACGTGCTTCAGTGGCTTGTGCACCATGCGGGTGTAGAGCGCATGAAGCAGCGCCAGCAGAATCACCGTGGGAATCGCCCCGAGCAGTAATTCCCCTAGTTGATGCAGCGTTTGATCCATGTGGTGCTGATCGTGGTGCGAATCTAGACCGGAAAATGAGGGCTATGAAAACTGTTAAGTCTAACGTCACCAAGGAGTTTGTGTCAACGCAAAGGCTCGGGTTCAGATTGAGGACGCCAGCCGATGCAAGGTCAGTTTCGGGACGACAGACGATGCGGGGATTTCGCCATGACTGCACTACAGTGCGACGTCGCCAAGTCACTACAAATGAAGGCTTTAGACTTGGTCCGGCGGGGTCAGAAGCGGAGTTTGCGGGTGGCATTTCAGCACGGCTTCCAGTTCCTTAGTAGAGAACTATGCAGAAATCTGCAACTAGTTCTTGACTTCCCCGTAAACAGGTCTACCATAAATGCATCACCTCCGATCCAATTCAGGATCGAATGGGCCGATAGCCAAGGAATGTCACCGCTTCTTGGTTGCCGGCCCATTTAAATTGTGGTGGCCCACTGTTGCGCCATTTGCACCGCTCTGCAGGCCCTGGTCCTCTGTATCTCAGGTGATTCGTTTAGCCCGCGCGTTGTATACTCCCACGGAGTTTCCACCGAACCCTGCGTAGCAATCTCACGAACGGCCCGGTCTGCCGTCCAATACTGGTATCGAGGAGCACATCATGCGCCTGTTTCGTCTTTTGTTGATCTCCGCCATCGCCCTCTGCGCTTTGGCACAAGCCCAGAATATCGATATCCCGTACCAGAAATTCGTGCTCGACAACGGATTGACTCTGATCGTGCATGAGGATCACAAGGCGCCCATCGTGGCCGTCAACTTCTGGTATCACGTGGGCTCGAAGAACGAAAAGCTGGGCAAAACCGGGTTCGCACATCTTTTTGAGCATCTGATGTTTGGTGGCAGCGAGCACGCGAAGGGCAGCTTCATCCAGGCCTTCGACGCCGTGGGCGCGACCGATCAGAATGGCACCACGAACGAAGACCGCACCAACTATTTCGAGAACGTGCCCACCTCCGCCTTCGACTACACCTTGTGGATGGAAGCCGACCGCATGGGTTTTCTCGACCTGAGCCAGAAGACGCTCGACCTGCAGCGCGGCGTGGTGCAAAACGAAAAGCGTCAGGA
Organism: Candidatus Sulfotelmatobacter sp.; assembly: GCA_036522075.1. Classification (GTDB taxonomy): domain Bacteria; phylum Acidobacteriota; class Terriglobia; order Terriglobales; family Acidobacteriaceae; genus Sulfotelmatobacter. Next base: position 58,240 of record DATDGM010000043.1, read on the forward strand.
TGAAAACGAGCCTTATGCTCTCGCCGAAGAAGAGATCAACAAGAATACCTATCCCACCGGCCATCCCTATTCCTGGCCCGTGATCGGCGATATGGCGGACTTGGATGCTGCTTCGTTCAAAGATGTTCAAGAATGGTTCAAGACGTACTACGGCCCATCGAACGTTGTCCTGGTCATTGCCGGCGACATCGACGCGAGCACCGCGAAAGCGAAAGTCGAGAAATATTTTGGCGACATTCCTCCCGGGCCGCCGGTAACCCATCAGCAGGCCTGGATCGCGAAGATGACCGGCACGCATCGCTCAGTGACGCAGGACCGCGTGCCGCTCCCGCGCGTCTATATGACCTGGAATGTGCCGCAGTTCGCGAGCGCCGACTCCGACTATTTGCGACTGGTGAGCGCATGCCTGGGGCAAGGCAAGACCTCCCGACTTTACAAGCGGCTGGTCTACGACGACCAGATTGCCAGCGACGTTAATGTGGATCAGGATGCGCGCGAGATTGGGGGTCAGTTCTATATTCAAGCGACCGCGCGCCCCGGACATAATCTCGATGAAGTCGAAAAGGAGATCAACGAGGAGCTGGCGCGCTTTATCAAGGATGGTCCCACTGCGGAAGAGCTGCAGCGAGTACAGACGCAATACCTGGCGAATTTCCTTCGTGGCATTGAGCGTATCGGCGGCTTCGGGGGAAAATCAGACCGGCTGGCGCAATACGCGACCTTTACCGGCAATCCAGATGGCTACAAGATCACTCTGCAGCGGGTTCGCGAGGCGACACGAGAGGATCTGAAAGCGGCCGCCAATCGCTGGTTGAGCGATGGAGTATACATCGTGCAGGTGGTGCCATTCGCTGACTACAAGGCAGACAAGACCGAGGCCGATCGCTCCAAAACACCCGCACTGAGCACGCCTCCTGAACTCAAGCTCCCGCAACTGCAGCGCGCTTCGCTCTCGAACGGACTGAAAATCATTCTCGCCGAACGGCACGAGGTTCCGCTCGTTCACCTTTGGCTGGCCACCGACGCCGGTTACGCTGCCGACCAGTTCGCCAAGCCCGGCACGGCAAAACTTACTGCCACCATGCTGACGGATGGCACCGCCACCAAGAATGCGCTGCAAGTCAACGATCAGGCCGCTCTGCTCGGAGCCAACCTGACGGGATATTCCAACCTCGACTTCAGCTACGTAAGCCTCTCGGCGCTCAAAGCCAAGCTCGAACCATCGCTCGATCTGTTCGCTGATGTCATCCTGAACCCGTCGTTCCCGGAAGCCGATTTCAAGCGCGAGCAGAAACTGCAACTGGACGCCATCGAGCAGGAACAGAAAGATCCCGTCCAGATGGCGTTGCGCGTTTTCCCTGGCCTTATCTACGGGCCCGGCCACGCCTACGGAAATCCCCTGACCGGATCTGGGACCACCGCCAGCACGCAGGCCATTACTCGCGAAGATCTCGAGAAGTTCCACCAGGTCTGGTTCCGGCCGAACAACGCCACGCTGGTTGTGGTGGGAGACACCACGCTCGCCGAGTTAACGCCGAAGCTCGAAAAACTGTTTGCTGGATGGAAGCCTGGACAAATCCCGGCGAAGAATCTTTCCACGGTCAAGCTGGCGAGCGAACCTGTCGTCTACATTCTCGACAAGCCCAACGCCACCCAGTCGATGATCATCACCGGCCACGTTTCCGTCCCGGCCAACACCCCGCACGAGATCGCGATTCAGGCTATGAATGACGACCTCGGCGGATTGTTCAGCTCCCGCCTGAACATGAATCTGCGTGAAGACAAACACTGGGCCTACGGTTCCGGCAGCTTCTTCTGGGGAGCTCGCGCTCAGCGCCCGCTGTTCATCTACGCCCCGGTGCAGACCGACAAAACAAAAGAGTCGATTGTTGAAGTGAACAAAGAGATTCACGGCATTGTGAAAGACCGCCCGGTAACTGCGGAGGAACTCGCCCGCGTGCAGGCCAACGAAACCCTGAGTCTGCCCGGATCGCGCGAGACCATCGGATCGGTCGGGCAATCCATTCTCGACATCCTGCAATATGGATGGTCCGACGATTACTACAACACGATGGCCGGAAAAATTCGTGCCCTCAAAACCACCGATCTGGACGCCGCCGCCAACCAGGTGATCCATCCCGAAGGCATGGTATGGGTAGTTGTCGGAGACCGGGCCAAGATCGAGCAGGGAATCAAGGACCTGAACATCGGCAAAATCCGCCTGATCGACGCCGACGGTAAGCCGATTTAAGAGGGTATATCTGGGAGTGAATCAGGATAGTTCCGAGTGCCGATCTTGCAGTCTCGCGCATCGTTGGGCGAGAAGCGGGAATTTCCACGGGTGTTCCTGCCATCTGTCCGGAGCAAGCCACAGGAATTTCAGATTGAAGACGGGTCCAAGGCCGGAATACCCTCCGCTTCAGCTGCCAGCAATAGTTCGCGATCTGCGCAGACAAAAATGGGAACATCGATGCCCGCAGCAGTTTTAACGGCGAAATAGCCGGCTAGCTGAACTGCGTCAAAGGATGTGAGCCTGTGTTCGTCGAGCAGTTTACACGCGAGATCGAGAATTGCACCCGTGATACCTTGCCGAACGAATCTGCTTTCCAAGTGGCGCTCGAACGCAACCAGCAATTCGTCCGCGAGCCCGCCTCCCATCTCACCCGCTCGCTGGCGCTTCCGAAATGCTGATCTCACTTCGACTTGGGCTAGCGCGAGAATTGCCAGCTGATGGCCAGCTTTGCGACCGGCCAACAAGAGCATGTGCTCCGTACCAGCTTCGCGGATGTAGAGCTTGACCAGCGCGCTGCTATCCAAGTAGTAGAGCACCTATTGTTGGTGCCTCTCGCGGATGATTGTCGCGGACATAGGTTCGCCACGGATTTCTACCGGATGAAAGTCCGAATCTTCGTCAGTTTGGCCTAGGATGTTCTTAACCAGCGGCATGAGGCGATTCAAGCGAATTGCGGTTACGGGAAACTGGGGAGACTTGGGATTCGGTACTTTGCTTGTGAGGATCAGGCGGTCTTCGATCGCACGACGAAGAGCTTCCTGCTGTTCGACGTCAGTGCGCATCGCCTTGAGATCAGTTGAAGGCAGGACTTCATCACGAAACTTCTTGAGCGAAACGAAGTGCCAACCTGGCGTTGCTTCGGCCTGGTCTAGGGCTCTTATCAGTTCCACCGTGGCGGGATGTATCTCAGTTCTCGGACACGAGCCAGCATCGGCTGCGTTTTGGATCCCCTTAACAGCGGCGTCGGCATGACTCTCGGTATGGTGGTTCTCGCGGCACGGCTCAAGCCAGACTTCCAATCGTCCAGAATCGGGTGACCAATTCTCGTATCCTGCGTTGCTGCGCTTCTTGCGTCCTGCGGAATCAAGGAGCGAGACGCAAACGCGATAGCCGTCCGGCACTGAGTACCCGACCTGCTGCAAGGCGGATTTTAAAGAAGGGAGAAGATTGCGAGAAACTTGGAGTTCGACCTGCTCGATATTCAGTTTGTTCACAGGGAACTACCTCTAAATATAAAATAAACGCAAGAGGACTTGCGACTGATATATACATAGCGCGCAGACGCTGCTTTGTCAAGCAAAATCCAAGTGGTGTCTTAAATTTAAGACACTCCGCGGCCTCCACTAAACCGCCCACTCTCGCACCCTCCGCATCACCGACTCTGGTGCCTCCACTTCCATCTCGACCGCCCCATCCTTATACTTCCGCGAATAAATCCGCGCCTTGGCTTCCAGCATGGCCAGCGTTTTGCCTTCTTTCTGCGGCACGCTGAGACGCACGCGGCTCACAAGGTCTTCTTCGATCATGGTATCGATGCGTGCCAGCAGGCGATCCAGGCCCGTACCCTCCGCAGCGGAGACGTAAACCGTATTCGAACCTTCTCGTGCGGCGTCGGCCATCAATCCCGCGGCCACTTCCACATCCAGCAGATCGATTTTGTTCATCACCCGCAGGCGCGGCTTGTTCTCCACTTCCAGTTCTTTCAAAACAATCTCAACCTGCGCGTCCTGCTCGGCCGAAAGCCGGTTGCTGGCGTCGGACACATGCAGGATCAGCGACGCCCGCTGCACTTCCTCGAGCGTGGCGCGAAAGGCTGACACCAGCGTGTGCGGCAGGCTGCGAATGAATCCTACTGTGTCAGACAGCAATACTTTGCGCTTGGAAGGTAAATCTACGCCGCGAATGGTTGGGTCTAACGTGGCGAACATACGCGGCGAAGCCAGCACGTTTGCCTTGGTCAGCGCGTTGAACAGCGTCGACTTGCCGGCGTTGGTGTAGCCGACCAGCGCGACGGTCGCGACTGGCACGGATTCTCGCCGCTGCCGCTGCTGCGCTCGAATGCGCCGCACACTTTCTATTTGCTGCTCCACGTGGCGCACGCGCCGCGCAATCTTCCGGCGATCGGTCTCGAGTTTCGTCTCGCCGGGACCGCGCGTGCCGATGCCGCCGCCAAGCTGGGACATTTCAATGCCGTGCCCCGCCAACCGGGGCAGCATGTATTGCAGTTGCGCCAGTTCCACCTGAAGTTGACCCTCCCGCGTGCGCGCGTGACGCGCAAAAATGTCGAGAATGAGCTGCGTGCGATCGATCACCCGCCGCTGCACAATTTTTTCGATGTTGCGTTGTTGGGAAGGACTGAGGTCATGATCGAACAAAAGAACGTCAGCATTCACCGATGCGACCGCGCCGGCGATTTCTTCCAGCTTGCCCGCGCCGATCAGCGTGGCGGGATCCGGGCGTTCCCGCCGCTGCAGAATCTCGCCAACGACTTGCGCGCCCGCGCTGCCCGCCAGTGTTCGCAGTTCTGCCAATGACTCATCCGCGTCGAACTCCGGAATGCTGGGTTTGCCGCCATTCTTCTTAGTCGCGATTCCGTTCGGCGCAGACCCGAGAGCCACCGCGCCCGCCTTACCCGCGCCCACGGCAGCGTCGCGCGCAGCCTGCGCTTGCGCCGTAACCGCGCCTCTGGCGCGCCGCGACCGCACCTCGAGCCCTACTAGAAAAGCGCGCTCGTTGCCCGAACGCTCAGGGTCGACACACGACTCCAAAGGCACGCGTCTTCGCGAACGCGTGTCTTGGCGGGAATTCTTGGACTGAGAACCGCGCAATCGTGAACGCCTTTATCCTTCCGTGCCCGACGCGCTCGCTGTAACCGCGGTCGGAGCCGCCGTGCCCGCCCCAACGGATGGCTTCCCATCCGTGTGCGCCAGGTGTGCCCCGTGCGCCGTTCGCCCCATCACCACGGTGGAGATGGCGTGTTTGAAGATCAATTGCTCTTGCCCGCTGGCTTCGAGCACGACCGAATACTTGTCGAAGGAGCGGATACGGCCTGTTAACTTCACCCCGCTCAGGAGATAGATGGTGATATTGGTTCTCTCCTTGCGGGCTGTGTTCAGGAAGGAATCCTGAATGTTCTGCGCCGGCTTGTTGTTTTCCATTGCCGATCTCCTTATTTATCGACTTAGACCTCAGACTTGGACCGTGAACCTCGGACCAAACCAGCCCCTCCGCCGCGTGCGCGGATCGGCTCAAAACCACAGCATGCTCCTGCGAGGTTTCCGGCCAGTCGCAGAAACAAGGGGGGACATCCTCCGACCGCGCCTCAGCGGCTGTTCCGCAGGCGCCGTCGCCAGAAGTCAACTGCGAGTACGATACGGTGTCCCTCGCCGCTTTTCAACCGCGAACTGTGGAGAACCTGCCAGGCTCAAGTCTGTACGATTCCGGGCACAACTGCAGAGCAAACGACGCCAGCAGGGGCGCCGAAAAGGTTGACATCGGCCCACCTACAGTGCAGACTGGCGTCGGTTTTTCGTGACTGTTTGCTGGTTCTGAACTCAGTTTCGATTCGCAAGGAGGAACTTGGATGCACCACGTCACTGCGTTGGCAGCCTCTCTCGTCACACCCACCATTACCGGCAAGGAAGCCACCCAGCTGATTCTTCGCTGGTTCCACTTTCTCGCGGGCATTACGTGGATTGGGCTGCTCTATTTCTTCAATCTGGTCAACGTCTCGTTCATGAAGCAAGTGGACGCCCCCATGAAGCCGAAGATCTTCCAATACCTCGCCCTGCCTGCCCTGAACTGGTTCCGCTGGAGCGCGCTGGTCACAGTTCTAGTCGGTTTGGCATTGTGGGGGCAGTTCTACATTGCGCCGGATGCTCAGCGCCAAGGCGCCAACCCGGCGGCCACGATGGGATTCTTCCTGCTGCTGTGGATCATGGTATGGGCCATCTTGTTTTTTCTGATCAAAAAAATCACGCCCAATGGATATGTCTTAGGCGTAATTACCACAATACTGGCCTATGCGGCTGGATGGATTTTTGTAAACTACACGCCGGTCGGCGGAGACGATAACCACGTCCTCGCCATTGGGGTGGGCGGCGGTTTGGGCATTGTGATGCTCTTCAACGTTTGGGGCATCATATGGCCGAACAACAAGAAGGTGATTCGAGGAACCCTGGCGGGCACGCCCCCGGCCAACGCGGCTGCGCTGGCGCGACAGGCCTTCCTGGCCTCGCGCAGTAATCTTTTTCTTTCAATCCCGCTACTGTTCTACATGGCCGCCAGTTCCCATTTCTCCAGTACAGTGATCTTCGGAAAGTAGTTCACTTCAAATGCAAAGGGCGCGACCGAGGGGCCGCGCCCTTTCTTTTCTCGTTGTTTCTTTTTTCCCGCCTACGCTTGGAGCATTCGCAGCAGAGATTTTTCAGCCGCGAGGAGCGGAGACATGTTTCACTCCAGGATATCGACGTGCACGATCATCCGCACATCTTGGCCTAGCTTTACCTGTTTTCCCTTCGATGAACTGAGCACGCCCTCGGGCGAAAGCTGCAAATCATGCATTCCCTGAATGCCGACCGACTTCGGATTCACAGCCGGCTCCGCATTGGCGCCCGAATCGGTGTTGCTGCCAATCTTGATGTCATTCGTGGGCCTATAGTCAGGCATGGGCATATTACCGGGACCGCCCTGATGAGCCGACGCACCCGGAATTCCCGGGTCCGCCTGTTCCTGAGGCGGAAACACGGCCTGCACGCTGCCTCTGACAGAAATCTGCTTGCCGCCGGGGATGTTAATCTTGTCAAACGTCAGAGCGAGTTCCGACTGCGCATCGCCCTTGGATCGCGACTTTGCGTCGCTCACGTGACCGGTCACCTTTGTGCCCTTTGACACCATTGTTCCGTCGGCCAGCTTGAAGGCGCCCGACGTTTCCACCTCGATCGCGTCACCCTCCTTCAGCTTGCTGGAATCCAGAGTTTTCTTTATCGTCACCGGAATCGAGCCGTGCCCAACCACCTTCGCCGCGGCGGGCGCGGAACCTGTCGGCGAGGCCGGCGCTGAACTCTGCCCATAGCACCAGCTTGCAGCGAACAATACTGCCATCGCGAATGAACCAAATCGAGTCATAACATCCACCTCATGTTCTTAGATGTACAGGACGAAATTATAGTCGTAAAAGGGTGGAGCCCGCTCAAAACTCTTCCCGGCGGGCGTCATCGTCGTCGCGACGAGTCCCGACGCAGCCGCAAGACCCCATCCGAAAACCGTGGCTGATTCTGTTAACCAGGGGCGAAGGACTACTGAAACTCCTACCGAGACAAAAAAAAGGCCGGCATTTCAGCCGGCCTCAGTTCAGATTTTTTCCGGCTTCTGGCTTAGAACACCACCTTCATCGTCAGTTGCATCACGCGTGGCGACGAATCGAAGCCCAGGAAGTTCCCATAGGGACTCGTAGGCGTGCCCTCCATGGTGCTGATCTGGCCGAACGTCGAATCTCCCAGTCCTCCATTCGCGGTGGACCCATCCGGGAAACCAAAGTTGGGATGATTGAACGCATTGAAAGCCTGCGCCCCGATCGCAAAGTCCACACGCTCCGCGAACTTGAAGTCCTTGAACAGGCTCAGGTCGATGTCGGAGTAATGCGGCCCGTGGTATTGGTTGCGGATTTGGTTCGGGAAGCCGCCCGCTGGGAAGTTGAACGTGTCCAGTAGTCCAGCCGCGTTGAGGCAAGGCGTCATCGAGGTGCCCGCGGCGGATGCAGCCGCTTCGCCGCAGCCTCCCGGTTGCGCATTTCCCGTGACGATCGCAGGATAGATCGAAGGACCGTTCGCGATAGCTCCGCTCAAGTTGTCATCCCCGATCGTGAAGGGCAGCCCGGTCCGCCAGAACACTTTGCCCGAGAACTGCCACCCGTTCATTGCCCACCTCTTCGCACCCTCGACGTGGAACGCCGGGTTAAAGACAAAGTCTGCCGTGAATAGGTGACGAATGTCGTAGTCCGAGTTGCCATAGTTGTTGGTGCGCAGGCTGAGGGGGTTGATTTGTCCCGGCAGGGAGTCGCCGTAAGTGAAGACTCCGCCGTTCGAGATTTCATCAATATTGTGCGACCAGGTGTAGTTAGCATGGCCGGCCAACGAATGCGAGAACTGGTGCTTCACCGTGACCGTGAGGCCGTTATAGTTCGAAACGGCTCCGCTTTGCCAACTGGTTACGGTGCCGTAGTTAGGTACCACCGGAGACGTCCGCACGGCGCCGTTGTAGCAATTGCAGACATCCCAGGCGTTAGCGTAGGCATTGGAGTAGGGAATATCGATCCCGTGGTTGCCTACATAGTTCAGGAGCAGCACGGTATTGCGGTCCAACTGTTGCTGCACTGAGAAGTTCCATTCCTGCCACTGTGGGGAGCGGATCTTGCCCACCAGACCTGTGAGCGCGGGAGCGTTGAACGCCGTGCCCTTGGCCAGCAAGTTCGCGTGAATGGTGTTGTAGCTCTGGGTGATATCGAACGCTGCCGCCGAGGCCTGGAAGGTCGCAGCCGCTCCGGCAGAAGTGGTGTCGAAGGCAAGCACGCCTACTCCCGGAGTGCCCTTCACGCGCAGCAAAACCGCAGCCGGCGGATTCGACAGCAGATTGTCCAGCAATCCGGCCGCGGGATTGTCATAGAAGAGCCCAATCCCACCGCTGATCACCGTCTTGTTACTGCTGCGCGGGGACCAGCTGAAACCGACGCGCGGCGAGTAGTTGAGAGAGTCTATGCTCTTGAAGGCGTTGTGTTGGTTGTAGGCGATGTCGCTGCTGTAAGGTACTGCTCCTGGATCCTGCCCTGCCAACGCGGCTTGGAAGGAGCCAAGGCTGGACACGGGACCCACGGAATTGGCCAAACAATTCGTGTTGCACACGGGATTGGCGTTATGCTCCACACGCAGCACCAACGTCACCTTCAGGTTGGAAGTAACTTTCCAATCGTCTTCCCCATAAATCCCGATTCCCCAAATCCCGATCGGAACGTCGGAGGACTTGTTTAGGGCCCGCTCGTATTCGAAGAAGCGGCCATTCACCAGTTCGTTCAAGTTGTTGGTGATGACGCGGGGACTGTTGAAGAAGAAGTTGTGGTCGCTCACGTCGTAACGGCGGAAATTGCCCCCGAACTTGAACGTGTGCTTGCCGCGGCTCCAGGAAAAATCGTCGATGAACTGATACTGCGTGATGTTGCGGCCCTGGGGAAACGCTTCCACCGCGTTGAATGTAGTGAAATCATCTGGCTGTGAAAGGCCTTCGATCTCGTAGGGCAAAGTAGCGACTGCCTGGGGGCCCTGCTGGAATTGCGCTACATAGTGACTGGCTGCTGCTGTGAAAGAGTTGGTCGCGTTGGACCCGAAAACGTGGGTCTCCTGGAACTGTGCATCCCAGGCCGGCTGATTGGAGAGCGCGTCAAATTTGGGATTGATGGCGTCCAGAGTCGTCGGCTGCAAGCCGTGATCGAGCTTGTAGCGGAAAAAGGTGTTGTCATTGTTGGTGAGCTTCTGGTCGACTCTCGCCCCGAAGATGAATTCCTTCGCAAATGCTGTCGGGGTAGACCGGAATGTTTCCGTGCAGGGGCTTCCCGAAGTCCAGCCCGGCAAGCTGGCGCTGGTGACCCCGGCGCAGGGCGTGCCCGCCGCGACTGCCACCGGTACGGCGCTGCCTGCACCCGGAGCGGTCGCGTAGAGGCCCGACGTGGGGTCAAAAATTTGCGTGTATACGCCGAGCTCGTTGTGTGCGACGTTGGCGATGTTTGCCAGCATAGCGTTGGCAAATGCTGGGGTCGGAATATAAATCTGGTTGGTGTTGGGCAGAATAAAACGCAAACCCTCGTAGTCCGCAAAGAAGAACGTCTTGTCCTTGATGATCGGGCCACCCACGGAGGCGGCGTACTGGTTGGCGTTCGAGAATGCCCGGGGAGTGCCCGAATTGTTGTTCATCCAGTCGTTCGCGTTCAGGTAGCGTCCATTCCACCACCACTGCGCGTTGCCGTGAAAGTTGTTGGACCCCGACTTGGTCACGTATGTCACCTGCGCACCCGCCAACTGCCCGTATTGGCCGCTGTAGGGGTTGGTGACCACGGTCGCTTCCGATACCTCGTTTTGGCCGAGCGTGAGGTTCGATGCGCCGGAGTTGTTGATATTGAAGTACGGGTCCATATCATTCTCGCCGTTGACCGTGAACAGGTTCGAGGTCGCGGGCAAGCCATTGACCGTGAAATTTCCATAGCCACCAGTAGGGTTCACAACCGCGCCTGGCGAGGTCTGGGCGATGTTGGTAATATCGCCACCCGCGCTCGGCAGCTGTTGCACTTCCTGGGCCGTGAAGGGCGTGTTGATACTGGCCTCAGTGTTCACCAGCGGCGCTGCGGCGCTCACTTCCACCGTTTCTGTCGTCTTGGTGACTGTCAGACTCAGATCGGCGGTGGTGGTCTGGCCCAGCTCCACAGTCGTGGATTCGACCAATTCGCCAAAGCCCGCTTGCCGTACCGTAAGCTGGTAGCTGCCAGGTTTCAGCAGGCTAAAGTGAAAAGCTCCGGCTGAGTTCGTAGTGTCCGATGCGGTGGTACCTTTCTCCAGACTCTTCAGGATAACGGTAGCGCCGGGCACAACCGCGTGGCTGGGATCGAACACCGTGCCCGAAATGTTGCCTGTGGTGAGTGATTGGCCAAATATTGGGGCGGTCGCCACGCAAAGGGTCAACAACAACAAAAACACAAAAGGGAAACGTTCGAAACGCATTTCCTGACCTCCTGGAATTTTCGTCGAACAAGTCGGAACCGGCGCCCCTGGCTTCTCTTGGGAGCTGTGGCGCGACCCGATGGAGCTGTAAACCTAAACTTGTGATTGCGTAAACTTTGATTCGTGCTGGATCTGGGAAATTGTCTTGCGAAACCCGGTAGTGCCAGCCACCCGTCTATCGCGGATGTGCCGCTCTTGCTTTGGGGGAGCGCAGTCTTGCACGCGGCTCATCCAATCACCCTATTGCAACTGACAATCCAAAACATTCAACTACAAAACACTTTGTTTTCAATCAATTGTTATTAAGTACGTCGAGTGTTATATCGAAATATGTAGTAAATGTCTACAACAAATATGTAATTTGGAAGGCGAATGGAGTGACGCCGGCCCGTTTCTGTTTTTCCCGGTCAATCTAGTCAAATCCGGGTCCCTGAACCGGACTTGACTCCCGCCTGCTACAATCGCCCTTTCCGTGAACGCGCCATCGACTCAGCCTCCGTCTACAACGCCTGCCTCGCAGGCCGACGTGGGAGCCAATCCCCGTCCCGCGGCCGTGCAGCCTCTTGAGACCGTTCCTCTGCTCGATCTGCAGCGCCAGTATGAGCAGGTCCGGGCTGAGGTTCTGCAGGCTGTGGGGCGCGTGTGCGCTTCGCAGCATTATGTGCTGGGTCCGGAGGTAGAACAGTTCGAACGCGAAATGGCGGATTTCTGCGGTGCGGCCGAGGCCGTGGGATGTTCTTCCGGCACGGACGCTCTGTGGCTGGCGTTGGCTGCAGCCGGAGTGCGGCCCGGAGACCACGTTCTGACCACGCCTTTCAGCTTCTTTGCCTCTGCCAGTGCGATCGTGCGCGCGGGCGCGCGGCCAGTGTTTGCCGACATTGAAGCCGGTACGTTCAATCTCGATCCTGCGAAGACAACCGAGGTGCTTCGAAGCGGCGAGACCAAACTAAGGGCGCTGCTTCCGGTTCATCTCTACGGCCAGTGCGCGCTGGTGGACTTATTCCAGCAACTCGCCGAGGAATTTCACCTGACTGTGATCGAAGACGCAGCGCAAGCCATCGGCGCAACCTGGAATGGACGGCGCGCCGGCAGCCTGGGCGCAGCGGCCGCTTTCAGCTTCTATCCCACCAAGAATCTCAGCGCCTACGGCGAGGCCGGGCTTGTGACCACCAGCCATGCCGAGATGGCCGCGCACATGCGCCGCCTGCGCAATCACGGGAGCTCAAGACGTTATCTGCATGAAGAGTTTGGATGGAACAGCCGCCTCGACGCCATGCAGGCCGCTATCCTGCGCGTGAAGCTGAAATATGTCGAGGGCTGGAACCAGGCTCGGCGGGAACGAGCTGCGACCTATGATCGCCTGCTCGCCGACAGCGGACTCGCGCGGGCGCCGCAGCCCAAGATAACAATCAACAGCCAATTATCAGCGATGAAGAATCAACCCTCAATGATCGCGCCTGACGATTTCCCCGTGCACTTGCCGCAAGCGACAGTTGAGGCGGGCCACGTCTTCCACCAGTATGTCATCCGCGCTTTCCGCCGCGACGAGCTACGCCAGTTCCTCACCGCGCGCAAGATTGGTACAGAAATTTACTATCCGATTCCGCTGCACCTGCAGCCCTGTTTCGCTTATCTCGGGTACCGCGAGGGCGACTTTCCTGAAGCCGAACGCGCCGCGAAAGAAGTTCTGGCGCTCCCCATGTTTCCCGAACTCACGATCGAGGAACAGCGCTGGACGGTCCAGAGCATCGCCGACTTCTATTGCTAGGCGCCTGGGTTTACTAATTCTGGGCTTCACTACGTCTGGTTTCACTGCACAGAGGGGCACCTCACCGCTGGTAAGGGACAGTTCGCTGCTTACCGCCAGCGGAAACCCTCGTCCAATTCTCGGAAAGAAGGTGCGCCTCATGTTGAGCACTACGGCAATGCGCGCAGTACTGTTGGGAGTGATGGCCGCCGCAGGAACCGTCAGTCTGTTGCCAGTGCCCGATGTTTCCGCTCAGCCTGCGCCACAACTTTCCCTTCGCGACGAAGTTCGCGCCGGTAACGCCCTCGAAGCCGCCTTCCAGAAGTCGCAGGGATTCGCCGACACTCCCGAATCGAAGGCCATTGAAACCTACCTGCAGAAAGTCGGCGAAAAAGTCGCAGCCAACGCCAAGCGCAAGCTGCCCTACACCTTTCATCTCGATCCCCATCCCGGCTTCCGCAGCGCAGTGGCTTACCCTGGCGGGCAGATCGTGGTAGGAGGCGGCGTTCTCGCGCTGATGGTGCACGAAGACGAACTCGCCGTAGTGCTCGGCCATGAGATCGAGCACATCGACCTCAATCAGTGTGCCAGTCGCGTGATCGACGCCATGCAGAGAGATCACCTTACTGCGGACCAGTTCGACAAGCTTTCCATCGAAGAATTCGGCGGCCCCTATGGGAAAGACGGCGAACTCGCCGCCGATCGCGAGGGCGTGAAGCTGGCCGTGGCCGCAGGCTATTCCCCGCATGCCGCCGTGGAACTGCTGCAGATGTATCAGTACCTGTCGCGCGACTCGAAGCCCGCTCCGCGCGCCGACGCGCCTTCGCTCGAGGAGAGAATCCAGCAAGTCCAGGACATGATCAAAAGCCAACACTGGGACGATTCGAAGGATGAACAGCCGCTACGTCTTCCTTGAACGGACGAATCGGCGCCCGACCAACGACGAACGACGATCAAACCAGCCACCAAAGACTAACGGCGCCGTCTGGCCGCAGGGCGAGCCGTTTCCCCCGGCGCCAGTACCCTTCTCACAATCGGCGTATTGAGCTTGTATTTGCGCTCGCTGACGTTGCCGGCGTCGTCTTTCACGCGCACGATGAAAACTGGCAGGTTGCCTTCCTTGTCAAAATCTTCGTGCGTGACCGTAACCGGCAACACGCCGTTCAGCCCATGCTCGCGGTAGGCCGTTTCATAGCGGTGCTTCTTTGTATTCCAGGTGAAGACGCGCAGTTGATCGAAGTCGTAAGGCAGTCCGTCATGCGGATCTGTGAGCACGCATAAGAATTGCGTCACCTTCTTCTGCACACCCTTATCGGAATCCTCGACTTCATTGAGTTCGAAAAAAGCGACAATGCGCTGGCCCTCGGCGTATTGCGCGATGTCGATGGGGGCATCCACGTCGATCATGCGGGCCAGCACCCAGCCCACGCGTCCCTGGCTGTCGCGCACCAGCCACCAGTCTTCCAGCGGAGGACCGGCGGGAGCGTTGCCTCGAACGTGCGACGTCGCAGCCTTCGCTGGCGCCGCGAGCGCAGACGCTCCCAGTTGTTTCTCCGCGGTGGCTCGTTTCAGAATGGAAACCCTCGCGCCCGAGGTCAGCTGATAAAGATGTTCCGTCTCGCGCCCGGGAATTACGTGCAGGTTGGTGTCGTTGCGCAAAACACCCGGAGCCTGCACCGGATCATCCTGATTTTCTTGCGTGAGTTTCTGGATCGCGTCGTAAGTCTTTTGATTGACGAGATAGCGCTGCTCGATCCAACCTTCCAGACCGTCCGCGGTGCGTACGCGGGCAAAATGCTTTTCGCGATCCACCACGTCCACGCGCTCGCCATTCTTCACCGTGCCCACGCGGTTGTAAACCGCAGCCACCTGATCGCGCAGTGACGCCTGGGGCGCAGAAACATAGGCCACTTCCAGCACGCGGCGTCCGCGGTTCTTGCAGCCGGGAACTGCCACCAGAGCCGCAACGGCCAGCAGTCCCGCCAGAACTCGACAAGTATGTGCGGAAGGAAGAGGAAACGGTTTCACGATTGCAGTCAGGTCTATGTTCACTATAACGCGTTACCGCGCTGGTTTTCGCACACAAAGGTTTACGCACAAGGCACGTTGAGACCCCGGCTTCCGGCTTCAGGCGTCCGGCTCCAAATGCAGGAAGCCGAACCCCGAACGCCGGAAGCTGGAGAAACCCTGACATCGCGCGGCGCTTCGGTTAACATAAAAGAAACGCTTCGGAGCGAGGTTGCGAGCATTCGACCGTTGTCTGCGACAGCTTCTCTCCCGAAGACATCCGTGGGAATACTTGATTAAAGAGTGATGAACAAAATGCTGAGCAATCGTTTCTGCATTTCGCTGTTGTTGACATCCTTCGTCTTATCCGCATTCATTTTCGCCCTGGCGCAGGACGCGCCGGTGAACCCCGCGCTGCGTCCGCCGAAAGGCGCGCAGGTGGCGATTGTGGTATTCGAGGACCTGCAATGTCCCGATTGCCGCCGCGCCGCTCCGCTGGTGGAAGAAGCGGCGAAGACCTACAAGATCCCGGTGATCCGGCATGATTTCCCCCTGCCTTTTCACACCTGGTCCTTCGAAGCGGCCGTGATGGCGCGCTTTTTCGATACCCATTCCAAAGCCCTGGGCAACGAGTTTCGCGATTACATTTTCGCGAACCAGCTGGAAATCACGCCCCAGAATCTGCGCGGCTACGCGGAAAAGTTTGGCGCCGAGCATAAAGTGGAGCTGCCCTTCGTGGTCGATCCGGAAGGCAAGTTCGCGGCGCTGGTGAATGCCGATAAGGAGTTAGGCAAAGCCATCAAGATCGAGCACACGCCTACGCTCTACGTGGTGAGCAACAAGCACAACGGCAAACCTTTTGTCGAAGTGGTAGATCGCAGCCAGCTCTATGCGCTCATCGACACCATGCTGAAGGAGTAGGGCAGAGATTCAGTGGCCAGTGATCGCCGGTGGCCAGTGATCAGTGATCAGAGGCTATCAGACGC
This sequence comes from Candidatus Sulfotelmatobacter sp., assembly GCA_036522075.1. Taxonomy (GTDB): domain Bacteria; phylum Acidobacteriota; class Terriglobia; order Terriglobales; family Acidobacteriaceae; genus Sulfotelmatobacter. The sequence continues at coordinate 74,035 of DATDGM010000043.1, forward strand.
CAGTCCTCAAGATTGTGATTGACGCCCGGTGGCCGACGCCCGGGTTCCGAGGTCTACGCGCGGCCTGTGCCGCCGCTATCGGGTGCGGTAGCGCGAACGCTTAGCGGCTTTTCTCTGGGCCTTCTGGGATTTCTTGATGGCCCTCCGCTGTTTCCGCGAGGCCTTGTTCACATACTTCTGATGTTCCTTGGCAGCCTTCCGGGCCTCGCGCCCATTTTCTCCGATGCGGGTATTTTCCTTGCGAGACATCGCCCAGGCAGGCACCACGGCGACCATCAACCCCAGCAACACGAAAGCCGCAATTCGTTTCATACGCGAACCCGCAGGAAGATCGCAGCAGAACGAAATTCCTGCTGTGATTTTACACCGAGATCTGACTCGGCCGGAGGTCCCAGTTGGGTGCCGTCCCCAGAGGCCTTCCGAGTTGAGCCTCTGCCAAAGGACTCTGTGCGGCCGGACAGCCGAGGGCGGCTGTCGCCACATCTGCTCCGCCGGAAGCCGGCCCTTTCAGTCTCCAAACCCAATCCCAATCGCCCGAGCCGTCCGCACCACTTCGCCCGTGGGATTCACTGACTTCAGATGGCCGATGGCATGGGCAATGTCGACCGAGACCACCGATTCTCCATGCAACGCCACCATCATGCCGAAACCTCCTGCGGCGATCAGGTCGACGGCAGCCACGCCGAAGCGCGTGGCCAGGATGCGATCGAAAGGCGAAGGCGTGCCTCCGCGCTGAATATGCCCCAGCACGCTGATCCGCACCTCTTTACCGGACTTGTGAGCGATAGCGTTGCCAATCAGATTGCCCACCGAACTGGCGCGGCGGTTTTCTTTGAGCTCGGGGGGCAGCTTTATCCCTTCTGCTACTACGACGATCGTGAAGAATTTGTTTTCTTTCTCGCGCGCGGCAATCAGCTTGCATACGTGCTCGATAGTGAAAGGAATTTCCGGAATCAGAATCACGTGAGCACCGCCGGCGATGCCGGCTTCGAGCGCGATCCAGCCGCAGTCGCGTCCCATCACCTCCACCACCATCACGCGATGATGCGATTCGGCAGTGGTGTGAATCTTGTCGATCGCGTCGGTCACGGTATGGAGTGCCGTATCGAACCCGAATGTGACCTCCGTCGCGGAAAGATCGTTGTCAATCGTCTTGGGCACACCGACGAGTTTCAGCCCCTTCTGGAAAAGCTCATAGCCAATCTTCTGCGAGCCGTCGCCACCGATCGTTATTACGGCGTCAATGCCGAGCTTGTGCGCATTGGCGATGACCTGTCCGGAAATGTCGCGCACCACCTCTTTGCCGTGCACCACGCTTTTATAGTGAAAGGGATCGCCGCGGTTGGTGGTGCCAAGAATCGTTCCTCCACGCGGCAGAATGCCGGAGACTTTCTCCAGTGTCAGGTCGAAAGCTTTTTCCGGGTAGATGAGGCCATCGAAGCCGTCGGGGATGCCGATTACTTTCCAGCCATGGCTCAGGATGGCAGCTTTGGTGGCGGCGCGAATGACGGCGTTAAGTCCGGGAGCGTCCCCGCCTCCCGTGGCGATTCCAATGCAGCGGATTTCAGACATGAGAGTTCGTGGTTGGTCTTTACTTGAACTTGTTGGTCTTTCTTGTTGGTCTTTACTTGTCGGCCTTGCGTGAGGCTAATGGGGATGTCACAACGATCATACCGTTCGGATAGGTAGGGAGAGCAACGTTACGACTGGGCATGGCGGGAGGGTTGAAGCTGATGTTTCAGGGAGCAAAGCATATTTGGGATAGTCAATCCTTATGTTTTCTTGTAAAGGCTGAGCTTCCGACCACGAACGGTTTGGGGTTTTGGAGTTGGACTGCCAGGAACGCGGCCGGAAAACACCGCGCAAGTTCCTACTCACCTGCCGTTCTGTACTCCAGAATACGCTGGCGCGATGGCAGTAGTGGCACCGGTCCAAGCATGAACTTTCGGAGATCGAGCACGATCCGGGCATTCTGCTAAAATTGGTCGATCTGAGGCGATGGCTTATGTTGATTAGGCGCAAACTTGCGTTGACGCTTGCTTTTACGATTCTCGTTGCACTGGCTTTTGCAGTCAGCTGCAAGGGGTTCTTCCCGCCGAACACTCTTACGGCGGTTTCGATCCAGCCTCCGAGCCCGCAGATCGAAGCAGGCACAGCAACTGCTCAGACTTTACAGGCTTGGGGTACTTATCAGGACGGCTCGAGAGCCCAGATCACCAGCGGCGTGCAATGGACGAGCAGCGATGCCTCAGTGTTGCAGATCGGCCTGACCACCGGTGTGGCTACGGGGCAGGGGACTGGGGGCAGCGCCACCGTAACGGCCTCGGCGCAGGGTCTCAGCGGAACGGCTTCGGCAACTGTGTATCTTGGCAGCGTCACCGATTTTCAGCTGTGCACTGGTACGTTCGGCTCAACTGCTTGTGGCAACCCTTTGGTTTGGAATGCTACTGGTGCCTCGACCACTCAACTGAACCAGACCTTCGTCGCCGAAGGCGTCTCTGGCGGCCAAACATTGGACTTCACCACAGCGTCCACCTGGACCGTGTCGTCGAGTGCAACAGGGATTCAGTGCACGAGCGGAGCGTCCCCCGAGACCTGCACTGTGCTACAAGGTACGACACCTGGACCTTACTCTGTTACCGTAACCTACGGAACGAGTAACAGCGCCACATTGACCATAAACGTAACGAATTAAGAGCGCCTCTCGCGCTTCCCGCGCTGGATGGGACTGAATGTTCATCTTTCCTCAGACACCTCCCGTCCGACCCCTCCTGTTAAACAAGAAAAATGGCCAGTGCCGCGAGGCACTGGCCACATGCTTTGACCCTTAACCTTACCGCACTACTTCTTCTCTTTTTCCTCCTTGCGAGGTTTCTCGTGCTGGGCTGGTTTGGACTTAGGCTCGGGTTTTGGCTGGCTCTTTGATTCGGGACGAGCTTCGCTTTGCGGTCGGGCGTTGTCGTTCCGCATGTTCCCGCGGGCGTTATTGTTCATCGGCGGCTGGTTGACCGGACGAGCCAGGTGGCTTCGCGCCTCCGTATCGTTGCGTGACTCCGCGCCTCCTGCCGGTCCACGCGCTTCTTTGGGCGACATGGCCGGGGCATGGTACTCCGCTCCTGTAGCCCTTGCGTGGACTACGCCCTTTCCGCTGAATTCCCCAGGCCGGGCCGTGGCCGCGATGGCCGGACGCCCGTGATTTTCCGACGCGAAATTTTCCCGGTTCTCGCTGGCCATATGTGCGTGCTCAGTCTGCGCCGCCAGCGGAGCGGTGTGCGGCTCGCGCCCGTAGGCCTCTTCCTGTGCAGTTGCGCGAACCTGAATACCGCCTTCGCCGCCGTTAAACGCCACGTGCGACTCGTTATTCACAATCACAGTGCGGTTGACATAGACGTTGGTAATGTGGACGGTATCGACATGCATCACGGCGCTGTTATAGAAGAATGCGCCGCCGCGCCACTCGCCGCCCACGAAGCCGACGCCGCCGTAGCCGAAGCCGTAATTCACCCCGCCGTAGAAGCCGATGTGCGGGCCCCAGTAGCCGCCGTGCCAGCCGTAGAATCCGCCGGACCATCCCCAGTACCCGGGCGTCCAGAGCAAGCCCACAGGAGCGACCACCCAGGTGCCGGGCACCCAGTAGTAGCCGGCGTCGTCATTCCAGGACCAGTAGCCTGGAGTCCACAAGTAGCCCGGACCGGGGCAAATCGGCTGCTCGTACACCGGCAGGGCCGGCGGCGCAATGCGCACGTTAAACGCGATCCCGACCGAAATTTGCGCAAAGGACGCGCTCGAAAGTGAAAGTATAGCTGCGAATAACAACGCGTAAATAACAGGGTGTTTGCGGTCCATGGAAAGTTTCCTCTTTCTCAGCCTGGCCTCGCGGCCAGCGAGTTTCTTTGTACCTAGCTCCTATAAACACGGCAAGGTTCGCGATGTTGCTGGCGTGGGATAAGTACTTTGGAATATGTTGGTTAGCAGGCTGAGCGAGGGGTGCGTAGTGTGGCACTCTGGCCCGCGAAATGCCGACAGCTGCACGGGCCGGGCAGAACCAACGGTACCCGTGGTCTGAGGGCAGCGTGACGCTGCGAATCGTTCTTAGTCGTGGTTAGATTTCGCGGGCAGGAGTGCCCGCGCCACACCGGCTAGTTCGCCCGCTTGCCCTTGGCGATGCGGGAGTCGATGGGCTTGCGGCCGGCAAAGCCTTCTTCGGTGCCGTGCCAGTGCGTGATGGATTTCTCGCCCAGTTTCCAGCAAAGAAGAATCGTCTGGCCTTCAACATCGCACGGAAAATCGAGCAAGCCAATGCCGAGATCTTTGACTTGCACTCCGATGGAGTCAATTTCGCCGAGGGCGTCGCGCACGCGCTGCTCCGCCCTGCCGCGTTCAGCTTTGCGGCGGGCGATGAGAACGATATCGACGAACGTGCCGCCATTTAGGAATATGCGCTGGTTGGTGGCCAGCATCTCGGCCTCGATTTCGTCCATTACCCGCTTGCCCGCGATGGCGGCGCGCAGCAGCGATTCGAGCACCGGCAGCAGTGACTGGGCTTCGTCGAGAGTGAATGTGCGGTCAGACATAGTCGGCGTAGCTTTATTTTACCGCACTTTGAGGAGACCAGTGGCTTGCTGCTATCAGTGGCCGGTCACCAGTGTCTAGTCCAGACCGAGTCGCCCAAAACGGCGTCAGTGGCGGCGTATAGAATCCAATGCGGAGGGTTTCCCGGGGTTTCTCCGGCAGGCGAATTTCTACTCGGACTGAAGTAGCCAGCGAACAGTAGATCGTCCGCCCTCGGCTGGCCACTGGCCACTGACCACTACTTCGTCGGCGGCTTGAAGAACTCCACATCCAGTGTAATCCTGAGGTCATCGCCCACTACCCCCCGGCGCCCCATTTACGCCGAAGTCCTGACGGATGATTTTGACCGCTCCGGAGGCTCCGCGCCGCTGATTACCACGGACCCCTGACCCCTGGGCCACTGTCCACGAATCCCTTCTATATTCTTTAGCGCGATCTTCCGCTCGAAGGATCGGCTGACGTCGCGGCGTTCACGTCGATGTGCATTTTTTTCGAGACCGGAATTGCCGGCGCGAAACAATCTCCATCGCGGTTGTAGTTGGTGCAACGCACGGCGGTGTCGGTGCGGGGGGACTGCGCGTACTGCCAGACTTCCGCGAACGCAATTCCGCTTTCGGCGGGGCTGGGGGCACGCGCAGGAAAGCCGCAGCCGGGTGCGGGTGGGCAAGCATCATTGGTAACCCAGTAGGAGATCTGGCGGCCGGCAGCATTGGCGCGGATATCTTCAGCCGTGACAACATTGCCGTCGTCCGCGGCGGGCACGCCGGAGCAATAAATGCCCGCGCGAAATCCGCCGGCCGTAACGCCGTCAACCCAGGCGTAAATGTAGGCCTTCTGCTCGGGCAGCATGCGTCCGCCCTGCTCCTGGTCGAGGAAGATAATTGTCCGCGCCGGGAAGCCCTCGCGGCGCGCGGCCGCAGCCGCGGCTTGCGCGTCAGACTGGCCGAGTTTCGTTGCTCTCGTCACGGTCTTTAACTCAGCGTAGAGGCGTCCGTTGAAGAGCACAAGGAACCCGAAGCCCGCGGATTCGACCGCGGTGCGGTGCCCGGTCCAGGTGTTAGTTTTTTCTCCCGGAGGATGGTTGAGCCAGTAGCCAGTGTAAGAAAAAGTCTGGTGCAGGGCTGAAAGATTGCGGTCGCCGGGATAGTCGTTGCGATCGAAGCCGAGGTAGGCCGGGCCTTGTGCGCGGCAGATCGGCGCAAGCAGAAAAGCCAAAACCATTGCGACGGTCAACTCACGGAGACTCACAGGTCGATCTTATCCTGAAACTCCTGACTCTTTCGGAATCTCCCCTTAGGGCTTAGCTTCGTCTTCTAGCCAGTACTCACGCCGTGCCTTCACGATCAAGCGCCGTCGATCCTTGATCTGTCGATCCTTGATTTCGAGATGCAGCGCATGCAAGCCCGAAGTAGGCGCAGTCGGACGAAAACTCAATACGTAATAGTTCGGCACGTCGTTGGAGACGGCGATAAGGCCAGCCTTTAGATCCTTGGCATTGTGAAAGTGAAAAAACTCGCCGCCCGTGAGCTGTGCGATCGATTCAGCCGTGTTGGTACGCAGGGCGTAGCGGGTCGTCAAAAAAGCCATCGTGGCCAGCCGAAGAGGCGGGGCAAGTTGGCTCACGCAGTCCAACACCTGCTTGCTGTAATGGCCTTCGTACTCGGCGTCAGCTCCTTTGCGGCTGAAGCAACCGTGTTCGGGGCCTGGTTCGGAACTTCTGAGCTTTGACGCCTCATGGGCGAGGGCCGAACGTGTGCTGGAGAAAGCGAAACTGTACATGGTGGTGTTTGTATCGATGAGGAGACGGAGTGCGTCGTTGGGAGTTGTCACGCTGCCTTGGTCGATGGTTTCGCTGAGCAGCAGAATCGCACGGCGATAGCGCGTGGGTTGTTTCCTCAGTTGCGCGATGGCGAACGCAACTCCATCCAGTATCGCTGATCCCTGGTCACCCTGCGGAAGATTGGCGAGCTGCTGCGAGGCCCGCTCCGTTTCCGAAGTGAAAGACAACAAGAGATGCGGCGCACTGTCGAAGCCGAAGACGGCAATCCTGTGCTCCACGTTGCCGATCAACGCGTCGAGAATCGAATCGAGTTGTTGATAGTCGGCAAAGTGGCCGGTTCCGGCGCCGCCGATTTCAACCACGACCGCCAAGGCTAAAGGTTGAGAATCGGTATCCTGGTCGAGGGCTGGATGCTGCGGAACACCGTTGTCGGTGAGCACGAAGTCGTCAGCCGAGAGCTCGAAGACGACTCTCCCTTCCTTCGTCTTTACCAGCGCTGGAACCACAACCAGGTTGGAGCGAACCGTCAGCGTAGATAGCCCGACATCACTCTGTTGCGCGGGCATCGCGCTGGAGGCGAAGCAAATCAGCAGAGCCAGTTTGCAAACAGATTTCATACCTGCACCTGATTGTAGCGGTCTTTAGCAAGCAGGCGAAGCGGAGTCCCCGAGGCAGAATCCGACCCTGGCAGCGGATCTGCCTACCCGCCAATATGCACCATGGTTCGCGAGGCTGGAACGAAATCCGGCTCGCCGATATGGTGCCGCTCTTCTTTTTTCTGCACCACGCCCTGAATAAATTCGGCCAATTCCTCATCGCTGGCCCCGCGCTGCATTTGCGCGTGCAGGTCGTGGTCCCACACGGAGAAAAGGCACGTGCGAATCTTGCCGTCGCTGGTGATGCGGATACGGCTGCAATGGCCGCAGAAGGGATGCGACACCGGCGCGATGATGCCGATTTCGCCCACGCCGTCGTCGAAGCGATAACGCCGCGCCGTTTCAGAGCGCGCATGCGGAATCTCCACCAGCGGCCGGTATTCGGCCATGCGCGCCAGGATCTCTTCGAGCGTCACCACAGTCGTCGGTGACCAAGTGCGCCCTTCTTCGAGCGGCATGAATTCGATGAAGCGGACGGTGACGCCTTCCTCGCGGGCGAACATGCCGAAGGGAATAATCTGATCTTCGTTGAAGCCGCGCATCAGCACGCAATTCACTTTCAGTGGCCATAGGCCGGAGCGGCGCGCGGCGCGAATGCCGGCCAGTACGTGGTCATACCCGCTGGGCACGCGCGTGATGCGGGCAAAGCGGTCGGGATCGACCGCGTCCATGGAGACGGTGACTCGTGTCAGCCCCGCATCCTTAAGCGGCTGCGCCAGATCGGCGAGAAGGTGGCCGTTGGTGGTGAGCGCGAGGTCGAGCGGCTCGGCGCCGTTTCCGTTTGGTTTGTGGAGTTGCGACAACTCGCGCACGAACTCCACCACTTCTTTGCGCAATAAGGGCTCGCCGCCGGTCAGGCGAATCTTTGTGATTCCCATGCTCACCAGGACGCGCGCCATGCGCAGATAATCTTTAAACGGCAGATCGCCGTAAAGCGCGCCTTCGTTTCCTGTGCGGCAGTAAACACACTTGTAGTTGCAGCGGTCGGTAATGGAAATCCGCAGGTCGGTGATGCGGCGTCCGAATTTGTCGTGAAGGGTCAAAGCAATGCAGGCAGAGCCTTGCCCGATTATAACCTCGGCGGAGACGCCAAAACCTTACCGGACTCGGGTCATTTTCTGGGAGAGCAAGCTGCGGAGCGGCTCGAGCAACTCCGGCGGCACGGCCCGCTTAGGAAGTGTGTAGAGAAAGCGTGGAGGAGCAAGGAGGAGGAAAGATTTGTCAGTCTCAGTAAATTTGCTGAATCTGGTCCACAGCATTTCTCCGGACGCCAGGGACGTCCTCGCTCTTAGGCTGCTGTTATCGAGATCGAACGTGCGCAGGCTGTCATGATCGGGATATTTCTTAAATTCGCGGGTTATCCTCCGAGGCCACAGAAGAAGTCTGTTCACAATAAAATAGAATCCGAGTAGCGCGACCAGAATTTGGAGAGGCTTTTCAACGTGGACATAAAACAAGACGCATCCTTCCAATATCAGCAGGATGCCGATTGGCATCATGGCCTTGTAGTTGAGGCGCACGCATCGCGACCCTAGCGAAGAACAAAATGTCCTCTGGCCGTCGAGAAATTCTTCTTTCGACAGCACAAATTCCAGACGAATCGGGTTGTCAAATGTCTCCATATCCGTCCCTGTCATCTCACGGCCAACACTTTCGCAATCGCCGCCTCCGCCAGCGGCGCCATGATCTTGAATCCCGCGGCGTTCGGGTGCAGCCCGTCATCGGCCAACTCCTTCTTCATCAGTCCCTTGTCGTCGACCATAGGGCTGAAGTAGTCGAGATAGACGCAGTCGGAGTGCGCAGCCACGTAATTCTTCAGCCACTTGTTCAGCTCGAGAATCTTTTCCGGCGAGCGTTGGGCAAAGAAATCCTTCGACTTCTCCGTGTAGTTGTGCACCGGCAGAACCGACGAGAACACTACGCGGATATGGTTGGCACGAGCCAACTCAGCCATGGACGCGTAGTCGGCCTCAATATCTTCGAGGCGCATGGGGCCGGTATTGC
>DATDGM010000044.1:0-3161 GCA_036522075.1 Candidatus Sulfotelmatobacter sp.
GTTTCAGCGGGTGCTGCTGGGTCTGATCTTGGGGTTGCCGCTGGCCGTCGGGGCCGGGCGGTTGATCTCAGCCGAGCTCTACGGCGTTTCCTCGTGGGATCCGCTGGCGCTGACCGTCGCAGCGGGGGCGCTCGCGTTCTGCTCCTTTTTCGCGGCGATCATTCCTGCCAACCGTGCCGCGTCTATTTCGCCGATGAGCGCGCTGCGAATTGAGTAGAGCAGCTTCGGGCAGAGGTTCAAAGAACCTCCTCCCGGGTTTTGGAACCCTCTTCCACTACAATGCGAAGAGTGAACTGATGAGCGTCTACTGCAGCTCGCAGAAAAGATTGGTGGACGTGAGCGGGCTCGAACCGCCGACCCCCTGCTTGCAAAGCAGGTGCTCTCCCAGCTGAGCTACACGCCCACTTCTGAACTACCCATTGTAAAATATTTTCACCGGCGCTTCATCTGCTTTCTGGCTGATTTGTCTCAGGCGGCCCCACTTCGGCACTAGAGGGCGTCGTTCCCTGCGCGAATGCCCGATGCAAGCAGCAGGGTAAAGTACTTCAGGAACGGACGCCAGTCAGCAAACCAGAAAGCTTGCTCATGTCCGTGGCTCGCTCCAGCGTGCTCACCGACTCGATGATCGCGTCGGTTTTGTCTTTCGGCCAGTGTGCGTACTCGGCGCAACCCCGGAACTTCACGGTCTCTTCTTCAAACGACATCGGTTCGGCCGGACTCCCTTTCGCGAAGTCGGCTTGGTCTTCGAGTGTTTTCCCGTCTTTCATATGCACCGTGATGAGAGAGGTCATTTTGTCGAAGCCTGCTTTTTCGGCGACCGGATCGACGTAGAAGTTTACGCGGCGAATCATCTCTTGGACGTCCGCGCGGCGCACGAACTCATCGGTGAATTGGCTCAACACGCCTTTTCGTTCCAACAGCAGAATAGCGATGCAGAACTCCATGCTAAATTTGGCCTGCAGGCCCGTCTGCGGGCGATGATGAATCAGCGCGTTGGGCATATTGTGATTCGTGCCTACGTCCACTTTCTCCACTTCGGACGGAGCGATGTTGTACTTCTGAATCAGGCGCATCATGGCGTTCATGGCCGGGTGCGTGAGCGAGCCGGAAGGGTGGGGCTTGATCGAAATGCCAGGATTCGCAAACGTCCAAGGATTGCCGAGCTTGTTCAAGATCGCGCCCGGATCGTACGATCCGCCGTACGCATGAAAAAAGCCGCGTTGCGCTTCCAGAATGTTTTCGGCGGCAGTCCAGCCAAGACGCGCCAGATCCGCGGCGGCTACGCCGTTCTCCGCCGCATGGCCCGGCTGGAAGGGCTTGGTCATGGTGCCAAAGTTTTCGCGCAGTCCCCCGGCTTCCGCGCCCACGATGCCGAAGGCATTCAGAGTTTGCTCGAGAGTCAAGCCGCGCAGCCTCGCACAACCTGTAACGGAACCGAACGAGCCGCAGGTTCCCGAAGAGTGAAAGCCATCTTCGTAGTGGCGCGGCGATATGGCTTCCGCGATTTTTGTTTCTACTTCCACGCCGGCGTGATACGCGGTCATCAGGTCTTTACCAGAGACACCGCCGCCTTCCGCGATGGCGAAAACGGGAGGCAGCACGGAAACGGTTGGATGGGTCAGCAGGCCGTACACGCGGTCTTTGGCGACGGCCAGCTGCGTGTCGTCGAAGTCATCGGCGTGAATGGAGACGCCATTTACAAAGGCGGCGAAGCGCGGGGTGGCTTTCAGCGAGCTGCCTATCACGGTCGCATGGCCCTGCGCGAGACCCAAAGATTCCACATATTTGCGGCTCAAGGGACCCGACTCTGCAACCGATCCCGCTAATGCCAATCCGAAACCATCCAGGATGGATTTCTTGCCCAGCGCGATGACCTCGGAAGGAATATCTTCGTACTTTATTTTCAGCGCGAACTCGGCAACATAGCGCGTTAACCCCGACACTTGAGGGAACTTGTTCTTGTCGGTTGGGCCTTGGTCTTGGGAGGCGCGACCTGCGGAGGGAATTGCCAGTAGTGCGGGAGCTCCGACAGCGAAGGTTCTGAAAAGTTCACGCCGCTTCATTTTTTATCCTCAGCTCTCCCGGGCAGCATCCAGTTCCGAATAGACGCTGGCGCGACGCGCGTTGCGCTTGAGTGGCAAAAAGATAGCCAAGGCAACCTAAACGCAGGGTAAATCAATCCTGCCAGATAGGGTGCCACGTGCGGGAGTGGCCACGCCAGCTTTCCGGGGCGGAGATATGATACGTGTAGCTGGTTAGTCGGCGAAGCGCGTTCGGCAAGGAGGTGCGGCCATGGGGAATCGGGAGATGAGGACGAAGATCGTGCGGGTGGCAGGGGTTGCGCTGCTGGGCGGATGCGTGGCGCTGGCCCAGCAGAAGGCGACGGATACGCCGCACGATCGCGACATGGAGCATATGCAACACGCTTCGCATGATGGCGGGTTCATGCAGGGCGGAATGCACCACGCGGTGGCGAAAGGCGTGACGCTGGAGGCGAAGACGGATGCGGCGACGCACACGATCACGCTGCGCGAAGGGCCGATCACATTGCCGGCGCATACAAGTCACATGAAGATGCCGCAGCCGCCGGATGTCTACTGGACGATTCCCCTGGACGGCTGGCTGCTGGCGTATACGCCGAAGCTGGTCGATGCGAACGGAAACGCAGTGCCGGGAACGGTGCTGCATCACACCGCATTCTGGAACACGAATCGCGCGGATTTTCTGTGCCCGAACAAGGAAGAACATATTTTCGGAGCGGGCGGCGAGATGACGAATTGGGCCCAGGTGCCCGGCTACGGCTATCGCGTGCAGAAGGGCGACAAGATCCGCATCGAGACGATGGTGCACAATCCGACCGACACGGCGTACGACAAAGTCTATCTCGAAGTAGCGATTCCCTACCTGGATCGGGCTTCCCTGCCAAACGCCGCGGCCGCCGTGAGAAATGTCTATCCGGCGTGGATGGATGTGACGTCGTGCGGGAATTCCGGATACGACCTGCCCAACGGGAAGAGCGAAAAAGCGGGAACGGTGACGGTGAAATACGGCGGCGTACTGCTGGGCGTTGGCGGACACATGCATGACTACGCGAAGCAGATTGTGCTGGAGGATGCGACGCGCAAAGACACGGTCGCGACGCTGGACGCCAAGGTGGACGA
>DATDGM010000045.1:0-16231 GCA_036522075.1 Candidatus Sulfotelmatobacter sp.
GGTGTGGCTCACCAAGGAAGAAGAGGAGGGCTACTACTACGGCTTCTCCAACGAGGGACTGTGGCCTCTTTGCCACATCGCGCATACGCGGCCCCTGTTCCGCTCCACGGATTGGGAGCACTATCGCAACGCCAATGAGAAATTCGCCGAAGCTGTGCTGAAAGAAATGGAGCACGTTGAACAACCCGTGCTGCTAGCCCAGGATTACCATTTCGCGTTATTGCCCCGCATGGTGAAAAGAGTGCGCCCGGACGCGCGCATCGCGATTTTCTGGCACATACCGTGGCCGATGCCGGAAGCGTTCGCCATTTGCCCCTGGCAACGCGAATTGCTGGACGGTTTGCTGGGAGCCGACCTGATCGGGTTCCACATCCAATCGCATTGCACTAATTTTCTGCAGTCGGTGGATCGGGCGCTGGAATCGCGGATCGACTGGGAACACTTCGCCGTAAACCGCGAGGAGCACCGCACGGTGGTAAAGCCCTTCCCGATCAGCGTGGATTTTCACGAGCCGGGGCTGGAATCTTCCGTGCACGAATCGGCTTACTCCGACCGGGTTGCACTGTTCCGCGAACTCGGTGTGGAAGGCATATTTCTCGGCGTAGGAGTGGACCGCGTTGACTATACCAAAGGAATCCTGGAACGCTTCCTGGCTATTGAGCGCCTGATGGAGAAGCACACGGCGTACCAGGGGAAGCTGGTCTTTGTGCAGATTGGAGCGCCCAGCCGCACCCACATCAAGCGCTATCACGACTTGCTCAACGAAGTGGAAGCGGAAGCCGAGCGGATCAACTGGCGCTTTCAGACGAGCAAGTGGAAGCCGATCGTATTTCTGAAGCGCCAGCACAGCCACCAAGAGATCGAACGCTATTACCGGACGGCGGATCTTTGCCTGGTCACTTCCCTGCATGACGGAATGAACCTGGTGGCCAAGGAATTCGTAGCTGCGCGTCACGATGAGCAGGGCGTTCTCATCCTGAGCAGGTTCACCGGCGCCGCGCGTGAATTACGCGATGCGGTATTGGTGAATCCCTATGACATTGAACAGACCGCGGAAGCCATTCGCCTGTCGCTGGAGATGGAACCTGAGGAGCGGACCGCGCGTATGCAGCGTCTGCGCAAGGTGGTGAGGGAGCAGAACATTTATCGCTGGGCGGGAAATCTGATCGGCGAGTTATGCGACGTGCGGCTGGACCAACCGGACGAGGTGAAGGCAATTTCATCGGCTTCGATTTGAAAATACGAACTTAACTTGCTTAGAAATTCGGTTTGAAGATATTAAGAGAGACTATGAGCAGCGGAACTGTAAACGAACGGTCACCAGCGCCTTTTCATTTCAACTCCGCGGCGCACCTGTTGCGGATTGGCCGCGAACGCGCGGGAAATCTTACGGAGTTTCGGGAGGCGCTGCACAACTGCGCGGATGAATCTATTTTCCAGCATACCTTCCGCACGCTGCAGGAGCATCACTTTATCCGGCAAGGTTTCTCCAACGACTTCGCGCACTGGGCGTACACGGATTGCAACGAAGCGGGCCTGGGCGAGAGATTGGCCGCCCTGGATGTGAGGAGTTTTACTTCCATCGCGGACTTGCGGAAAAAGATCGTACAAATCGTCGACGACTATGTGCAGAGCCATCCCCATGCGGCCGACCGCGCGGCCCGCAATGCGTTTTATTTTTGTGCGTCGGATACGGTGGTTGTGCCCACCGAACTGGTGGCGCGCAGCCTGCCGGAGTTTGTTGCGGCGCTGGCTCAGGTTACGATCCACTCCGTCCACCATCACTTTATCGAGGCGCGGTTACGCCTGAAGCTGCAATCCAACGACTTTTCGATATGGCTGGCGGAAGAGTTGGGTTTGTCTGACCTTGCCACTCGGATCAACCGCATTGACATTTACACGTCAACGCTCGAGGGCGTGCGGCAACAGATTGTTCGCATTTTGAAAAGCGCAATCCGCTGAGCCTAGAACGCCCGCCCGAAGGATGGGAGAATGATGGAAGACGCCGCCAGTTTGTCAGCACCGCGCTCCAGCACGGGAGAAGAGTTTCAGTCCGACTCGAGGGTGGGCACAGAATTCCCTCGCGCGGGTCAAGCCCAGGCCGCCGCGCCGGCCGCGCCGCCTCAAACCGAGCGCCGGCGCAAGCCACGGATTCCCCAGACTCCGCCACCGCCGCCTTCTCCGCCGCGCCTCGAAGATTATGAACCGATCATCGGGCGCGCGCAGCTCGATGAACTCCGGTTCCTGGCGAAAGCGCTGCAGAAGAAAACCGCCAAGATGGTGAACTCCACCGCGGTCGGCGGCGGCGTGGCCGAAATGCTGAATCGTTTGGTGCCTCTGCTGAACGAACTGGAAGTGGATACGCATTGGGAAGTTCTCACCGGCGGAAATGACTTTTTCGAAGTGACCAAAGCTTTCCACAACGCGCTGCACGGTGGCGAGTACACGCTGAGCAAGTCCGCCCAAGACGTGTTTTTATTGACCGGCGAACAGAATCGGCAGCGCATGAAGTTCGAAGAGGATGTAGTGATTGTGCACGACCCCCAGCCTCTTGACCTTATCCGCTCGAAATCGGCCGCAGGGCGCTGGATCTGGCGCTGTCACATCGACCTCTCGAATCCGAACCCGGAAGTGTGGGGATTTCTACGGCCGATGGTCGAACAATTCGACGCCGCCGTGTTTTCTTCTCCGGAGTTCACCAAGCGTCTGCCGACTTCGCAGTACCTGCTCTATCCCTGTATTGACCCGCTTTCGGAAAAAAATAAAGAACTGGAGGAGAGTTATATCCAGAAAGTCTGCGATGACTTCGGCGTGGATCGGTCGCGACCCATCGTGACGCAGATTTCCCGCTTTGATCGCCTGAAAGATCCTGTAGGCGTGATCCAGGCCTACAAGATGGCCAAAAAATATGTGGACTGCCAGCTGGTGCTGGCCGGAGGCGGAGCCAGCGATGATCCGGAGGGAGCCGCTGTGCTCAAGGAAGTTAACGAAGCGGCTGGCGGCGATCCCGACATCGTAGTGCTGAACTTGCCTCCGTGGTCAGGGCTGGAGATTAACGCAATCCAGCGGGCCTCCACCGTGGTGGTGCAGAAGTCCCTAAAAGAAGGATTTGGCCTGACCGTGACCGAAGCGCTGTGGAAGGGCAAGCCGACGATTGGCGGGGCCGTAGGAGGAATTCCGACTCAGATTATCGACAAGTTGACGGGAGTCCTCGTCCAATCGGTGGAGGGTTGCGCCTACCAGATTCGCTACCTGCTGACCCACATGGACTTCGCCAGGCAGTTAGGGAACAACGGCAGAGAGCATGTGAAAGAGAACTTTCTCATGACCAGCAATGCGCGGCGCTGGCTGATTTTGTTCCGCATCCTCTTGGGGCTGAACTGATGCGGCCCTCAAGGGGCTCTTCCACAGAACTGCCACCGCGAGGGAGTTTTTCAGCCTGCCACGTCGACCCTTTAACGCATCCTCTTTAGTTTGCGTTCTTTGCGCTATCTCCTGAGTAATAACCGGCCCGTGTTGCCACGCGCAACCGAGTGGACCCATTGAGCGCTTGCACTTGAATGGAATGATATAAACCCGGGGTGTGCGGATTCGAAGAGCGGTAACCGATCACGTACTGACTTCGAATGTCTCGCGCGATGGTACTCGCCATCGATTGAACGTCGTCAAGGCTGGATGGAAAGAACGCTGTGCCTCCGGTTTGCGCGCATAGCCTATCAAGAGATTGCCGATCACGATCGTCTCGCTGCTCGTTCTGCGCGAGCGCGATCGTGTAGAGGACCGGACCGTTCTTGGCTTGCAACTTACGGAGCACCTGTTGGAATGTAGCCTGGCTGGCGTTGTCACGCCCATCGGTCACAACCAACAGAACCTTCTTTTCCACCGGCGAGGTCCGGTTCAGATGATCGACGGCAGCGATGATCGCGTCATAGAGAGCAGTGCTGCCGTGCGTCTCCACCCGTTGCAGGGCTGCCCTGAGTTTTGCGATGTCCTGCGTGTAGTCCTGATCAAGGAACGCATCTTCGCCGAAGTTGACCACGAAGACACGATCCTCCTGCTGGCTTGCGTCGACTAAACGCAAGGCAGCCTCGTTCACCTTTGCCCGCTTCGGCAACATGGAGCCGGAGTTATCGATCAGAATTCCGAGCGCGACCGGAACACGCTCCCGGCGGAAGGAAGTCAGTTGCTGCAGTTTGCCATCCTCATAGACTGCAAAGTTGTCGCGCCCCAAATCTGTGACCAGGTGATTGTGGTCATCCACAGCAATCGCATGCAGGACAACTTCTTCTACTTCTTTCTTAAAAACGAAATCGTCGGATTCATCATCCTTGGATTGGGATATGGCTGGCGTCTGCTGCGTGCTTGTCGACGCTGGTGGGGCAGCGGGAGGGGGGGTTGAGGTCTGGGCCCACCCCATGGCAGTGAGAATCACGAGGCACAGGAAGAATCGCAAGATCACGGCAGAGGAAACTCCGCAGCGGTCCACACTAATCCCCGCTCCTCCGTGTATGCGCAACAGCAAGGCGCACCCTCCTTTCAGATCTCCATGAAACTAGATGAGATTTGGAGACGGAAAGTTGGTTGGAATTGTGTGGCAAGTGGACTTGGCCGGAGGCGAAGAACAGAAAGAGCGCGGGCGCGTTTCTGTGCGCCGGGACACTCACAGACTTACTGAGATCGCGAAGGTCTGCCCCGACCGACACACCCAGCGAACGGCTTTTCGGGCGCGCCTACCAATAGCTGAAGTTCAGATTGTCCAGCCAGATTGAATAAGGCGTCTGCTCGTAGTTTCCGTCCTGCTGATAATTGATGGTCACGCCGTACCAGGTCGTGGCCGTTGGACTCTCATAGTAGTTGAGAGTCGCCGTCACTCCGTTGAGCGTGATCGACTGGAACAGCAGGTGGTTATCTGAGGTGCGTTGGACCTGCAGTACGAGATGGTTCCAGGCATTCGCCACCGGGTTGCATGCAACACCAGTCGCGTGCCAAGTCTGACCGGGATTGTCCCAGATGTCCCATTCGTTGCCGCCAGCGACCCGGCACTCATGCCCCCAGATGTAGGAGTAGCCGCCTACGAACTGGTTGATGTCGAACTCCAGGGCCTGAGACGCACTCAGATCGTTGGCGTAAAAATACACATCGTAAGTGAAGTTGTGAAGATTCGGGACAATGGTACGGTTGGGGTCGGGCAAACCCTGTGAAGAAAAGTCTCCGATCAAGTGATTGTTCCAGAGCACATCGGAATAGTCTGTCGTTCCGCCGATGTCCATGCGAGTGGAGCTTCCGCTAACGGATGGAGACGAAACATTCTGGGTCATCGCCCAGGTGGTCTGCGGGCCGGACGGGGTGCAGGTGGTGCAGATATTGTAGTAAGGTGGCAGCAGGGCGTATCCGTTCCATCCTGCCTGCTTCTGAAGACCGCTGAAAACGTTGCCGCCGACCGTGACTGTGACCGGAGCCACCGAAGCTCCGCCGCATTTGTCCCACTCCTCCACGACCGTGTGGTACGTGCCGGGGCCAAGGGTGAGCAGAGTATTGAGCTGGGCGGCTTGCGTTTTATACGCGAGCACACCCGGTGCCGTATAAATTCCCATGGTGGCCACGCCGCTGGCGCAAGAAGAAGTCGCCGAAGCCACAAACTGCACCGTCGGACTCACGGTTGTGTTGGTCTGCGGGGTACTTACCGTCACCTGTCCGCCGCTGTTCGAACCTGCGACCTGAATCGTCACAGGCGTGTACGCGCTGCCACCGCAACCGTCCCACTCCTGCACAACGGTGTGGTAAGTTCCGGGGTTTAGCGTCAGAAGGGTATTCAGGCTCGCGCCTTTGGTTTGGTATGCCAGCGCGCCGGGCGAGGTATAGATCCCCATCGCGGACACGCCTTCGGCACAGGAGGTGCTCCCAGTCGCCACATACTGAACCTGAGTGGCTACATTCGAGTTGTTCGCTGGCGCCATGACCTGGACCTCGGCTGCCCCCGCTGAGACGTAAATGGTTACCGGCGTCTTGCTGACACCACCACAATTGTCCCAAGCCTGTACCACGGTCGGATAGCTTCCCGGGCTGAACACCAACTCGGTATTGAGGCTGCTTCCGGCGGTCGTATATACAAGATTGCCAGGCGCGGCATAGATCCCTATGGTTGAGATTCCCCTGGCGCAGCTGGTGCTGGCGCTCGCTACATACTGAACCGTGGTGCCAACATGGCTTCCGTTGGCGGGCGCTGAGACCGAGACGCTGGCAAAAGCCATGGTTGCCGAACTCAGCACTAACAACAGGGCAAACTTCGTCATAAGGCATGCTCCAAACCACAGGGTCTTGCGACAAAGAGGATCTACAGGGTTTCCAGCAGATGTTCACTGGATTCTACGGAGATGGCATATTGCGCTCAAGCAATTTAGCAAGGGAAGGGTAATCAGAGGTTCTACGACCGCAATTCAAAAAGCTTAGCGTGACCAAGACGCCCGACCTACGGGGTATTACTGATTTATCGTCTGGCGATACCTCAGTGCGATTTTTGAGACATCTTCCGGCCGTAACTTCCTCATCTCAAAGACCTCAATCGCACTGGGCAACTCGTCGCGATGAGAGTCCCGGGAGGTGATTTGGCTTTCCCGGTGATTCATCTGGGAGAGGAGAACGCGCGTGGAGTTGGGTGCAGTGGTCATGGTTCCAGCGGGAGGAGACCTCTCCCGGATGGATGCGGGGCAAAGGCGATCCACAGCGACTTCGGAAAAGTCGCAACGGGTTTACTCTTCGCGGATGCCGATTCTTGGCAATGACGTCCTGCGATCATGGACCGAGCGTGTCCGTAAGCTAGGGGTGCAAAGCCTATGGCTAACTTCCAGCCCCGGCCCTTCCCGACTGAGCGGTGAACGCGCACTCTATTCCACCCTCGCTGGCCTTGCGCGCGAGGGAATTGAACGACTTCTTTTGATTAAGCTCAAGTCGTATGCGGAAATGGACCTTGCGGATTTACTTCGCTTTCATCGCGAGAACCGAAGTCCGGTGACCGAAGCCCAGGATGATCAAGGTCGGCTGGGAGTCTCCCTGCTCGACGACAACGCGCTGCAGGCGACTGGAGGAGAACACGAATTTCTCTGCGCTGGAACCGACGGAGGGCGAATGCCCTATCGTTTTCGCGGCTACGCCAAACGCATCTTGGCGGCCAAGGAGCGGCAGGAACTGGTTGGAGATGGACTGACCGGGGCCTGCGCAATGCGACCCTTGGGGGCGGAGATTCGCAAACAAGTATGGGCAGGAGAGGGCGTGAATCTCGCGGCTTCCGCGCGGATCATCGGCCCCACCTACATTGGAGCCCGTGCCACCGTTCGCGCCGGCGCAACGGTGGGCCCCTATGCATCCGTGGAACACGATTGCGTGGTCGACTGCGGAACGACAGTGGAGCAATCCACGATTCTGCCCAATACCTACTTGGCGCCGGGACTCCTGATTCGGCATGCTCTAGTGGAGGGGCGATACCTGGAAGATCTGGGCTCGGGCGCAGTCGCAGACCTGCAGCTGGCGGGATTGGGAAGCAGCATTCTACGGCGTGAATCTCTCAAACAATCATTCGGCGGGCCGCCGATCGATGTTTTCGCCGGAATCGGCAGTGGATGGGGATTTGCCCCATTCTCCACCGCGTCGCAGCCCTGGCTGCAGGTGCATCTGTGAGGACCGTTAGTGGAACCGTTCTGCCCTTCCCTTGCGCGGCGAGTCCTGCGGGCCGCCGGGCGCTCCGAAAAGGCTTGCTAAGCGCCCTGCGAGGGTCCCAGGCTCCGGTTATTGTGGATTTCTCCGCCTGCCGCACTTTGAACCACCGAGACATTGACCTGCTGCTGGAATGCGTGGCCCAGGCTGCAGGCCGCGACCCGCAAGTGTTTTTAGTCGCCGGCTCTACCGTTAATCGATTAGTCCTCCAAGTGACTCGCATTTCTTCGCTCGTTCCGGTCTTTAATTCCATCGAAGAAGCCCTTGCCTATCCGCAGACCGCTGCAGAGAATAACGCTGCATATCCGCTGGCAAGCCCATCTCAGAAACGCGGGAGTCCCTCATGAATCGAACCGGTGTCAGGTATTCGAAATGTGTCTCGATTGTCATGTTGTCGGGCGCCTTTCTGATCGCAAGCGGGCCGCCCCTATTCGCAAGCCCTCCTCAATCGAGCCAGTCCAATACCGCGGAGCAAAAGCCCGATGACTCGTTGCCAGATGCACCCCAGTCTCAGTCTGCGCAGACCGCGCCCCAGAGCCCGCAACCAACTATCGCACCCTCGGGAACCGCGGGCGCGAAGGCAGCGAACCCGAAGGGAGTTACCGCAGCCCAGCCCGCCGGCGCCGCCGTGGCACCCGCCCGCCAGCGTGGTCATCGCTCACTCGTGATCAAGCTGGGCTTGCTTGCGGGAGCAGGAATCGCGATCGGTTCAGCGGTCGCTTTGTCTGAAAGAAGCCCAGCGCGCCCGCCGGGCGCGTCACCATCCCAAGCGGCTCATCCCTGACACCGGAGTTCCCGATCCAATGGCTTTTGACAACGCCGCTTCGCGCCCCAGTGCCAATCGTCCGTTTCTCGTTACGTTCTCGGGAATCGACGGAGCTGGCAAGACCACGCAGATCGAGCATCTCTCGTCGTTCCTGGAAAAGCAGAGTCTGCGAGTTTTGCGACTCGCCTTCTGGGACCATGTTGCCGTCTGGTCGACAATTCGCGCGGGGGTCGGCCACCGCTCCGTGGACTTCCGCCGAGCCCATTCGATGGCTCAGCGGCCCCTGACTCCCAAGAACAACAAACACGTTCGCAAATGGTATTTGACCGCAGCTCGATCGGGATTGTACCTGCTCGATGTAGCGCGATTGCGGCGCCTGCTGGCCAGCCAAGACCTAAGAAACTTTGACGTCATAATTTTCGATCGCTACATTTACGACCAGATTGCAAATGTCTATTCACAATCATTTGCGGCCCGAACCTACGGCAAGATTCTCGTGCGGTACACGCCCACTCCAGATTTGGCTTTCGTGCTGGACGCATCGCCCGCCGCGGCTTTTGCAAGGAAGCCGGAATATCCTGTGGAATTTCTGCACCAAAACCGCCAGAACTTCCTGCGCCTCAAGGAACTTGTTCCAGAGATGATCATCATTTCCGACGCGACGGAGGGGAACGTGAGAAGCGAGATCAATTTTCACATCAGCCGGGCGCGGACACTTCTCTCTTCGTGTGAGGAAAATACTGAAGTCACGGTGGACAGCGCCGTAGTCCTGCAGAAGAGTTCCTGTAGGGTACAAAACGAACCAACAGCCAACGTCTAGGTTCCATCCAAGGCTTACGCGTTATCGAATGCGAGGCCTGAGCGATGCCCGGATTTTGCGACAATAGTTTTGCCCTGGCGATTCCAACTCTGAATGAAGCCGGAAATATAGACAAGATACTCAACGCACTCACCGACGCACTAAGACCGACGCCATATGAATATGAGATCGTGGTCGTCGATGATGGAAGCACGGACGGAACCGTAGCGCAAGTTCGTGATTGGACAAAACGAGACCCGCGCATTCGCCTTCTCTCACGCACTGGCGAACGAGGTTTGGCGGGGGCGGTGTTGCATGGCTGGAGTCAATGCCGAGCGAACCTGCTTGGCGTGATCGATGCCGACCTGCAACATCCCCCTGAGTTGTTGCCGAAACTGCTAAAGGTGGCTGAACAAGCCGACATCGCCATTGCCAGCCGCTACGCTCAGAATCAGGGAACCAAGGGTTGGAATCCACTGCGCGCCGTCGTTTCCCGTTTGAGCACCCTCGCAGCCGCGCCTTTGATTTCCAAAAAACATCTTCGAGTCACTGACCCCATGTCGGGCTTTTTCGTAATCCATCGCAGCTGCATCGAGGGTCTCACGTTCCAGACCACCGGCTTCAAACTTTTGCTCGATATTCTGGTCCGCGGACGCATCCGTCATGCGCGGGAAGTGCCTTATACCTTCGGTGTTCGCCATGCAGGCAGAAGCAAGGCCAACGCAACCGTTGCGCTGCACTATTTGCACCTTTTGGGCCGGCTGTCACGGGAAATGGTGCTCGGTTCGAGTGAGCCGTGAAGATCGCACTCGTCACTTCGTTTCCGCCGAGCCGCCATGCGCTCAATGAGTACGGGTTTCACGTAGCGGAACAACTTCGTAACGAGCGTTGTGTGGATCTGACAATATTGGGAGACTATCTCCCCAGCGCCGCCGATGAGCTTCCCGGCTTTAAGGTTATTCGCTGTTGGGGCTTCGGCAAGCCTACGAGCGCAGCTACCTTGCTGCTCACCATCCGTAGCATCAAGCCTGACGTAGCCTGGTTTAATCTGGGTTTTGCCAGCTTCGGGGGCCGTCCGTTTGCGGCAATGCTGGGGCTTCTGGCACCGGCCGGGGCACGACTGAACGGCGTCTACTCGCACGTTACGCTGCACCAGCTGTTCGAGACCGTCGACCTGGAGGATGCCGCGGTCGGCTCACCCCGGCTCTACCGGGTAGGCGGATGGTTGGCCACACATCTACTCTTGAGCGCGAATTCGCTTTCTGTCCTCCTGCCGGCATATCGTCGAACTTTGGATGAGAAATACCGGCGCGGCCGCGTCACTGCTCGTTCGCATGGGATATTCGCCGGCAAACCCGACCCTCCAGACTTTACCCGTCGGGGAAACCCCACGCACCGGATTCTGGCGTTCGGGAAATGGGGCACCTATAAACGTCTCGATCTGCTGATTGAGGCATTCCATCGTGTGGCAGCAAAGTTCCCCGATGTAAAGCTGGTGGTCGCTGGCGGCGATCATCCCAAGACTCCTGGCTACGTGGAATCGATGGCGCAGCAGCATGCCAGCGATCGCGTCAGCTTTCTGGGCTATGTGCCTGAGGAGTCGATTGCCGATCTGTTTCGTGAGGCAAGCCTGGCGGTAATGCCCTACACGTCGTCGGCTGGTTCCAGCGGTGTGGCGCATCTGGCGGCGCAATACGGAGTTCCTGTCCTCGCCTCGGGCATTCAGGATTTTCGTGAACTCGCTGAGCATGAGGGGATTGCAATCCGGTTCTTCACGCCAGGGGATGTGGACAGCCTTGTCGAGCATCTGCTTTTTGCCTTGAATTCTCCGGATGCACTGAAAGAGATGGCATGGCAGAGCTACGCAGCGGGTGTAGCGATGAGCATGCCGCAAGTGGTGCGGCAGTACATTCGATCGTTCCGCCAGCACGAGCGCATCAAGATTTTGCAACAGGCGGCAGGCTTGCGCCGCTCCGGCGGTCGATTCCAGGTGCCGGACGAACTCGCTCGCGCCGTGGGCGAAAAAATTCAAAAATGGCCGGATGAAGACGAGATCGCCAGTTTCTCCGCATAGAGCTCAAACGGCATGGCTGCGCACACTGTGACAGAGCCTGCATCTCAGCTTCCTATCGCTGTTTCCTATCGCCACTCTCGATCCGGCGAAATTCCGCGCCTGTAGTTTAGGATCGAGGGTCGTGCGGCGGCTGGGAGTTTTGCGGCGGGGCGGCCGGCTCGGTATCTCCATCTGGCTGCGAGTTTGGAAGAGGAAGGGGTGGAAGTGCGGGGGACTGCACTCCAATCGGAGGAACCGGCGTCGCATCCTGCTCACCCGGACTGACCGCATCGCGAGTCTTAAGTTCGATCGGCCTTCCGGCGCGACGCTTCGATTCTTGAACCGCTTTCAGCGTCGCCTCTACATCCAGTTGGTTGCTGTCGGCGAGTCTATCAATTTTCTGTCCTTCAGCGTCCCGACGCGTGGCATAGCTGACCCGGTCGTTCGCGTCTCGCCCCGAGCGCGCGGCTTCGTAATACATTTCGGCGCTCTCTTGGTCTCCGGCCAGCTCGGCCACGTAACCCAGGTTGTTCAGCGTGAACGCGTTTTGCGCGTCCTCCCGATATGCCTGCAAGAAAAACTCGCGCGCGCCCGATGCGTTATTGTCGTTGAGCGCAGCCACGCCACGCAGATTGAGGCGGGCGGCTGCGGCCTCGGCTCCTTCACCGCGGGCAATGATCTCACTGACGGCGGTTGCATTTCGGGCGGCCACATCGCTGATGGGCCGGCCTCGCCACTTCAGGCGCGGAGTCACTGTGACCACCCGCGTCGAATGCACGCTGGCCGCGGCGGAATAATACCGTAGAGCTCCCTGGATATCCCCAATCGCCTCTGTTGCGTAACCGAGATTGTTCAGCAAAAACGGATCCTGGGGATGGCCTTGTACGGCCGACCGCAGCAGATTCATGGCTGCAAATAGTTGCCCTTGTTGAAGCAGCACGATGGCTCGCTCGTTGATCGTGCTTATCGCCTGAGCGGAGTCTTTTACGTGATGGAGTGCCTCATCCAGGGGCTCACCCTTGAGAGCGGCTTCACTGGACAGGTCAATTAACGCATCTGTATGGTCCCGCGCGGCTAGTGCGTAATAGCGCAAGGCTCGGCTGGCATCGCCGTCCAATTCGGCGACATATCCGAGATTGTTAAGCGTGAAAGGGTCTTCCGGATCCAGCAGGTAGGCGCGGTAGAAGAAACGCTTGGCTTTTTCCTGATGGCCGTGCTTGAGTTCGGCAACGCCTGCGCGATTGAGCTTCTGGGTGGGTGTGGAGACGCTGCGGCGCGGAATTGGAACCTTTAAATCGCCCGCGAACCCGCGGCCTGCTCCAGCGAGAAGCAGCGTCCATAAACCCGCAATCGCGGCCACAGTTCCGAGCCTGCTCACATTCATGCGATGCCTTGTTCTGCCGGCCTTGTTCTGCCGGCCTTGTCCTGCCGGCCTTGTTCTGCCGGCATTATGATGTCCGAAAATGCGGTTCGGTTGGTCTACAGTAAATACCTGATGCCGAGAGTCCTATCCGAAAGCGCCGTATTTGGCATCTAAGCGGCGATGATTAGGTTCTTCTGGATGATGACGCTATTCGCCGGCTGCGCGTGGGCGCAGGCAGCCATGCCCGCAACGGCGAATGTCGCGGGGGTAGAAGCTAAGCCCGCGACCGCGGACCGTGAGCCTCCGGCGCGGATGCCCGGCGGCAAGATTGGCCTGGTGCGCGGCGTAGTGAAGCGGTTCGATCCGATCCACGACCAGCTTGTGATTCACACTTTCGGCGGCGGCAATGTGCAGATTGCCTTCGATCCCCGGACGCAACTTCTAAGAGATAACGCAAGCACGCGTTTCACCACCATTCCCGCGGGGTCCGTGGTGTCGGTGGACACGGTGATCGATAACGGCAAATTATTTGCGCGATCGGTGCGAGCCAGCCAATCCAATGTGGTCGAACTGAATGGGCAGATTGTGAGTTACGATGCCGGCAAGTCCAGGCTCACGCTGCGCGATCCGATAAGTCCGGAAAGTGTTTCGCTGCACATTGCTCCCAGCACGCAGGTTGTCAGGCGGGGCCAGGCTGCTTCACCACAGATTCTTACTGCTGGGATGCTGGTGAAGGTACGGTTCTTTCCGGCGCAACATGCCGCAAGCAACATTGAGATCCTTGCAGAGCCGGGAAATTCTTTCACGTTTGAGGGTCGAGTCGTCGCCGTGGATTTGCGATCGAGAGTGCTGGACCTTTCTAACGATTCAGACCAAAGCATTCGCGAACTCGCCCTGGGATCGATCGATGGCTCCAATCTCAATCTTCTTCAAGAAGGCGTCGAAGTGAGTATTCAGGCCGAGTTCGATGGAGACCGATACAACATTCGGACGGTCACACTCCTATCACGCAATCCATGAATCTCCGGGGAGTCGTTGCGGCTCATCTGCAGCAGGCTTTCGGGCGGCCTCGATCTCGGCGAGTTTCTCTCGCAGGCTGAGTGCGGCGAGGGCATCCATATCGTGGAATATGTTTTGCACCGTATGCCGGGCGTACCGGGTAAGGCTTCGCAGGTCGGTCTTGTGCCAACAACACGTGTTCATGTTAGGAGACAATCCGCAATAGAAACGGAAGCGACGGTGCGCCGATTCGGGCATCGTAAGCATAGCGGCCGCGATCCGGTGGTTTCCCTCGATAATGGTCAGCGGCTGATACTCGTCCATGCCAATCAGCAATATGCCATCTGGAACCTGGCTTCCGCGCAGATCGATTGCGATCTCCCCGAGCTTTTTCAGGAACCGGCTCTGCCGTCCACGAGCCATTTCCGCTTCGATGCGGCCAACCATTTCTGTCAGGTAGAAGCCGCCTCCCGCGAAACGTCTCCACTCGTTGCGCGGAAAAGACTGCAAACGCTCTAAGTCGTGGTGAGTCAGTTCAACTTCCCACCATTCGGTGCCGGCGGGCAGTTCCCGCCACAACCGGCCTCGGCGAAGGAACAGCAGCGCCCGCCGGATGAAATTCTCGCGCGGATTTTCGAGATCACCCTGGTCGACAAGATGCCTGAAGTCCCTGCGATAAGAATCAAACTCAGGATGACAGAACTCGCCCCGCAAGAATTCCGCGACAATTTCTTCCTCGGGCACGCGCCGCAGTCGCCGCAAGGGTTCTAAAGCTGATGGATGAGTGACGGATTCTTCCCGCCCGCGGAAGAGCGGGACCGTGACCGCCACGAGCAGGCCACACATGACAAACAGTTGCACCAGAATTACTTGGGACAAGGAATTGTGGTAAGACCAGATTCCCCCGGCCACGAGGACGCTCGCGCCCAACTGCACCCAGGCTGCGGCACTGATGCGCCGGGAAATCTCATACATCATGACCACCACGGCAATGCTGTAGATACCGGTCATGACCGCATATTCCGTCAAGAGAGCGGAAAATGGTCCCACCGTGCCCAACAGGAACTGCTTGCCGAGAAGCATCGTCCATACTGCCTCGGGTGCGAGCGCTATCGCCACGATGAACGCGGAGGTAAGCCCTGCCACCAGGAGCAACGCGAGATGCAACACCGGGCGCCCACTCTGGCGTTGCGAATGACTGGCAGAAACCGGAAACATACTGCTCACTACCGACCACGACAACATGAACACCACACGCCCCACCAGAGCCACTGCGGCGTAGATTCCCGCGGTTGACGGCGGAAAGAAATGCTTCACCAGCAGTATATCGAGATTGCTGAGAATCACTTGCCCCGCAAAGTAAAGAATCGCCTGCATACCCTCGCCAAAAGGGGCGATCTTGATCTTGCCCGCGATCGCGCGATACTGCGGCCCGGGCTGGCCTGCAAGGTATGCGGCGACAATGGAGAGCAGTATCGCCGTCATCACGCCCGTCACGCCCATTCCGAAATGCAAAAAGAGCATGGCGCCTGCGAGTTTGACCACAACCTCTACGACAACATTGAGGGCGAGCCCACTGAAGTGGTAGCACCCCTGCATCCTGCCACGGCGCACTCCCAGCGGTATGTACACGCCGGCAGCGACGGCCAGCAAAATGAGGTCGTGCTGCGCGGGCAAGTTGAGATACGACTGGAGGTAGGCGCTGCCTGCGGCCAGCAGTCCGGCCACCCCAATCCCCACACGCCACGCGCGGCGCAAAAGGGCGGCATAGATCTGTGCGCGAGCCAGCGTCTCGGGATTGCGGGCAATGAATTTCGAAGTGACGATCTGAAACGACAAGGTTACGGCGGTTACCAGCATGAGGAGCGTGTACAAAGCAGTGGCGTGGCCGAAACCGGCGGCTCCCAGCATGCGCGCGATCAGAATGTTATAGAGCAGGTTGGTTGCGGCCACCAGCCCGGTGCTCAGCAGAAGGATGGCACTGCCCCGCACTACGTGTCCGCGGAGGACCTCATGGCCTGCTGGGCTTGCTGTGGCCTCGGCTTCTGGAAGTGTCGCCATAAGGAGTTACACCCATCGGACAGGGGACGCGAATTGAGAAGAAGTCAAAATGTAAACTGTGCCATTGGAACGACCTGGGTATGCTGGTGTCCCAGAAAGTTGTAGAAGGTCTGCTGGCCCAAACCAATAGAAAATCTCACCGGATACGCCAGTGATGCGGTCTCCGAGTCTGTGGTCCGTCCCAACCCCAAACCACGTTCGCGCGTGTAAGAGACTTCGAAACTTGAGGTCACACTATCGTAGGCATGAAAGCTGCGCCCCGAGGACCACGCACCCGTAGCGGAGAGCGCCCAGTGCCGTTTGAAGGCGGCGTCTACCCCGAATCGCGGACGAAGAGTCTGGCCAATCACATATTGATTTCCTTCCACCCGCCACCCGCGCAGGAACTCCGCCACTGCGGACACATGAATGCGCGAGCCGAACGCACGCTCGAGGCCCGCGTAAGTGCTCGTCTGGTAATACTCATGCACCGATGGCCCG
>DATDGM010000046.1:0-9049 GCA_036522075.1 Candidatus Sulfotelmatobacter sp.
GGCGTATGTGACTCCATAGAAATTCCCGTCGCTGCCCACGATCAGGCCCGAGCGCGGGAGGGCGGGTTCGCTGCCGGAAAAGCCGGCGAAGCTGTGCAGCAGGGTGAAGGTGCCGGCCGTAGTGATCTTGAAGAAGATGCCGATGTTGCCGGCTCCTCCCTGATAGGTTACGCCATAGAGCGCCCCATCCTCCCCTTGGACGAGCGCTCCGATTGGGCTGGCACCGTCCAAGCAACTGGTCTGCGTGCAAAAATTGTGGAGAACCGTGAGCTTGCCCGCGGGCGTTGCTTTATAGACGACACCAAAGCCCCTGCTGCCTCCATTGAACGCAGCGCCATAGAAGTTGCCGTCTGTGGCCTGTACGGGAAAAGCCGGAGCACCTCCGTTGGTTCCGATGAAATTCCCGAGAGTTTTTTCGAGGTAAGGAGGCGCTTTGGTGGGGGTCAGCTTGATGACGGCCCCGGCCCCGTTCGAGCCGTTGGGAGCGGCGTAGAAGTTGCCATCGGTTCCCTGAAATGGAGGGTACAACGGATATCCGGTATCGGTGCCTCCCTTGAAGTCCCAGATGGTGGT
Source organism: Candidatus Sulfotelmatobacter sp. (assembly GCA_036522075.1). GTDB lineage: Bacteria > Acidobacteriota > Terriglobia > Terriglobales > Acidobacteriaceae > Sulfotelmatobacter. Next base: position 574 of record DATDGM010000046.1, read on the forward strand.
CAAGGTGCCAGTGGGGGTGAGTTTGAACAACGTGCCGAAGGCGTTCTTGCCGCCTACCTCGGCGCCGCCATAAAGATTTCCGTCCCTGCCCAGGGTGAGACCTCCGTAGGGGCTGGCGCCATCCACGCAACCCGTGAGCTGGCAAAAGGCATAGATCCGGGTAAACTCGCCCGACGTGGTCATCTTGAAGGCGGAGCCGTCGCCATTGCTGCCGTCGTCTACGATGGTGCCGTAAATGTTGCCGTCCTGGCCCTGTGACATGATGCCGGGCGTAAAGATTCCACTGTCATTGCGGGTGTCGATGGGATAGGTGAAGAGCGTGCTGTAGGTCTGGGCGCTGACCGAGGCGGCCATCAAAAAGACAATTGCTATCGCTGCCAGAGCAAGCCTAACATTCAGGCGTTGGGTTGAGATCCGGCTCATCGCTTAGACCCCCTTCTGAAGTTTCGTGCCCCTGAATACCGCGTCGGCACCGTAGTTTAAACACCTTGAACTGTCTTGTCCAGACGCAGTTCTAAAGAAGTCTAAAGAACAGACGGGGAGTCTGCCCCTGGGACGATTTTCCACCGCCGCCGTCTCGCAATAGCTCTCGTGACAGCTTGCTCACCTTAGAACTTGGTCACTTCGGTGAAATTGAAGTCTTTGACCTTCATGGCGGGGACCACCATATCGAACGACTCTTCCCCGCTGGCACGAACCGGGAGGCTCATGGACTCCACGCTGGCCAGCATGTGAATCAGGCTCTCGTTGAAACGGAAGTTGCGCACGCCATGCTTTACGCGCCCGTTTTCCACGTAGAACGTTCCATCGCGCGTCATCCCGGTCAGCATCTTTTCAAACGGTTCCACCTCGCGGATATACCACAACCGCGTCACCAGCACGCCGCGGTCGGTGGAGGCAATCATCTGTTTCAGAGTTTGAGTATTGTACGGCGCGGCGAACACGATATTCTGCGGCAGTTCCCCCATTTCGTTGGGCAGCGCGAAACCGTGGCCGGTCGCGGCAATCGGACCGACCGTATCCTTATATTCAGACCGTTTCATTCTGGCCGCGGTCGCCCGCGCATAGACCACGCGCTTCACCACGCCGTTCTCCACCAGGGCCACGCGCTGGCGGGTCATACCTTCGCCATCGTGGGGCGAGCCAGTCTGCAAGGGATGCGCGACGTCATCCCAGATCGTGATGTTCTCGCCAAACAGCCGCGTTCCGATGCGGCCGTTCAGAAACGAGCGCTGATCGAGAATCGCCATGCCGGCATAGTCCCAGAACATGAAGCCTACAATGTCGAGGACGGCGGAAGGCTCGAGAATCACCGTATACTTCCCTGCTGGAATCTCCTGCGGCCGAGCCGAGTCCAAGGCCTTGTTGGCCGCAACCTCTGCCAGCGACAGGGGATCAAGATTGGCCACGTTGGGCGAGTTCGCCTTCTGCCATCCCGAGGAATCCGCCGCCAGCATGGTGATCGAGACGTCCGACGAAGTCTGGGTATGCCACCGGGCAAGCCCGCGCGAGTTGAAAATCCCGTCGATCGATTCGCCGCTCGAGAAAATGCCTGCGGTGGTGAGCTTGTGCCTTTGCGCGACGTCCACGATTTTTCTGACGCCCTCGGCCCGCAACTCAGGAGTAACGCTGGCAGTCTCCGCAAAATGCCGGGAGACGGTCGTTGGTTTGGAAACTGCTTGTGCTGTGCCCTCCCGTGGGGGGCCGGGCGCCTCGCCCGTCGGGTTTTGATCCCTGCCTACTTCAGCTTCGGCCGCATCCGGCATCGGCAACAAATCCGGATCCGGATGCTGCACCCGAGCCAATTCCTCCGAAGCCGCCACCACTCTCCGCAAACTCTCATCGTCAAACTTATTCGTCGAAGCTCGCGCCGTACGCCCCCCAAAAGCGGTCCGCACAGACACCACATAATTTTCTTCCGCAACGTTCTGGTGAATGGTGTTGTTGGCAAACCGTGTCAACGCAAACTTGCCGCCGGAAAATAGAACTTCCACCCCGTCGGCAGTCGAGAGCTTCCGGATGCGGTCAAAGATGTCGGCAGCGCGGTCGTTAGTAAGCATGCAGAGTCAGCAATTAACCGTTAGAACTTGGCCGTCACACCGTTGGCGCCGAACAAATCTGGAGGCAGCAAAGTGAGCGCTAAGCCCCTTTAAACGCGCTTCCCACCTTGATCCTGCGAAAGCGCGACGGCGCTGCCCCGTGCCCCGTCCCCATCACCTGCTGCGGCTGGCCCTTGCCGCAGTTCGGGGTTCCCCACAATGTCCACTCATCGCGCGAGCAGATTGCATCCAGCGAGTTCCAGAATTCCGTAGTAATTCCGGAGTAGGACGGATTTTTCACCATGCGCGCCCGCTTGCCGTTCTTGATCTCCCACCCAATCTCGCAGCCGAACTGAAAGTTATAGCGCTTGTCGTCGATCGACCACGATCGATTCGTCTGCATGAGAATTCCGTGATCGGTCGAGACGATGAGTTGTTCCAGGCTCAGCGGTTTTTGCCCCGGCAGCAGGCTGATGTTGGTCATGCGAATCATGGGCAGCCGGTTCCATCCCTCGGCGCGCATGGTCCCGCCGGAACGGTTCTCGCCGATGGTATGCGCGGTTTCGCGCGAGCTGAGATAGCCGGTAAACAACCCGTTCGTGATGATGGGCGTGCATTGGGCAGGAACGCCTTCATCGTCGAAGCCGAATGTGCCCAGGCCAGGGCCGTGCTCCTGCCGCGCGTCCGCAACCACATTCACCAGATCGCTGCCATAACGCAGGGTGCGTAGCTTCTCCAGCGTGAGAAACGAAGTACCCGCGAAATTCGCCTCCATCCCAAGCACGCGATCCAGTTCGATGGGATGCCCCACCGATTCGTGAATCTGCAGACCAAGCTGCGCGCTGTCGAGAATCACATCGAACACGCCTTCCGGACACTGGTCGGCCTGATGCAGCGCGACCGCCTCTTCGCCGATGCGGCGGGCATTTTCGACGAGTTTCAATTCTTCAATCAGCTCATAACCTTTGTTCTGCCACTGTCCGCCATACGAAGTCGGATACGACCGTTTCTGAATTTCACTTCCGGCAAAGGCATAGGCCGCATATCCCGCGCCCGTGGAGTATTTGGTCTGATGAATATCCGCCCCTTCCGACGATACGAACCACTGCTCTTCCCGATTGAAATTCAGATTCGTCTCAGCCAGAGTGATTCCGGCAACGGCGCGCAATTCAGAATCGATGCGCAACAGCAGATCGATATTTTGTTCGACGGGAATGGTGAAGGGGTCAATCTTGTGAGGAGTCGCCCACTCAGCGGTGACTGCTTTCTCGGGAGCCAACTGCACGTCATGCTGCTTGACCCGCGCCGAGGCGCGAGCGATTTCAACCGCTTGCGCGGCAGTGGCTTCAACGCTGGCGCGGCTCGGATCGTCCGATGCGGCGAATCCCCACGCGCCGTCCGCAACAACTCGCACGCTGAATCCTACAGACTCGGCGTCCGACGCACTGCCCACTTTTCCGTTCTTGGTTGTAAGCGCGCGGCTGCGGTGGGTGACGATGCGGGCGTCGGCGTAGCTCGCGCCTCGCATCGTGGCCACGTTCAAAGCCCAACTGGCGATTTCCCTCATGACAGAGTTTTATAAATTTACCACGGAGAGGAGTAGCACGGGTGGCGCGGACACTCCTGCCCGCGAAATGCAGTCAGCGCCTCAAATTTGAAGTAACACCTTATTGCAGTCTTTCGGCGCTCAGGTCCTGAGAATGATGTTGCTGACTGCTCGTGGCTGGATTTTCGCGGGCAGAGTCGCCCTGAGCTTGCCGAAGGGAGTGCACGCGCCACACGAACCCTCACGGCGTGGCGTGTGCGCCATCCAACGCTTTCCGCACCGCCAGCAATTCCTTCAACACATTGCGCAGGTTGGTGGACTCCAGCGCATTCGCACCGTCAGACTTGGCTTCTTTCGGATTGTCGTGCACTTCCATAAACACTCCATCCACGCCCGCGGCCACGGCAGCCCGCGCCAGCACCGGAATAAACTCCGGCTGTCCGCCACTCACCGCCGGGCCTTTTTCGTCCGTCTGCGCCGAAGGTAATTGCACGGAATGCGTGGCGTCGAACACCACCGGCGCGTAATTGCGCATGATCGCGAGTGAGCGCATGTCCACCACCAGATTGTTGTAACCAAAACTCGATCCGCGCTCGGTGAGAAAAACCTGCGTGTTCCCGGCGTCGCGGCATTTTTCCACCACATGCCGCATGTCCCACGGCGACATGAACTGCCCCTTCTTGATGTTCACCGCCCGCCCGCTCAACGCGGCGGCGACAACTAAATCGGTCTGCCGGCTGAGAAATGCCGGAATCTGCAGCACATCGGCAACTTCGGCCACTTGGCCCACGTCCGCCGTTTCGTGCACATCGGTGAGCACCGGTAGGTTGAGCTCATTCTTAATCTTCTTGAGAATGCGCAGGCCTTGCTTGATTCCGGGCCCGCGAAAGCTGCGAACCGACGTGCGGTTCGCTTTGTCGTAGCTGGCTTTAAAGATGAAAGGAAATTCGAGCGACCGCGCCACACCCTTGATAATCTCCGCCATGCGGATGGCGTGCTCTTCGCTCTCGATCACGCAAGGCCCGGCAATGAGAAACAGGTTGCCGCCACCGATGCGAACATCGCCGATTTGGAAGGAAGTAATCAAAGAACCGTTTCACCGCCGAGCACGCAGAGAATGCCGACGCAAAACAAACCACCTAAAGAGGAGCCCGCGCCCCTAGCTCTCTCCCAGATTCTCTCGGCGCGGCGGTAAACGTTTTGCCTAGCGCCCGGCCACGCGCTCCGGTCGGTGGAACATTTCCACTTCAGCCGAAATTTTCTCCGCCCGCCGCTTCGAGCCGTGCTCATAAGCCGCGCCCACAAAGCTCTTAAACAGCGGATGCGGCTCCAGCGGCTTCGACTTGAACTCCGGATGAAACTGGCACCCGATAAAATGCGGATGATCAGACAATTCCACCATCTCCACGTAAGTCCCATCCGGCGTGGAACCAGAGATTCGCAGGCCAGCGGCCACCATCGGCTCTTCATACTCCCGGTTGAATTCATAGCGATGCCGATGCCGCTCGCTGATCTCGAGCTTCCCGTAAATCTTTTCGGCCAGCGTGCCCGGCTCAATCTTGCAGGTCCAAGCGCCCAGGCGCATCGTTCCGCCAAGTTCCTCCACCCCGCGCAACTCGCGCAATTTATAGATCACGCGATGCGGCGTGGCGGGATCAAACTCGCTCGAATTCGCATCCGCCAATCCCACCACGTTGCGCGCGAACTCGATGCAGGCCGTCTGCATGCCCAAACAAATCCCGAAGTACGGAACTTTCTTCTCCCGCGCATAACGAATCGCAATCAACATCCCTTCAATGCCGCGCTTACCGAACCCGCCAGGAACCAGTATCCCGTCATAGTCTTCCAGCTGCGCTTCGCAAGTCGCGTCGCCAGCCTCCAGGCCTTCCGCCTCAATCCAGTTCAACTGCAGTTTCAGATTGTGAGCCAGCGCGCCGTGCACCAGCGCTTCCTTCAATGACTTGTAAGAATCTTCATACTCCACATACTTGCCCACGATGCCGATCGTCACCGTGTCTTTCGGGTTGTAGACGCGGTGCACAAGGTCTTCCCACTTGGAAAGATCGCGATCCTTCGCCTCCATGTGCAGGCATTTCAGAACCAACGTGTCCACGCCCTCATTCGCAAAAACCAGCGGCACCTCATACACCGATGCCACATCTTTCGCGGTAATCACCGCTTCTTCGCTCACGTTGCAGAACAACGCAATCTTCGACTTGATCTCTTTCGCCAGAAAACGGTCGGTGCGGCAAAGCAGAATGTCCGGCTGAATTCCAATGCTGAGCAGTTCCTTCACCGAATGCTGCGTCGGCTTGGTCTTCAGTTCCTGCGCCGCCGCGATGAACGGAACCAGCGTCACGTGCACAAACAACGTGTGCTCGCGCCCCAATTCCTGCCGCATCTGCCGGATGGCTTCCATGAACGGCAGCGATTCGATATCGCCGACCGTGCCCCCCACCTCGACAATCGCAACGTCCACTTCCTGCGCCACCTTCTTCATCGCCGCTTTAATTTCATTGGTGACGTGCGGAATCACCTGCACCGTCTTGCCTAGATAATCGCCGCGCCGCTCCTTCGCTATGATCTGCTCGTAGAGACGGCCGGTCGTCCAGTTGTTGTCGCGGGAAAGTCTAGCGTGGGTGAAGCGCTCGTAATGGCCGAGATCCAAATCCGTCTCGGCGCCGTCGTCGGTCACAAAAACTTCGCCGTGCTGAAACGGCGACATCGTCCCCGGATCCACATTCAAGTAGGGATCGAACTTCATCAGGTTCACTTTGAGCCCGCGGCTCTCCAGCAGACAGCCAATGGAAGCCGCGGCCAATCCCTTGCCGAGTGAAGACACAACTCCGCCCGTTACAAAGATGTACTTCGCTGGCATCTCTTCCTCGCTCTAAATTGTGTTTGAGAATTTGTGCAGGTGGGGTGCACGATCAATTATGGCAGAAAAGCCTGTGGAAAGAAATTCAAAAAGAAATTCAACATGTACCACGCGTTGACTATCGCGACACACTAAGCGAGAATACTGGAGGTTCCTTCCTGAAACTCCGAACCGTAGGGAATTTCTCCCTGTAAAGTGGGCCTGTGGCGCAGCTGGGAGCGCGCTTCCATGGCATGGAAGAGGTCGCCGGTTCGATCCCGGCCAGGTCCACCAATTCTCCCAATAGACTTAAGATGCGTGTGCTCGCTCTGAGCGTCCGAGCCAGCAGATTTTTCAGAGCCCTTTCAGGTTGCTCAGGCACCATCGACAGGTAAACTGCCGCAGCTACTGTCAAGGAATTTGCGCTTGACGCATCGACTTGCCTACCTTCTGCTCGCTTTCCTTGCCCTGGCGCCGCCATTGTCGGCCCATGCTCAGAGGACAGATCATGCGGCGGCCAATTCCAGTTCCGGTGGCGACGAGCGCGCGCCCAGCCATGCCCTCGCGGGTGTCCTGCTGGACCCATCGGGAGCGGTTATCGCACAGGCGCAAGTCATGCTACTCGGTAATGGTGCCGAGGCCCTTGCCACCACCACCACCGACTCCGTCGGGGCATTTCACTTCGACAATCTCGCTCCCGGTAAGTACGCTCTGACTTTTCACGCGGAAGGCTTTCGCGACATGCATATCGCCGCCGTCGTCAGCGCCAAGCGATTCACGCCACTGCGCGTTGTCCTGCCCATCCTGGCCGTGACCGAGAACGTCACTGTGGCGACCGGCGATAACGTCCCTGTAGTCAGCACGGAGACTGCCCAGAATCAAAACACCAACGCGATTGACCGCGACGCGCTCGACCGCATGCCAGTTTTTGACCAGGACTACATCACAACAATGTCGCGATTCCTGGACGACAACGCGACCGGCACAAACGGGGTTACGCTGGTCGTCAACGGAATCGAAGCCAACGGCCCGGGCGTCACGCCCTCCGCAATTCAGGAAGTAAAGATCAACAACAATCCCTACTCCGCGCGCTTCTCGCGGCCGGGGCGGGCGCGTTTGGAGATCGTCACCAAGGGCGGAACTCCCAATTATCACGGCTCCTTGAATTTCATGCTCCGCGACTCCGTGTTCGACGCCAGCAACGCCTTCGCCTCGATCAAGCCTCCAGAGAGCCGCCAATATTATGAAGGCTCCATTACCGGGCCTGTCGGGCACAGCCAGCACACCAGTTTCCTGCTGGCACTCGACGAAGACCTGCTCGATCAACAGGCAATCATCGATGGAGCTGCCCTCGCCGCGGCAGAGTCGCTCGGCTTCGGCTCCATTGCGCCGACGCTTCCGAACCCCACGCATCACTTCTTCGGCTCCGGCCGCATTTTTCACGACCTGGCCAAAGGAGACCAGTTCTGGACCGGCTACTCTTACGAACATCGCTCCAGCCAAAATTCAAATGTCGGCGGCACGTCACTGCCCAGCGCTGCCACCGACACCCATTTTCTGGAACACGAAATCAACGTCAGCTATCTGCATTCGTTCTCGCCGCATTGGGTCAATCAGCTGCGATTTCTTGTCGGGCACTACGATAATTCGGTGGCGAGCGTCAATCCAGCAGCGCAAATCGCGATCTCCGGACTATTCACCGCGGGTGGAGCGCAGGCCGATTCCCGTCGCACCGAATATCACTTCGACGGCACCGACTTCACCACCTACGCCAACGGCAAGCACCAACTCAGTTTCGGCATTGACATCCCCGACATCAGCCGCCGCGGGCTTGACGATTTCAGCAACCGCGCTGTTAAGGAAGGTATTCTCCGGGACGGCATGGCCGAACTGAGCTCCAAAGTGACCGGGAGTTTGCACTTGGGATTCGAGGAAATTATCCAAGGGAATATCAATGCCGATCCTCGGACCCTGAACCCGCATTTCTCATTGCATCTGGAAGACAAGACGCTACGCAAGATACTTGACGCACTT
>DATDGM010000047.1:0-31786 GCA_036522075.1 Candidatus Sulfotelmatobacter sp.
GATCGCTTCGGCGGTGCTGATTTTCGATTAGGCGATTCCGTAAATGGCAGGCCTTTGGCGAATTCCCCGCTCCCGTTATGATGTGGGAAAGTAACTCCTTTCTGGAGGGTTCAGAATGGGCAGCCAGACTGCGCATTTCCCAGACAAGTTTTTCCGCTTCGCTAAAATAGCGCGAGCGCTGTGGGCTTTGGGCTTCTTATGCCTGGTGTTCACTACTTCCGGCGCCGCCGCCCAAGCCTGGGGTAATCCAGTGTGGAGCGACGAGTTCAACGGTGCGGCGAACAGCGCGATCAGCCCGGCCAACTGGACGTACGATACCGGTATTCTCAACGTCAACAACGAAGTGGAATACTACTGCACGCCCGGCAGCAACACGCCGCCCTGCGTTGCGGGCACTCCGAACGCGTATATCGACGGGAAGGGACATCTCGTCATCCAGGCCATTAAGATCAGTTCCAGTCAGGCGCCCTACAGCGCCAGTTGGACCTCGGCCCGGTTGAAGAGCCAGGGCGTGCAGAACTTTCAATATGGCCGGCTGGAATCGAGCATGTCGCTTCCTGTTGGCCCCGGCGTTTGGCCGGCTTACTGGGCCTTGGGCAATAACATCGGAACCGTGGGCTGGCCGTCATCCGGGGAAATCGATTTCATGGAGAACGTTCCTGCTGCGGGCGGACTGGGGCCGACGAAAATCCGCTCCACGATCCACGGCGGGGCTTCCTCCAGCAACTGCTACTGCGGCGGCAACGGGCTGGGCGCGCCGTATACTTTCCCGAGCGGCGATCCGAACGGCATCGACGTCGCGACCTTTCACGCTTACGGCGCGATCTGGTCGCCGAACATGGTGCAGTTTTATGTGGACGACCCGACGAAAATCTCTTTTGTAGTCACGGCCAGCGATATTCCAGCCAGCCAGCCGTGGGATTTCAATCATCCATTTTTCCTGCTGCTGAATCTGGCGTTGGGTGGGACCGGCAGTTGGCCCGGGCCTCCCGACGGGACCACGCCCAATCCTGCGCTGATGACTGTGGATTACGTTCGCTGGTACCAGGCCTCGCCGGTCACAGGACCCACGATGACCGCCCCTCCGATCACGTTGACGGGCGGAACGGGGAGCAGCACGGTCAGCCTGAGTTCGACCAGCGGAACTGGCCGGGTTTTCCTTTCGTGCAGCACCACAGCGCCGAACGCGGTTTGCTCGATCAAGTCGGCGGACCCGCTGAATCCCAATACGGTGGACTTCAGCACTAGCGGAAGCGCGACCGCGACCGTGAGCGTGGCTCCTGTGGCCTCGCCGGCGACGGCTCCTAAGGCACAGGGTGCAACCTTCCCGAGGTCAGCGCACCCAAATTCATCGCTTCCGGAACGGCTCCTGCCGGCCAGCACACCTGCGCTTGCGGGCTTGGTGTTGGCAGGTATTTTGATAGCGAGCTTTGTTCTTGTGCCAACCGCCTCGAACCGCGGGCTGCGACGCGGGCTGGCCGGGAGCGGGCTGATGCTGGCTTTCATCATGCACCCCGCGTGCGGGGCCGGGAACAGCAATTCGGGCGGCGGGGGTGGCAGCGGCGTGACTGTAAGTGCTTATACCGTAAGCTCTTCGGGGAATCCAGACTCGAAGCTGACCATTCCGGTCACCGGCAACTGAGGTGGTAGAACTTTAGTAATCTCCTACCCCTGCCGCATGTAACCTTCTGTTAACCCCGATCGGTTATTATAGAGATGGAGTCATACGAATTTATTCCAGATAGGGGATTGAAAGCATTGGACTTAGTAACTCGCAGGAAGAAACAGCAGGCCCTGATGGCGGAGATGGTGGAGCGGAAGATCCGCCGCCGTGCCCGTCAGATTTACGATACTGGCGGCCAGGTCGAAGGCCGTTCGCTGGAAGATTGGTTTCAGGCGGAATCCGAGGTGCTCGCGAGCAGCCTCCTGGCGCCGGTTTATCGCAAGGTGAGGGGCGATAATTCGGAATCGGCCCAGGTCGAATCGCGAGAGAGTGGCGAGACTTCGGCCTAGGAGCCAGCGTCCGTTCCGCCAAAGTCGCTGCGCCTGCTAAATTTCCAGTCGCGCAAGCAGTAAGACTTAAAGCTATTCTTTAAGCTCAGCCTTGTACGGCAATGAGCCGGAGCTCCGGCCTTATTTCCGTGCTCCCGCTTTCTTGCCTTTCGAAGCGTGGCTTTTCTTGTCGCGATCCAGGCGTTCCAGAACGGCCGCTACAATGATGGGCAACCCCACGGTCGCGTCGACGAAGACTTCGCCGAATTTTCCGCCTTCCGTCGGGGGCACAAACTTGCCCCAGGAAACGGCCTCGCTGTAGGGACTTCCTGATAAGCCTCCCCAATGGACCGGTTCCGGGCAGATTCGCAGGCCGTAGTGATAGCGCTTCAGGGGAAGATTCTCGCCCAGACGCCGGTGGCGTAATTCGATGAAGGGGCCAAACTGTTGGGACCAGTTTCGGGGAACACCGCCGCCGATGGTAAAGATTCCCAGCCGTTTCTGGCGCAGCAGGGTCGCGGCAAAATGCTCGACGTCTTCGAAGGGATCGAAGCGGATTTTGTGCCTTCCGGTCGATTCGCGCAGGCGGTTGTTCAGCGCCGTGTCCAGGCCTAACTCCGAATCGCTGAATGCCGGCACGAATACCGGCACACCCTTTTCATAAGCCGATTTCAAGATTCCCCGCTGCCCCTGGGCATGCTTGGCCAAATGCTCGCCGATGGCGTGGTTGAGCTTGTAGGAACACATTACCTCGTTGTGATCCCAGGCTTCGAGCACCGCCGACATCACTTCCTCCACGTCGTCCAGGTTCTGCTCGGGTTCGAGCGTGTCATAGACGCGGTTGTAACCCTGCTCATATAACTCTTCGTCGGAAACCGCGGGATTATGGCGGAAATGGGCTCGCCCGGTGGCCTCGACCAGGCCATGAGCCATGAGGGCTCCGGTAGAAACCACGGCGTTCACGACGCCGCGGTCGATTAACTCGGTCACGATAAGTCCCTGCTTGGCGACGGTCATGGCGCCGGCGAGGGTCATCACGACGAAGCATTCTTCATCGCGCGCCATGGCTTCGAGCACGTCGGCGGCCTCGCCGAGTTGGCGGCCGGTGAAGGCGGTTTTCGCCATCGCCCGGACCAGGCCGTCGATCGACGTCACCCTGCTGAGGTCGAGCGGTTCGAGCGGAATCAGCCGGTCTTCGATTGGATCGTGCAGGTGGCGATCCGTGCCCTCGCCGCCGCTGCCGGCTGCACCGTGAGGCTTTTCCTCAGGATGGCCGTTGCCGTGATTACTTTGCTTCAAGATTATGCCTCCAAGCCTGGCTCGCAAATCTCCCGATAAATTACTTTACAGGAATCTTGTGAAGGGACGCCACGCGTCCAAATCGGGGGGTGGCGCTTAAAGTCTTTCGCTGTAATCAAGAAAAGCCAAGAGACCTAACCGCAGAGAACGCAAAGAACTTCCGCAAAGGTCGCAGAGCAAAAACAAATTAGGACACTACCAAAGGTTGCTCGGTTGTTATTCGGCCGGCTGCTGCAATTCCTGCTCCCCTTCATGGAGCTTCAGGCTCTTGCCGCTCCACACGAACTCGCCGGAAACTCCGGCTGGCAAAGTAATCACGGCTTTCATCTCAGAATTCTCAACTTTGTATTCGGTTTCGATCATTCCTTTTGAACTCGGTAGTGCCGCGGAAACATGTTTGAGCGATCCGAGATGAGGGGCAACCATCACCGTCAGGAAGCCTGGGCTGGCTGGACGGATGCCCGCGACTATCGTCAGGAGATCGTAGTTGGGATGGGCACTCCAGGCATGAGAATCGGAGCGGGTGGGCTCCGGCGTTTCGGCCCAGGTGGTCAGTCCGAGCGCCACCATTTCCCGCCACGGGCCCAACAATCGCAGGTAGTCGTTGCCCAGTCCAACGTGGTCCACGGCACGCGCCAGGTAGAAGCGGAAGTAATAGGTGGCCTGGGTCATGGGCGGGACTGGGCCGGTCGGCGTAAACCCGGCGTCGCTGGCGGAAAGGATCTTTGTCAGCACATTTTCTTGCTGCGCCGGCGGAATGACATCGAGCCACACCCCGAGAATGTTGGCGTGCTGGCTGTAGTGCTTTTGCGCGGGCGTATCAGCCAGCAAACCATACTGCCGATTCCAGCACAGCTTGTATACGGCTTGGGATGCGTGCTCGGCGGCGCTGCGATAGAGCTCGGCCCGGGCTTTGTCGCCTAAGGATGATTCCATTTCCGCCGCGTAGCGTAGTGCTTCGATGAATTGCAGGGTGATTGGCGAAGACCCTCCGTCGGCATCCTGCGGCGGCTCGCCGAACTCGAAATCTTTTCCCCAATCTACGAACGGCCACCAGGGGATCTTCCGCAAAAGGCCATCTGGCCGTTGGCGGTCGAGAAACCAATCCAGAACTGCGCGCGTGCCGGGGAGCTGTGCGCGGACGAAATTGGGATCATTGCGGTACATCCAGAAGTCGTGCACCATGCCGACCCAGAGCAGGGAAAACGTGGGAATGATTTGCCTCATGGATGAGGGATAGCGGCTGCGCGTGAGGCCTTCCGGAATGCGGGAATTGTTGAAGGCTTGAATGGCCTGCCGGGGCAAGCGATCGTCACCGCCGACGGTGTAGGAAATAAGCGCCTGAATCCGCGTGTCGCCGACATACTGCATGCGCTCGTAGTAGGGAGTGTCCATGTAGGTGTCGTGGGCGTCGAGGCGGGCGGTGCGCCAGCCGATGTCCCAGATGGGGGTCAGCGATGCGTCGTCCGATTCGAAATGTCCCCGCCGTTCGAAGGGATATGCGGTGAAGAATGTTTGCAGTTTGGTGATTTCCAGTGGTTGATCAGCGGTCTCGACGTCGATTTGCAGGTAGCGCCAGGTTTTCCAGCCAAGCGGCGAGAAGCTGCGGTTTGCGGCGCCATCGGGGAGGAATTCGTCGAAAATTCCCTGGATGTGTTTGCCCGCGGTCTCGTTGCGGTTACCCTTCATGCCGTTGGCGTCGATCAAAGCTTCGGCGTAGGTGAGGCGGATGGTGGCTCCGCGGCCGCCACTCACGGTGAGTTCGGGGTAGGCGGTGGTCAGATGCGATTGATCAATCAGGACTGCGACCTTGGCATGAGGCGGCACGGTAAATGGCTTGTCGGGAAAACCTGAGGGAACATCGATGCCGGTTGTCCTGACCACGCGGCCAGCGGAAGTCAACTCCATCTGCATGGCCGGCAAAGGATCGGGCACGAGCTGCCAGTTATTTTCCTGCACCACTGCGCCTCGAGGAGTGGCGTGGCCGATTGCCTCTGCTTTTTTCCAGCTGTTGGGAGAATTGGAATTCGCGGCGCTGAAATCGGTGGCAGCCGAATCGGAGTTCCACTTCCAATCGAACGCGGTTCCGTCGATGCGCTCTGCCGGTTCGGCAACGTAGTATTGGTCCCGCACCGCCGCAGGCGTGGGCAGGACCCGCGCGCCTTTTTCCTCTTCCACCTCCCAGCTTTCGTTGGTATCGGCGATCCTCTCGGTCTCGTTGTCTCCGTGCAGAACGAATCCTGTGCGATCGCTGATCTGGGCCAGCGGGGTGAGCACGCCAAAATTCCAGACGGTCGCGGCCAGGAGATTTCTTCCAGGATGCAGGAACGGTGCAATGTCGTAGCTTTCGTATCTCCAATGGCCTAAGTCGCTCTTGGCTGGTCCGGAACCCACACGCTGCTGATTCACATAGAGGATGAATTGATTGTCCGCGCTGACGTGGATGAGAAATTGTTTTGAGGCTTGGGCGAGTTCAATGACTTTGCGGAAATGAAGTACAGACACATCGCGCTGCGGGCCGTCCGGGGAGGTGATCCATTCCGCGCTCCACATTTCTCTTGGAGGTTCGTTTTCGGATTGTGAGGCAGGTTGTGCCGAAGCAACCTGCAAAATCAGCATCCCTAGCAGAGCCCCTAAGACGGCTAGCATAAGTTCTCGATTTCGCATCCGATTTCTCCTCCGCGATGTGGCTGAATAGATCGCACCGTCTACACACCGGGTTTGGATTCAAAGGAAAAAAGCTGCCAGCTTCGACCGTGTTTGTCGATGTGCGCTGGTCGAATCGCATTGCCGGAAAATCGCGCGATTGCCTGCGTCCAGAAATGGTACGCCGGAACATTCGCCAGCGTCACGCGAACTTCCCAGGGCCCCGGGAACCCTCGAAACACTTCATGCGCCATTTGAGTTCCAAGCCCACGCCTTCGGTATCGACGAAGGACGAAGAACTCGGCCATATCCCAGACGGCCTTCCTGCGGGAAACCTCCGATCCTCTTTTCACCAAGGCGAAGCCGGCCAACTTGCCATCCACCTTAAAAAGGAACGGATGCCGGTGAGGCTTGCTCCAATAAACCGCGAGGTTGGGATAGGTGAATCTGCCATCGTCTCCGATATCTACATCAAGGAACTCGCTGAACTCGTGCACGTACAACTCAAGCAGGTTCGCCAGCACCGGCATTTGCTCGCGGGCGGCGGCGGTGACTTCAAAGTGCATGGATATTTTCTCTGCGGGTTGTCATCGCATATTGGTTACGGGAAGAGCGGGAACTCCCGGATGCTATATTTGATCTCCGGAGGTCCGGACCCTTGCCCCCTGAAAAATTCCGCGTCGCGCTGGTGCAAATGTCGTGCGGCCCCGAGCCCGAGCAGAATCTGGCCAGGGCTCTCGAGCGCGTGGCCGACGCCGCGGGACGTGGGGCTCAGGTGGTCTGCCTGCCGGAACTTTTCCAGACACAGTATTTTTGCCAACGCGAAGACCATTCCTTGTTTGATCTCGCCGAACCGATTCCGGGGCCGGCGACCGAGAAGTTGGCCGCCGCGGCCCGCAAGAACGGCGTGGTGCTGATCGCGTCACTGTTCGAGAAACGCGCCGCCGGCGTCTACCATAACACCGCGGCGACTTTCGACGCCGATGGCACGCTGCGGGGCCTGTACCGCAAGATGCACATCCCCGACGACCCACTTTATTACGAAAAATTTTACTTCACTCCCGGCGATCTCGGCTTTCGCGCGCTCGACACCGCCGCGGGCCGGCTGGGCACCCTCGTTTGTTGGGATCAATGGTATCCGGAGGGAGCGCGGCTTACGGCGCTGCAAGGGGCGCACGTGCTGTTTTATCCCACGGCTATCGGATGGCACCCGGCGGAGAAAGCCGAGTTTGGAGTTGCCCAGCACGATGCCTGGCGCACCATTCAACGCTCGCACGCCATCGCGAACGGAGTTTATGTGGCCGTGGTGAATCGGGTCGGATTTGAAACTGGGAACGTGCGCGGCAAATCGGCTCCCGGCCAGGGGTTGGAATTCTGGGGCGGGTCGTTTTTTTGCGATCCTTTTGGCCGCGTGCTGGCTGAAGCTTCGCACGACCGCGAGGAAATTCTAGTGGGCGAGGTTGACTTGAAAGCTCTCGAAGAGATTCGCCGCAACTGGCCGTTTCTGCGCGACCGGCGAGTCGACGCCTACGCGCCCATCACCAGCCGGCTGCTGGACTGAGGCTTAGGACGAATTCACCGTGGCAAAACCTATCCGCCGACATTCAAGTAAAACTTTAAGAGATGATCCGGCGTCGCTTCCGGCCGCACTTGGCTGCTCCATGCCGGCCGAGTGGGAGCCCCACGCCGCGACGTGGCTGGCGTGGCCGCATAATCACGACGACTGGCCGGGGAAATTTGAGCCGATTCCGTGGGTTTACGCTGAGATCATCCGCAATCTGGCTAAGCATGAGCAGGTCGAGTTGATCGTCAACAACGCGCGGGCGCAGACACAGGCTCGCAAGTTGCTGCGGAGCGCTAACGCGCTTTCGGCTAACGTCCACTTTCACCGCTGGCCTACAAATCGCGTCTGGGTACGCGACTCGGGCTGCATTTTCCTTAGTGCCCAGCCGGGCTTCGCCCGGGCGGACAGCCGGGGGCGGCTGTCCCCACATGAGTCCCTTGCCCTCAAGTTTCGGTTTAATGCCTGGGCTAAGTACTCCGACTGGCATCGCGACGAAAAAATCGGCAGCCATATGGCCCGGGGTGCGCACGCGCGCGAAATCCGGCCGATTACGAATTCGCCTCTGCCCACGCGCGCCCGCATCGTGCTCGAAGGCGGCTCCATCGACGTGAACGGACACGGCACCATCCTCACTACTGAAGAATGCCTGCTCAGCAAGGTGCAGGAGCGTAATCCGGGGATGACGCGCGTCCACTATGAGAAGGCATTTGCCGACTATCTGGGCGCGCCGAATGTCATCTGGCTGGGGCGCGGCATCGTTGGCGACGACACGCACGGCCACGTCGATGACCTTACACGCTTCGTCTCGCCTGACACAGTCGTCACCATGGTTGAGGCCAACTCACGCGACGCGAACCACGCGCCGCTGCTAGCCAATCTGCGCCGCCTGCAGGCTGCACGCGACCAGGCAGCCAAACCCTTCAATATTGTTGAGATCCCAATGCCTCGCGCCGTCGTGTTCGAAGGCCGGCGACTCCCGGCCAGCTATGCAAATTTCTACATGGCGAACGGCGTCGTGCTGGTGCCGGTGTTCGACGATCCCAATGACCGCGTCGCGTTGAACACTCTGACGCGGCTGTTCCCTACTCGCTCGGTCGTGCCCATCTATGCGGGCGACCTGGTGTGGGGTCTCGGTACGCTGCATTGCATGACCCAGCAGCAGCCCTTAGCTGTCAGGAAAATCTCGAGCGGAGTCATTCCCGCGCAGTGATCTCCCGGCATGGAGACTCGGTGAAGATAAGGCAATGAGTATGAAGGAACGGATTTTGACTGCACTGAAGGCTGAGAGCGATGGCTGAAATGACCACATCCCGCCTCGAAGCCTTTAGTGATGGCGTCATCGCCATTATTGTGACCATCATGGTGCTGGAGTTGCGCGCGCCCGCGCACCCCACGGTGGCGGCCCTGCTAAAAGTTGCTCCCGTGTTTCTCAGCTATGCACTCAGCTTTCTGGTAGTGGCCATCATGTGGGTCAATCATCACCATTTGGTACATGCAGTGCACTCCGTCACGGCGCGCCTTTTGTGGTCAAATCTGTACTTGTTGTTCTGGATGTCGCTGGTCCCTTTCGTCACCGATTTCATGGGGAAGAATTATCACGAATCGCTGGCGGTAGCCCTCTATGGGCTTGACCTGTTCTTTTGCGCTACGGGGTACTATCTTCTGCGCAAGGAGTTGATTCGTCAAAGCTGGCACGATTCCGCGTTGACCGAATATCACCAGGGCGTCCAGCGCAAGAACGCTTTCTCTGGTGGGCTCTATCTGCTTTCGGTACCTCTGGCCTACGTTTCGATCTACGCATCGTTCTGCGTTTTCGCCCTCGTTCCCGCGATGTATTTCCTTCCTGAGAAGTTAGTGGGCGAGTCGCAACACCGGGAACCGTAAACAGTCCTCTCTTGAACTCGAGGGCAGAGAGCAAGCCAATAGTAGGACAGCACCAGGCTCACACTTCTGGAACGACGTGTCCGTCCCCGCACAAATCGAGAAAGGCCTGGTGCAGACGGGTGTCGTGAGAGAGTTCGGGGTGGAAAGTGGTGGCCATCGCGTTGCCCTGGCGAACGGCGACGGGAGTGTTATCTTTGCCTTCGGTGGCGAGTACTTCGACATCGGGGCCAACGCGCTCGATCTTGGGGGCGCGAATGAAAACCATTTCGGTGGAGTCGCCTTCCCCATCTTTGTTGGTCTTAGTGCTCAGAATATGGGGCAAGAGTTTGCCTTGGCGGATGGAACTGTCAACCTGGCGTCCGTAGGCGTTGCGGCGAATGCGGATGTCGAGCGCGCCAAGACCCTCCTGCAGAGGATTCTCCACTTCGGTGGCGAGCAGAATTGCGCCGGCGCAGGTGCCGAAGGTGGGCTTGGCGTGGACGAACTGCTTGAGCTTTTCGAATCCGGCTTCTCCGAGCAATTTGAGGAATGTACCCGACTCGCCGCCGGGGATGACTAGGCCGTCGATGCCGTCAAGTTGCTCGGGTTTTTTGACGAGCACAACCTCGGCGCCCAGCTCTTCCAGCCGGTGGCGGTGGGCGTCGAAATCGCCTTGCAGCGCTAGCACTCCGATGGTCATGGTGGTCGGCAACGCTCGGTCTTAACTCTTGGGTTTCAGGGCTTGGGTTTCGGATCCTCGGAAACCCTATCTGATTTTAGCGGATACACGGGGCAGGGCGTGCTGATGGGCATAGGCCACACAAGCGTTACCAATAGTGCCACCGCGATCCCCAGGGACACTTCCACAAACCGGTGCGTTGCGACGATCCAGGGTGAGCGGCCATGGGCAATCAGCAGGACGATGCTGAGCGTGATTGCGGCGAAACGATACGCGGTTCCGAGGCGCAACAGGGCGCAAAAGATTCCGCAGACAAAAATGCCCACGCCATAGACCAGCCAGTTCGGGTGGAAGAAGCTTGCGGTCAGCGCGCCCACGATGGCTCCTACGGCCGTGCCTGCGAAACGCTGCCAGGCTAGAGTCAGGGGATCGATGGTAGAGAGAAGAATGACAATCGTGGAAATCGGGGCCCAGTAAAACTCCGGCAGGTCGAGGACGCGCGCCAGCAGCATCGACGCAACCGCAGCCACGGCCGCGCGCGCGGAATTAAGCAGAACAGCGCGGTCGATACCGAGCAGCCTCGCCCAGTGCGGCATAGGGGGATGATTGTATCGCTTGCAGTGAGAAAGTTAACCCGCCGAAGCGCGCAGGCTCGTCGTCAGGGGGATATTGAAGGGGCCGGAGTTCTAGCGATTCGGAGCGACTACAAATTGGGTTTCTCGGCCAGGCACTCGTCGCCGATACCAAGCCGCCCCAGAGTGGATTACCACCCACGTGTTTGCAGCATGTGGGCTTCATCCAGCCCCGCTACAGCCAGCCCTTTCATCGCTCCCTGCAGATCTTCGCTGACTTCAAGCAATACTTTAGGGTCTTGATAGTGCGTGGCGGCCTTCACAATGGCCCGGGCTCGTTTCGCGGCTTCTTCGGGGCTGGCGAACGTGGTGCTGTCTTGCATGAAGATGCCGCTGCCTACGAAGACGGCTTCGGCTCCTAGCTGCATGACCAGGCTGGCGTCGGCGGGTGTGGCGATTCCTCCCGCGCTGAAATTCGGCACCGGGAGCTTCCCTGCTTTCGCCACCATCTTGATCAGCTCATATGGGGCCTGGTGCTCTTTGGCTTTAGCGTAGAGTTCTTCTTCGCCCAGGACGGTGAGAATTCTCATCTCTTGCACGATCTGACGCATGTGCTTTACGGCGTGGACTACGTCGCCGGTGCCGGCTTCGCCTTTGGTGCGAATCATGGCCGCACCTTCGGCGATGCGGCGCAGGGCTTCCCCGAGATTGCGAGCGCCGCAGACGAAGGGAACGGCGAAGGCGTGCTTGTCGACGTGGTGGGCTTCGTCGGCGGGGGTCAGAACTTCGGATTCGTCGATGTAGTCGACGCCGAGTTCCTGCAGAATTTGGGCTTCGGCGAAGTGGCCGATGCGGCACTTGGCCATCACAGGGATGGACACCGCGGCCATGATCTCGCGAATTTTTTTAGGCGAGGCCATGCGGGCCACGCCACCCTCAGCGCGAATTTGCGCCGGCACGCGCTCGAGGGCCATGACGGAGACGGCTCCCGCTTTTTCGGCGATAACGGCCTGCTCGGCGTTGGTGACGTCCATGATGACGCCGCCCTTGAGCATCTCGGCAAGGCCGGTCTTGAGGCGAAGGCTGGTGTTGCCAGTGGGCGTTTTTCCGTTGTGGGACATGGCTTATACCCTGTGGATACCTTTTCGCGATCGCGAAGGATGGGCCGGCGCGCGCAGCCGCAGGCTAGTCTTATTTTACAGGGCATTCACAATTCGCGGTACCGTGGCGAACTGGTTAGCTCGCGCGGGCGGTGGAGGAGGGGCGCTGGCCGAGGGATGCGGTTCCCTTCTGTACTCAGTTACCCAGGGCTTACGCCCTGGGCTGCATTCTTTCGCCGCTTCGCGGCTGCAGCCTGCCTGGGGCAAGGAATCGTGGATGGGATCGGGGGCTAATACAAGCGCTTCAATCAAAGTCCCCCATCCTCTTTCGCAATGAACGCGATGAAAGATGGGGCCCTCGGGCGTTCTGACTTTGGAACACGGCCGAGTCGCCGGTTGCGCCAGCGCCGGGCGATGGTATGATGCGCGCGGGCAGACGGGATACGGGCGCGGCAACAACCACAGAGCGCTTCAGGAAAAGCTTATGGCGGCACTTGAGAAAATCAAGCACATCGTGGTTCTGATGCTGGAGAATCGTTCCTTCGACAACATGCTGGGCTGGCTCTACGACCCGCAGAATCCGCCGCCGTTCAACCAACCCCCGTCATCCGGAACGTTCCATGGAGTGTCATTAGGAAACCTGTCGAACCCCAGCGTGGCCGGACCGCTTGTGCGCGTAGGCAAAGGAACCGACCCCACTGCGCCCGACCCCGATCCGGGCGAACCTTACGAAGACGTCTACGCGCAGGTATATGGGCAGAAGGATGTCCCCATACTATCCAAGGTTCCGGCGGCCCCGACCTCATCCAGCAACATGCAAGGCTTTCTCTACAACTACACGCTGAAGTGTGCAGGCGGCCAGACGAATCCAAGTGTCATCATGAATTGCTTTACTTCGGCGACGGTGCCGGTCCTTTGGAGTCTGGCATACAACTACGGAGTTTGCGATCACTGGTTCGCATCGATTCCAACGCAGACGCTGTGCAACCGCTCTTATTTGCATGCCGGGACGTCGTCGGGATATGTGGACAACGAGGGCGGCGACGGCATCTTGTTTGTCAACGACACGCCAACCATCTTCAACGTGATGACCACGGCCGGGCGGAACTGGAAAATCTACTGCGCAAGCTGGGTGATCACCAGCCTGGCTCTGCTCACCCAGAGTCGGCTGTGGGATGAATGCGCGTCGGACCGGTTTGCGCCTCTCGCAGATTTTTGCACGGCGGCGGCGACGCCAGGAGGGCTGCCGGAATACTCCTTTATCGAGCCCATCTACCTTGATTCACTGGTTTGGGGCCCGGAGAACGACATGCACCCTGAGTCGCAGCCGTTGAACTTCGACGGCCCATCAAACGTGGAGCAGGGCGAGAAGTTGCTTTACACCGTGTATAACGCGGTGCGCAACAGTCCGGACTGGGATTCGACTCTGCTGCTGATTTTGTTCGACGAGCATGGGGGATGTTACGACCATGTCTGCCCGGCGACGTTTCCCGAGTGCAAGTTCGCGATCTCGCCGGACGGGGTTGTGATTCCGCAAACCCAGCCCGGTGGAAGCGGCTTCAACTTCGATCGCCTGGGAGTG
This sequence comes from Candidatus Sulfotelmatobacter sp., assembly GCA_036522075.1. Lineage (GTDB taxonomy): Bacteria > Acidobacteriota > Terriglobia > Terriglobales > Acidobacteriaceae > Sulfotelmatobacter. The sequence continues at coordinate 13,298 of DATDGM010000047.1, forward strand.
CGCGTGCCGGCGATTGTGGTTTCGCCTTACACTGACGCTAGAACGGTGGTGAACACGGTTTACGACCACACCAGCGCGCTGAGTACGATTGTGAATTGCCTGGGCCTGCCGGCGAGCCAACTGGGGAAGCGCCAAATCGCGGCGCCTGATTTGAGCGAGGCGTTGAATCGCACGACCGCGCGGGCAGACCTTCCGCCAATTCCGCAGCCCGCTGGATGGGATCCGTCGTTTTCCGCCCGGCTTGCAGTTTCGAGCCGCGCGCTGCTTCACGCCAGGGCCAAACCCCTCAACGATCTGCAAAAAAAAATACTGATCGGAGCGGCGCGTCGGTTGAGCCTGTCCTCCGCCAGAATCGACGAGGCTTCGCAACTCGCCACGCATCTGGACGCGGATGCCTACCTGATGAAAGCTGAGGCGGAACTGCTGGCGAAGAAGTTGTAATCCGCACTATGGCTCCGTTATCGCTCCACGAATTTCGCGAACATTTTTTCGGCGTCTACGGCAATGAAAGTGCCTCGGCTGCGGGCCAGCACCTCGTCCTTCTCGTTGAAGATTTCCGCCATGTTGATGTGGATTCGGCCATCGACGCTGACTTCCCTGCCCTCGACTCGTAAGGGATTATGCAGCGGGACGGGCTTGAGGTATTCGACGGTCATTTCTTTGGTGAGCGCGACAACGTGGTGGAGCTTATTGACCTTGCCCATCGCGTCGTCGAGGATAGTGGCGATGATGCCGCCGTGACAGTGGCCGGGCGGGCCGGTGTAGCGCTTGCTGAGCCGGAATTTGCAGACGAAGGTTTGGCGTCCTTCCTCGAGGGTGAACTTCAGGCGCATGCCGCCGGGGTTGTTCTGGCCGCAGGCGAAGCAGTAGTTTTTCTGCATTTGGGTGTAGCGCGTGTCGTGGCCGTGGATCTTGGCTTTGCGGGGCATGAGGAAGATTCTAACGGAGGTGTGCTCGGCCACTGACGGAAAATCCATGGAGGGTCGGATTCGTGGAATCCCAACCTAAACCCGCAAACCCCGCAAACCAGGCGGGGCTTGCGCCCCGCCCAGGACAACTATGTCCTTGACAGAGGCTTCACTCTTACCGAGGGAACCCATCATGGAAGAGCTTCCTAAGCTGGGTGCGAATGTTGTATACATAAGCGTTTTGGGAATCAACAGGGTGGTAGGCCAGCTTGAAGAGGGCGTACGCGGCGCTGAAGGGCGGGTTTTTCACGGTACCATCCGCGGTCGTGGTTGCAGGGGCGAGTTCTCCTGATCCGCAATTCGATTGGAGCTTTCATGAAAACATTCGCCATTTTCGTTTTCACTTTGGCCTGGTTTGTTGTCTTGCCTCCCGCGGGTCGGACGCAGGACAAAGCCGCGGATTCGAAACCGGTTGCGCCCGCGGCGCACGCCTCGAAGAGGGATCAGAAGAAAGAGCAGAAACCAGAGGAGCCTAAGGACGAAAAGAAAGAAGAGAAGAAAGGCGGCATGACCGCCGACACTTTCTCCGGGCTGAAGTTCCGGCTGATTGGGCCGGGGGCGGCGTCGGGGCGGGTGATGTCGATCGCAGTGAATCCGAAGAACAAGTTCGAGTACTACGTGGGCGTGGCGTCGGGCGGAGTGTGGAAGACGGTAAACGACGGGACGACATGGACTCCTGCGTTCGATGGCGAAGGATCGTACTCGATCGGCTGGGTCGCACTCGATCCCAACGATTCGTCGGTGGTGTGGGTGGGCTCGGGCGAGAGCAATTCCCAGCGCAGCGTGGGATACGGCGACGGGATTTACCGCTCGGTGGATGGAGGCAAGAGCTGGGACAATCTGGGGCTCAAGAAGTCGGAGCACATCGGGCGGGTAGTGATCGATCCGCGGGATTCGAAAATTATTTATGTTGCGGCAGAGGGGCCGCTGTGGGGCCCGGGCGGCGATCGCGGTCTTTACAAGTCGGTGGATGGAGGCAAGAGCTGGAAGGCCCTACTCACGATCAGCGAGAACACGGGCGTGGCGGATGTGGCAATGGATCCATCAAATCCAGACATTGTTTACGCGGCCGCTTATCAGCGGCGGCGGCATGTGTTCACGCTGGTTGATGGCGGACCGGAGAGCGCGATTTATAAGTCGACCGATGCGGGCGCGACCTGGAACAAGCTGAAGTCGGGGCTGCCGACAGTGGATATGGGACGCATCGGGCTCGCAGTTTCGCCTGCCGATCCGAATGTGGTGTACGCGACCATCGAAGCCGCCGACGGCAAAGGTGGAATTTTTCGATCAAACGACAAGGGCGCCACCTGGGAACGCCGCAACGAGTTCGATGAGGGCGCGATGTATTACGCGCGCGTGGTGGCCGACCCCAAGAGTGTGGATCGCATTTTCGTGATGAACGTGGAACTGCGCGAGTCGCTCGACGGCGGCAAGACGCTGAGTAAGGTCAACGAAGTGAATCATCACGGAGACAATCACGCGCTGTGGATCGATCCGGACGATACCAGGCATTGGCTGCTGGGATCGGATGGAGGTATGTACGAGACCTATGACAACGCGAAGAGCTGGCAATTTAAGGCCAATCTGCCGACGGTGCAGTTCTATGACGTCGCGGTAGACAATGCGCTTCCCTTCTATAACGTCTGCGGAGGCACCCAGGATTATTTCTCGTGGTGTGGGCCTTCCCGTACGCGAACCATAAACGGAATCGTCAACTCGGACTGGGTGGTGACGACCGGCGGCGACGGGTTCCATTCGCAGGTGGATCCAGTAGACGCGAACACGGTTTATTCGGAAGCGCAATACGGCGTGCTGGTACGTTACGACAAGCCGACGGGGCAGGAAATCGTATTGCAGCCCCTGGAAGGGAAAGGCGAGCCGCCGCTGCGGTGGAATTGGGATTCGCCATTGCTTATCAGTCCGCACTCGCACACGCGGCTGTATTTTGCCGCCAACAAATTGTTCCGTAGCGACGATCGAGGGGACACCTGGAAAGCGATCAGCGGCGACCTGACTCGGCAGATCGATCGCAACAAACTTCCGGTGATGGGAAAGGTCTGGGGGCCGGATGCGGTCGCCAAGAATGCTTCGACCTCGTTGTATGGAAATATCGTCGCGCTGACAGAATCACCCAAAAAAGAAGGACTGATCTATGTCGGCACAGACGATGGAATGATTCAGGTCACCAGCGACGGCGGGCAGAACTGGACGAAGTATGAAAAATTCCCGGGCGTCCCGGAGATGACTTATGTCAGCCGCCTGGCGGCCTCCCAGCATGACGCGAACACAGTCTATGCCGCGTTTGAGAATCATAAGAACGAAGACTTCAAACCTTATCTGTTGAAGTCAACCGATGCGGGCAAAACCTGGATCTCGATTTCCGGCGATCTTCCGGAGAACGGCCCGGTGCTGGGGTTTGCCGAAGATCCGGTGAATGCGAGCCTGCTGTTTGCCGGGACGGAGTTCGGCGCCTTTTTCACCATCGACGGTGGGCACCACTGGGTGCAACTGAAGGGCGGACTGCCGACGATTGCGGTGCGCGACATCGTGATCCAGGCGCGGGAAAGCGACTTAGTGATCGCAACTTTCGGGCGCGGCTTCTATGTGCTCGACAACATCGCGCCGTTGCGCGCGATCAAAGCCGAGTCCATAGAACAGGCAGCCGCGACTTTTTCAGTGAAGGATGCGCTGCTGTACATTGAGAGTCATCCGCTGGGCGGGCGCAAGCATGGATTTCAGGGCGATGCGTTCTACGCGGCGGCGAACCCGCCTTATGGCGCCATGTTTACAGCATTCCTCAAGGATAAGCTGAAGACAAAGAAAGAGAAGCGCGACGACGCAGAGAAAGAGGCGGCCAAAAAGAATCAAACGCTTCCCTACCCGAGCAACGACGAGTTACGAACCGAGGCGGAAGAGGCGGAGCCGGAGCTTTATTTCCTAATCTATGACGACAGCGGAACGGCCATTCGTCGTGTAGCAGGCAGCATTGACCAGGGCTTCCAGCGCGCATCGTGGGATTTGCGCTACGCAGCCCCAGCGTTGCGCGAACATAAAGCGGACGCGGAGGAAGATTTTGAGCCCGCCACTACGCAAGGCCCTCTGGTGCTGCCCGGGAATTACGCAGTCCGCATGTTCCAAAAAGTGAACGGCGTGATCACGGAATTGGGCGGAGCGCAGAAGTTCAGCGTGGTGACGGAGGGATCGTCTTCGCTGTCCGCGGCCGACCGTGCCGCTCAGGAGGAATTTCGCCGGAAAGTTGCGCGGCTTTATCGCGCTGTTTCCGGGGCGACCCATACGGCGGAGGATGTAGCATCGCGGCTGAAATCGATTCGTGAAGCCTTGCGGGAGACTCCGGCAGCCGAGAAACAATTGGGAGCCGCCGCTGATGCCATCGAGCAGCGCAATCGCGACATACTGCGCGCTTTGACCGGCGATAAAGAAATCGCCAAGCGAAACGAGCCTGTGCCGTCGTCGATCAACGAGCGCGTAGGAGGAATAATGGAGGGGGAACGATTTTCGTTAGCTATGCCCACGCAGTCGCATGTGAACGACTACAGCATCGCGGCCGGAGAATTCACGGAGCAGTTGAAAAAACTTCATGCTCTAGTTGAAAGTGATCTCGATAAACTGGAGAAGGATATGGAGGCGGCTGGAGCACCGTGGACTCCGGGGCGCGTGCCCGAGTGGTCGGAGAAATAGTTTGTCGTTTCTGCTGGCGGGTAAAAACATTTAACGCAGAGTTCGCCGAGGAAGGCGCGGAGGCCGCCGAGAGAAGCCTGGGCACGGGCGAGAGCGAGCCGCGATTGCGTTCTCCTACGTTTGACCGGCGCGGCAGCGTCATATACCTTGGGGGTTGCCGTTTGCCGCTTCGTTTTGCGAGGGGTGAGCGGCTCTTACTTCCCTAATGGATAAGAAGCGCATCCTGGCCAGTGCGGTGGTGTTCCTCATCCTGGCCGTTCTGGTTTATCTGCAATACCGGCACTGGCAGAGCTTCGACTGGGGCACGTTCTGGAGCCAGGTCCATCGCATCAGGAAAATCCATGTCCTGCATGCGATTGCGTTGGTCTACGCCGCATACGTGTTGCGCGCCTTGCGCTGGAAGATTTTCTTGAGGCCGGTGCGCCCGCACATCAAGGTTATGGCGCTGGTACCGCCGATGATGATCGGGTTCACCGGACTGGCGTTGCTGGGGCGGGCAGGCGAGTTTATTCGTCCTTACCTGGTCTCGCGTCGCGCCAATCTTCCCTTCTCTTCTCAACTGGCGGTGTGGGCCGTGGAGCGCACGTTCGATCTGGGCGCGTTCGCCCTGCTGATTGTGCTGGCAATTTTTCTGCCTAGCGCGCTGCAGTCAATTCCCCATCCGGAGTATTACCGGCAACTGCGTGACGCCGGGTTCTTGCTGAGCGTGGGAGTTGCTGCGGCGGCCGCCGCCGCGGTCGTGATCAGCCGCAGAGGCGAAGCGATCGCGCTCTGGATCGAGAACAGATTCTCTCACCTGCCTTCCGGATTCGGACACCGGCTGGCGCAAAAAGTGCGCGAGTTTGGGGTGGGGCTGAACACGATTCATGGGCCCTGGTCGATGTTGAGCCTGGCGATGTTGTCTGTGATCGTCTGGTACGTCACAGCGTTGGCGTACCAGGAAATAACGCATTCCTATGGAGTAGATGCTCTGGAGATTCCGGTCTCACAGCTTCTGATTCTGATGGGTGCGAGCATGGCGGGATCGATGCTGCAGCTGCCTGCAGTGGGCGGCGGATCGCAGATGGCGACGATCGCGACACTCTCGAGCGTGTTCGATGTGCCTCCGGAAATGGCGGCGAGTTGCGGGATTCTGCTGTGGCTGGTGACCTTTGCAGCAGTGGTGCCGACAGGCCTGGCGCTGGCGCATCACGAGCGCTTGTCGTTGCGGAAATTGTCGGTGGAGAGTCATCGGTCGGAGGAAACAGAAGGGGGGCCGTCACGGTGAGGCACGCGGCGGGCACTCGGAATCAAATTCTCGCCCACGGTTTGCCACGGATTCATGCCAACACGCTGAGTAGCGGGCTACTTCGGCTGTGCAGATTCGCCCATTGCGACAAGGCACGCGGTATATACTTTTTACGCTCGCGTCTTTTGACGCGTTCCTTGGGCCATTCCTTCTGGCCCAGCCGAGCGACTCATGCAAAACCGGAATCCACGGTTTGATCCCCAGGATCGGGCAAACTCGACCAACCAGCCCGGCGTGAGCGTCCCTGCGAAAGGCGATAGCTCCAGCTCCGGCTCCCCATCGGACACGGAGGAGACCTTACTCGATTTTCCTCAATTCTCCTCCGACCCCGAGGCCACCCTGGTAGACGCCCATACTCCGCCCGCGGGGTGGACGCCTACTCCCCGTTCGCCCGTCCCCACAGCCGCGCGCCCGAATAGCAGCGCCCCGGTTCTGCAACCCGGTGAGGTGCTCGGCGGCCGCTACGAGATTCTTCAACTATTGGGAGAAGGCGGAATGGGCGCCGTCTACAAGGCTATGGACCGCGAACTCGACCGTCCGGTGGCCCTCAAGCTCATCCGCCCGGATTTGGCCAACAATCCCTCCATCCTCGCGCGCTTCAAACAAGAGCTCCTGCTCGCCCACCAGGTCACGCACAAGAATGTGATCCGCATCTACGATCTCGGCGACGCCGATGGCGTGAAGTTCATCACCATGGAATTCGTCGAGGGCCAGGATCTGCGCGCCCTGATCCACCAAAAAAAGAAGTTCCCTCCCGACGAAGCGGTCGAGATCACGCAACAGATTTGCCGAGCCCTTGAAGCCACGCACAGCGTGGGAGTCATCCACCGCGACTTGAAACCGCAAAATATCATGCGCGATCAGACCGGGAGGGTTCTGCTCATGGATTTTGGCCTGGCTCGCACCATCGCAGGCGATGGCATGACCCAGACCGGGGCTCTCGTGGGCACCATGGAATACATGTCGCCGGAGCAGGCTCTGGCCAAAGATCTCGACCAGCGCTCAGACCTGTTCACGCTGGGTTTGATTCTCTACGAGCTATTGGCGGGTGTGACGCCATTCAAGTCTGAGAGCGTGGTGGCCAGCCTGATCAAGCGCACCCAGGAACGGGCCGTTCCCGTCTCTGATCACGATGACACGATTCCCAAAGCTCTCAGCAACGTGGTGGGCAAATGTTTGGAGCGTGATCCCTCGCTGCGCTACCAGACCGCCGCCGAGTTGCTTCGCGACCTGGAAGCATGGCAGAGCAATCGCGCGGCCGCAACCCTGAATTTTCAACCCGCCGTCGAGCCCTGGGGAAGAACCATCCCCTGGCCACTGCTGGCTGGGATCGCCACTGTGCTGTTGCTTGCGGCTGTCGGCTACATATTTCGCGGCGCGCTGTTTTCACCCGCAAAGAAAACCGCATCTGCACCCGCATTATCGCTGGCGGTCATTCCCTTCCATAACGCGTCCGGCGATCAGTCCTGGGACTGGCTGGGCCCCAGCCTTGCCGACATGTTGAGCACCGATGTTGGGCAATCGGCGCACTTGCGAGCGGTTTCTTCCGACCGCGTGCAGCAGGTTTTTCACGATCTGCGCATCGCGCCAAATTCCATCGTCGATTCCGCGATGCTTGGCCGTGTCTCCGAATTCACCAACGCGGATACACTGGTCTGGGGCCAATACACGAAACTCGGCGATCAGATCCGGATCGACGCCACGCTGGAGGATCGCAAACACAACCGCACGATCCAGGTGAAAGCGGAAGCTGCCACCCAAAACGATCTGTCAGCGGCCGTGGATCAGTTGGCTGCTAAGGTTCGCCAAAACTTGTCCCTGTCCTCTGACATCGTGAAGGAACTGCAAGCGCAATCCTTCAAGCCGATTTCAACTTCGGTCGACGCTCTGCGCGATTACAACCAGGGCTTGGTGTTGTTGCGCCAGGGAAATAATCTCGCGGCCGAGAAGCAACTCGAGGCGGCGACAAAAGAGGACCCGCAATTTGCTGTCGCTTACTCGCGCCTGGGCGAAGCCTATTCCGCTCTCGGACACGACGCCGAAGCCGAGCAAGCCTCGCGCCGCGCCGTAGATTTAAGCCAGAACCTTCCCCTGGCGGAGCGCTACTTCATCGAGGCGAGTCTGGCCCGCGTCACCAAAGACAATCCGAAAGCGATCGCAGCTTACGAAAATCTGGGCAAAAGTTTTCCCGACAATCTGGATGTGCAGTTCGCCCTGGGAAGTCTTTACGAAGACGCTGGCGACTTAGACAAAGCGCGCTCCTACTACGCGAACGTGCTGCGCGCCGATGGCAAGAATCTCGATGCTCTTCTCGCGATGGGGCGCGTGGAAATCAAGGCCGGCAATCCTCAGAAGGGTCTCGATCCACTCGATCAGGCTCGCCATCTCGCCATCGACCTGGATAACCAGGAGCAGCAGGCGCTCATCCTGCAGGCCACGGGCATTGCCTACAAATTGATGAACAAGCCGGCCGAAGCCCTGCGCAACTATGAAGACTCCATGGCCATCAACCAGCACCTGGGGCAAAAGCGCGGAGTCGCGGCCAGCCTGGCGGAAATTGCGCAGGTGCAACTCTCCCTGGGAAAGCCGGATGCCGCACTGTCGGCCTACAATGACGCTCTCAAAATCCGGCAGGAAATCGGCGCGAAGAAAGAAGCGGGTGACACGCTCATCGATCTCGGCGATTTCTACCTCGACCGCGGCCAGCCCGACAAAGCGCTGCAGGAGTTCAAAGACTCGCTGCAGATTCAGCGCGACGCGGGCGATGAAACCTACCAGGCGCTGTGCCTGAGCAACATCGGCATCTCGTATCTGCAGAAAGGCGAGAACCAGGACGGCCTCACCTACCTGCAACAAGCTCTACAGATCCGCGAAAAGCTGAACGTTCCCGGAGACATTGCGGAAACGCTGCACCACCTGGGCGACGCTTACGACAGCCTCGGACAATACGACCAGGCAATGACCTCCTACATGCGCGGCCTGGATCTCTACCGCAAAGGCAGCGACCACGAAGGCACGGCGGTTGTCTCCCATAGCATGGGCCTGGTGTTTGAGCATCAGGGCCGCATGGGGCCGGCCGTGGACGCGTTGCAGGATGCGGTGAAATCGTTTCAGGCACTGGGCAACCGCAGCGTCAAGATGGCCGATGCACTAAACGACCTCGCCGATGCGCTCGCACAAGCAGGACGGGGAAGCGAATCGGCAACACTGCTGGAACAATCCCAGGGCCTGGTTCGTGACCTGAAAAATGAATCCCTTCAGTCGAACATTCTGAACACACAGGGCGATGTTCGGTTCTATCAGGGCGACCTCAAGTCAGCCAAAGATTTTTATCAGCAAGCGCTGCGCCTGGCGGCGCATGCCTCGGACAAAGACGCTCTGCTGGCTTCAAGAATAAATCTGGCAAGGATCACAGTTGCCGAGGGAAATTCGCACGCTACGGCGAGCGATCTGCGACGTCTTGTGCAACAGGCGGATTCTCAGGGCAACAAATATTTCTCCGTTGTGGGCTCGGTGCTGCTGGCCGAAACCCTGATCAATGACAAGAATTATCCGCAGGCCCGCCAGGACCTGCAGCGCAGCCTGAGCCGAAGCGAGAAGCTGGGCCTGCGCCTGGAGACCGCCGAGATTCACTACCTGCTAGGAACTGCTCTGACGCGTTCGAACAACCCGTCCGATGCAACCAATCAATACCGCGAGGCACACACCCTGCTCGATGAGATCGGCAAGGAACCAGGGGCAGAGCACGTGGTCGAGCGCTACGATCTGAAGCTTATCTCCGCCGCAGCAACTCAGTTCGCGCAATAGGAAAATGAGAGAAGTGTTCCTTCAGGGGTAAGTATCCCTTCAGGACAAGTAGTACAATAAGCGAACCGTGACAGGGTAGTTTTAATCAAACAGGCTGTACTGTTTGGTTAATGATCCCCCATATATTGTGGGGCGAAAAAACGTTCGCTACGTGGATAGAATCTACTTGCATTTCGCTTTGGGAATGTGCAAAGTGGTGGAATGTCCCAGAAAAACTTTGGCCCCCGCGCCAACGGGAGCCTCTAGGTTTTTTGGGATGGAACTTTTGGTCTGACTTGCGGGATTACCGGATTACTACTGATCGACTCCCAGAGTATCCCCGTAGCAATCCCTAAAGTCAAGAAAAAAAGTTGAAGGGGATGCCTGTGTCTTAACAGGTCCCTTCAGGAAAAGAGGGGGCTATGGCGGTAAGCGCGAAATACGTTTTGATGTGCGATGAAATTCGGCAAGAGAACAATGGAAAATTTATTCTCATCGGCCTCTACACGCCGGACATGTCTGTGCCACAAATCCCGTTCGGTATACCTTCGCTAACATTCTTCGTCGGTCTTGAGTCTGACAGGGTCGGCAATTTCCAATCACGGTTTGCACTGCAACATCTCGACTCGGGACAAAATATTGTCGAAGGCATGGGAGCGTTTGGATTTCCGAAGCCTGGATTTGGCTCTATGCCCGTCCAGATAAGAAACTTCGCGATACCCAACGCTGGAACCTACGTGTTTAGCCTATCTATCGAGGGCCAGAAAGATCCGATTACACATTCGTTCAATGTAATTCTGGCTCCGCAGATGGCAATGCTACCTGCAGGATTTCAGGCACCGCCAGGATTTCCGAACCTAGCACGCTAGGCGGGCGTCAGTGCGGCAAGATTGAACGTGCGAGTAGGAGCTGGATCACCAAGGCTAATGGAGCGCGAGCCAGTAGCCGGTTGACTCGGAAACGACCAGAAGTGCATGGAGGTCGGAACGGCTGCCGCTTCGTCGGCGAGGACATATGAGGCAAGCGCACTCTTTAAAACCTGTTCGTCATGCGCGAAGTCGGAAAACTCCGCATAACGTCCCTCGAACTCACTCACAAACAGTCGATCTGCGTCGGCCAGCAATCTGTGCTTGTCCACATGTAGGCCGACCATAAAGTCGCGGAAATGTTCGAGGGACGATGCACCACTGAGATAACTGGAGAGTGCATTGAAAACTTCACTGCTGAGATTCATCATGACAAAAACTCCAAGAAGAAAGATCGACCAATCGTGGCTCAACCAGCAGTTCGCCCAGGACGGCTGGGAAAAACGACTGGCATCATACACCAAAGTCGAAATCTATAATAGCCTAACCCCTCGCGAGCATGGCCAAGTCGAAGGGACGCTCACTATCGGCCATGACTACTATGATGCTGAAAACGCGCTGGTTGCTACAATTTTCCATTATAGGAAGCCGGACGGAAATTTCGGGGCCAGCGGGAAGCCCTGTCCAAAAGGACTTCTCATCGACGGAATCTGGTGCCATACTTAGACATGGCCAAAACGAAAGCAGGGCAGGCGCACACGCACACGCGACCGTTCACGCGTTCTGATTTTCTGCGCTTGGTACGGAAGGCTTCAACAACACCTTTTCAGACACCCGCGCCAGCATCGCGGGAAAAATCAGATTCCCGGAAGCGCGACGATTGTAGCGGAACGAATATTCGTCAAGGTAAGTCTGCAAATACTTCTGACTGACCGAATGATACACCCCGCCGATCCCGCGTTTTACTAAACTCCAAAATCCTTCGATCGTGTTAGTGTGAACATCGCCCATGACGTACACCTTTGATTCGTGGTTGATCCGCCGATGCTGGTAGTCCATTCCCTCGATCCGCTCCAGGCCTTGGTAAGAAGCAAACTCATCGGTAAACACGGTGCTCTTGGGCAGAACGCATTCTTTCACGAAACCGTGAAGAGTCTTTCCGGTCACGTCCGAAGCAGTGCGAGCAATCACACGGCCCTTGCGCTCTACCGCTCCAATCACGGTAGTCTTGGCGTTCTTGTCGCCGCGCATCGGACGGCCCGCGCCACCTTTGCGCTTACCGCCGTAATACATCTCGTCTATTTCAACCGTTGATCCCTCCAGTTGCATGTCAGGTTCGGACAGCAACGAGCGAATCTGGCGGAACATGCGCCAAGCGGTTTTGTAGGTAACGCCAGTCTCGCGCTGAATCTGTTTCGCAGAGATGCCGCAACGGGTAGAGCCCATGAGATACATCGCGTAAAACCACAGATGCAGGGCAGTGGTGCTTTTCTCGAATATGGTCCCGGCGAGCGGGTAAATGTGATTCCCGCATCCAGAACACGCATACGCAGTGCGACCAGTGACGCGGTAGTGCTTGCGCGGTCCTTCGCAAGTAGGGCAAATAGCCATGCCACCGGGAAAACGCTGCTCTTTAATCTGCTCTAGGCAGGCGTCATCGTCCGGGAAGTCTTTGCGGAACTGGTCAACGGTGTAGCGGAGTTCTTTGGGAATGGTCTGTCTGCGGTTCATGCAAACAGTATGCCATTTGTTCTACTTGTTGTCAAGGGATAATTACCCCTTCAGGAACACTGTGGAAAACTCAAGAAACGGTGGAAAACTGCGCCAGCGCGACCGCAAGTGCAATGGTGGCCGAGGCTTGGCGGGACGGAGTGAAACAGGCGAAAACTGTGGAAAAATCGATCTAAATTTCTTTTTATTTTCAATCACTTAGCGGACACTCTATCTCCTTTCCTTTCAATAACCATTGACTAAACCAGGGCAGGCTTCGCCCCGCCTGAAAAACGGCTGCGCTCGATTGCAGGACGCCGTTCCGCAAGAAACCCGACAGCACCACTAGGGAAAAAGCGCAGCTTGCGATCATCTTTATCGTCATCGTCATACGCCGCCGCTATACACGGGGTCATGCTCATACGCCTAATCCGCCATTTCCAGCAATGCGGTTGCCTTCTGAGGGAGGAGGGTTGAGGCCTAATCATGGCCGCCCCCCGTGTGCAAGAGGAAACTGACCCACTACGCTAAACTTCTACTTCTTCACCACATTTGCCGTAATCGGGATTTTCTGCGGGCTTCCGGCGGCGCTGTCGGTGAGCACCAGAGTTGCATTGTGCACGCCGAGATCGTCGGCATTGAAACCAACGAGGATGTCGCAGCTCTTGCCCGGAGCGAGGGACGATCCGCACAGGTTCAAGAATCCGAAGTCATCTCCATCGGACCCCAATCCGCGCTTGAGCGAGACACTCGCCAGGCTCAACGATGTGTTGCCGGGGTTGGAAACGGTTTCCACCAGGTACTCGAGTTTCCCTTTCACCACGGTTCCGAAGTTCAGGCTGCTGGGTGAGAGGCCGATAACCGGTTGGGTCACCAGCAGCGTCACCTGCGCTGCGGCCTGCGTGTAGTCCACGGCGTCGGTCGGCGTGAAGGTCACCGATAAGGTCTGGTTCCCTGCCGCAAGGACGGTGCCCGCCGGAGGCGTATAGACGAATGTTCCCGGCACATTGGCGGATGCGTCAAGCTGGGCCGAGCTAAGCGGCGTGCCGAAAGTGATTGGAGAGGGCGCGGGCCAGGTGATGGTCGGTGTCGCCTGCCCCACGGTGTAAGTGATAAAGCTGGGCACGCTCTGGTTGCCCACCGCGTCTTGGGCGAGAACGGTAAAGGTGTGGGTGCCAGTGGAACTGAGCGCGGGACTGCTGAGCGGGCCGGTGCTAGCGGTTGCGGGAATGTTCGCGGTGCCGGATGGTCCGCAGAGGACAACGCCGGAGCCGCCATCGGCGCAGCTATAGTTTGCCGTCACCGACTGGCCGAAGACCGGCGACGACGGCGTGATGGCCGGTCCCGTGATCGCGGGGGGTTTCTTGTCGACATAGAACGGACCGAATGGGCCGGCAGGAGCGGAGGTGTTGCCCGCAACATCCTGGACCGTGACTGCCGCTATGGTGGCCACGTTCGTTTCCGTTCCAACAGGAACGTTGGTTGTCACGATGAACGAAGATGCGCCCACCAGGCCTGAGCCGCCGGCGTTGTCGCTCGCGGTACAGGGAACGCTGACGTCTGCCATCTGCCATACGGGCGCGGGCGGCGTGCAACTGACCGTGGGTGGAATGGTATCGACGTTAATGGTGAAGGTGGGACTGGCGGAGCTCACCTGATTGCCGCTGTTGGTGGTGATGCTTTCCATCGTCCCGGCGCTATCGGTGGCGAAGAACGTCACGATCGTCGCGCCCTGAGCGGTGCCGGGAATTACGATCGATCCGCTGGCTCCAGTGAGCGTACCGGAAGCTGTAGCTGGGACGTTCGCCCCGGTGATGCTGTAGTTAATGCCGGTGACGGCCGGCAGCGTAGCAGGCGGATTGGTGTTGTTGCTGGGAACGATCTCGGTACTGTTGAGGTTGAGCGTGACACTTCCATTCGTCCATCCGCGGTTCAGCGCCGGAGCGGTAGTTGCGGCAGTGTTCGGTTGCACCGCGCCGAGAATCGGTAGAAGCGTGGAATTGAAGTTGTTCGTGTGCCCGCCACTCTTGACGATATCGCCGCTGATGCTGGTGAAAATATTTACCAGGCCCTTGCAGGTGTTATCTCCGCTGGCCCCGCAGCTCAGAGCTGTGTCCTTCCCCATGATGTAGCCGGGAGCGATGATCGGCTTTTGCGAAGGATCGATATTGTAGGTGTTCGAGACGTTGATCAGAGCGTTCGTGCCGGTGTTCGGGCAGTTGGCTCCGCTGGGAGTTCCGCTGGCCGAGGTCGTGCACAAATCGGTAGTGATGACGCAGCCGAAGTTGCCCGATCCCGTGTCCTGATGCTGGCAGCTGCTTCCCTGAAACGGAGTGTTGTTGACCAGGTCGGAGAATTGCTGATCGGTGATGGTCTGCACGGTTCCCTGCATGAATACACCATTGAACAAGGCGCCGCTCAACCCGCTCTGGGAATAATCAGTGACGGCCGAAAGCGTGGGAGTGTAGTTGAAGTTGGTGGTGGTTGGCTGCAGCGGCTGATTAATGGTGATGGGTGCGAGCGGCAGCGAGCTGAAGGTCCAACTGAGGACGTCGTTGTTTTCTACCAGGGAACCGGTCGCGGCGGTAAGGCCGACGTAAGCGCTTCCGTTGCCGGTCAAATTCAGCTGTTTGGTGATGTCGAGTGTGGCCTGCAAAATCAACGTGCTGTCGAAATATACGGAGAAATTGTTGCAACCGCTGGTGCAGGTGCCGGGCGGCAAGTAGTTCACGGTGATGGTGTGGGTGGCTCCGTCGGATAAGGACAATCCAGAAGGCAGGCTTTGCAGGGCGAGCGCCGCCACGCTTCCGTCGGGGCAGATATAGTCATGATCGGCGCTGTTGGGCGTAAGTGTGCTGGGGTTGTTGGGGCCGCAGCTCTGTACAGCGATGTGGTTGCCGTTTGGATCACTGTAGTTCGAGTTCTGATGGGTATCGAGTTCGATGGCGAGGCTGTTGAGGATGGCGCTGCCCGGGCCGCTGGCGGTGGAAACGTCGTTGTTGCCGTAGGCCATGTTTTGGCCGTCCCCGGTATAGCCGATCGCTCCTGTGCCAGCCGGATCATTCTGGATGACCAGCGCCATGCCGTCCGCGGGAAAAGAGCAGGAGAAGCAGGAATTCGTGCTTGAAATTTCAAATTGGAAAGCCGTGGTGAATCCAGTGGAAAGCGGCTGCGGCAGGCCAAACCACGCTGAGCCGTGCTGGTTGGCATTGGCCGTGGTGAGCCGCAGAACGTTGTTGCTCGTGACGACGGGCTGATTGGGCGAGCCATTGGTCAGAACCTGGCAAGTGGAAGCAGGAGTACCGCTGTTGGCGCACACGTTTGCGGAAGTGAAACTTCCGACAGGGAAGCTAAAGGACTGCGCGGAAAGGGGCGGCGACGTCAAACAAATGCCAGCAACCAGCCCTACCATTAAAACCAAAGTGACGAAACCACGACGCAGCACGGTCTTCATTCTTCGTTATCCTCGTCTTTTTTTTTCTAAAGTGCGCACGCGTTTTCTAAAATGCGCACGAGTGCGACTCGCGAACAAGGAGCAGGCTCCGTCCGCTAAGGGATTCAAAATTTACACAAAGTGTAAGAGTGCCGACCAGAATCGGGACCAGCTTCCACGGGGGAGGCAGCCGGCGAACCGGCAGCCATTTTCGACGTTCATCTCACCGGTGTCAAGGGGAAACCGCGACAGTGGAAACCGGCGACTGGTGCGGGATTCGGAACGATTTTGGATGAGACTGACCAGCGAGTAACGCCGGCAAGAATGACGATCGGACGACGGAGAAGCCCCGCTAAAACGGGGCGCCCAGGGGCCGAGAAATGTTAATGGCGTGTTAAAGTTTGATGAATCCCAAGCGGCGACGTGGGTCTGGCGATTCGCGCCACGCCAGCGGCCGGTCCGCGATGTTATTCTGATAGCAATTTCACTGGAGTGAGGCTGCAGTAATTTCATGCCCAAAGGAAGCGCTCCCGAAGTCGAAACCAAAGTTCAGCGCGGCGTCCAAGCTGGCTCGGAAGGTGAAGAGTCGTTCGGCGCCATTTTCTCGCAATATGAGAAGAGCCATTCTCGCAAGGGCAGCGATGCGGGCAAGGGCCGCGAGGCCATAGTTGTGGCAGTGACTGCCGATTCGGTTCTGCTCGACATTGGATTTAAGAGTGAGGGAATCCTGCCGCTGGCGACGTTCGTGGATGCGGGCGAAACGGTAAAGGCGGGCGACAAGTTCCTGGTCAGCGTGAAGGGACGGAATGCGGAAGGCTATTACGAACTTTCGCGCGGGAAAGTGCAACGGCCAACCGACTGGGCTTCGTTGGAAAAAGCATTCAAGGAAAAATCGACGATTGTGGGTACGGTCATCGGCGCGGTCAAAGGCGGGCTGAGCGTGGACGTGGGGGTGCGAGCGTTCCTTCCGGCCTCGCGCAGCGGAGTTCGCGACGCGGCCCAGATGGAGAAGTTGGTGGGGCAGGAGATTCGCTGCCGAATCACAGAGCTCGATGTTACCGAAGAGGATGTGGTGGTAGATTGCCGCGCCGTTGCAGAAGAGGAAGAACGCGCCACCAAAGAGCGACGTTATTCGGCGATAAAGGAAAGCGAGACGGTGCATGGAACCGTACGCAGCCTGACGGACTACGGCGCGTTCGTCGACATCGGGGGAGTGGACGCGCTGCTGCACGTTTCCGATATCTCGTGGCAGCGAATCAATAAACCGGGCGATGTTCTCTCCGTGGGGCAAGAGATCGACGCGGTGGTTTTGAAGATTGATGCCGACAAGAAGCGAATTTCGATTGGAATGAAACAGCTGCAACCGCATCCCTGGGACGCGGCTGCGGGAAAGTACACAGCGGGCGAGCGCGTACGCGGGACGGTCAAGCGGGTAATGGATTTCGGGGCGTTTGTAGAGCTGGAGCCCGGAGTCGAAGGGCTCATACACATCTCAGAGATGTCGTGGACCAGAAAGGTAAGGAATCCGGCCGAGGTAGTGAAGCCGGGCGAAACCGTCGAAGCGGTCGTGCTGGCGGTGAACATAGCCGAGCGCCGAATTTCTTTGGGGCTGAAGCAGACACTGGGAGATCCTTGGGCAACCGTCGGCGAACGGTTCGCCGTAGGCTCGGTGATTGAGGGACCGGTGATCAACCTCACGAAGTTTGGCGCCTTTGTTCAATTTGCCGAGGGCTTGGAGGGAATGATCCACATCAGCGACTTGAGCGCCGAGAAGCGCATCCAACATCCGCAGGAAATTTTGAAAATTGGGCAAGTGGTGAAGGCGCAGGTGCTCGAGATTGATGCCGAGAAGCGGCGGCTGCGGCTGGGAATTAAACAGCTCGTTCCAACCAGCATTGAAGAATACATAGCCGAACATCAGGAAAAGGATGTGGTTTCAGGGCGGGTGACTGAAGTTGCGGGCCAGTTGGCGTGCGTGGAACTTGGAGAAGGAATCGTGGGAGCGTGTCGGATGCAGACGCAGGCTCCGGTGGAGGAAAAGAAACCAGCGATAGCGAAGGCGGATCTTTCGTCGCTGAGTTCTATGCTGCAGAATCGGTGGAAGGGCGGAGAGAGCGGCAACGAATCTAAGCTGGAAGCGCTGCAAGCTGGGCAAGTTCGCAGCTTCCGCATTCGGAAACTGGATGGGGAAGCGAAGAAAATTGAACTGGAACTGGCGAAGTAGAACGGCTCAAGAAGCTTGATCACCTTCGATCCGAGCTACGGTTGGGCGTAAGTCGATCTTTTCAAAAACTCGCCCGCCCCTGGACGCCCGAGAAATTTGTCTGCCTCGACGAGCACGCGCCCGCGTGAGAGCACAACGTCAGGCATGCCGGTGACTTCGATCCCTTCAAACATCGAGTAGTCTACGCGCATGTGATGCGACTTGGCGCTGATCGTGTGTTTGCGGTTGGGGTCGAAGATCACGAGATCGGCGTCGCTGCCTACGGCGACGGTGCCCTTGCGCGGATACAGGCCGAAAAGCTTCGCAGGAGTAGTAGAAACGAGTTCCACAAACCGGTTGACACTGAAACGGCCCGCGGCGACGCCTCCGGAATAAATCAGGCTCATGCGGTGCTCGACTCCGGGCCCGCCGTTGGGAATTTTGGTGAAATCGCCGAGGCCCATTTCTTTTTGTTCCTTGAAACAGAATGGACAATGATCGGTAGACACCACTTGCAGATGATCGCGCTTCAAGCCCTGCCACAATTTTTCCTGATGCCACTTCTCTCGCAGCGGCGGCGTGAAGACGTATTTGGC
>DATDGM010000048.1:0-35244 GCA_036522075.1 Candidatus Sulfotelmatobacter sp.
CGCAACCTGCGCGTAGCGGCGCGCGGCGGGAATGCCGAGTTCCGCCAGCTGCGGCTTGTCATAAGCGTGGATCAGATAGTGCGCCACTCCCGGATGGTCGGGTTCGGTGGCAAAGAGTTTTTCCAGAATCGCGGCGGCCTGCTTGCGACGGGCGAAGGTCGCGTCCTCGTGCGGGTCGGAGGCCAGCAGCGACAGCGCATAGAACACCGCCGCCTCGTGGTCGTCGGGGTACGCTTCGTACACCTTCTGCATCGCATCGGAATAGGCCCGGGCGCGGGCATCGTGATCGAGCTTGGCGGAATTGTCGTAGAAAGCGGCGATGGCAGCGATGTAACCGCGCTCGCGCGGCGTGGCCCTTTTCTGGTCGGCTTGCGCCTTGTGGACTTCGTCGAGACCGCGCGCAATCACCTTTTCATCCGGCTGGTTCCACAGTTGATGCCAAATGCTCATCGCTACTCCCCAATGCGCCATGGCGCAGTGCGGGTCTTGCTTGGCGATGTCCAGGAATTCCTTCTCCGCCTCTTCGTACCAGAACGAATGCAGCAGCGCGACCCCGCGGGCGAACGGCTTCTGCGCCGACGCGGTGCAGGAAACCGGGAAGTGGACTGTTCCCAGCTGCGTTTCGTTCAGATCCTCGTGGTGAGGATGTTCTTTGTCGTCGTTGTTGGGGGCAGCGGCGAACGCGCTGCACGTGAAGAGGAAGGCAAACAGCAGCAACCACGCGGTACGTTTCATAAATGACCCCACGAAATGTTGTAAGGCGATTGTATTCATGGGTCTCATGCAGGGTCAAACCTGCTGGCGGGATGGGCGCGGGATATATATCCCGAGAAAAATTATGGAATACCTCTGGGCTAAGACCTTTGCTTCGTGGGCCGCTCTTCCACGGTTACGCCAAATTCGCATGCTTTTCCGCAACCTGCTGGCCGTGGCCTGTATTTCTTACGCAGGAAACAATCCCCACTTCTCGCAAAAGATGCGGGAAATGGGGCACCGGTCTCGGCGGTCAAAAAATACAGAAATCAGAGCCAGAACAGTGGGACTAGGCCGGCGGCGGCCAGGACGATCAGGAGCGACAGGGCTTGGATGCCAGTTTTGCGGTCGGCCAGGCTGTAGGAGTAGATGCCTTTGATCAGGTTGTTGCTGGCAGCGGCGATCAGGACGGCAGTGGCTGCGACGGACAGCGGAGTGACCGTGCCGGCGGCTTGGGTCATGCCCATGATGAAGGGGTCGACGTCAGTGACGCCCATGAGGGCGGCAAGCAGGTTGACGCCGCTGCGGCCGAGATAGGTGACGGCCAGCTGGGTTGCCACCAGCATGGCAAGAAAGAAACCCGCGAAGAGAAATGCGGCAAGCAACTCCAGGGGATTGCCGGGCTCAAATTCGCGCCTGATCTGGGTGGCGTCCGGGTCGGGGCGGCGGGACCAGAACCATCCCGTGGAGATGGCGGCGGCGGCCAGGGCCAGGAACGACGGGGCCAAGGTCGCGCCGAGGTGACGATTGAAGAGGCTCAAGAGCACGACGAGGCGGAGGTACATGACTCCCGATGCGATCAGGATGCCGCCGGCGAAAAGATGCGGACGCTGCTCGCGAGCCGCGCGGCGGGAAATGGCGACGGTGGTTACGGTGGAAGAGTAGGCTCCGCCGAGGAGGGCGCTGAGCACGACTCCGCTGCGTGCCTTGGTCACTTTCTGCAGGACGTAGCTGCCGTAGGAGATGGCGCTTACGGCGACGACAACCAGCCAGGTTTTGAAAGGGTTGAGGTGAAACCGTCCGAACGGCTGGTTGGGAAGCGCTGGCAGAATGACCGCCGAGAGGAGCAGGAACTTGGCGAAGGTGAGAATCTCTTGCGGGGCGGTACGGCTGGCGAGGCTTTCGAGTCCAGCCTTCAGTTCGAGGAGCAAGAGGCTGGCTACGCTGAGAGTGGTGGCGATCCAGAGGTGGTCGTAAAAGATAAGCGCGCCGACCAGGTAGGTAGTGAGGCCGGACATTTCCGAGGTGACGCCCGCGGCCTCGGCACGCGAGAGTTTGTGCCAATAGGACAACAGCAGAAAACCGCCCACCACCAGGAAGCCCAGGGTTACCGGAAGGAGTTGAGGGCCAGAGAGAAGAGCGATCGAGTAGCCGATGAGTCCGATCAGGGGGAAGGTGCGCACTCCGCCGAAAGAGTAAGCGCCCACGGCGTTGGATTTGCGTTCTTCGCGTTCCAGCCCAATGAGGAAGGACAGGAAAAGAACAAGGACGATCTTTACGGCTTCGTGCGGCAGCCAGGGATAGAGATTCACTTGCGGCGCAGGCTCCTGGTGATGCTGGCAGTATAGACCGGGAGAGGAGCGGGCGCGGGAAAGGCATGCGCAGGGAGAAGGAGAAAAGCAGATTCCTGCCTTCGGCCGGAATGACAAAATGTTGGGGACGGAATGACAAAGCGGCCGTTGCCGACTACTGCTTGCCCGTGAGCTGGCGGATCAACTTTACTTCGGCTTCGCGATACGGAGTGCCCTCTCCACGCAACACTTCGTGGAACCACACGGGGGGCTGGCTCTTCACGTAGGGATGCTCCCAGGACTCCCAGGGGAAATAGGTTTGCGTCTTGCCAGCGACGAAGCCCCAGTTGATGGCGCCGACATGCTCTTGCTTCGCGAGGGGCAAGATCACGTCGAAAATGCTGCCGACCGAACGCGCCATGAATTCGGTGCAGATGACGGGACGGTTGAACTTCTTGAGCCACGCCACTTCCGCTTTGAAATCTTCGGGCCAGCTGTAGTTGTGAAACGTGATGATGTCGGACTCGCGCAGTTGGATCTGCTGCAGCACGGTGAGGCTCGAGGCGTCGCGTGAGGTGTCGACCGACCACAAGCCGCTGGTGAGCGGCTGCTGCGGATTCGCCGCCCGCGCCCACTCGAATACTTGCGGCAGAAGCGCGGCCACGCGTGCGGGTTTGTCTTTTATTTCTTGCCGGGGATAACTTCCGGCATTGTCGGCGCCGGGCTCGTTCCACAAGTCCCAGGCGAGGATGCGATCATCTTTGGCGAAGGCTCCGACCACGCCCTCGACGTAAGCCTTCAGGCGCGGATATTGTGCGGGGTCGTCTAACGCGATGGCGCCGGGGCTCTGCACCCAGCCGGAGTTGTGCACGCCGGGGACGGGCGCGTGTTGCGGGCCGAGATGAGGCAGCGGGTCCCAGCAGGAATCGAAGAGCACGAACAGCGGCCGGATGTGATGACGCGAGGCGATCGCGAGGAAGCGGTCGATGCGGCGCTGGAAGCCGGCGGCATCCTGCTGCCAGAGCAGGTCGTGGAGAAAAACGCGCATGGTGTTCATGCCCAGAGATTCGGCCCAGGTAAATTCGCGGTCGATCTGGTCGGGGTCGAAGGTGGCTTCCTGCCACATCTCCAACTGGTTGATGGCCGACTTGGGAACGTAATTGCTGCCTACCAGCCAGGGCTGGTGGGCGTACCAGGCGTTGGCTCGCTGCTCGGTCCAGCGCGGGGATTGGGCTGAGGCCGGGGTGCAGAACGCGAGTGTGAGCAGCAGTGCAGTAATGAGAACCGATTTTCGGTTTTTTATCTTTACGCTGGAATTTTTCACGATGAGAACTCCCCGTTTACTTTATATGCCGGCAGTTTAGTGAGGAGCAATTCTATCCGTCGACAGGCAACTTCCCTACTTCTCGCAAAAAGACGCGAGAAAATGGGGCACCCGCACCCGGTTCGGTGATGTTGATGTCACTCGGTGCGCAAAGCGTTCATGGGTTCGATGGTGGCGGCGCGGCGGGCGGGGATGAAGCCCGCGATGGCGCCGAAGGCGGAGAGCACGAGCACGGCGGCGGCGATGGTGAGCGGATCATAAGTGCGGACGGCGTAGAGTTGGCTCGCCATGAGATGGCCGGCCAGCAGCGCGATCGGGATACCGATGGCGAGACCGAGGACGACCTGGATCGACGCTCCGCGCAGCACCAGAACGACCACATTGCCGCGGTTGGCGCCGAGCGCCATGCGCAGTCCAATTTCGCGGGTGCGGCGGGCCACAGAGTAGGCAGTGATGCCGTAGAGGCCGACCGATGCCAGCGTGAGAGCCAAGAGTCCGAAGAGCGTGGTCAGTCGGGATATTAGCCGTTCCTGAATAAAGTTCCCGGCGACCTGATAATCCAGCGACTGGAAGTCGAGAGTGGTCAGATTGGGATTGATATTGGCCAGCGTGCGGCGCACCAGCGACTCCAGGCCGGCGGAATTGCCGGCATAGAGGATGGTCATGGAGTTGGGGAACATCGAACGATTCTCGGCGATGATGAAGCGGGTTTCTTTGACGGTGGTATTCAGCTGGGTCATGGGACGGAAATACATGGTCCGCATGGGATCGCGCGGGTTGTTGTACTTTGCGTCGGCGACGATGCCGACGATTTCGAAGTCACTGGCATACTTCTGATCGAAAACTCCGAAGTGGCGGCCGATGGGATCTTCGTTCGGAAAGAATTTTTTCACGAAGGCCTGGTTCACGACGGCGACCATGGGGGAAGTGGCAGTGTCCTGATCGGTGAAACCGCGGCCGCGAAGCACGGATTGGCCGACGGTCTCGAAGAAATGCGGGGTCACACGATCCCACGAGGAGCAGGTTAGCGCCTCGGGGGCAGGAACGGGCCGCCCTTCTACGTAAACGCATTCGCCCCAGTTGTTGCCTTCTAGAGTGCTGTAGAGTGCGAGTCCCACGCTCTTGACGCCCGGAAGAGCGGAGAATTCGTGATCCATCCGCTCGGTCAGAGCGGAGATGTGGGCGAGATCATAGCCGGCGCCAGTGGGATCAAAGTGGAAGACGTAGCGGTTCGCGGTGGCGAGGCCGAAATCCTGGTGCTCAAGGTTGCGCAGGCTCTTGGTGAGCAAGCCTGCGCCTACGAGCAGCACAAGAGACAGCGCGGCCTGCATCACTATGAGCGATTTCTGCGGTAACGAAGCGCGGTCGCGGGTGGCGCGATTCACTCCGTGCAGGGCTTCGGCGGGATCAGCGTGGGATGTGATCCACGCAGGGACGATGCCGAAAATAATTCCTGTGAGCAGCGACAGGACGAACGCGAATCCCAGGACGAGCAAGGAGGGGCTGGCATGAATGGGCAGGTTGGGGGAATCGGGAAAGGCCAGAGCGAGGATTGTGCGCGCGCCGGCGTAGGCTACCGCTAGGCCGACGACTCCGCCGGCGCAGCCGAGGAGAACGCTTTCCACCAGCATCTGGCGGATGAGGCGGGAGCGTGCTGCTCCGAGCGCCATACGAATGGAAATTTCCGCGCGGCGGGTTGCGCCTTTGGCCAGCAGAAGATTCGCGATGTTGGCGCAAGCCACCAGTAGCACCAGGCCGGAGATCGCCATGAGCAGGCGGATGCCGCTGCCCGCTTCCTGCTGCAGGTTTTGGATTCCGGCGCCGCCGGGAGCCAGCACTACGTGTTGCTTGGGGATTTGCGTGTTGTTGCCGTTGATGTTGTAGGAGTTGATGGTGGCGAGCCATTGGCGAAGGCTGTTCGAGAGCTTGGCTTGCAGGCTGCCGGGCTGCACTCCGGGGTTGACTCGGCCCAGGACATAAAGCCAGTTCGTGTCGGGCTGCTTGAGGATGCTGGTTTCGCCCTCCAGGACGGTTTCGTCGTTGAGGGGAATCCAGAGAGCGGGCGGATTGCTGTTGATGCGGTCTCCAAAGAATCCGGGAGGGGCGATACCGACAATCGTGACAGGATGGTTCTGCACGATTACGGTTGAGCCGACCAGGGAGGGATCGCCGCCGTGGGCGGCTTGCCACGCTTGATAGCTCAGAACGGCAACCAGAGAAGCTCCAGGTTGGTCGTCACTGGGCAGAAGGGTGCGGCCCACGTAGGCTCTGAGGCCGAAGGTTGTGAAGTAGTTGCCGGAAACGTATTCCGTGCGTTCCGCTCGGGCAGTAGCGGATGCCACGCGGACAATCATGGTGTTGTTTCCGGACTGGAAGGCGGCCAGTTGTTCAAACTCGGGTGTGGTCTCCTGGAAGTGCCGGTACAGATCGTAAGAGAACAGGTCGAAATCGCCATCATCGCTTACGAAGCCGCCGTTGACACAGCAGTCGTCGTGATCGCCAATGCGGTAGAGGCTGGCGGGATTGGCGACGGGCAGCGATTGCAGCAGAATCGCGTGCACCAGCGTGAAGATGGCGGTGTTGGCGCCGATGCCGAGAGCGATGGTGAGGATGACCGTGGCGGCGAAACCCGGCGACTTGCGGAACTGACGGAGGGCGAGAGTGACATTTTGCATTGGTGAGTCCTTGCGGCTGTGCAAGTGAGTGATTGTTCTTCGGGCTGGTGCATTGATGGACGCGAGGATCCGAAAAGAGTGAGCAGATTGGCGATGCCCGCTTCTTAACTCAGGGTTCGGTGATGGGCGGACGCAAAAGCCCCACTCCTGGCAAAGAACGCGCAAAATGGCACCCGGCGCGATTGCGGGTGCATTGCTGTGAAACTTCACCTCAAACGAAAAACCCCCCGCTTGCGCGAGGGGTTTTTCTGGGGGAGGGACTCGGGCGAGGCGCCCGTTGTGAGTCCCAACATCGTTAAGTCGTTCGGTTACTTCGGTTGCTGCGACTGATCTGTGCTCATAGCTGGAGCCGAATTGCTGGAGAGCTGTTCCAGATCGTTTTTCAGCAAGCTGATTTCGACGCGGCCGCCGCTGATGTGCTTGGACTTGGTGGTCTCATCCGCGGGAACCGGGGCGTTGCCCATGCCCACGAGATAGATGCGATAGACGGGGATCTCGTGATTGAGAACCAGGTAACGCGCCACGGACTCGGCCATCTTCTGCGAGTGCTCGATGGCAACCTGGCCCCTGCCTGCGGAGAAGCCCTGCACTTCAATGATGTAGCCGCGCTGGCCCTTTACCGTTGTCGCCATTTCATCAATAGCGTCCTTGGCGGGCTTGCTCAGCATGGTCTGGCCGGGACGGAAGAGAATCTCGGTCTGGTTCGAAGCCTTGTACTGGTCGATGTTGTTGACCACGGTCTCAACCGTCTGGATGCGAGTGGTGGCCTGCTGCGCGGTCTGCTGCGCGGCTGTCGCCTTGTTGCCGGCGTCGACCGCGTGCTGATCGGCGGCATCGGCCTTGTCGGAAGCCAGCTTGATCCCAGCCTGGGCGCGCGTGTCCGTGTCCCGAATGTTCTTGCTGTTGGCGGCGGTCAGGTCGTCGAGCTCATTGACGCGGTCGCGGATGGGCTCGGTCTGGCGCTGTACGTATTTCTTGCGGGCGAACGGATTGACCCGTCCCCAGAAGCCTTCACGGCTGGGAGGCGCCAGGGGCGCCTTGCCAGTGGCAGTGTCCGTGGACGTTGCCGGAGTGGCGGCAGGCTGAGAATTGGTCGAGGTGGTCTGCGCCAGGGCCGGGAGCGAGAGCGCTGCGGCCAGTGGCAGGGCGATGAGTAAACGGTGGGTCATAATAACCTTCCTCCAGATTGGGAGTTCTTGGGCTACCCTCACCCCGCCGAAAGGGCGCTGTGGGGCTTGATCTCGTCCCTAAGCATATGAAAAGCAAGCAGATTTGCTTGCCGGCCTGCGCTGACGCTGCGCCTGGCCTCAGAACCTGGGGGCCGAACTGTAACCGGCTCCTGCTCTCTCTACTACAGGTTGGATGCCAAACCATCGGGAAGGGGTTTGTCTTAAGCTGTTGATATCTAAGGACATTGTAACTCGCGGCTGAGTTACTAACAGTCACGAGCGCAATTTGGAGGGTAATTTTGGGAAACCTGATATAAAAACTGCGTGTAAGGCAGGGCTCAGGGGGCCAAGAGTCAGGCCCTTATGAGGGTATGGCTTACGATGTCCAGGAGGAATTTTGAAAGCTAGCTTGATTGGGCGGCGGGTGAAGGGCTGTGGGCGAATTGGAATGGTGCTGGGGATCGCGGCCATCGCGATTAGCAGCCTCTCTGCGACTCCCTTTGTTCGGGCCGAAAGCCCTAACGCGGCGGATCCGCAGGCGCTACGTTTGGCCTCGTCTCACGTTTCCTCAGAGCATTTGCAGCAATATTCCGATCTGGCACTCGACTGGATGCAGCAGTACTTGCGGATTGATACTACCAATCCGCCAGGGAACGAGATGCGGGCGGTGACGTTTCTGAAGGGAATCCTTGATAAAGAAGGAATTGAGAACCGGGTTTTTGAGTACGCGCCGGGGCGGGGGGATTTGTGGGCTCGGCTGCCGCGGACTGATCCGCAGGCGGCGAACGGTCCGCGTCCGATTGTTTTACTCAACCACACGGATGTGGTGACCAGCGATGCAGCCCATTGGCAGGTGCCTCCGTTTAGCGGGGAGATCAAGAATGGGTATGTGTGGGGGCGCGGGGCGCAGGACATGAAGGACGAAGGGCTGGCCCAGTTGGTGGCGCTGGTGATGCTGAAGCGCGAGCAGGTGCCGCTGGAGCGCGACGTGATCTTTCTCGCCGTGGCCGATGAGGAAGCCAATGACACCGGTTCCGACTGGTTCATTGCTCATCAGCGCGAACTGCTGGAAAACGCCGAGTTTTTGATCAACGAAGGCGGCGAGAACATTCTGGAAAACGGCCGGGTCAAGTACGTAGGCGTGGATGTGGGGGAGAAAACTACGTTCTGGCTGCATGTGGTGGCACATGGGCGGCCGGGGCACGGATCGCGTCCCATTAATGATTCTGCGCCCAACCGTCTGGTGCGCGCTCTCGACCGCATTCTGGCGTACCACGCGCCGCTCCGCGTGTTACCGGTGGTGGAGGAATTTCTCCGGGCGATGGCGCCTTACGAGCCGGGGGAGCGGGCGGGCCAATATCGCAACATCCGCAAGGCGGTGCGGGACCCCAGGTTTCAGGCAGAAGTGGAGGGCGATGAATCGTTGAATTATCTGCTGCGCGATACCATCGCGCTCACCATGATGGGAGGGTCGGAACAGACAAATGTAATTCCGCCGGAAGCGTGGGCGAATTTGGATGTGCGGATTCTGCCGGGTGGCGACCCCGAGGCCCTGCTCCGAGAGATCCGGCGGGTGGTGAACGATTCAAATGTGACGATTGAGCCGCTGAATGCCGAATTCCGCCTGGCCAACTATTCGCCGACGGATACGGCTTTGTTTGGCGCCATTCGAAGAGTTTCCGCGCATTACTTTCCCGGGACGCCGGTGGCGCCGCTGATCACCAGCGGATACACCGAGAACCAGCGCTACCGGCCGCTGGGCATGCAGGCCTACGGATTCAATCCTTATGTAGCGACCGACGAAGAAAGCAACACCGAGCACGGGAATGACGAGCGGATTCGGGTGGAAGAAGTGCGGCGCGGGCCGAGGGTTTTGTTTGATGTGGTGGCAAGTGTAGCCGGAAAGTGAGCCACGGATTTGCACGGATTCACACGGATGTTATCAGACGATTGCAGATTGTAGATTTTAGATTGCAGATTTAAAACCGGAGAGCGTTGACCAGGCGTTTCGAAAATCCGAAATCTAGACTCTGCAATCTGAAATTGCTTGCCGCTCGCCGCCCTCCTCGCACGACGTCAGTGGACGATGTTGATGGCGATGAGGGGAGTGATTGAGTCCGTTGTATTTTTGCCGGCGGGGAAGATGCGGGTGCCGAGAATCACGCCTACTCTGCTGTTGAAGTTGTATTCGAAGGCGGGAGCGAGGCCGAACACCTGGCTGGGACCGGAGTTGAGCGAGATCGGCTGGTTGGAGGCGGAGAGGTTGTATCCGTCCACGGGCGTGTTGTACTGATGGCGATAAACGGCATCGAGGGCCAGGACCCAGCGGCGGGTGATGCTGTATTCCCAGGCCGCGTCGACGAAGAGGGCCGCGCCGGGGTGGGCGTGGCCGCGGAATCCCTGCGTAGTGCCATAGACGCTGACGTCCTCGATGTTGACGCTGCGGGAGAACGCCTGGGTGACGTTGAAGCGCGAGCGCAAGACGCGGCCGTTGGGCATCCAGAAAAATGTTTGCGTATAGAAGCAGAGCGTCGTGGTGTAGGCTCCGGCGCCAAGTCCGTTGCTGGGGCGGTCGCCTAGTTGGTCGTATCTTCCCGTCGGGAGGGCTTCCTGTGCAGCGATGGAAGTAGTGGGAAGCCAGCTGCCTTCGTGAAAAAGCCGGAGCCGGTACTGCGCCTGAACGGTGAGATCGCCTACGCCCATGTTGGAGCGGTTGAGGCCCTGGCTGACTTGGTTGTAGTCAAAGGTGGGGATCACGCCGACGGTAAATTTATTGGCCAGACCGTAGTTGATGTACGTGAGTGAACCGAATTCGTTGGCGTGAGGGGCGCTGCGACGGGTGCCGCTGGAATCGTAAAAGCCTTGCGTGATTACGTCGTAGAGGTAGGGCTCGATGAGAACGTGGCCGCGCGGAAGGGTGTTGGCTGAGGGAGCGAGCACGGGGCCGGTCCACCAGGCATCGTCGAGGGACTGGCGGGCGGAGCCGGATGGTGAAGATTGCTGCGCAGCAGCCAGGGACGCCATCATAGCGAAGCTGGCCAGGAGACCGCGAAACGCTCCCCGGAAAATCATCTTTCAGTTTTGCTTCTTTTCCTTTCCGTCTTTTCGCAGTTTCTGTTATCCGCATTGGACTGATTAAATGTCGCGCCGTTAGCAAGCTGGCGCGGCGGCTCCACTCACTCGCCGTAGTACTTTTCGTGCTGCTCGAAGATGAAGTGGTCGGTCATGCCGGCGATGTAGTCGCAGATTACGCGGGGCAGAGGCTCGCGGGCCGCTTGCTCCTGGTAGTTGTGCGGGAGGGATGTGGGGTTTTTCATCCAGAAGGTAAATAGGTCTCCGACTACGCGTTCGGCGGCCTCTTTTTCCGGTTCGAGAGTGGAGCTGAAGTAGAGATTTTCGTAGAGGAAATCTTTGGACTGCTTGCGCTCGGCTTCCACTTCCGGGCTGAAGACGGCCAGGCGCTCGCTGTGATTGCGCACGTCTTCGAGGGTTTGAATCCCTGCCTGATCGATGCGGGCTTGGGTGTTGTCGATCAGGTCTCCTACGAAGCGGTTGAGCACGCGCTTTAGGGCTTCGTTGAATTTGAGTTTCTCGACAGCGTCTGGATAGAGGCGCTCGACTTCACGATAGAAACGGTCGAACACGGGAACGCCCTTGCGGATGGAGACTAGGGTTAATAGATGCGCTTCGTAGCCATCGTCGAGGTCGGCGGTGTTGTAGGCAATTTCGTCGGTGAGGTCGATGAGCTGAGCTTCTAGGGGCGGACGTTCGGCGAGCAAGTACTCGGCCAGCTCCGGATGCTTCGCCGCCTCGTAATCGTGAGAATGCTTGATGATGCCCTCGCGGACTTCGAAGGTGAGGTTCAGTCCGCGAAAGGCGGCGTAGCGTTGCTCGAAATCTTCCACGATGCGAAGGGCGTGCAGGTTGTGGTCGAAGAAGAGGCCGTGGGCGCGCATGGCGGCGTCGAGCGCCTTTTCGCCGGCATGGCCGAAGGGAGGATGGCCGATGTCGTGGACCAAGGCGAGGGCTTCGGCGAGATCAAGGTTGAGATTGAGCGCGGCTGCGATGGTGCGCGAGATTTGCGAAACTTCGAGAGTGTGAGTGAGGCGGTTGCGGAAGTGGTCAGAATAACGGCGGGTGAAGACCTGGGTTTTGGCTTCGAGACGGCGGAAGGCGCGGGAGTGAATAACACGGTCGCGGTCGCGCTGAAAATCGTCGCGGTAGGGGTGGGGTGGCTCGGGGAAGCGGCGTCCGCGGGTGTTTTCGACGTGCACCGCGTAGCCGGCCAACATGGGGAAAGTCTAGCAGGTGGGAGGGGCGAGTTGCGAGCTGGATCTTATTTTCAGATTTCAGATTCTTGATTGCAGATTGAAAGGCCCTCTCGGGCTAGGTTTTCAATGGTCAATCGTGAATCTGGAGTCCAAGATACTTCCGCGAGTGTCGTTAAGCTGGAGATCCTTCACTCCGCCTGAAGAACGGCTCCGTTCAGGATGACGCCCGGCCTAAACTGCAATTGCTCGGCACTCGCCACTCGCCACTCGCTACTGCACACTCGGTACTCGCCACTCGGGACTCGCTACTGTTTGTCTTGCGGTTTTTCGGAGCCTTCGCGGGCCAGCTGGACTTTGGCGGCGTCGAGATCCTGCTGCACTTTGGCGAGGGCGTCGCCGTCGACTTCGGCGGTGACGGTTCTGTTCCATTCGTCGATGGCGCGTTCCCAGTGAGCGGCGGCCAGTTTCAGGCGGCCGGTTTTTTGGTAGAGGTCGCCGAGATGCTGCTGCACCGTGGGATCGGAGCCCATGTGGAGAGACGCTTTGGTGAGGCTCTCCTCCGCCTGATCGTATTTGCCGAGGCGGAAATAGGCCCAGCCCAGCGAATCGAGATAGGCGCCGTTGCCGGGGTCGAGGCTGACGGCGGCCTTGATGTAGTTCAGCGATTCTTCGAGACGCACGCCGCGATCGGCGTTCATGTAACCGAGATAGTTAAGCGTGACGGCACTTTGAGGGTCGGAGGCCAGAACTTTTTTGAATTGGGCCTCGGCATCGTCGTACCTTTTCTCGCGCTCGTACGTGGAGCCGCGCAGGAAGTAAACGTAGTCTTTATCTTCGGCCTTGGTGGAAAGCTGTTCGGCCTTGTTGAGCGCCTCTTCAGCATCCTTCCAGCGCTTGAGGCGGGTATTCATCTGCGCGAGGGTGACGTAGACTTCGCGGTCTTCGGCCTTGCCGTTGAGCAGGGAGTGAACGTCGGCAAGGGCTTTGTCAGCATCTCCGGTGTCGGCGAGTTGGGCATCGAGCACCATGCGCAGGCCGCGATCATCGGGCAACTTCTGCACGGCTTCGCGGGCGGCCGCGGTGGCCTGGGTCCACATCTTGCCCTCGCGGTAGGTGTCAATGATGGCCTGGTAGCCGCGTTCGGCGTTTTCATCGCCGAGGTTGAGCATCTTGCGGAAAGTCTCCACCGACCCAGTGTAGTTTTCCTGCTCGCGATAAACGATCCCGAGGCGCTCAACAAAGATGGCGCGATTGGTGCGATCAGCCTGGCTGTAGTTGTGGTCGGGCTTCTCGGTTTTCTTGACCAGATCCTGCAAGAGCTTTACGGCATCGTCATAACGGCCTTGCGCCTCATAGACTCCGGCCATGCTATAGGGAACTTCCAGCGAATCGGGAACCATGGTGTCGGCTTTTTTGAGGTTCTCGAGAGCCTGGTCATACTTGCCCTGGCGGCGATAGATTTCTGCAATGCGCAGGAAAGTTTGTGCGTCCTCGGGGTTGGCGTCGGCAATTACTTTGTATTGCTCAAGGGCGGCGTCGGTTTGACCGTCATTGAGCAGGTTCTCGGCCAGGCCGCGAATGGCGTCCAGATTGTCGCGGTCGAGCATGATCGCCTTTTTGTAGGCGTCGATGGCACTCTTGAAATCCTTACGCTGCTCGTAAGTCGCGCCCAACGCGGCATAGAGCTTAGCGGAGCGGGCGGCATCCGGCACGGCGCTGAGCACTTGCAGCGCGTGCGCGGTATCGCCCTCATCGGTGTAGAGGACGGCAAGTGTCGTGACTGCTTCTTCGGAGTTGGGGTCGATCTTGATGGCGGTCTTGAGTTCGTTCTCGGCTTTCTGAAGGTCGTTGTTCAGGCGGTAGAGGCGGCCGAGCAGAAGATGGTCGTCGACGCTTGTGGGCTCGATCTTGACGATCTGTTCATACTGCTCAATGGCCAGCTTCAGGACGTTGTCAGAACTATTTCCGCCGGGCATTTCGCCCAGCGAACGCAGATAAATGCGGCCCAGAAGTTTGTGGGCTTCGAGGTTGGTGGGATCGCGCTTGATGATGTCCTGGGCTTCGATGACAGCGTCGCGAATGCGGCCGGTCTTGACGTAAAGCTCGGCCAGGCCGGAGGTAAGAAATTCCGACGAGGGGTCGGCTTCGATGGCCAGACGGTATTCGTCCATGGCCTTGTTGGCCAGTTCACTACGACCGTAGACGGTGACCTGCTCCTCATACATGTGCGCGAGCGAGTAGTGATAATAGGCCGCGGCGCGGTCGATTTTGTGGGGCGCAGGCTGGGCCGACGAAGCATCGGACGATGCAGGAGAGGTGGATTGGGCGGCGGCCGCGGAGGCGGCGACGGCAATCACCAGAAAAAAACGAAAAACATTCTTCATGCTAGACCTTACCTGCGCTGACCGAGTTTTCGAAAGCATAAGTGATTGGATGCAGTGCCGCTGGGGGCGGGGTGTCCTTATTCTACTCTGCCGGGGTCGGGATGGGGAAAAAGTGTGGAGGGAGATTGCGATTCTGCGCAAACAGAAGTACAGGACCGGCGGAATGTGGTGTTGTAGTGTCAAGTTGAGTAAAGGTGGAATCGGGCCTGAGACCTTAGACCTTGGACTTCGGGCGTAGGCCTCTACTGAAGTTTCTGCTTCTTCGGGCGGGCTGAGGTCTGAGGGCTGA
This sequence comes from Candidatus Sulfotelmatobacter sp., assembly GCA_036522075.1. Lineage (GTDB taxonomy): Bacteria > Acidobacteriota > Terriglobia > Terriglobales > Acidobacteriaceae > Sulfotelmatobacter. The sequence goes on from DATDGM010000048.1 coordinate 14,377, forward strand.
CGCCTGAAGCCCGGTTTTAGTGGCGGAAGTGGCGGACGCCGGTGAAAAGCATGGCCAGGCCCAGGCGGTCGGCTGCGGCGATTACTTCGTTGTCACGTTGCGAGCCTCCGGGCTGGATGATGGCGGTGGCGCCGGCTTTGGCGATTTCTTCGACGCCGTCGGGGAACGGGAAGAAGGCGTCAGAGGCGGCGACTGTGCCTTGCAGCGAGAGTTGGGCCTTCATGGCGCCGATTTTTGCGGAGTCGACGCGGCTCATCTGGCCGGCGCCGACGCCTACGGTTTGTCCGTCGCGCGCGTAGACGATGGCGTTGGATTTCACGTGCTTGCAGACCTTCCAGGCAAAGAGCAGGGCGCGGGTTTCTTCCGGCGTGGGCGGTCGTTTTGTGACGACGCGCAGGTCAGATAGCTGCAGGGAACGGACGTCTGCGTCCTGCACCAGGATTCCTCCGGAAACATTCTTCAGCACCCAGTCTTGGCCCGGAGCCGGGACCCTAGGTGGATCGTTCACTTCCACAAGGCGGAGATTCTTTTTGGTGGCGAACTTGGCTTTGGCCGCGTCGTCGAAGCCCGGGGCGGCAATGACTTCGAGGAAGAGCTTGTGCATATCTTCGGCGGCCTCGCCGTCGATAGGGCGATTCACGCCGATCACGCCGCCGAAAGCGGAGACGGGGTCGCAGGCGAGGGCGCGCTTGTAGGCCTCGGCAAGCGTGGAGCCGGTGGCTGTGCCGGCGGGATTGGTGTGCTTGATGATGGCGCAGACAGGCTCTTCAAATTCCTGGGCCAGGTCCCAGGCGGCTTGCAGGTCGACAATGTTGTTGTAGGAAAGTTCCTTGCCCTGAAGCTGGCGGGAGTTGGCCACGCCCCGCCCGGAGGTATCGGAGTAGATGGCGGCCTTCTGGTGGGGGTTTTCGCCATAGCGGAGGTCGAAGGTTTTTTGGAAAGAGAGGCGCAGGATCGCAGGAAATGGTTTTTCGCCCGCGGCGGGCAGATGGAAACTGCCGTCGAGGGTGATACGTTCGAGCGTAGAGGCGATGGCGGAATCGTAAGCGGCGGTGGTGGCGAAGGCTTGGCGGGCCAGGCGCCACTTGGTGTCGAGCGAGAGGGCGCCGCCGGAGCTGTTGAGTTCTTCTGCGATGGCGTCGTAATCGGCGGGTGAGGTGACGATGGCGACATCGTGAAAATTCTTGGCGGCGGAGCGGATCATGGAAGGTCCGCCGATGTCGATGTTTTCGATGAGCTCATCGAAGACTGCTCCCGGTTTGGCTGCGGTTTTCTCAAAGGCGTAGAGATTCACGACCACCATGTCAATTGGCTGGATTCCGTGTTCGGCGACCGCGGCGGTGTGTTTGGGATCTCCGCGGCGATGCAGGATGCCGCCGTGGACTTTGGGATGGAGGGTTTTTACGCGACCGTCGAGCATTTCGGGGAAGCCGGTGAGTTCGGAGATATCTTTGACCGCGATGCCGGAATCGCGCAGGAGCTTGGCCGTACCGCCGGTGGAGACGAGCTCGATTCCGAAGGTAGAGAGTTTGCGGGCGAAATCGGCCAGGCCGGTTTTATCGGTGACGCTGAGAATGGCGCGCTGGATTCTGGACATGAGGGCGTTAGCTTTTTGAGGAGACCACTGAGATTTTAGCAGGAACGCGGCTGGAGGTTAGTCGGCCAGGAGCGCTTTATTCACTTCTGATTCGTGGAAGTTGCCACTTGAGTTGGCGCTGCCCGGTGCAGGGACTGGACGACCCGGTTGATTTCAGGCTGGGTGACTCCCTCCGACTCGTAGTATCGGCCCTGTATGAAGAATATTTTGACGACAGCGTCGTCGGAGTAAAGGTCCAGAATGAGGGCGTCGGGCCGGAGGCGAGGGTCGCCCTGCTGAAAGCCCCGGTAATTTTGGCTCTGCAGGTTGAAGATTCCGGTCTCGGCTGGCTCAAATACCCGGCCAGACTTAAACACGAGCAGCCCTTGCTCGCGAACGTGAAGGGCAAGTGAAAGATTCCAATGGTGCATTTTGTCCGGCGTGAATTCGTAGGCGTTCTTGGCAAACTCGTAGTCGGAAGTTGCCGTCCCCGGCCCGAGGAGGCGTTCGAACCTCCGCCTGGAGTCGCCGGTGAGGTGCTTGCCGAGTCCTTGGGGCGGTTCGGCCAGCACCGCTAGCGATAGGCCCGACTCGAAGGCCAGTGTAACCCGGCCCCAGCCGGGATCGTTCTTGGCCTCGATCTCGGTCTTGGATTCGTCGAGGTCGGTCCACGGGACTTCGAAGGCATATCCGATGTAGGACAACTTCGTGCCAGGAGCTTGGGAGACGGAACGATCCTTCAAATCGATGGGGACGGCTCTCAACGCGGCTCGCGCCTGGCTTGCCGTGTAGAAGGAAAGCGCCACCGGGGCAAGCCAACCCACGCCCACGAAGAGGATTGCGAACAGGACGACCAGCGTGATCAAAATACGTCGCATGGTCTTCTATGTACTCTCCTCCTTGGAAAGTTGACGGACCATGGAGCTGCCTCTAGGTTTTCGCTTTGGCTTTCAGCTTCACGTGGCCGTCGGCGAGTTCGACCGAGTACTCCACGGTCTGGCAGCCGTATTGTTTGCGGATTTGCTGGGTTTTCTTCTGGACGAAAGTGGTAAAGGAATCGAAGTTGCCGGATACGCTCTCGCCGGCTTTTTTCTTGGCTGCAACCAGGGTGTTGTAGAGTCGCTCAACCTGTTCGCGTTCGCTTTTGTCCACGTCATGCAGGGAAAAGGCTTGCGAGGCGCGCCCGGCTCCTGCTCCAACCGCCGCGGCGGCTGCGCTCACGCCATAGGCTTTCTGGTGCTGCTGCTGGTGCTCGTCTTCGGCGATTCGAACGCCTTGGACCGAAAGCAGCGCGTCCTGGGGCCGGCGGTAGCCCTCTTCGCGGATGCGTGCCTTTTTGCGCCACAGGTCGCTGTAGACCGCGTAGCGCTGCGACATTTCGTTGTAGCGGTAACGCTGCGAAAAATTCAGGCGGCCACCATCGGAAAATTTGCGGATCAGCGCGACCACCTTCCATTCCACGTCGGTGGGCGGACGCTTAGTGGGATTGCTGAAGAAAATTTCGTACTCGATCTTCAGCCGGCGCAGCTGGGTGTCGAGAAGATTCAATTCCTCGTCGATGGTCACGCAGGAGTCTCCAGCACCAGTTTAGGAGTTGAGCGGGCAGGCGGCGAGGTGCCTAGTGGTCACTGAAGGGCATGGTACGAAAGTAAGTCATCTTTTGGCTGCCGGTTGCCAGCTGATCCTAGCTTTTTCCGGTTAGTGCCCCCTGCGAAGGGCTAATCGCTTCACCGAATCGAAGACGGTTACGGCAGGCTTGGGTTTTTAACTGTTCAGCGGAAGCTAGCAGCTACTTTCCGGAATTCGAGGCCATTTTCTTGACCATGGCCAGGACGAGTTTGCGGTCGCTGTCGTTGAGATTGGTGGCGTAGCGGCGGATTTGGCTGAGGAAGCGGACTTCATCGTCAGAGAGTTGGGGTAGACCTTTGGAGCCGTTGCCGTGGGCGGACTCCGAGAAGAACTGCGACAGGGCAATCTCCATGGCGCCGGCGATTTTCGACAAAGTATCGAGCGAGGGGATGGTATGGCCGTTTTCTACGCGCGAGAGATAGCAGCGCAATAAGCCGGTGCGCTTCTCGATATCGCCCTGCGACATGCCTTTCTGGAGCCTGTAGTTTCGGATGGTCTCGCCGATGTTTATCGTGGGGAGCATTTTAGGATGCGTGCATAGTAATCATGTCGGCACTTTCTGGCAAGTGGAAATTGGTGCTATAGGAACCCCACTAGATTCCTAGGGAATGCAATTTTCCCGGGACACTTTGCTTATACACCGTAAAAGAAACCAGCGCGGCAGATGCCGCGCTGGTCAGGCCTTCTGGGCTGGGCGTTCAAGGAACTTACTACTTCTTCAAGTTTTCAGCTAAGAAGGCGACGGTGCGATTCCATGCGTCGGAGGCATCGGCGGCGCGATAGCCATCTTTATTGTTGGGATTTTCAAAAGCGTGGCCGGCATCGTCGTAGATCTTGACGTCAATCTTTTTGCCGAGCTGATCCAGGGTCGCGCCGAACTTTTTCACGTCGTCGGGAGTGATGCCGCGATCCTGGCCGCCGAACAGGCCGAGAATGGGCGCGTTGATTTTCTTCAGCGCGTCGGTATCGGTGGCGAGGTGGCCGTAGTTGATCACGTCGGCGGCGAGCGTGGGCTCCTGTAGGGCAACGTCGAGCGAATAACCGCCCCCCATGCACCAGCCGATGGCACCGATGCGGTCTTTCCTGACGTTGGGTTGCGATTGAAGGAACACGAACGCCGCGTGCAGGTCGCGCTTGGCGCGGTCCTCGGGGACGCCGCGCATGATTTCATGCGCCATGTCAGGAGTGGTAGCGACCTTGCCGCGATAGAGGTCGATAGCCAGGGCCACGTAACCCTCGTCGGCCAGTTTCGAGGCCTGGTCTTTCACCCAGTCGTTGAGACCCCACCATTCGTGAATCACGATGATGGCGGGGAACGGTCCTTTGGCGGCAGGCGTGTAGAGGACGCCTTGGACGGTCTCGTCGCCGCTTTTGTAGGAGACGGCCTTGCTGTCGGCTGCGAAGGCGGAAATGGCACAGAAGGAAATCAGCAGCAAGAGGATTGCACTTTTCATTGTTATCTCCTAATCCGCACCGCCTATTTTGCCAGATTAGAGGGTGGAGTGTCTTTGAGCCAGACAATGTCATATTTGCGATCGAAAGTGACGAACATGACGCACTCCGTTTTCGATTCGCAGGAGAAGCGGTGCTTCACTTTACTCGGCATCATGGCGAAACCACCGGATTCAAGCGCGGCGGCGGCCATGCCATCCATTTCGGCCTGCACCGTGCCCTGGGTGACGATGAGTTGTTCCTCGGCGGTGTGATAGTGCCAGCCAACTTTGCAATTCGGCGCGGCTTTGAGGATCAGCGTGGAGGGGCCGGTGTCGGGATCGCCGTTTTCGGTGGCGGAGTGCAGGCATTTCAACTCGTCGCCTTCGAACTTTACGGCAGCGAGCGGCTTCGCCACGCCTGCCTTGGCTGCCTCTGGACTTGGAGTTTGAGCTGCGCCCATCGCAGAGAGCATGCAAATTGTGGCGCACGCGATCCACATCACCCACTTGGTCTGCATTATGAGAGTCCCCTTCGCGTCATTCGACCGGAACGAGTTCTACAACAGAAGCTCCAGGTAGAGCGTGCCGGGATTCGGGTTGGGACGATAGGGCGCGATTTCTTTGAAGCCCAGCTTGCGGTACATGGCAACCGCATCTTTCATCACAGGCCCGACGGTGTCAAGGCGGATGGACGTGTACTTGGCCCTACGTGCCTCGGCGATGACGTGCTCGGCCAGAACACGGCCCAGGCCCTTGCCGCGAAACTTAGGACGAAGGTAGAGACGCTTCATTTCGCAGATGCGGTCGTTTCCTTGAAGTGCGAGCATGTGCAGCGCCACGCAGCCGGCGGGTTGACCTTCGTATTCGGCCAGAAGAAGGCGGCCTTCCGGTGGGGCGTAGTCGCCGGGAAGGTCGGCGAGTTCTTTGTCGAAGTTTTGGAAGCAGAGACTGAAGCCTAGGGAATTGGCGTATTCGAGGAATAGTTCGCGGATCTGCGCGATCTGGCTTGGGGATTCGGCTTGCAGAATCGAAAAGCCTCTTGCCGACGAGGACCCAGGGAACGCAGAGGGAATTTCGGCATCTGACGCCTTGGGTGCTTCACTCTTCAAATTTTCCCTCTGTGCGCTCGGCGTGCTCGGCGTTAGCGTGCCGCTTCATCCCATCAGCATGCCACCATTTACGCTGAGCACGTGGCCGGTGATGTAGGACGCTTCTTCCGACGCTAGAAATGCGACGGCGCTGGCCACGTCCTCGACTGTGCCGACGCGGCCCAGTGGAATCTGTTTTACCGCAGCTTGCTTGAACTCGTCACTCAGCGCCGCCGTCATGGCGGTTTCGATGAATCCGGGCGCGACGGCGTTGCAGGTAATATTTCGCGAGCCGACTTCGCGGGCGATCGCCATGGTCAGGCCGATCAGGCCGGCTTTCGACGCGGCATAGTTCGCCTGCCCGGCTTGGCCCATCTGGCCGAAGATGCTGGTTATGTTGATGATGCGTCCCCAGCGCTGCTTGAGCATGGAGCTGATGACCTGCTGCGTGGTGAGGTAGGCAGAGGTGAGGTTGGTCTGCAGGACCGAATCCCAGTCGGCGCGCTTCATGCGCATGACCAGCTGGTCGCGGGTGATGCCGGCGTTGTTGACCAGAATATCGATCTTGCCGAACTGCGCGATGGCGGCTTTAACCGTGGATTTGATCTGCTCTTCGTCTGCAACGTCGAGCGGGAACGCAGCAGCCTTGCCGCCTGCGGCGGTAATTTCGCTTACCAGTTCGTTCAGCTTTTCCTGATTGCGCGCCGCCACGGCGACCGCTGCACCGGACGCGGCCAGCCTCAACGCGCATGCCCGCCCGATGCCCTGCGATGCTCCCGTAACCAGCGCCACGTGCCCTGCAAGGGACATGAAGAGTCTCCCGATTCTCCTGTGGAATGAACGGTGTGACGCTGCATTATACGCGGGGGCTCGGCTAGTCGGCGCGGTGTAGGGGCCAGATGAGAGCTTCTAAGCGGCGGGAAAAGAGCAGAGACAGTGGGGCCGCTGACAAGTCCATGCCGGCTGCAGCCGCCACGGTATTGGTTTCGAACTCAGCTTCGGCGTCTTGCAGCGGCCAGGGCTGGTGATGGATCTCGCAGCGCAGGATGTGGCCGCGGTGCGTGGTGTAGAGACAGTAGCGCTCAGTGAGCCAGTAATTGAGCGAACCTTTTTCGCAGAGGCGGGCCTCTGCCATCGGGCGATAGCGCGCGCGAAATTCCGCGGGGGCGCGGAGACGGAAGGATGAATATTGAAAAGTGCCGTCTCTCTCCTTGCAACTCATTTCCGCATGGAAGTAGGGCAGGTGATAAAAATTGCGAGCCGCCCACACGGCGGGCAAGTTGTTCGCGTCGAGGCTGAAGAAATACACGCCGGCCTTGCCGCGATGGGTTACATAAGTGCGGACATTGAGTTCAGGAAACCGGGAAAGGCTCGGCAATGGCGGAAGACCGCGGGCACGAATTCCACTCATATGAAACGGGACGACGCCCACCCAGCATCGACCATCGAACGTGTCGAGAGCGAGTTGCGACGGGACGAGAGGCCGCACCACGGTAGTCGGCAGAGGCCAGTGGGCGAAGAGCAGATCGTGCCATATCTGCTTCATCACCCATGGGCCCGAGGGAGAGCGCCAGGGGCGATGCGCGACAGATTCGAGCAAGGGATGCACGCTAGAAGTGTAGACGGAAATTCGCAATAGCTCGCGCGGTGGGAAAATCGAAGGCAGGCTCGCAAACTACGGGAAAACAAACAGTCGTTGTCGTTTCTTAAACATTGCGCTTAGTGGGCGATGCCAAGTAACATTCTCGCACTCTCATGCCTCAGACTTTTCCCGACAATGTCATCGCCATGCCTGATCCTTCCAACAAGAACTCATCCTCAGCGGATCCGGTTGCTGCCTCAGTCAATACCGGCTCGGGGCACCGTTCACCGCTGCGGGCTTTGGCCGGTGAGAGCCCGGCGGCTCCGGAAAGCGCCGCTGGGGCGGCGTCTACCGAGGTGTTCGCCGTGTACGGCGTTGAGCCGGAAATTCAGGCTTACGCCATGGCCAAGTATTCGCGCTCGTCGCTCTCGATGAAGGAGTCGTTGCGCGAGATCAGTTCGCAGAAGGCGGAGAAATTTCTCAACACGTTTTATTTTCAGTATGGCCATCGCTCAATCGCCGATCTAGCGCACATTGCGCTGGCGGTGGAACGGCTTTCGATTCTCGCTGCGATCGAACTGGCCGACGAACAGCGCTGGGACGGGCAGGAGCGCTCGACGCGTTATCAGGATTTCAAGAAGAGCGGCTATTACGTTCCGGATTTCGGCGTCGACAAGGAAGCGAAGAAGCTGTATCGCGAGACCATGGATTTTCTTTTCGCCGAGTATGAGGCGCTGTCGGCGCACATGGCGCAGCATTTGATCCGGATCACGCCAAAGCCAGCGGATATGAAGCAGGAAGCGTATGAACGCACGCTGAAGGCGCGGGCGTTTGACATCACGCGGTATCTGCTGCCGTTATCGACGAACACATCGGTCGGTGAGATCGTAAACGCGCGCACGCTGGAAACGCAGGTGGCGCATCTGTTGTCGCACACGCACCGGGAAGTGCGGCAACTGGGCGAGTCGCTGAAGAAGGCGGCGACGGGTGCGGCTTACAACGTGAACGCGGAGTCGCTGCAGAAGCTGGTGGCCGAGATTCGCGCTGTGGATGTGGAATTGGGCGCGCGGGCCGAGCAGGAACTGCTTCACGAGGTGCGGGTGGCGCCGACGCTGGTGAAGTATGCCGACCCGAATGCGTACGAGAGGGAATCGCGGCGGGAACTACGGCAGGCCGCGCGCGAACTGATGAAGGGCGAGGCGGTTGCTCCCTCGAAGGCCATTGTCGATCTGCTCGATGACGAGCCGCTCGAAGTGGAGATTGCGACCACGCTGCTGTATGAGCACTCGCATCATTCCTATCGCCGGCTGCGGCAGGCGCTGCAGGTTTCGGGGGAACGATTTCGGCGGGAGATTATCGACCTGGGACTGCGGCATCGCGGGAAGCATGATGAATTGCCGCGGGCTTTCCGCGCCGGGCAGCAATTCCGCTTCGACATTCTGATGGATACGGGCGGCTTCCGCGACATGCACCGCCATCGCCGCTGCATCCAGGTGATGCAAGGGTTCACCACACAGCACGGCTACGAGATGCTGCTCGACGTGGAAGATGCCGGAGTGCGTGACCGCTTCGATGCGGCGATGCTGCGGGTGCAGACCGCGGTGGAGAATCTGTCGCAGTGCGGCACGCCGGAAGCGGAAGAAAATTCGCAATACGCCATTCCGCTGGCTTTCCGCAAGCGGGCGTTGTTCAAAATGGATTTTGCCGAGGTGGTCTATATCTCCGAGTTGCGGACCACGCCAGCCGGGCATATTTCCTATCGCAACGTGGCTTATGCCATGTATGAGGCCGTGGCGCGGAAGTATCCGGCGCTGGCGAAGTATTTCCGGGTGCACGACGTGACGGCGCCGGTGGACTTGCTGCAGCGGTAGATTGCGTGGGATCTATGGTTGTGTGGCGCGGGCACTCCTGCCCGCGACCTGCCGACAGCGGATGAAAACTGTGGGCTCACCCGTTCCGCCCCGATTTTTCCAGGAGCCGCCTCTTTTGCTCCTGGCCAGATTTCGCGGGCAAGAGTGCCTGCGCCCACACAATCCTTGAGGAGTCAGGGGGCCGCGATCATCCTAGGGCTAGTAGTAATTTCTAGATTTATCTTGATATCACTGGACGGCCTGGATACAATCTAGGTCGGGTACTAACTCGATGCCGCGCACCGTCAAGATCGCCCCTGAAATCGATGCCAAGCTGCATGCCGAGCTCGTCTCTGTGGCCAGAGAGAATGGGCAATCGCAACGCTTTGTGCTGGAGCGGGCGCTGGAGCATTACCTGCACAACGTGGTCCCCTCGCAGCGCATGGTGAGGCCGGAGGTGATGGCCGCCTATCGCCGTTCCAACGAAAAGTATCGCGAGCTGTATAAGCGGTTGGCCAAGTAATGGAGCGCGTCTACCTGACGGTGGCGGAAGTCATCGCGATTCATCATCATCAGATCGAAGAATATGGCGGTGAGCACGGTGTGCTCAATCAGGGAAGCTTAGAGGCCGCTGTTTTCCGGCCGCAGACTGGTTATTATGCCGATCTGAGCGAAGAGGCCGCGGCGCTGCTTGAGTCGTTGGTCAACAATCACGCCTTTCTGGATGGCAATAAACGCGTGGGCTTCGCGTCGGCCCACACCTTCCTGCTCATAAACGGATTCGATCTCAACGTGAGCAACAAGGCTGCCTCGGACTTCATAATAGAGACGATCGCAGCGGGGAAATTCCGCTTTGCCCTGCTTCACGAATGGATATCGGCGCACCTTGTGCCGCTGGAACCGTAGTTTGGGCCTGCCCTCCGCCCATTTCGGAACTTTCCCACAGTTAATTATCTAGATTCGCCTTTCTTTCGCTTCCATGTGTATGTATAATCCGGCCAGATTAGTTTCTGTAGTCGTAGCGGTCTTTATCTAAGGAGCCTCACTCCCATGGCGGATGAACGCGGTAAAGCGATTGAAATGGCAGTCTCGCAGATTGAAAAGCAGTTTGGCAAAGGGTCGATCATGCGGCTGGGGTCGAAGGAAGCGATCGTCCCTATCTCAGTGATTTCGACCGGGGCGATCTCGTTTGACGCCGCGCTGGGCGTGGGTGGGTTTCCGCGCGGGCGCGTGGTGGAGGTTTTCGGGCCGGAATCTTCGGGCAAGACCACTATTACTTTGCAAGTAATTGCCGAGGCGCAGAAGACCGGCGGCATGGCCGCGTTCGTCGATGCCGAGCACGCGCTCGATCCCGGCTATGCCAAGAAGCTGGGCGTGGACGTGGACAACCTGCTGGTTTCACAGCCCGACTACGGCGAGCAGGCGCTCGAAATCACGGAAGCCCTGGTGCGCTCGAACGCCATTGACGTGCTGGTGGTCGATTCGGTGGCGGCCCTGGTGCCCAAGGCCGAACTTGACGGCGAGATGGGCGACAGCCACATGGGCTTGCAGGCGCGGCTGATGTCGCAGGCGCTGCGCAAGCTGACGGGAACGGTTTCGAAGTCGCGCACCTGCCTCATCTTTATCAATCAGATTCGCGAAAAGATTGGCGTGATGTTTGGCAACCCGGAGACCACAACTGGAGGGCGGGCGCTAAAGTTTTATTCCTCGGTGCGGGTGGATATCCGGCGCATCGCGGCCATTAAAGAAGGCGACGTGGTCACCGGCTCGCGCACCAAAGTGAAAGTGGTGAAGAACAAAGTGGCGGCGCCGTTCCGCGAGGCCGAATTCGACATTCTTTATGGCGAGGGCATCTCGCGGGAAGGCGATCTGCTCGACATCGCTGTGAACAACAACATCCTGGAAAAATCCGGCTCGTGGTTCAGCTACAAAGGCGAACGCATTGGCCAGGGCCGCGAAAACGCCCGCCAGTTCCTGAAAGACAACAAGGACACCATGGCCAAGCTCGACTCCGAGGTCCGCAAAGCGATGGGCTTAGGCGCTGCGGCGGCACAACCCGCAGCTGCCGCGGCTCCGCCGGCTGGTGGACGCGTCACCACCATGCCGAGCGCCGATGCGGTGAAAGCGCCGATCGTAGCGGCACGGCGGTAGAGCGGCCACTGTAATGAAGCTGTCATCCCGAGTGAAGCGAGGGACCCCGGTTCTTGCTGGCGTCGGCATTGGTGCTCATGCAAGCAGAAACCTAGATCCCTCGCTCGCTCGGGATGACAGTGCGTAGGGGTCACAGTGCGTAGGGATGACAGTGCGTAGGGGTCACAGTGCGTAGGGGTCACAGTGCATAAGGTCACAGTGAGTAGGGCTCACAATCGAGTTAGGTAGCTGCCTCATTGAGGGACTCCATGAGGGACGAGAAGCGGTACTTCGTCTACATCATGAGCAACCCTTCGCGCACTCTCTATACGGGCATGACCAACAGTCTTCGCCGCAGAGTGCGGGAGCATAAGCTGAAACTGACTCCCGGTTTTGCCGCCAAGTACAATATCACCCGGCTCGTCTACTTCGAGAGTTTCGAAGACGTTCGCAATGCAATTGAGCGTGAGAAACAAATCAAAGCATGGACCCGGGCCAAGCGGGTGGCGCTGATTGAATCGTCGAATCCTAAATGGGATGACCTGTGGCGGGAATGGGATCAGCCTCAGACTTTTCGTTTCACGCCGCGTATCGCATAAGTCGCGGTCGACACCCGGTCCATCTTAGGACACGCGGAAACACAGATCCCTCGCTGCGCTCGGGATGACAATTTGTGGATTGATCGGCAGCAGTAATTCCCCAGTTACCACTCTCGAATTGCCATACCCTCTCCCGCCCGCATAAAATCTTTGTTGCACCTGCTGCGCCTGTTTCTGCGAGGACCATTGAACAAGGGCATTGCCATCTATCCCGGTTCGTTCGATCCCCCGACCAATGGGCACCTCGACTTGATTCAGCGGGGCAGCAAGATTTTTGAAGAGCTGGTGGTCGCGATCCTGCGCAATTCGGAGAAGAGCCCGATGTTCAGCGTGGCCGAGCGGCTGGAAATGCTGCGCGAGCTGACGGCAGATTTGAAGAACGTCCGCATCGACACTTTCAATGGGCTGATGGTGGAATATGCCAAGTCGATTGATGCGGTTTGTATTTTGCGGGGAATCCGGGCGATCAGCGACTACGAATACGAATTGCAGATGGCGCTGATGAACCGCAAGCTCGAACCTACGCTGGAGACCGTGTTCATGATGCCGGCCGACAAATATTCTTACGTGAGCTCGCGGCTGGTGCGGGAAGTGGCGCAGGCGGGCGGCCCCGTGAAAGGTCTGGTGCCGGAAATTGTGGACCAGAAACTGCTGGAAAAGATCGACCCCGCTTACAAACTTCAAGACATGAATGTGGTTGAAGTCTCCGGAATCGACAAGAAGAGCGACAAGAGAAGGAAGAAAAAAACATGACCACTGCGACGACCGAAGCGCTGCGACTTACCGACCGCGTCAACCGCATCGAGCCCTCCGCTACCATGGCGGCAGCAGCCGAAGCCGAGAAGCTACGTTCGCAGGGAATTGAAGTAGTCGATTTCACTGCGGGCGAGCCGCACTTTGCGACGCCGCAGCACATCAAGGATGCAGCCATCGCGGCGATTCAGGGCAATTTTACGAAGTATACGGCGGTCGCGGGAACGGCCGAACTGCGCGACGCGATCGCCCATAGGCACAGCGTAGATTTCGACTCCAACTATCGCCGGGAGGAAGTGATCGCGTCGACCGGCGGCAAGCAGGCGCTGTTTAATGCGATTCAGGTCCTGGTGGATCACGGCGACGAAGTAATTCTTCCCGTCCCCTACTGGGTTTCATTCAAGGATATTGTGCGCTATGCGGGCGGGAACTGCGTGCTGCTGGAATCCGACGAGTCACAAGGCTTTCGCGTGACGGCGGAGATGGTGGCGCGGCTGATCACACCGCGAACCAAGGTCATCATCCTCAATTCGCCGTCGAATCCTTCCGGGGCGGTGATGAGCCCGGCCGATATGACGGAGGTGGTGCGACTGGCGCACGAACGCGGCATCTGGGTGCTTTCGGACGAATGCTACGTCTACCTCAATTACACGGGCAAGAATTTTTCGGTGGGATCGCTTCGCGAGTACAAAGAACGCATGGTGGTGTTGGGCTCGCTCTCCAAAACCTATGCCATGACGGGATGGCGGCTGGGATATGCGCTGGCACCGGCGGCGGTGGTTAGCGCGATGGCGAAGTTGCAGAGCCAGTCGACATCGAATCCAACCTCAATTGTGCAAAAGGCCGCGGTGGCTGCGTTGAAAGGACCGCAGGAGTGCATCGGCGAAATGCGCCGCGAATACATCGAACTGCGCGACCATGTGGTGAAGGGCCTGCGGTCGATCCCTGGCATCAGGTGCACGCTGCCGGAAGGCGCGTTCTATGTATATCCGAACGTGTCGTCGTTCTTCGGGCGCGGCGTGAAATCGGCTTCGGATGTTGCGGGACGGCTTCTGCGGGAAGCGCATGTAGCTGCGGTTCCGGGGGAAGGGTTCGGCACCGGCGATCACATCCGCGTCTCGTATGCGACTTCAAAGGCGGAACTGGATCGGGGCCTGGAGCGCATGCGGAAGTTTTTCGCTGCGCTGTAGTTTCCCGGATGCCACGCTGGCGAACCCACCGTCGGCTTTTTACCACCTGTCACTAAAGCAATCTCCCGATGGACAGAGACCTGTTGGTTGCTTTTCATTGATTGAGCGTGCCGGCACAGCGGTTGACGCATCATCAACGGCCCCTGCCTTTGGCCTCGTGGTGCGTTATCAGCGAGGTTGATTCGAGGGCAGCAGCGTTACGGTATTCTTTGGAATATCGGGGTTCGGGGATGGCCGTTCAACTGGGAACGGCTTTCTGCTGCGAGTTACTTTGGAATGGCGAATCTCTATCCATTGCTAATGCTTCCCGCGTTCGATCCCCGACCTTGGGGCACGCGCGATCTTTCGCCGATTTATCCCAATCACCAGTTCGCGGAAAAGATCGGCGAAGCCTGGTTGACCGGCGACGATTGCAAAGTGGCCAATGCTCCGCTCGCTGGAAAAACCCTCGCGCAGTTGAGCGAGCACTATCAGCGCGATCTGGTCGGGGATGCGGCGCGAGATGCTCAGCGGTTTCCGCTGCTGGCCAAGTTCCTTTTCCCGCACGACAAACTTTCGGTGCAGGTTCATCCTGACGACGAACAGGCACGGCGCGTGGGCCAACCCTGGGGAAAAACCGAGTGCTGGTATGTGCTGCATGCCCAGCCGGGCGCGCAAATTGCGCTTGGGCTCAGGGCGGGAGCAACCGCCGCCCAACTCGAGAACGCCATTCGCGAAAAACGCGCCGAAGAACTTCTAAACTGGCTCGAGGTTCATGCAGGCGACATGATCTATGTGGCCGGCGGAACGGTGCACACTTTGGGCCCAGGCTCGGTGATCGTCGAGATTCAGCAGCAGTCCGATACGACTTATCGCCTGTATGATTACGGTCGCACCCGCGAGCTTCATTTGAAGGACGGGCTGGCCGCGGTGAAAGAGAAAGTGGCGTCCGGGAAAGTAGTGCGGTCGTCTCTGCCCCGGAGTTCAAACGGCAGCAATCGGCATGAGTCGCTGGTGGCCGCACCGTTTTTTGTGGTGGATCGGTTCGCCGCGAAGGAAGTAGTGGACTTTTCGACGCGTGACGATTCGGGCAGGAGTTCCGTGCAGATCTTGCTCGCGGCGGAAGGATGCGGTGTGATTGAAGCGGCCGGCGCAGAACCGGTTACCCTGGCGAAGGGCGATGCGGTGGTCGTTCCAGCTTGCCTCGATCGATTCGTCGTGCGGCCACAGTGGACACTGGAATTCATCAGAGCGTATGTGCCGGGGGAGACGCTGCCGGAGCCGGCCATAATAGCGTAGGGTCAGGTGTCAAATTTTTAGATTTTTGATTTTAGAGTTCAGAGTGAAGACTTCAGATGACGTTTCAGGTCCTAGATTTGCAGGTTTCTGCCAGCTAGCGGTTTGAAGCGAACCAGGAGAGGCCGCCCTAGGTCTGGAATGTAAATCTGCAATCTGAAATTTGTCATCTGAAATCGATACGAACTCGGCATTCAACACTGTGAAAGCGCCTGGTGACTAAGAGCTCACACTTCTATCCCGTAATTCTCGCTGGCGGCCGGGGCACACGCTTCTGGCCTTTGAGCCGGACGAAGCGGGCCAAACAGCTGCTAGCGCTCGATGGCAAGCAGACAATGATCCAGCAGACCGTAGCGCGGCTTCGGCCGCTGGCGCGCAAGGAAAACTTCTGGGTGATCACCAACGAAGATCTGCGGCCGGCGATTTTAAAACAGGTTTCGATACTCACCAAGGCTCAGGTTCTAGCCGAACCGATCGGACGAAATACGGCGCCCGCCATCGGCCTGGCGGCGTTTCTGTTGCTGCGGGAGAATCCTGACGCCGTCATCGGCATGTTTCCTTCCGATCATGTGAGCGCGAACGAAAAACATTTCTGCGAGACCGTGGAGCGCGGGATTCGGATTGCCGCCTCCGGTGAGAACATCGTGGTGCTGGGCATTCGGCCCACCCGGCCCGAGACTGGGTATGGTTATGTCGAAGCGGGCGGCGCATCGTCCGACGGGGCGTTGCGAGTCCGCCGGTTTACGGAGAAGCCGGACGCAGATCGGGCCGCGGAGTTTATCGCGGCCGGAAATTATTTTTGGAATAGCGGCATGTTTCTGTGGAGCGCGCGCACTCTGGCCAACGCACTGCGCGAGCATCTCCCAAAAACCGCTTTCCTGCTGGAAGAAATCGCTGCTGCCTTTGGCACTCGCAGATTTGCGGCGACTTTCCGCAGGCTCTATCCGAAATGCGAGAACATCAGCGTGGACTATGCTGTTCTCGAGCCGCGATCGGCGAAAGGCGAGCAAACGGGAAACATCTTTTGCCTGCCCGCCGATTTTGGCTGGAACGACCTGGGTTCGTGGACCGCATTGCATGAGCATCACTGTTCGAAGAGCAAGCCGCCTCAGGGGAATCTGATTTCCAGCGCGGGTGCATGCATAATGAACGCTGAAGGAAACTACATTCACGCTCCGGGCAAATTCGTCGCCGCGGTTGGCGTGAGCGACCTAGTTGTGGTGGAAACAGAGGACGCCTTGCTGATCACGACTCGTCAGCATGCTCAGGATGTAGGCAAAGTCGTGAAGTATCTGGACGATAAGAAGCTGCGCAAACTAACTTAGTCGTTGGCCAATCTCCAAGGAGTGCTCTCGGCGAATCGCGAACGACTGACGACTGACGACTAGCGACGAGCGACCAACAACAACCCGGCTATCAATGTCTCAGGCAATCAAATTCGGAACCGACGGCTGGCGCGGAATTATCGCGGACGATTTTACGTTTGACAACGTGCGCCGCGTAGCTGGCGCGATCGCTTCTTATGTGCTGAAGTACGAAGACGCAAAGCGGGGCGTGTTTATCGGCTATGACACTCGCTTCGCATCGCAGCGCGCGGCGCAGGCAGCAGCCGAAGTCATCGCAGCGGCCGGAATTTCGGTCAAGCTGTCCAACGACTACACGCCGACTCCCGCCCTTTCCTATGCGGTGAAGCACCAAGGTGCCGCCGGCGGCGTGATGGTCACCTCCAGCCATAATCCGTGGAATTGGAACGGGGTGAAGTTCAAAGGCAAATTCGGCGGGTCTGCCACGCCGGGCATCATGCAAAGAATTGAAGAAGAGATGGCCGCGGGCGCCATGCCGAGCGGAACAAGAACCGCGATCGAAGAAGTCGACTTCAAGCGGCCATACATCGCAGCGGTCAGCCGCTTTGCCGACCTCGATCTCGTCGCCAAAACCAATTTCAAATTTGCGGTGGATGCAATGTACGGTTCCGGCAGAGGCGTTCTGTCGGGGATATTCCGCGAGCGCGGCATTGGGCACGTGGCCATCCGCGAAGAGCTAAATCCGCTGTTCCCAGGGATTAATCCCGAGCCGATCGAACCGCACATTGCTCTGCTGCAACAAACGGTGATTCGCGAGAAGTGCGATGCCGGCCTGGCCACCGACGGCGACGCGGACCGCATTGGCTCGGTTGCGGAGGATGGAAGCTTTGTCGATTCTCACAAAATCTTCTGCGTGCTTCTTCGCTGGCTGCTGGAACGCCGAAAGTGGCCAGGCGATGTGGTGCGAGGGTTCAACACCACGCGCATGCTCGACCGCATTGCCGCGAAGCACGGCCGCAAGCTCTACGAAACGCCTATCGGCTTCAAATATATCGCCGACCTGATGATGGAGCAGGAAATCCTGATTGGGGGCGAAGAGTCCGGTGGCATTGGCTATTCACGGTATCTGCCGGAACGCGACGGCGTGCTTAACTGCCTGCTTCTGGCCAATGTGATGGCGGAGGAAGGCAAGCCGCTCGGCCAATTGGTTGCGGACTTGCAACGCGAATTTGGCGCTCACTATTACGGCCGGCGCGATCTGCACATTCCGGAAGAGGTGAAGCAGAGAGCGATTGTGCGGGCGCGCGCCGACGACGCGCGAAAGCTCGGTCGTTACGCGGTGATCAAGAAGGAACATCTGGACGGCGTGAAGTTTTTTCTAGACGCCCCCACCAACGGCAACGGAGCCGACGCCTGGATTTTATTCAGGGCCTCGGGAACGGAACCCCTGCTGCGCGTGTATTGCGAGGCAGCGGCACCGGAGTTGGTTTCGGAGATTCTCGCCGGCGCCGAAGAGTTCGTACGCCAGGTCGGCTGAGGCCGGCATGACGACCTCAGGGCCCGCGCCACAGCGGTTTCAGCGGCCGCATTTTAGCTCCCCATACTCATCGTGAGGATGCGATACTTTTAAGACACATGACTTTTGCCGCAAGCCCAACCGCGGTTCCGGCTGATTCGGCCGACGCCCTGCGCTATAACCGCACCCGGCGGTGGCTGGGGATTGCCGACTTTGTCGTTGGCCTGGCATTTCTGATTGTCCTGCTGGTTACTGGCTGGTCGGGCGGCTTGCGCGATCTCGCGTACCGGCTGGGAGCGCAGAATTACACGCTTTCGGTTTTTCTTTATCTCGCGCTGCTGCTCGTGATCGGCAAGGCGCTCGGTATAGGCCTCGACTACTTCGGCTTTCGCCTGGAGCGCAAGTTCAAACTCTCAAACCAGCGCCTGGGCTCGTGGCTGTGGGACGAGGTCAAGGGATTCCTGGTTGGCCTGGTGCTGGGCAGCATCCTGGTGGAGTTGGTGTATTTCACCATCCGGCAGTCGCCTGAGCACTGGTGGTTCATTGCCTGGGCTTTGTTTATGGGGTTCTTTATAGTCATGGCCCAACTGGCGCCGGTGGTTTTGTTTCCGATCTTTTACAAATTCGAACCGCTCGACAACGAAGACCTGCGCCGCCGATTGGTGTTGCTGGGCGAACGGGCGGGCACCCGGGTGCGTGGAGTCTATCGCTGGAAGCTTTCCGAGAAAAGTAAGAAGGCCAACGCCGCTCTTACTGGCTTAGGCAACACGCGGCGCATTATTCTTGCCGACACACTGCTCGATAATTACACGCCGGATGAGATCGAAGCTGTTCTGGCGCACGAACTTGGGCACCAGGTGCACCGCCATATTTTGAAGGGAATTTTTGTTCATGCCGGGATCACGCTGTTCGGTTTCTGGGCGGCGAACTGGGCGCTGCATTACGCGCTTGACCAGCACCTGTTTAGTTTCGACGGGCTTTCTGACTTCGCCAATCTGCCATTGCTGGTGCTGGTGTCGACCGTGATCTCGCTGGTGCTGATGCCGGCGCTCAATGCTTACTCGCGCTTCAACGAGCGGCAGGCCGACCAGTATGCCTTCGAGTCGGTGGCCAGCATCGTGCCCTTCATTTCGTCGATGAACAAACTGGCGGAGCAGAACTTGGCTGAGCGCACTCCTTCCAAATTTGTGGAGTGGGCTTTCCACTCACATCCGGCGATCGCCCGCCGGGTGGCCGCGGCGGAAGCCTGGGGACGAAAGCACGATCCTGCATTTCACGCCTGAGATTTTTGGCCGCGTAGTATTTCGATGACGCGCCGCAAGTCTTCTTCATTATCGACCCCTACCGAATCATATGGAGTTTCGCCTACGAAAATCGGCATCCCATTTTCCAGGAAACGCAACTGCTCGAGCCGCTCGCTTTTTTCCAATGACGACTCCGGCAGAGTGACGAAGCGGTCCAATGCGGCTTTGCGATAAGCATAGAAGCCCAGATGCTTGAAGTAGCGCGGCCGCGTGCCGTCGCGATCGAAGGGAATTGTGGCTCGGGAAAAATACAGGGCGCGGCCATTGGAATCGATCACAACCTTCACCGCGTTCGGGTTAAGAATATCCACCTCGGCAGCCGGCGTCATCAGTGTTCCTATCTGCACATCGGCATTTTTCATCACTCCCAGCAGCGTGGCGATTTGCTCGGCGCGGGCCAGCGGTTCGTCGCCTTGCACGTTGAGGTAGACATCGGCACTCACCAGGCCCGAAACTTCCTGCACCCGCTCGGTGCCGCTGCGATGGGCGGACGAAGTCAAGCGCACCTGCCATTGGTGTTCGCGGCACACGTCGGCAATTTCGGCGGAGTCGGTGGCCACAATGACATCGTCCAGCAACGGCGAAGATCGCACGGCCTCGTAAACCACCCCGATAAGCGGCCTCCCGCCGATCTCACGCAGCATCTTGCGAGGCAAGCGGGTAGAGGCCAGGCGGGCCGGGATAACGGCGATGGCTTTCATGGATTCTCTTGACGAATAAATTCCGCTGACTACTTGGGTCCCCAGGTTTTGAGCCTTCTTTTTCGAACGAAGACTAGTAGCTGGTAACCCAAAGTCGTGAGCATAGCATCTCTTCTCTAACTCAGTAATGGATTACTGTCCCATCTCGTGCCGATGCATCGTCCCGATGCGCGTCGGAATCAGCGTCTCTTTTCTTCCGCGAATTGAACGTCCGTCATCTGGATGCGAACCCGCGCCGGCGATAGTCTTGCCGAGTAGTCATGACATTTATGAACTCCCCCCAGCAACCCTCGCGGCGAGATATTCGCTACCCGCTGCACATGCCGGTCACACTCAAGCTCGCGCACCAGCGAACCCAGGCCCGCTCGGAGAACATCAGCCTCCGGGGCATTCTTCTGTCCAGCGCGTCGCAAATTCCTGAAGGCTCCACGGTGGAAGTTGCGGTTGGAGTTGCCACTCTGCCCGACCATGGCGTCCAACTCAGCGCCAGCGGCAAAGTGCTTCGCGTACAGCCGAAGCCTTCCGGAAGTTTTGCGGTGGCTATCGAGTTCGAGCGCCCGTTTGTGCTTGGTCTGCAAACTCCAGACACCAGTGCGCCGGAAGAGCGCGATCGATTCCCCAAGGCAAGAAATCGGGTCGTGACTGGTCCGGGGCTGCGGCTCGCCCCGGCTTGGTACACGGAGACTTAGCTACCTCGCTTCTGACCCACCACCTGCTTCTATTCGTCCCACCTGGGGCGGTCTACTCGCTCTTTGAAGCGAGGACCGGCGTTCCAACTTTCATTTCGGTTATGCGATACTTAAACACATGCATGTATCGTCAATGCCTAAAGCGGTGCACGGCGTCACCCCGTACACTGCCTTAGCGCTTCACCCAAGCAATTGAAAATACATGCGTTATCACAGTGGCGGCGTAGCTCAGGTGGTTAGAGCGACGGT
>DATDGM010000049.1:0-36048 GCA_036522075.1 Candidatus Sulfotelmatobacter sp.
AGTTGCAACTCTCAATCGGAAAAAGGAAGCCCGACAAGCGGAGCCAAAGCCCGATCAGCCCAAAACTTCGCGCACCTTCCGCGAAAGGCTGTGCAGCGTGAATGGTTTCTGAAGGAACGCCTTGCCGCTCTCGATGGCGCCTTCGCTGACGATAGTGTCTTCGGTATATCCAGAAAGGTAAAGCACCTTGATTTCCGGGCGGCTGGCGACGAGTTGGTCGGCCAGTTCGCGGCCGCTGATTCCGGGCATAACCACATCGGTGATCACGAGATCGATGGTGCCGTCATGCGCCGCCGCCACCGCCAAACCAGACTGGCCGTTTTCCGCCTCTAAAACGTGATAGCCCTTGACAGCAAGAGTCTCCCGAACCAGTTGGCGTACGGATTCTTCGTCCTCGACCAGCAGCACGGTCTCGGAGCCGCCGACCGCGGTGCGAGAAGCCGGGACTGCTCCGTGCGACTCAATGGGCTCCTCAGCACGAGGCAGGTAAATGTTGAACGTGCTCCCGCGGCCGACGTCGCTGTGCACCATCACGTAGCCGCCACTCTGTTTGACGATTCCATACACGGTGGAGAGGCCGAGGCCGGTGCCTTTGCCTTTTTCTTTGGTGGTGAAGAAGGGTTCGAAAATTCGGGATTGCGTTTCCCGGTCCATGCCGGCGCCATTGTCGCTAACGGAGAGCAGCACGTAATGGCCAGGATGGATAAAAGTCTGCTCGCCGCGATAGGCGTCGTCGAGCGTGATGTTGCTGGTCTTGATGATGAGCTGGCCACCGGTGGGCATGGCGTCCTTGGAATTAACCACAAGGTTCATAAGTACCTGTTCGAGTTGGCCGGCGTCGGCCCGTGTATGGCCTGCGTCGGGAGCGAGGCGAGTGATGAGCTCAATATTTTCGCCGATCAGGGGGCGCAGTAGGCGCTCCATATCCTGGACTATGGCGTTTACATCCACGATCTTCAGCTCGAGCATTTGCTTGCGGCTGAACGCCAGCAACTGGCGTGTCAGCGTGGTGGCGCGGTCAGAGGCTTGCTGAACCGCGCGCGCTTTCTCGTGGAGCGGATGTTCGAGATCCAGCTGCCCGAGAATCACCTCGATGTAGCCGCTGATGACCATCAGCAAGTTATTGAAGTCGTGCGCAACGCCGCCGGCGAGGCGGCCTACGGCCTCCATCTTTTGGGCCTGGCGGAACTGATCTTCGAGAAGGCGGCGTTCGGTTACATCTTCGGCGATGGCTTCGAGCACGTCAGCGGGTTCGTCGGCATTGCTGACTGCCCGGCCGCTGATGCGAACGGTTATCGGGGTTGCGCCTTTCCGCTTCCACTTCACTTCGATGCCGTCCATCATGCCGGTACGCCGGAATTCGTCGATCAGGCGCGTGTGCTCTTCGGGATGCATGAACACATCTTTCTGAGGATCGAGCGCGAGTACTTCTTCCGCGGATTCGTAACCGAGCATGGCGATGAGCGCGGGATTGACGTCAAGGAACTTCCCTTCCAGGCTGGCGCGGTAGATGCCGTACACCGAGCTCTGCACCAGCGAGCGGTAGCGCCACTCCGAGCGGCGCAGAGCCTGCTCGTTGCGTTTGTGCTCGACTGCGCTGGCTACCTGCTGTGAAACGAATGTCAGGATTTCCTTATCCCGATCACAGAAGCGGACATTCTTAGAATATGTTTGCACCACCAGCGCGCCGAAAGTGTTTTCGCTCACTTTCAGCGGAACGCCCATCCAGTCCAGGGATCGAGCGCCGGTGCGCTCGACTTCGCCTTGTTTCTCGAGTCGATGGAGCACTTCAGGAGTCGCCAGCAGCGATTCGCCGGTTCGTAAGACATATTCAGTCAACCCTCTGCTCAACTTCCGCGGTTTGGGAGCAGGGTCGTGTTCATCGACAAAGTAAGGGAAACTGAGCATCTCGCTGGCAGAATCGAAGAGAGCGATGTAGAGGTTGCGGGCGTACATCAATTCGCCCACGATGCTGTGCACGGCTGCGAAAAACTGCTGCAGATTCTTGGCGGTGTTGCTGATGTTGGCCACGCGATAAAGCGCTGAGTTCAGGGCTTCCGCTTGCTTGCGTCTCGAGATATCCCGGTAAACGGTATGGATGGCTGTGGTTTTGCCGTCGAGGACCATGGGAGCGCTCGTGACGGTTACGTCGACGGTGGCTCCATTTTTGTTCTGGCGCTGAGTTTCGATCGTGATGCTCTCGCCTCGCTCAAGGCATTCGGCGAGCCAGCGGGCTTCCGCTTGCCGGTCTGGAGGCACGATCAAATCGTCAAGTTCACGGCCCAGCACTTCCTTCGCCGCATAGCCGAACATCTGCTGGAAGGCATGGTTAACGCAAAGCACGCCCGAATGGGCTACTTCCATGGTCAGCGCATCCGGCGCGCTCTGAAAGAGGTGTTCGAGATGGGTGAGGCGAGCCGGATCGCTCTTATTACTGGGCTCACCCCAGCAAAGCGGAGGTGGCGCCGAAGTGTGCTGCAGGTTTTGTCTCGGGTTTTCCGGGGGCAGAAATGCGGGAGGCGCGCCGCTCTCCAGCGCTTTTTTCAAGCGTTCGGCGCGCGCGATTTCCTCAGATCCTGGCCGGGCGACACGTTCCCCCACGCGCGAATCCCCCTCCTGCTGGCGTGCTCCTCGGAAATGGTAAAACGGAGCCGTGCCAACCAGGAAGTTACGGCAGTAATCTCTAAACGGACCGAGTCATTGCGGCCGAGGCGGAGCTCCGACGGGGCAGGTACCGGGAAGTGTGGTGAGGTTTTATGCCTTGGTGGCCAGCATCTGGCAGACGCGGCGAATGGTATCGCGTTGGGCGTCGTTGAGAGTGAGAAACTCGAAGCCGTAATGCAGTCCCTGACCATAGCGGACAATAGCGCGCACTTTCAAGGGGTAAGGGCTGAGTGGCAAGGGGATTTCGAGGGTCACGATTTCGCCGGATTCGAGTTTGCCCGTGAGGGTAGCGCCGATGCCATCCTGGCCAAGTTCGGTGGAGCGGCCCCAGCAACTACGGAATTCGCCGGCCTGAAACATTTTTACCTGCATGCGCAGGTCGATGCCAAACCGGGGATAGCGCCGAGTGTAAGCGGGCGTTTTTCCGCTGGGCGAGTCGGTCGTCTTAGGTTTCGCGCGGGCTGTCATTGCATGTGCCTGCTTTTTTCTCCGGCCAGACCAAATCGTCCTGTTCGCTAGTTCCCGTGCAGCACGTATCCCGGTTCCAGGGGCAGCTTGCCGGCAATCTTCACCACGGCTACGGCGCTGTTGATGGAATACACATCCACGACACCCACCGCTCCCGGGATGGAAGCAACCTTGTTGACTAATTCTTCGTCGGAGTTGACCACGATAATTGCGGGGTGCCCCATGCGTCCGTGATTGGCGGAGGCGATCAACTCTCTCACTCCGCTCTCCGGCATTTCATAAACTTTTTCCAGAAGCATTTTGGCTTCCGGGGCGGAGGGGGCGCGCATGATGAACGTGACGGATTTACCGTCGGGCCAATGACTCGTTTGTCCCTTGCAAATCTTGACCATTTCCGGGAGGGTCAGCGTATTGACCGTATTTGCCTTGTTCGACACGAAGGCGAGGTCTCGCGCGGCAGCCAGGGTTACGCAGGCCAGCAAGAAAACAGAAACGATCACCGCGCGACGATAGAACAATCTCATCCCCCCACCGGCGCGCCTGTCACGCGCCCGCTATCGATTTTCCTGCAATTCCGTCAGTGACTCAACGTCGACGAAGTCCATGTACCTTCGGCGCCAACGGCTGTGACTACATCTTAAGGGGAGGACCAAATTCCACTAAATTCGCACGCTCCTTCCGCTGCGCACAGGTTGGCGCACGGCTTTCCGTGCCGGTTTGTCCTTGAAGGCAGCGCCGCTGAAGCACCAGAAGCCCGCGCCGGTTCCTCCGGCAAACAAAGACCAGAGCGCGGTCTGCGCCCAGCCCGCGTATTTCTCGAGACCGGCATTGGCGAGATCCCAGAATGTGAGCGGCCAGACGAGGACGACGTAAATCCCCACTACCACGAGCAATATGGTAAGGCCGACAAACACGGCCCCAACTCCCGCCGAACAACTTTCGAAAACCAGCATCGACCAATGCTGGTCGGTGGGGTTGCCTCGCGAACTTTGCGCGCGCGGTCTTTGGACGAGCGGCGACATGAGCCTCCTGGGCGGGTTGGCTACCTGCAATAATTGGGCAAGGCTCGGGCTGGGTCCTGGCCAGAGCACTATCCAAGCTAGAGGATAGAATTCGCTAAGGAATGCTCCAAGTTACTTTCGACATGGGGGCGCGGACCACTGGCAGGCGCTTCCCCGGCGAGGTCTCAACCGCCGCTGGACCGCTAGTGGGAATGCAACTTGGCAAGACGGCCGGCGGCTTCGTCCAAGGTTTCCGGCTTCTTGCAGAAGGCGAAGCGCACTTGTCGGGCTCCATCCCGCGGATCGCAATAAAAACTTGAACCTGGCACGGCGGCTACACCGATTTCTTTGACCAGATGCCTGGTGAACTCGAGGTCGTCGGCGAAACCAAACGCGCTGATATCGGTCATCACGTAATAGGCGCCACGCGGTTGAAAGCATCGAAATCCCGCAGAAGTAAGGGCGGGCACGAGGCGATCACGACGCGCGCGGTAGCCCTCGGCTAGTCGGGCGTAGTATTCCGGCGGCAGGCTTAACGCTGCAGCGCCCGCTTCCTGCAGCGGAGCGGGCGCGCCCACGGTCAGGAAGTCGTGCACCTTGCGGATCGCATTCGTGATCTTTTCCGTTGCGACTGCCCAGCCCACGCGCCATCCCGTAACACTGTAGGTCTTCGACATGCCGTTGATGGTGACGGTGCGGTCGCGCATGCCTTCGAGCGACGCCAGGGAAATGTGCGAAGTGCCGTCAAAAAGAATGTGTTCGTAGATCTCGTCGGTGATGGCGAGCACGTCAAACTCGAGGCACAGGTCGCGAATCAATTCGAGTTCTGCACGCGCGAATACTTTTCCGGTTGGGTTGTTGGGCGTATTGAGAATGATGGCTTTCGTGTGGCGGTGGAATGCCTGGCGCAATTCTTTTTCGTCGAACGTCCATTCACCCGCAGAATCCGCGGGGGGATGCAGCTTCACAAATTTCGGGTTGGCTCCGCTCAAGACTGAGTCGGGGCCGTAGTTTTCGTAGAACGGTTCGAAGATGACGACTTCATTGCCGGCGTTGCAAACCGCGAGCAGAGTCGAAATCATTGCCTCGGTCGACCCGCAACAAACCGTAATATTCTTTTCGGGGTCGACGGAAATGCCCTGCCACACCCCCATCTGTCGTGCGATCGCGTTGCGCAGATTCCTGGCCCCCCAGGTAATGGCGTATTGGTTCACATCAGCCGCGATGGCCTGCTGTGCGGCCTGTTTGATTTCGGCGGGGGCTGGGAAATCGGGGAATCCCTGAGCCAGATTGACCGCGCCATAGAGCATGGCCTGCCGCGTCATCTCGCGAATCACCGATTCGGTAAAGTGCTCTACTTTGTCGCTGAGAAAATGTTTGGGAGGGGTGGAAATGAGGTCCGCCATGATGGCAGACTAGCATAGGAAGATAGGGTCAGGTTTCGACTTGGAATGGCGAAACTCAAAGCGCCGATCGGAGTCCGTGCCCGGCGCCAGCCGTTTCGGTCAGCCGGCTTTGCGCTTATCTTTTTCCTGCAACACTTCATCCAACGCATCCGCCAGAAGATGCGCCCGCTGCTGGTAATCGGTTCCCCCGCTTTCAACTTTTCGCACCAGAAGATGGTGCTCATCGGCAATATTCAACGCGGCCAGAACCGCCAGGCGCACGGTATCAATGGTGCTGGTCGCCTCGGCGACGGCTCGCATCTTGCCGTCGACGTACTCCGCCAGCTTCAGGATATATTCCGCATCCGACCCGCGCAGATTGTAGGCCTGATCGAAAATTTCCACCCGAACGCTCGCGTTCTGTGCGTCTTTCACCAGTCGATCTTTCGTTGCTGTCGCCATAAATGTTTTCCCAAAGTGGGAATCCCGCGATCTCGAACTTCAATCTGCATCCATCCGCATCATCTGAGGTCGCCGTTTAGCTGGCCTGTTCTTCGGCAATGGACTCGATCTGGGCCAGCATCTTTTCGACGCGGGCGCGAACTTCCTCGCGTTCTTTGCGCAGTTGTACGGCCTCGCGGCGCAGCGTATCCAGTTGCTCGTCGCGTTCTTCCAGTTGTTGCCGCGCGCGTTGCGAATCGCGCTCCGCCGCGGCCTGCGCCTGCCGCGCCGATTTGTACATCTCGATAGTGCGGTAAACTTTCTCTTCCAGCGTTTGAAAATAATCCACGGAAACCTGCCCGACCGTTTCTTCCACTGCGTTCAACGCCATGATTGCACTTTTCCCAAGGAGAATTTGCTTCTGAGTCGCAGTATACTCCACATCTTTGTGCACAAACACGCCCGATCTGGCCTGTTCTGTTCCCCAAACAGGCACCTGCCAACGAGGGCTACGGTGCCCTCCAGACAGGAGGCTTACTTCATGAAATGCCGGGCGCATCTCGCCTTTCCATGGTCTTCGGATGTAGTTCCGGCCTCTGCAAAAACGGTGGTCGAACTGAAAAACGCTCAGGGGCAACTCCGCAATGACCGTTTGACTCCACGACCCGGCGGGCCTAAGATCAGCGTGCCGTGCGGGTTTGCAGCTGGCAGTAGTTTTTCACCGAGCGCCAGCGGGAGGAGATGCGGTCATGAAGACAATAGGAATCACGCTCGCGGTGTGCACGATTCTTGCCGCCTCCGCGCTGTCGCAGGAAATGCCCAAGCCAGGTCCCGAACTCAAGAAGTTGGACGCTTTTGCCGGCAACTGGACCCTCGACGGCGATATGAAGCCGGGCGCGATGGGGCCCGGCGGGAAGATGACCGAGACTCAGAAGTGCGAGTGGATGGATGGCGCCTTTTTCCTGGTATGCCACGCCGACTTCAAGAGCTCAATGGGCGACGGTACGGGACTCTCGGTGATGGGATATTCCAACGAAACCAAGGCCTACACCTACCGCGAGTTCAACAGTTGGGGAGAATTCGACGATTCCCGTGGCTCGCTGGACGACGATACCTGGACCTGGACGAGTGACGAAAAGATGGGCGGCGCGACCATGAAAGGGCGATTCACCATGAAGATGACCTCGGCCACGTCCTACAACTTTACCTTTGAGATGTCGCCAGACGGAACCAAGTGGACAACCGTCATGGACGGTAAAGCCACCAAGGGAAAATAGGTCCAGCCGAGTGTCGCCCGGGGCACAGCGGCTGACTTCTTCGCACTGTCTGACGCCTTTAGCGCCGTGCTTTGCGCCAGCGACTGACTGCAATCGCCGACCAGACTAATTCTACAGCGCCGAACGGCCATGCGCCCTGCAGAAAACCGTAAATCGATCCCAGCACGCAAGCTCCCGCAAACGCCAGGATGAACCGCGGCGACCGGTTCTCACAGGCATAGCACACCACCATCGCGATCACCGCGAACAAACCAAATATCGTCAGCGGCGTAAAGATGGCGGCGGCGCTAACGATGGTCAGCGAGCCGACGGCTGGCGAACCACCCATGAGCCAGCCAATCAGCGAATCAAAAACAGTGAGGACAGTCAATGAGCACACTCCCGCGGGCCTCCGAGTGAGTCATGCTAACAGTTCTGCCGCGCGGCGCAATTCCGGCGGTCAGCGGGTCGCGACGTACACAACCCAGCGTTTATAATCAAGAATCCGGCGGACCAGCGCACTTCTACCGTAAGGACACATCTTGCTCGACTATCTAGGCGATCTACGACGGACTCATATGTGCGGAGCGCTGCGCGCTTCCGACGCCGGCAAAAAGGCTGTGCTCATGGGCTGGGTAAACCGCCGGCGCGACCACGGGAACCTTCTTTTTGTTGATCTGCGCGACCGCACCGGAGTCACGCAGGTGGTGGTCAACGCCGAGCGCAACGCTGCCATTCACCAAAAGTCCGCGACTCTCCGCAACGAATACGTGATTGCCGTGACCGGCACCGTGAAGCTGCGCGACTCGAACACGGTGAACAAGAACATGGTCACCGGTGAAGTCGAGCTGGTGGCCGAGGAATTGCGCATTCTGAATGAGTCAAAGCTGCCGCCGTTCCTGCCCTCCGACACGGCGCTCACCAACGAAGAAACACGCCTGAAGTATCGCTACATCGACCTGCGCCGCGACGTGATGCAGTTCAACATCGAACTCCGTCATAAAGTAGCGAAGGCCATCCGCGATTATCTTTCGGGCCAGGGCTTTTTTGAGATTGAAACGCCTTTCATGACTCGCTCCACTCCGGAGGGTGCCCGCGATTACCTTGTCCCGAGCCGCGTGCAGCCCGGCACTTTTTATGCCCTGCCGCAGTCGCCCCAGCTTTTCAAACAGATCCTGATGATCTCGGGGTTCGATAAGTATTTCCAGATCGTGCGCTGTTTTCGCGATGAAGACTTGCGCGCCGACCGCCAGCCCGAGTTCACGCAAATCGATCTGGAGATGTCCTATCCGCAGCCGGAGCGCGTTTGGGAAGTTGTCGAGGGATTTCTGACCGCCGCATTCGCCGCAGCAGGTATTGCGATCAACACGCCGTTCCCGCGCATGGACTATGACGAAGCTATCCGTCTTTATGGCATCGACAAGCCCGATATGCGGCTGCCGGCTTTTGCGGATGTTCGCGATTGTTTCACGCCGGAAAACTTGCAACAGCTGGCGATAAATCCGAACCTGCCAGTGATTGCGATTCGCATTCCAAAAGTAGGTGAGCTTTCCCGCGCCGAACGCGACAGCATCAAGCCTATGTTCGTTGCCAAGGGCGGCGCGAGAGTGTTCGAAGATTTCAAGCGCATTGAAAAGAACTTCCCCGGGGCGGCAGCGGAAGTCTCGGCGAAAGTTGCGGTCGAGGCCGGCGATCTCGTTGTCATCGTCGCCGCATCAGCGCAAACCGGCGAGCAGACGGCCCTTCTGCCGCACCGCAAGGTCACGCCGCAGGAGTTGGCGATCTATGCGTCGGCTGGCCTGCTGCGCCTGGCGCTGGCGCAGAGATATGCCGAGCGCCACGGCATTTTGAAGAGGACCGGCGACCCCGCAAAAGATTTTCGCTTCCTGTGGGTCACGAATTTTCCTATGTTCGAGTGGGATGAAAGCGAGAGGAGTTGGATGGCAGCCCATCATCCTTTCACCTCGCCGCATGAAGAAGACATGCCCAAGCTGGAAACGGGCGTGGAATCGGTGAAAGATCCGCAATCGGAACTGAGCGCGGTCCGCGCCTTGGCTTACGACGTGGTGCTCAACGGCACGGAGCTGGGATCGGGATCAATCCGTATTCACCGCCAGGACGTGCAGAGCAGAATCTTTCGGGCCCTCGGCATGACCGAGGAAGAAGCGAAAGCGCGCTTCGGATTCTTTCTGGAAGCGCTCGAGTACGGCACGCCTCCGCACGGAGGCATTGCGCTGGGCCTCGACAGAATTGTCATGATTCTCGCCGGCGCCGAAAGTCTGCGGGAAGTGATTCCGTTCCCCAAGACCGCGCGAGCCGTCGATCTGATGGTGGACGCGCCGACGCCAGTTGGAGAGAAGCAGTTGCGGGAGTTGGGGATTCAGGTCAAGAAGAGCTAGCCGCATGCCTGAAAGCGGCCGTGGATTTTGCGGCGTCCGACTTTTATGTGACGCCGCGACCGGGAATCTGGATGATGGAGCGACGGATCCTGAATTAATCTCCGGGGTCGTGGTTCCTGCCGTCGCCGGGAGCATCCAGCACTTCGCGGACTTTGGCGATCAAAGCCGAAAGTGCAAAAGGTTTGGGCAGGAACCAGAGTCCGGCATCCAGTACGCCGTAGTGCACAATCGCGTTGCTGGTGTAGCCGGAAACGAAGAGCAATCTGATGCTGGGGCGGATGCGCGTTACTTCCTCGGCCAGCTGGCGGCCATTCATTTTTGGCATGACCACGTCCGTCACCAGCAGGTGGATCTGATTCTGATGCGCACGGCACAGGGCCAGTCCCTCTTCAGGATTCTGGGCGGTCAGCACCTTGTAGCCGCAATGCGTCAAGACAGAGGTCGCGAGTTGGTTGAGTTGCGGGTCGTCCTCTACCAGCAGAATGGTTTCGGTCCCGCGCCGAATGCCGCCGATCCTCTTCTCCGGCGAGAGCGCCTGCGCCGGCTGGTCGACTCGGGGAAAATAAATCTTGAATGTGGTTCCTCGACCCGGCTCGCTGTACACCCACACGTAGCCTCCACTCTGCTTGACGATTCCATAAACGGTTGAGAGTCCAAGGCCGGTGCCCTTGCCAGGTTCCTTGGTGGTGTAGAAGGGCTCGAAGATATGAGCCTGGGTTTCGGTCGACATGCCGACGCCCGTGTCGCTGACTGCCAGCATGACGTAGCGGCCGGGTTCAACGGGCTGATGCTCGTGGGCGTAGGTGCCGTCGAGTTCGGCATTGGAAGTCTCCAGGGTCAGCTTCCCCCCGTTGGGCATGGCGTCACGCGCGTTCAGCGCCAGGTTCATAAGAATCTGCTCGACTTGTCCGGGATCGGCTCTTACCGTACCCAGGTCGCGCGCAGGAACGGTGAGGACTTCAATGTCTTCTCCAATGAGCCGGCGCAGCATCGTGTCGAGATTCAGCATGATGTTGTTGAGGTCGATGAGGCGCGGCGAAAGAACTGTTTTGCGGCTGAAGGCGAGCAACTGGCGGGTGATGCCGGCAGCGCGGTCGGCGGCCGACTTGATCTGTCCAGTAGCGTTCGAGAGCTGGCTGTCGGCGGGCGGGCCATCCATCAGCAGTTGGGTGTAACCCAGGATCACGGTCAGGAGATTGTTAAAATCGTGGGCAACTCCCCCGGCCAGGCGACCGACCGCCTCCATTTTCTGCGATTGCCGCAGCTTCTCCTCGAGCGCCACGCGTTCGGTCACGTCCTGCACCAGGGAGGCCACACCGAAAACCTTGCCCGCTTCGTCGACCAGCGGCGTGTTGTACCACTCGCAGGAAATCAGACGGCCGTTCTTGGTGATGTTATCGTCATGGGCAAAGCGGTAGCGCGGCGCATTCTCTTCCTGGGCCAGCAGACCCTGCCAGACCCGGTCCACCTGCAGATGAAACTGAGGTGGAACAATGAAGTGGGCATGTTGTCCTAAGGCCTCTTCCCGCGTATATCCGAACATGCGTTCGGCTGCCGGGTTCCAGGAAGCGACCCGGAACTCGGGATCCCATTCGATTACGGCTAAGGGGGTATGCTCGATGTGAATCCGCAGCCTCTGCTCTGACTTCTGGATCTCTTCCTCTGCCTGTTTTCGGTCCGTAATATCGCGCGCAACACCAAGCACCCCGATCTCGCTGCCATTTACGTCGCGAAAGGGACTCTTGGTCGAGAGAAAGATCCGAGCGACTCCTGCGGAAATAAAAACCTGTTCGAAGGTTCGAGTCTCGCCGGTCTGCAGGACGATCCGGTCCCGCTCCATCATTTCGCGGCTCACTTCCGGAGTGAATAACTCGATGTCACTCTTCCCAATCACCGCCTCAACCGTTCGGCCTACGGCATGGGCGCCGGCGGAATTGATCATGAGATAACGTCCCTGGAGATCTTTCACAAAGACAACGTCGCTGGTGCCCTCGGTGATGCCCTGCAGAAGAGAAAGGTTCTTCTTTAACTCGCGAGAGCTCACCAGAAATTGGTTCTGCAGCACGAACATGCGTCCCGCGGCGGCCGCGAACGAGACCGTCACCAGCACGACGGACCACACGAATTGTTCCTGGGCGACGCCTAGAGCCAGGGGAAAAACAACCGCCGGAATCAGCAAGGGCGAGAACTGGGCCAGCAATTGCACGCTGGCGGCGGGTGGGGCGACCTTCCCCTGGTCCCGCTCGTCATCGTTCCAAGTCGCAGCGATGAAGGCGAGCAAGCAATAACTAAGAGTCCAGAGCAGGTCGGGCCATGCACCCTGTCGATAGTGACCAGAAGCCTGATAGTAAAGCGTGGAGTTGAGAACGATCCCGTGGACGACCAGGAAACCGCCCATGCGCAGAAAGAATGCTCTTGCGGTCCCGCTGGCAAGCCGGCCTCGGATCAGGAAACTCAAGGCGATCGAGCCAAAAAACGGGATTCCTGCATACAGCGCGCGGACCTCCATTGACTGTCCGGCAGCCTGCCAACGCGAGGGCACGTAAATCTGCGATAGCTCGACCGCCAGCACCAGAGTGCACACCTGCGCAAAGTCGCAGACACGCAGCCACCGGTATCCGCTGCCTGGGTCCCGTGGACTCAGAAACAGCGTCGTCATGGCGGGCACAACCCAGAAGAAGACGAGAATGTCGCTGGGCCACAAGGTCCCGAGCGGAGCGTGCAGATAGTCGTAATAGTAGGTGTAGAGACTCTGGCCGATGGCGGCTAGAAGGGCTGAGAAGCAGACCAGCCGCCAGACGCGCCTGCCAAAGGGCCCGGCCTGGCGAGAAACCAGCCAGCATATCACCGCCGCTACCAGCGGGACGGCGGCGTCAATCCAATCACCTACCAGCGATGCGGTTGCGGTGCCATACCGGAGGAAGAGAAAAACGACGTGCCCGGCAATAAAAAGCCCCACCGCTGCGAGCGCAGGCGCGCGATACTTGAACATCTGTAGGCCTTCACCTCCGGCGCTTTGGTTTGACCGCAAACGCCCTGGGGCCCTTACATTTTCGCGTCCAGAGTATACAACGCTGGGTTGTAGCCGCAATCAAGTCTCTGAGTGGTGTCCCGGAACTTGCGCTGCCAATCGAAGGGCAGCCGATCAAAGGGTTGCCGGGGAATGGGCCGCCGGTTGCGGCTTTGTTACTTTGGTTGCAAACGGTCTGCCAACTATTTGCGCTCTTCCACTTGCCAAGTGCCGGGGATTTGCCTAGCATCCAGATTGAAAGCCGACCTGCGGGGTTGGTGATGGCGGTAACCGATTTTTGAACCAATGCTGAATGAACGGGGACTCGACTCGAACTAGGATCCGGTGTGCGACGCTCCGTCATGCGGAGATGCCTAAAGGGTCTCGGCGGGTTCCCAACGTCTACCGACGGGTTCATTCTCGGCCCGTCACACGGCACAGTGGGTCGGCTTTGTTCTTGTTGTGCGCGGCCGCTGGATTCTTTTTCAGAGTCATCTTGAGCGTAAGCCGTTTTTCAGGCGAAGCGAAGGATCTCTAGCTTAACGTGCGTGGCGCGTGAGCTATACCGCACCTCCGCGGTTCCCCAGCCCCTCCTCTCTTTCCTGCTAAACTAACCAAGTAGCGAATTCCAAGCTCCCGGCATCCAATCAACTGTGTATCCACAACTACTGCATTACGGTAAGTTTTTTTTACCGACCTATGGATTCCTGGTCTCCCTAGGAGTCCTCGCCGGCCTGTGGCTGAGCGTGCGCAATTCCGAGCGCCTGGGGATGGATGGCGAGAAGTTGTGGAACTTTGGGATTCTGGTCGTGCTCAGCGGGATTCTCGGGGCGAAGATTCTCTATGTCATCAACGAGTGGAGCTACTTCTCGGCTCATCCGCGGGAAATTTTCAGCATTGCCACCATGCAGGCTGGGGGAGTTTTTTCCGGCGGGCTGATTGCGTCGTTCCTCGCGGCCGCCTGGTACATCCGCCGACATCACTTGCCGGCGCTCCAGGTTTGCGACGCCTTTGCTCCCGGCCTCGCCCTGGGCCATGCTATTGGGCGTTTAGGTTGCTTCGCCGCGGGGTGCTGCTATGGCAAGGAAACCCATCACTGGTGGGGAGTGACGTTCACCAATCCCCTGGCTAATGAGATTACGGGAACTCCGCTGCATGTGCCGCTCGAACCTACGCAGTTGTTTGAGTCGGCGGTGGAACTGGCGAATTTTATTTTTCTCATGTGGCTGCTGAAACGCCGCAAGTTTGATGGCCAGGTATTCGGCGCGTTCATGTTCATTTACGGCGTAGCGCGATTCTTCCTCGAATTCCTGCGCGGCGATCCCGGGCGAGGTTCGGTGTTCGGCGGAGCCATGTCGGCGACGCAGTTGATCGCGATGGGCCTGGTTCTCGGTGGCGGGCTGATCTGGTGGCTGCGGCCGGGCTCGAAATCGGTTGGGGCGTAGACGGTCGGCGCCACGCGCTAGGCATTAGACCTCCAGCGTCGGACCTCAGCCGTCAGTCGTCAGTCGTCAGTCTAGGCCTCAGTCCTCAGTCTTCAGTCGTTCTCTCCTCGGCGCCGTCATCCCGAGCGGAGCCGTTCTTCAGGCGAAGCGAGGGATCTCCCATGTCACGGTCCTGGAGGATACAGGCTGTCAACCGTGCTAATCCTCGTAGTCTTCGCAGAAGTAATCAAACGTTTCTGAGCCTTTGGGATTCTCCTGCAACGCTTTCGAGCGCCGGGCCCGCACTCGGGGTAGGAGGAAGACGGTTGGGCACAAGCTCATGGACGAAAAACGCGGCGCAGCGTACAAACGGGAATTTGCGGGCGTAGCCTTCCATTGTTTCAGAACGTCGCCAAGAACCAGGAAAACCTGGTCAGGGTCGCCACTCTGCATGGCGTTCGCGATCTGCGCGCCCGTGGGTAAATTTTGTTTCCTGACACGCGCGCACCGCGACCGCAACATCCGCGCGCGCGATCCAAGGTCCATAGATGGCCCAGTTGGAACCACAACCAGCGACCAGAATTGCGGTCTGCAGCCAAACTCTTTTCATGATTCTGCGGCGCCTAATGTTCCCACGCAGACATGTTATTGCGCCCCGCCGGCGCAAGCTCACGTTACTTTGGCGTCGGCCGGCGCGAGCAAGAGGGGCTCTTCGTCCCAACTCCAGCTGCCCAGCATACTCACGTTTCGGATATCCTTCGAGTGGCTTGAATCCCATCGGCCGCAAAGCGCTCTGTCCTCGGAATGTATGTCCAAAGATCTTCCTATCACGCTGTTAGTCGCAGACGACGATTCCGGTAAGCGCCTCGATCAGTTTTTGGCTTCGCGTCTGGAAAGCGTGAGCCGGGCGCGGGTGCAGCAGCTTATCTCCGAAGAGAAGGTCCTGGTGAACAACGTCGCCGCCAGGGCCTCTCTAAGACTTCGCGGCGGCGAGAACGTGAGCATCCTCGGCCACGCGGAGCGGCTGCCGCTACGAGCGATCGCGGAGGACATTCCTCTCGACATCCGCTACGAAGACGACGACCTAGCCGTCATCAACAAGCCCGCGGGAATGATGGTTCACGCCGGGGCAGGCGCGACTGACGACGATCGGAATCGCGGCACGCTGGTGAATGCGCTGTTGCATCACTTCGCGAGCCTGTCGGCGGTAGGGGGCGAGCTGCGGCCCGGAATTGTGCACCGCCTCGACAAAGAGACCAGCGGGTTGATCGTAGTCGCGAAGAACGATGAAGCGCATCGCAAGCTGGCGGCGCAATTTGCCCAGCGCGAAGTGAAGAAGAAGTATGTTGCGCTCGTGCATGGCTGGGTGAAGAAAGATCAAGGTACCATCACACAAAGCATCAGCCGCGACCGCGTTCGCCGCACCCGCATGACCACGCGCCATGCGGGCGGGCGCGAAGCCATCACCCACTACCAGGTCACGCGGCGGTTGGAGACGCCCTTCGGCAAATTCACGCTGGTCGACGTTAAAATCGATACCGGACGCACCCACCAGATTCGCGTGCACATGTCCTCGCTCGGGCATCCCGTTGTAGGCGATACCTTGTACGGCGCCCCGCGAGCGCTTCGCCAGACATCGGTGGGCCAGAGTAAGACGCGCGGCCAGCCGGGAGACGATGCCGCCGACTTTGCTCTCCACCGCAACTTCCTGCACTCGGCGCAACTCGAGTTGACGCATCCGCGCAGCGGAGAAAAGATCTCGCTCAACAGTGAGCTGCCACTCGAACTGCAGAAGGTTTTGGAGCGCCTGGAAAGGAAAAAAACGGCGACGGCCGACGCCCGCGAGGCCTCAACTGGGGTCTCGACTGGGGTCTCGACTAAAGACTGAGGAGCCGTGACTTTGGGCACTCGCGATCAGGCCTGCGCGAACCTCTTCCGGATATAATAGGAAATAGAAATGGGGTTGCTCAGAATGAGTCACGGAAGAACTGGTGGATTGTGGTTCACCTTGTTGGCAGCGTGCGCGATGGCGCAATCGACGCTGCCTGCAACGCCACCGCCGGCTGCTTCTTCGACGACATCATCGCAATCCCCGTCTCCATCCGCGCCGGCAGCCAGCTCCACGACGCCCCCGGCCGAATCTGCTGCGCCGGCGGCTCCAGCATCCGCGGCGCAAACGCCGGGCGCCGCAGCGCAAACGCCCGAGGCTGCGAAACCCGAGCTCCCAAAGCCAGATTCTGCGACCTCCGATTCTGCGAAAGTCGATTCTGCAAAAGTTGACGCGGCAAAGGACGATACTCCCAAGGCCGATCCCAATCCGCCAATTTCCGAAACGCCAATCGACGACGAGATCACCAAGTTCAAAATCGGTTCCAACGAAGTGAACGTGGTGTTCACCGTGACCGACAAGCACGGTAAGCAAATCACGGAATTGAGGCAGTCCGATTTCCACGTTCTCGATGACAACCGGCCGGTAGAGCAAATCCGCAGCTTCCGCGCTGAGACCAATCTGCCCCTGCAAGTGGGGCTCCTGATCGATGCCAGCAACTCAGTGCGGGACCGTTTCAAATTCGAGCAGGAATCGGCCATCGAGTTCCTGAACCAGACCATCCGCCTGCGCTACGACCACGCTTTCGTTGTGGGTTTTGACGCCACGCCAGAAGTCACGCAGAATTTCACCGATAACACCGAAGCGTTGGCTCACGGCGTGCGCGAGTTGCGCCCCGGCGGCGGCACGGCAATGTTCGATGCGATTTACTATGCCTGCCGCGAGAAGTTCTTGAGGTCTTCCAGGGCTCTCCCTCAGCGGCGCGCCATTATTCTGCTCAGTGACGGCGAAGACAACTTGAGCCACGTGACCCGCGAAGACGCCATTGAGATGGCACAGCGGGCGGAGACCGTCATTTACACCATCAGCACCAACATCAGCGGAGTCAAAGGCCAGGGCGACAAAGTGCTGGAGCGCATTGCCGATGCCACCGGCGGCAAGGCATTTTTTCCTTTCCAGATTCGCGACGTGGCCAACGATTTCGCCGAAATTCAGAACGAACTGCGCAGCCAGTATGCGGTTTCCTACAAACCCTCCGATTTCAAAGCCGACGGGCACTATCGCACCATCGAAATCGTGGCCAACGATCGCAAGAATCTTCGCGTGCGTTCGCGCCGTGGATACTACGCGCCAACCACGACGACGCAATAAAGCCGGCTTCGGGCTTCCGGCCCTGGGCCTCCGCTAAACCTCTTACACAGTCGCGCCGTAGGTTCGCCGGTTCGTCCAATTGGTCGCAGGTCCTAGGATATTTTCTCGTGCATTTCTATACCTGCGCCCGTAACCTGCACTTCTTCAGCAAGATGCACCCAGAATCACCTGTACATCGCCTTCCGTACCGTGGTAACTCCGCGCTGGACGCGGCAAGATAGCTGCTCCATGTCCCAAGCGTCCGTTCCCGAACCTCATCCCTCCTCGGAATCGCATCACGTTCTGGAGAGCTGGCAGCAAGCGATGCAGGGAGTGCTTGCCGGCGCACTGATTCTGGGCACCCTCGCCATGTTTCACTACTACGCGCCACTGGCGGCAACTGGGGTACCGCCAACCGATTTGCAGCAGCAGGTGCATCAACTCACGGCGCAGGTCGCCCAACTTGAGCAGGAACAGGCCATGCCCGCCATGGTCCTGAACCGTTATCGCAATTCCATCGGCTACATTTATGGCGTATATCAGGTGGGTTTTCCCGACCACCGTCCGGCGGTGCGGGCGCGGGTTTCGGGAACTGGATTTCTGGTGGGCGACGGCTTGATTGCCACCAACCGTCATGTGGCCGAACCGTGGTACGGCGACACGGAGGCGGAAACCTTAATGCGTCGCGGAGCCACCGCGACGCTCGAGAGTCTGGTCGTGTTCTTCCCGGGCTCGCCAACTCCGGTGAATCTCTCGATGGGGCCGGTTTCTTCTAGCTCCGATCTTGCCATTCTGCGCGCCGAACCCTCTCCTGCGGGGCATGGGCTGCCCGTGCTGCCCCTGGCCAAATCTGGCGCGTCGCCGGGCGAACTGGTCACAGTGATCGGCTACCCCATGGGAATTGCCGGTATGGTTGCGAAGTCTCCTACGGGAGTCTACGAACGCCTGGCCTACCGCCATGGCGACATCACCGCAGCCAGTGAATTGGCCGCGCTCTCGCTGATCCGCCCTTCAGCCACTTGCGGACACATGGGCGATGTAGTCGGCGACAAACTGATTTATGACGCGCCTACCGCCCACGGCGGCAGCGGCGGTCCAGTTTTTAATTCGAGCGGCGAAGTGATCGGAATCAACTCCGCCTACATGGATGGATTCTCGGGCGGAACCTTGGGAGTATCCGTTTCCGCTCTGCGCCCTCTGCTGGAAGCAGCCCAGAGTCGCACTAAGTAGCGCCGCCCATCTGTTCGACTTCGCCGAGGGCGGGCTCCGGCGGCCGTGCCACCACGCAGTGTCCAAAGCTTCGAGCTCTCGCGCTGCTACCGCGCATCAGACTCCGATTCCGCCCCAGAGAACCCTCCAACCCATCCCGGTTCCCGCACATGTTCGTCCTGTAAACGCCGCAGCCGGGCAGCCAGAATTCCCGAGCGACCCAGGTATCCGACCGCTTTGCGCTCGTCGGACCGGTCGACGACCGGCAGCCGCCCAACGTCAAAACGCAGCATCTTGGCGGCAGCCTCGGAGATCAGTTCGTCGGGGTAAGTAACCACAAGATGCGTTTTACCCGCTTCCTGTACGGTCATGGGACCAGAGGGATCCTTATCCAGCGCGCGTAAGATATCGCCCCGAGTCACAATGCCGGCCAGCTTGCCGGCTTCGTTAAGAATTAACAACGCCTGGTGGCGCGATAGAACGGGGTCCTGCTTGGCGATGGCTTCCGCGACCGCGAAAACTTTTGCGTTGGCGGCAACAATGGGAAGGTCGGTCTCCATGGTTTCGCCCACCGTCACTTGCGTAAGAGCATCTGCCTCGTAGTCCTGATGAACTCGCAATCCGCGGCGTACCAGTTTCTCCGTCATGATCGAGCTGTTGGGCATGAACAACATGGCAATTCCGTCGGCGATCACGCAGACCAGCATCAGGGGCAACACGGAGTTGTAGTCGCGGGTAATCTCGAACGCGAAAATGATGAACGAAAATGTCGCCCGCGACGCCGCCCCGAAGACTGCGCCCATGGCCACCAGCGCGAACGCGCCCGCCGCCAGATGAGCGCTCGGGAAAAAATGATTTGCAGCCAGAGCAAAAATGCCGCCCATCGCGGCGCTCCACAGGAAGGTCGGAGCCAGTAAGCCGCCCGATGTTCCGCTGCCCAGCGAGATCACCAGGGCCGCCGCTTTGGCGAACATGATGATCAGCAGGAGCTTCCAGGCTAAATTGCCATTGAGAATGTCGCTGATCGTGTCATACCCCACGCCGAATACGCGCGGCACGAAGAAGCCAATCACGCCCAGCGCCAGGGCGCCAATCGCCGGCCACCACATGGCATCGACCGGAAGCTTCTCGAACTGATCTTCCACCCAGTACAAAAGCTTGCTGAACCCAACGGCCGCCAGTCCGCAGAACACGCCCAGTACCAGATAGAACGGTAAGGCGCGCGGTATGGCGAAATCCATCGCCGAAACATGGAACATGGGGCCGGGCCCGAGCAACTGCATGTGCACCGCGGTGGCCAGCGTGCTGGCAATCACCAGCGGTATGAAGGAGCGCGACTTGAACTCGAACAGAAGCAACTCAATGGCGATAATCACGCCAGCGATCGGTGTATTGAACGTGGCCGACATTCCGGCAGCGGCTCCGCAGGCCAGCAGTACCTTTCGCTCGACCGCCGTCGTGTGCAGAAACTGCCCCACCAGCGAACCGATGGCTCCGCCGGTTTGAATAATAGGGCCCTCCGCTCCGAACGGTCCGCCCGTGCCTATCGCGAGCGCCGCCGACAACGGTTTGAGAATCGCTACCCGGGGCGCAATGCGGCTGCGGTTGATTAGCACCGCTTCCATCGCTTCCGGTATGCCGTGGCCCTTGATCTTAGACGTGCCGTACTTGGCCATGACTCCGACGATGAGGCCGCCGATGACCGGCACCCCTATCACCCAGGGCCCAAGATGATGCATGCCTACGCTTGTGAAATCGGCAGACAAGCGATGAAAGAAAAATAGGTTGGTGAAGAATC
The DNA here is from genome assembly GCA_036522075.1 of Candidatus Sulfotelmatobacter sp. Lineage (GTDB taxonomy): Bacteria > Acidobacteriota > Terriglobia > Terriglobales > Acidobacteriaceae > Sulfotelmatobacter. The sequence continues at coordinate 20,234 of DATDGM010000049.1, forward strand.
CAATGAGTTTGTAAAGGGCAAAGGCCACGAGTCCAGCCACAAGGCCGATGCCGGCCGCAAGTAACGAGACCAGAACCATGCGAAACGAAACTTGCGGCGAGCCCGCGGGACTCATGGGATCTGGGTTCGAAGTCGGATCTGAATTTGGGGGTAGGTTGCTGGGAAGGGTCATGCTGAAATCGTCATACGCCTTTTCTGCAACGCCGAAGTGCGCCGACGCTGGCTCGCACCCTCTTCCTGCATCACCCGCCGGAGTGCGGTAACCAAAGTAGGGCCGGCAGTGCGCAGTTCGTTGCGATGATGTAGTGCCAGTTCGGTGAGAACGTGCTCACCCTTCTGTGTGAGCGCCAGCAGCACTTCGCGCCGGTCGTCGAGCGCCCGTTGGCGGTGCACCCATCCGCGGGCTTCCAGTCGGTTGATCAGCTCCACGGCGCTATGGTGGCGGATTTGCATCCTGGTGGCGAGTTCGCGAATGCGCGGGCGCACCCCGGGGGGCATTCCCTTGATCGCCAGCATCAACTGGTACTGTCCGCGTTCCAGCCCGGCCTGTTTGAGCGCCAGCTCGCTGAAATGAAGGAACTTACGAATCTGATAACGGAACTCTGCCAGCGCCTGGTAATCCGAGAGCATGAGCTTCTTCATGTCGACGATTGTATCGTGGCGCGATCTAGTACAAAGCTAGTATATCGTATGACGATATAAAAAGGAAATTGGCATGAGGGTTTTGGTAGTGCCTCACTGAGCACCATCGATGGTTTTCTCTGCGGCCTCAGAGGCCGTTCTTTGCGACTTTTGCGGTTAAAGCTTTCTCTCAATCCAGCACTGGCCTCTTTCTCTTCCGGCAGTTAGAATCCTTAGTCCCACAATTCTTGCTCGGCACGAGGAGGCGTTCCCGCCTTGATTCCGCGTTACACACGCCCCGACATGGGCCGCATCTGGAGCGACGAAAACCGCTTCCGCACCTGGCTCGCCGTGGAAGTCGCCGCCACCGAAACCCTGGCGGAAGCCGGCATGGTCCCGAAAGACGCCGCCCAGGCCATTCGCAAGCGCGCCGATTTCAGTGTGGAACGCATCCACGAAATCGAGGCCGAAGTTCGTCACGACGTCATCGCCTTTACCACCGCGGTCGCCGAGATCGTCGGCCCGCATGCCCGCTGGTTTCACTACGGCCTCACTTCAAACGACGTGGTCGATACCGCGCAGGCCCTGCTGATCAAACAGGCATCGCAAGTCATTGCCCAGGATTTGCAGGGTTTGGCGGAGGCCTTGGAACGCCGTGCGTGGGAATTCAAAGACACGCCCATGGTCGGCCGCACCCACGGCATCCACGCCGAGCCCATCACCTTCGGCTTCAAGCTGGCCAATTGGTTTTCCGAGACCCAGCGCCATATCGCCCGTTTCGCCGCGGCCGCAGAGGACATGCGGGTGGGGAAATTCTCCGGGGCGGTCGGCATCTTTGCTCACCTCACTCCCGAACTGGAAGAGAAAATCTGTGCCCGCCTGGGATTGCAAGCCGCCGCCGTATCGTCGCAAGTGATTCAGCGCGACCGGCATGCCCACTATCTCGCGACCCTGGCTGGCATCGCATCGACGCTGGATAAAATTGCGACTGAAATTCGCCACCTGCAGCGTACCGAAGTGCGCGAGGCTGAAGAATTTTTCAGCGAAAAACAGAAAGGATCATCCGCCATGCCCCACAAGCGCAACCCCATTACCGCCGAGCAGATCAGCGGTCTGGCGCGCGTGGTGCGCGGCAATGCCCAGGCCGGCTTTGAAAATGTCGCACTGTGGCACGAACGCGATATCTCGCATTCTTCGGTTGAGCGCGTGATCCTGCCGGATTCGACTACGCTGGTCGACTATCTTCTGAACAAGACCACCAATCTGATCGAGACCATGTTCGTCTATCCCGAGCGCATGCAGGCGAACCTGGAAAGCACGCGCGGCCTCATCTTCAGCGGCCAGTTGTTGCTCGATCTGGTTGAGCACGGAGTTTCGCGTGAAGACGCCTATCGCCTGGTGCAGGCGCATGCCATGCGCGCCTGGAAAGAAGGCCTGGACTTTCACCAGCTGGTGTTAGCCGACAAGGAAATCAACAGCCGCGTCCCGCGCGCGCAAATCGAACGCGCCTTCGACCTCAAACGGCAACTGGAGAACGTAGACAAAATTTTCGCACGAGTCTTCGGCAGCAAGAACAACAAGATCAAGAGTAGGACAAAAAAGCGGTCAGCGTCAGGAAAGTTTCGGTTGCGGCCGCGCAGTCGCCGTCGATAAGGGCCGTAATGACTTTCGCGTTCCGTCATCCTAAGCGGAGCCGTTCCTCAGGCGAAGCGAAGAATCTCGCGCGGATCGCCGCGACACACAAGCCCTGTCTACTTAAACCCTGAATCGCGAAGAAAGTTGCTTGACGATTTCTCTTTCCTCGTTCCAGAAAAACCCGCATCATCGCCGCACCGCGTGCATCTTCCGCCCACCCCCCAGCATCGAAGCAATTAACCAAGTAGTTAGTTCGTAAAGTTTCGTCAATTGGGTCGGAGGTGACCTGTGACAGCAACAAAGAAAATCTTTCTGAAGGCAGTGGGTTCTCTGCTGGCGGTGGGCTTGCTGAGTGTAACCCTGGTTGCACAGGCTGCGCCTGCAGCCCGCTACGACAATCAAATTCAAACTGCAGTCGCGAAAAAGCTGGCTGCAAAAAGCCAATTCGCAAACGTGAAATCGAGCGCCGGAGACGGCATTGTCACGCTCACCGGCACCGTCGATCTCTACCAGCGCAAACTCGACGCCGCCAGGCTCGCCCGCAAAACCGCGAGCGTGCAGGGCGTGCGCAACCTGATCACGATCGCCGGCCCGAATGTTCCCGACGCGCAACTCGAACAGAAACTGACGCAGAAGCTGCGCTACGTCCGCTCCGGTTATGACAGCACGTTCGATTATTTCGCGCTCGCCGTGAAGGATGGCGTCGTAGTAGTCCAGGGTCAGGATCGCACCGGCCTCGGTCGCGACGAAGCTCTGGCCGACATCACGAACATGCCCGGAGTAAAAGACGTGGTCTCGAACATCGCAATCGAACCCGTCTCGAACTTAGACGACGGTCTGCGCATCCGTGCCGCTCGCACACTCTATCGCGACCCGGTCCTGAGCAAGTACGCGATGGACCCGGCGCGACCGATTCGCATCATCGTCGAAAACGGGCACGTCACGCTCTACGGCATCGTGGACACCAAGATGGACAAAGAAGTCGCCGGCATTCGAGCCAACCAGCTCCCCGGCGCTTTCAGCGTCGAGAACAAACTGCTGATCAGCAGCAATCTCGCCGATCAACCAGGCATGTAACAACCAGCGCGTAACAGCCCGGAATGTAAGCGAGAAGTGCGGTAAGGCGCTGGGTGGAAGGGAAAAATGAGGGAGGCGCGGCGCACGCCGCGCCTTTCTTATTTCGCGTATGCTGAACGGCGCAGCTAGGGCTCACACAGCGAGGACTCAAGGTAACCGATTGATGAGCGACGCCACGTACCCCGCCCCGAATCCGTTATCAATATTCACTACGCTGACATTCGACGCACAGGAATTCAGCATGCCAAGCAGTGCCGCTAAGCCGTGGAACGACGCGCCGTAACCCACGCTGGTAGGCACGGCGATCACCGGAACGCCGACCAATCCCCCGACGACGCTGGGCAAAGCGCCTTCCATGCCCGCGCAAACGATCACGACGCGAGCCTTCATCAGCGCCTCGCGATTCGCCAGCAGGCGATGAATTCCCGCGACGCCCACGTCGTAGAAGTGGTCCACGCGATTGCCCATCACCTCGGCAGTCGCCACCGCTTCTTCGGCCACGGGAATGTCGCTGGTTCCGGCCGAGACCACGCCAATGGTTCCTTTGCCGTAAGTTTTCGTATCGCGCTGAAGCACGATGGCCCGCGCCAGTTCGCGATACTCTGCGCCGCGAACTTTTTTCTTCACGGCAGCAAACTGTTTTCCGTTGGCTCGGGTGGCCAGAATATTTCCACCCTGCTTAGCCAGTCGCGCGAAAATCTGCGCCACTTGCGCCGGAGTTTTCCCTTCGCCCAGAATCACCTCCGGCATTCCGGCCCGCAATGCCCGATGGTGATCCACCTTAGCGAAGCCTAGATCTTCAAACGGTAGATGCCGCAAGCGCGCCACTCCATCGTCGGGCGAGAGCGTGCCCCCGCGAACCTGCTCAAACAATTTGCGGATGGATTCAGCGTTCAAAAGCCACTCAGCAGCCGGAGCTCAGCATCTGGCATTTAGCAGTTAGCATTCAGCCAGGCGAGATCTAGATTAGCATTTCGTCGAAGGAGTGGTGCAGTCAGCTGGAAAGTAACGCCGGCGTCCCCCGGCTGTCGCGAGAGCGTCTCGTTCTCGGCTTCGGAGAGTAGCATACGGCCGGCAGTTCTTAAATGCGCTGCATGCGCAAGCGTTATTTCTGCGGCCGAGAAGCCGCGCGCAGCTTAGCAATCACCGTCGCGCAAACTTTGCGAGCCAACCCAGGCTCCCCAAGATGCGCCAAGAACAGCCGCCGCAGCCCGCTCGGCTTTACTTTGCCCGCCAGGTAAGCGTCGTAAATCTGCCCGCCGATGCGGTATCCCCATTCCTGCGCAGAGGCGTCAGCTTTCTGCGTGTCTCCGCGCACCGCGGCCAGCGCCGCCTTCTCGCATCCGGCCCGCGATAGCATGCCAGCCTCGTCGCGCTCCGGCGCAGGGCGCGAAGGACACAGCACTCGCGATCCAAAATAAGCCACCGCATGCTCGACCACTCGCGCGTAAAAAGCATCCAGTGGTGGCGGAGCGGAGAAGCAATCTTCACCAATCCTATTTCCATCCCCGCCGCCATTCCAACGCCCCGGCAAACCCTGGCATGCCTGATGCAGAAAACGCGCCGCATCCTCGGCTGCGTGCATCATCTGAAATTCGCGAACGTAAAACGCGTTCACCTGCGGCAGGTAAGTGCTGCCGCGTTGTTCCACCTGCGTCAGCATCGCTTCTATCTCCGCCTCGCCCACTCTTTTTCGACCCAGCAGGCGGCGCAACATCGCGTCAGACGAACTTCCGTAAACCTCCGGCATCATATCCACCAGGAACTTGGGCTGCGTCCCGTTGTGCGACGAATAGCGGTCAATCTCCAGGAAGCGCACCAGGCTGTCAATCAGGTTGTAGAGCGTAGGCGCGAAGTCAGGACTGTTTTCGCAGCGGCTCCATTGATCGAGCAGCAAGCGGTAGCTCTCATATTTCTCCAGCGGCGTCGCATTGAAAACGCACAGCACGTCGTCATTGACCCGGACAGCATCAACTTTGGCGGTGCGCTCCCCCGCCGCGCGCCAATAGAGCGCGTCCACATTTTGCAGCACGGTCAAAACCCGGGTGCCCGGCATTTCCTCATGCAGCACGCGCGGCAAATGTCCCGGCGCAAGATGGGACTCCCCGAACAAAACAAAAATCGCCGCGTTCGGATGACGCTCGCGAATCTCCGCGATCTTGGCGGCAGCGTGCCGGTCGCGCGCTCCGATTTTGCGCAGGTCTTCGCGCGGCATGCAGTCGAGCCCATAAATGCCTTCGGCATGATCGCGGGCGGAAACCAGCAATTCGAAGAACGACGTCCAATCGTAGCCCCAGTCCAGGTCGAAGCGAATGCGTTGCCGCAGTTCGCTCTCGTCAATCTCGCGCCGCCACCACTCGTCGAGTATGTGCTGGTCGCGCGCGAAAATCGTTTCCACCCCGAGCACTACCGGCCGCCCGCCGGCCAACGCCCGCTGCTCCACCACCGATGCAGCATAACGCTGCGCCGCCGGCAAGGCGTGATAGTCGCCGATCAAAACCACGTCAGCCGCCTGCAGCGCATTCTGAATCTGCGGCGAGTCGAGCAGAGAATTGTAAGTGCGGAAGGCCTCGCCAAATTCGCGAAGATACTTGCGGCGATTGTGGTTGTCCTGCGCGCGGATTTCGCGCTCCACTCCCGCCAGCGCATGCAACTGCGCCGCGCTTCGCCGCGATCGCAAATTAGTGGCAGTGGCCATGAATTCAGCTTCTAGCTTCTAGCTAACCCCTTGCCCGTTATCATCCGGAGCGAAGTTGTCGTTGGCAAAGCCAACGACAACCTAGTCGAAGGATCCCTTTCAACCTCGCGCTGCCGGTGCCTCAAGGACTTTTCCACCGCTGCTTCACCGCACCCGCGCCGCCCACCTTGACTTGCGCACCGCCCCCTCCCTATCCTTTATCGCGACCGCGCGTCGGCCCATCGGAGCGCTTTGCCCATTCAACCGCTGCAAAATCTGACCATCGCCACCACCGGAGCCAGCGGCGCCATTTTCCTAAGGCACCTGCTGCTCGCCGTGGGGCGCGACCCGCGCGTGGGCACAGTCAACTTCATCGCTTCCGACAGCGGCTTGCGCGTGCTGGCCGAAGAGTTGGGGCTGAAAGGCCGCTCTAATCTGATCGGCCAAATCCTCGGATTCCCCGGCGGCCGCTCCTCCCGCAAGATCACCGTTCAATCGAACGCTGACATCGGCGCCAACGTGGCCAGCGGGTCTTATCCCACCGACGCCATGATCGTGATCCCATGCAGCGTGGGCACTCTCTCCCGCATCGCCAACGGCGCGGCCTCGCACCTGATCGAGCGCGCCGCCGATGTCTGCCTCAAGGAGCAGCGTCCGTTAATTCTGTGCGTGCGCGAAACCCCACTCAACAAAATCCACATCCGCAACCTCTACCGGGCCGCCGACGCAGGCGCCACTATCTTTCCGCTCATCCCCGCCTACTACTTTCGCCCTGCTTCATTAGATGAAATGGCTCGCGAGTTCGGCTTTCGTGTCCTCGCCCATCTCGACCTGCCCCAGCCCAACGCCTTCCGCTGGAAAGGCTGAGTTATCAGTGACTTACACGCCTACGTTCAAAATGTCTTCTCCCTAGGGGAAGATCGGCCGATTCCCGGGGGAATCTCAAGTGTAGGGGCCCAAAAGTGCAAGTCAAAGATATCCGGCGGCCATGTACGGAGGGAATAATGCGCGGATGCAATAACGCACGGAAAGGAATCGCGAAACATCTGGCCGCAAACCGTCATCCAATATTGGCGCCGCAAAATATTGGCCGGTGACCACAGCGATCCAAACCGAATGCTGCATCGTGGGGGGAGGGCCAGCCGGGGTCATGCTCGGCTTTCTGTTGGCTCGCGCTGGCGTCGATGTGATTGTGCTCGAGAAGCACGCCGACTTTCTGCGCGATTTCCGAGGCGATACGATTCATCCTTCCACCCTCGACCTGATGCACGAACTCGGCCTTTTGGAGGAATTTCTCAAGCGTCCCCATGAAAAGGCCCACGAACTCGCCGGCCAGGTCGGCAACGAAACGGTCAGAATGGCCGACTTCACCCACTTGCCCACCCGCTGCAAGTTCGTCGCATTCATGCCGCAGTGGGAGTTCCTGAATTTCATGGTCGAGCACGGCAAACGTTATCCCGCCTTTCGAATCATGATGCAGGCCGAAGCGACGGACCTTCTCGCCCAGGGTGGGCGCATCACTGGTGTGCGGGTAACCACCCCCGATGGCCCCACCGAGATTCGCGCCCGCCTTACCATCGGAGCCGATGGCCGGCGTTCGATGGTGCGCGAGCGAGCGGGTATGCACGTGCTGGACTTGGGCGCCCCCATGGATGTTCTGTGGATGGCGATCAGCCGCCGGCCAACCGATCCCGGCCAAACTCTGGGCCACGCCGAAGCCGGCAAAATGCTCGTCATGGTCAACCGCGAGAAATACTGGCAGTGCGGCTACATCATCCCCAAGGGCGGGATCGAGGAGATTCGCAGCCGGGGCATGGAAAAATTTCGCGAGGAGATTGTTAACCTCGGACCCTTCTTGCGCGACAACATTGGTGAATTGCGCGATTGGAACGACGTGAGCCTTCTAACGGTGAAGGTGGATCGCTTGCGGGAGTGGTCTCGTCCAGGCCTGTTGTGCATTGGCGACGCGGCGCACGCCATGTCGCCCATCGGCGGCGTGGGAATTAATCTCGCCATTCAGGACGCCGTTGCCGCCGCCAATATTCTGGCGCCAAAGTTGGCCGCGCACACCCTCAGTGACCGCGATCTTCAGGCGGTCCAGCGGCGCCGGCAGTTTCCCACCTGGGCCACGCAGAAGCTGCAGGTGCTGATCCAGAACAACGTGATCCGGCACGTTCTGGCGAGCACTCAATCGCTTACCCTCCCCTGGGGGTTAAAGATGATGCAGCAGCGGCCATTTCTGCGCCGCATTCCTGGCCGCTTGATCGGGATGGGCTTCCGTCCCGAGCATGTGCGAACGCCCGACAATTCTTCCCATCGTCTGTGAGAATTTATTTCCTCGCTCGTTTCGGAACCGATGGTAGTATCCCTTAGATTTTGGCTTCCGGAAATTAACTTCAAGAGTATTTTGTGCGCCGCAGTTTACAAGGCAGCCCATGTTCGGGAAAAAACCAAGGCAGTCGCTTATGCGTCGCCCGTGCGAGCGAACGTTTTTTTCGGTCATGCGGTTGACGCGGACGATGTCCGTACTCGTTGCTATCGCCTCTGCTTGTGCCCTTCACGCCCAGGCGGCCGAGGAGCGCAACCCGCTGGCAAACGATCCTAAAGCGGTGAAGGCGGGCGAGTACGAATTCCGCATCAACTGCGCTCTTTGCCACGGACTCGGCGCGCGCGGCGGAGGCCGCGGTCCTGACTTGACGCGGGCGCAGAAAAAGCACACCCACTCGGACGCGGACATGTTTCAGGTGATCAGCAATGGCATCGCGGGCACCGCCATGCCCGCCAACGGAACCAACGGCCAGGGCGTGGGCATGACCGACGAAGAAATCTGGCAGATCATCGCTTATATTCGCAGCCAGGAAGTGCGGGCTCCGGCCAAGCCGCTGGGCAGCGCCGCTCACGGCAAAGAACTTTTCTACGGCGACGCCAACTGCTCGCTGTGCCACATGGTCGAAGGCAAGGGCGGTCGCTTCGGGCCAGACCTCACCGGGGTCGGCGGATCGCGCACGCGCGAGGCGATTATCGATTCGGTGCGTAATCCCAGCCGCCGCCTGGCCTGGGGACTGAGCGAAGCTACGAAAGAGTTTCCGCAGGAGTATGAGAGCGTTACGGTGGTCACCGCTGACGGGAAGCAAATCAAGGGTGTGACTCTGAATGAAGATGCCTTCAGCGTGCAGATTATGGACGCGGGTGAGCAAATTCATCTGCTCGAAAAAGACAAGCTGCGCTCGTTTCAAAAGAGCCGCGAATCGGCCATGCCGAAATTCAGCGCCGACGCTCTGAGCGACAAAGATCTCGAGGATATTGTGGCGTACCTGTTCAGCGTGGGGGCGAAATGAGGGGAACTAACGCGGCTGACGGAAAAGCTTTTAACCGCAGAGAACGCGGGGAAAAACCGCAGAGATCGCGAAGGTTCTGGGGTAACGTCACTGCCAGTGCGGGTTGCCTTCTTCTTTCGGGCATTGTCTTTGTGCACCCTGTTCATGCGCAGGTCACGTTCGAGCGCCTGCTCAACTCCGCGAAAGAGCCGCAGAACTGGATGACTTACTCCGGCGACTACGCCGGTCGGCGCTTCAGCGCGCTGGACCAGGTCAACACTACGAACGCTCATGCGCTGACCGCCAAGTGGGTCTATCAGACGGCGGCGACCGGCAAGCTTGAAACCTCGCCGCTGGTGGTCGACGGAATCATGTACGCCACGGCGCAGGACAACCGCGCCTTCGCGCTCGATGCCCGCACCGGGCGGCCGATCTGGATGTATCAGCATCCTCTGCCCGGAGATATTCGTCCGTGCTGCGGGCGGGTGAATCGCGGCCTCGCCATTCTCGGCGACAAGGTTTTTCTCGGTACGCTCGATGCTCATGTGATCGCGCTCGACTCGAAGACCGGCAACGTTATCTGGGATGTGATCGCCGCCGACTATCGCACTGGGCACAGCTTCACCGTGGCCCCGCTGGCGGTGAAGGATCTGGTGGTGATCGGCGTGTCGGGCGGCGAGTACGGAGTGCGCGGATTCATCGATGCCTACGACGCCGACACCGGCAAGCGCCGCTGGCGCTTCTATACCGTGCCGGGTCCGGGTGAACCGGGACATGAAACCTGGGAAGGCGATTCCTGGAAAGTAGGTGGCGCGCCGGCGTGGAATACGGGAACCTACGATGCGGCGACCAATCAGATTTTCTGGCCGACAGGCAATCCTGCGCCTTCGAATCGCGGCGAGGGGCGCGCGGGCGACAATCTTTACAGCAACACGCTGCTCGCGCTCAACGCCGACACGGGCAAGCTGAACTGGTATTTCCAGTTCACCAAGCACGACGAGCACGATTGGGACGCGACCCAGGTGCCTGTGATCATCGATACGCCGATCGAGTCTGGCGGCAATCATCTGATCGCGCAGGCTGACCGCAACGGATTTTTCTACGTCATCGACCGCATGACGGGCAAGCTGATCTCGGCGACTGCTTACGGCAAGACCACATGGACTGACGCCAAAGACGCCGAGGGACGGCCCATCGCCAACCGGAACGCTTCGCCCACGCTTGAGGGGCACACCGTTTGTCCGGGCGCGTTGGGCGCGACCAATTTCATGGCCCCTACCTACGATCCGCAGACCGGCCTCTTCTACGTGACGGCGCGCGACCAGTGCGACATCTTTAGTACAGCTCCCCAGCCGTATGAGGCGGGGCACGCGTATTACGGCAGCGCGTATTTTCCTTCGGAAGAGGCCAAGCCTTATCGCGGATTCTTGAAAGCCATCGACCCGGCGAGCGGCGAGATCACGTGGAAGTTTGAGCATACCTCGCCGACGTGGTCGGGAGTGCTCTCGACCGCCGGTGGGTTGATCTTCACCGGCGACGCGGAAGGGAACTTCATCGCCATGGACACTGCCGCCGGGAAACCGCTGTGGCACTTCCAGATGGGCGGGGCGGTTTACGCGGCGCCGATGGCCTTCGGTGTAGATGGGAAAGAATATGTGGCTATTGCGGCGGGCAGCGCGATTTATGCTTTTGGCTTGCCGTAGCTTTCCTTCCTTCAAACCCGCGAAGTGTTCCTGCAGGCACACTGTGGAAAACTCCCGGATCGCGCCGAACAGAGTGCAGGCCGAAGCGAGGAACTATACGTGAGGATCGTTACGGGGGTATGAAAATCCGGGGATGTGAAAAGAGGGGGATAGTCGGCTGGTTCAGCGCGGCCTTGGTCATGCTCTAAACGACTGCCGAAAAGTCCTTTCGGGCCGCGTCCATTCTCCCGCGACGGCTAAGACCCACTATTGATTCCACGCACTTTACGCGGCTCTGAAGTGCCGCTCTTTCACAGAACTACCGCCGGGAGGGCGTTTTCAGCTGCTAAGGGGGCGTCGCTAGCGGAATACAGTTTGTAGGGTATCGAACACCGTCAGAGACTGTGGCAGCATCGTCAGGCGCCTTTCGTTCCATGTCTTGCGCCATGCCCACGCGTCGAATCGAAGACCGAATTCGGGAATTGTGTGCCCGCGCTTTATATACCACTGGATCGGAATGGGTCGCTATCATTCGAGAATTGCAGTCGGCCATTCAGGAACACGCATTGCGGGTCGCAAACCTGGCGACGGCAGCGACCGTCGCCCACCGGCCGCATCTCATTCGCGAACGACGCACCCGCTAGCGAACTAAGCTGTCCGGAAGCTAGCGGCGAGCGGGCCAGAGTTCGCGATTGCTCGGTGCAGCGCGGCAGTCCACGCCTCGGTCGTCCCGCCGGTTGCCTCTACTTCGTTACTCCTGCTTCGTTCCTTCGGCTCAGAAGCTTCGGCTCAGAAGCGAAGCACGACCCCGGTGGAGAACCGGAGGTTGTTTTCATGGCTGGCGAGGCCGGTGAGCACTTTGGCGCCGAAGGCGTCTCCGTAGAAGGCGTTCAGGTTGTGACCGGTGTAGAAGTAGTCGAATTGTGCCAGGCGGATCGACACTCGCGGGAAGGCTTTGTAGTCGATGCCGCCGCCTCCGGCCACGGCGGGAGCCCAATCGGTTACGAAGGCGGAAGAGCCGAACAGTCCGGGGATGGAGCCGGAATCGAGATGCTTGCGGTCGAAGCCCCCCAAGGCATGGACGAACGGAGTGATTTTCCACAGAGTCTTGTAGGTGACGACGGGGCCGAACATGAGGGAATACTCATTGGAGTTAGGAAGTTCCTGAAGCAGGGTGTTCGAGCTGGGGAACGGCAAGCCGTATTGGCCGGCAAAATCGGCCTCTACACCCAGCCAGCGATTTACGTCGTATTGCACTTCGGCATTCCAGCCGCTGAAGTTGGAGGTCAAACCGAAGGTGCCGGCGGGCTGGTGGATCGCCGCGTTGAAGGCGGAGGCGGTTAATCCGCCGTTATCGGCATGCAGCAGGGAATAGCCGCCAAAGATCTGCACCTTGGAAGTTGAGCTTTGCGCAAACACTGGCGCGGCGAACCACACAATCAGAGCAAGTGCTGCAAAGGCGGAGCGGGTCATGAGTGGGCGTTCTCCATTATGTATCTTCCGTGATTCCTTAAGATGTCGGTGAATCGGTGTCGCTACCGCGGGGCCTTCGCTGAAGCAGCGTGAGGGCCCAATAGATCAATATACCTTGTGGGACGCTTCCCGGGCGTGGCAGAGCATCATCAAGAGAACTAGGAACATGGTTGGCGCGGGCAGGTTGCCTTGGTGGGGAAGGAAATTAGGGCTCGTAGTGAGATCGCGGTTCGAATCCCTCAGCGTCCGGCTGCTCGGGGCACTGGCTTTCTATTGGCAAGGTTGACACCCACTTTTGTGCGGGTTGACGGGTTGAGGGTTTCCGTACTAACCTGCGATTACACCGGAAAGGAGGTGGTCGAATGACAAGTTCTGAATGTAGTGGCAGTTGTTTTGGGAGTCTAAGACCAGGTGAGGTGGCTGAGACTTAGAGCTGGTTGCTCTAAGCGGGGCCTTGGGCGCAGTTCGCGATCAGCGACGCGCACCGAGGCTACAGCCCGCACACTAACCGGTGAATAAGAATTGCGCCGCATGACGGGAGGTCGGTCATAGGGCGTCAATTGGACGAACCCGGAGTCGCCGTGAGAGGCCACGTAGAGTGACCACCTCTTGGTCAATCCCAAACAGTCCGCCGGACGGCCCGCAAGTTCAACGACTTGCGGGCTGTTTTTTGGGGAATTTGACCCTCCCGCGAGCAACCCGCCTGCCGAACTTCCCTTCTCATTGCAGGAATCTAGCAGGCCCCCCAGGACTTCTTTGTAATCTTTACTGCGCCCAAAACGTCTAAATAAAGGAACCCTTCCGGGCCGTCTTTCGTATTGGTAAATGAGGGGCAGGATATCGTCTGTGCACACCGTTCTCGACATCTTCGGGCAAATCTTCCGCAACCTGTGGGCGCATAAGCTGCGCTCGTTCCTGACCATGTTCGGGATCGCGTGGGGGGTGGGATCGTTATTGCTGCTGGTGGGCGTGGGGGAAGGATTTCGATCGGGCAACAAGCGCGAATTGGCCGAGTTCGGACGGGACGTGATGTTTATTTTTCCCGGGCGCGCGCCAGTCGTAGCCGGCAGCATGAATTCGGCCCGAACTTATTTGCTGACCTACCAGGATTACCTGGATATCCGCGATACCGCTCCGCACGTGCGCAACGCCTGCCCTTTGCTTTCCCGTTCCGACCTGCACGAGGTGAGCGAATTCGCCAGCGCCGGGGTGGAGATTGTGGGCACGGAGCCGCAACTGAATGAGATCAGTTATCTTCCGCTCAAAGAGGGTCGCTGGCTGAATGCGATGGACGAGGCGCAGAGACGCAACGTGATCGTCCTGGGGAACGAACTGCTGAAGACGCTTTTTCCGGGACGGCCGTCGCTGGGGGCGTTCGTGCTGCTGAACGGAGAACGGTTTGAAGTGGTGGGCAGCCTGCCGCACCTCGGCCGCGGCGACAACACGTGGCTGAATATGCGAGGCTACATTCCGTTTCAGGTGATGGCCACGAATTTTCCGCTCAAGGGAGTCAGCCACCAGAATTCGATTTCCTTCGTAGAGTATCAGCCGACGGTGACGGCGGACCATCTGCTGGCGCAGGACGATGTGCACAAGATCATTGGCCGCAATCACGGCTTTGACCCCAACGATCCTAACGCCTTTGACGAGTGGGACACGATCCAGTCGTCAAAAATGGTGGGGGTGATTTTCGATGTCATGAACATGTTCCTGGGAACGGTGGGAATGGTTACGCTGGCGCTGGGCGCGATCGGAGTGATTAACATCATGCTGGTCGCGGTGAGCGAACGGACTCGTGAGATCGGATTGCGCAAGGCCCTGGGCGCCACCAACCGCAACATTCTGTTTCATTTTTTTCTGGAAGGTTTGCTGCTCACGCTGACCAGCGGGATGATCGGGATGGGGCTGGCGGCGGGGCTGATGTCGATGATGGGAACGGTGCAGGGGCCGGGCGGATTTGATCCACCGAAACTGGTGCCGATGTCTGCCGTGCTGGCGATTGCCAGCCTGACCCTGGCGGGAGTGGTGGCAGGGCTCTATCCCGCGCGCAAGGCGGCGATGCTGCAGCCGGTGGAAGCGCTGCGGCAGGAATGACATGGCATAGGAATGATATGGCTAGGAATGACGTGGGAAGCGTGAACTGCGATGTTGCGTGATCTGCTGCAGGAGGCTTACGGCGCCATGCGGCACAACCGCCGCCGCACCGCCCTCACCATGCTGGGAATGGCTTGGGGCATTGCCACGGTGGTGATGCTGCTGGCCTATGGCGACGGCTTCGGGCAGGCGTGCACGAACATTTTTGCCAACTTCGGCAATAAGCTGGTGATTGTGGTGCCGGGCCGAACTTCGATGCAGGCGGGTGGACAGAAGGCGGGAGTAGTGGTCCGCTTTACGCAGGATGATGTCGATGCCCTTACGACCAATCTCCCGCAGATCACTCATATCACTCCGGAAGTGAGCAAGCAGGCCAGCGTGCAGTATGACACGCGGGCCTTCACGTGGTCGGTTACGGGCAATGATCCGAATGTGAATGATGTCCGCGCGCTCAAGCTGGCGCAGGGGCGTTACTACAACGCCGAAGACCAGATGCAGCGAGCCCGCGTGGCCGTGATCGGTTCAGAAGCGAAGGAAAAACTGTTTTCCGGGCGCAACGCGATTGGCGAGCACATCCGCGTGGACGGACTCAGCTTTGAAGTGATCGGAGTCCTGAGCCCGAAAATGCAGGAGGGGAATGACGACATCAATCGCGTGGTCTATGTGCCCTTCACGACCATGAGCGATCTGAAGAGCACGCACTATCTCGATTCCATTTGGTTTACGTACCAGACACCCGAGTACGAATCTCTGGAACAAGCGGTGCGCTCCATTATGGCGACGGAACACAAGTTCAACCAGACCGACCACCAGGCTGTGGAAGTGTTCAACCTGATGACCCAGGTGCATCAGTTCGAGATCATTTCTCTCGGGCTGAAGATCCTGATGGGCTTTATTGGCACGCTTACGCTGGGCATCGGCGGCGTGGGCTTGATGAACATCATGCTGGTTTCGGTGACCCAGCGTACGCGGGAGATTGGCGTGCAGAAGGCGCTGGGCGCGCCGCGGCGTTACATCCTAATGCAGTTCCTGGCCGAAGCTCTGACCATTACCTTCATCGGCGGCGTGCTGGGGGTGGTGCTGGCCTATGCGGTCGCGCTTTCGGTGGGCCGACTCACTTTGTATAGTGCGTTTGCCAAGAACGGGGAAGCCGGCGACATCCGGCTGATCATCGCTCCAGCGACGCTCATCGCGTCAACAGTGATTCTGGGGGCTGTGGGGCTGATCAGCGGCATGATT
>DATDGM010000050.1:0-72313 GCA_036522075.1 Candidatus Sulfotelmatobacter sp.
CGCAGGTTCGGTCGGATCACTCGTCGGACAAATCGGCAAGATTAAAGACCTTCGCGTAGTCGGTATCGCCGGAACCGACGAGAAGTGCAATTGGCTCGTGAAGGAACTCGGTTTCGACGGCGCCGTGAACTACAAAGACGCCAACTACAAGAAACAGCTCAAGGATGCCTGTCCGGATGGAGTGGATATTTATTTCGAGAATGTCGGTGGAGAGATCCTGGAAAACGCGCTCTACCTCATGAACACCTTTGGCCGCGTTGTGGCTTGCGGAATGATCTCGCAGTACAACGCCACGGCACCGGTTCCGGGACCACCGAACCTGGCATTGGTGATCAGCAAGCGCCTGAAGATTCAGGGTTTCATCGCGACGGACCATGCTTCAAAAGTAAAAGAAATGATCAATAACTTTACCCAGTGGCACAGCTCAGGCCGGCTGAAGTATCGGGTGGAGATCGTCCGCGGTATCGAGTCTGCTCCGGCGGCGATCAACAAATTATTCGATGGTTCCAACAATGGCAAACTTATGGTTCAGGTCTCGGATCCTCCCGCCTCAACTTAGCACTCCGGTCTTGAAATGGCTTTTTTCCCGCTGCCGTGAGTCACACTTCTCGACGCGTATCTTTCTCTATAGTTCGTCCTCTATTAGATCGTCTATAGATCGTCAGCCGCCGCAATGGTGATCTGCGCTTTCTTTGGTAAATCAGCTTTTCCAAGCGTCCACCGGTTGCCGAACCGCGACATTGAGGCGATTCCAGGCGTTGAGGTTAGCGATCGCGAGGATCAGGGCTGCAAGCGCCTTCTCGTCGTAGTGCCGCTCCGCTTCCTCCCAGATCCGGTTCCGGTACCGGGTCCGACCGGTCACTGATACGTGTCGTCGCCTCGGCGAGCGCCGGCGCGGCGCGCTCGGCGTGTGCAGAGCTGGGGTTATCCCGCCAAGCGGCCACTCCGAAAATGCTCTCATCCGTCCCGCTGGCTTTCTTAAGCTCACGAGAATGCATGTCGACGCAGACACTGCATCCGTTGATTTATCTGCTCGATTTTGTCCGCCACCATATTTCGCCCGCCACTATGATGACGAAACAGAACGAGAGAATGTGACCGATGGACGAATCGAGATTGGCTCGGGCCGGAGGCCCCTAATTCTGGTTTTGTTGGGCAACAACTCGCTTCATGATGGTCTCAAGTTTTTGGACACGCTCAGAAACGGAGTGAGGACTGACTTGTCTTCCGAGTTCGAAATACTCACGGATTTGTCGTTGTAAGCAGGCCAATGAGGTGCACCATCGAAATTAGGATCACCCGTGCTGACGAATTCCACCCAATAGCGTCGCATCAGCTTTCCTAATTGTTGGTCTTCGCTGGTGTGCTCCCAGTCGCTGGGGAACGAGTCGGTCATGAAGAAGAGTTCTTCGCCATGGTGTGCGCCAAGCCGCGAACGTTTGCCGGGATCGATATACGTGAAGTAGTAAAGGTAGGACTTCAGGCCCACGCTCGTGTTGGCCTGCGCGATCGAGTAGGCTGCGCACGCAAACTCGTCGCTCTCCAACTGTATTGAGCGGAGGGGAACGTCAGCATCGGACCTTACCGGGTACATGTCGAATTCTTCTTCGGAGTATTCGCCGGTGTCTTGCTGGAGGTGTCGCTTGTAGTCGTCGACAGTCTTCAGATCATTGTGACCAAAGACGGTCGCCTCATCGGCATTGCTCCCAACAAGGATCGGGATGCGCATCTGCTTGCCCTCTGCGAATATCCGGGAAGGCTGCCGCGGAATGATCCAGCCATCGACGATGGCGTCGAAATGCAGTCCAGGATCGTTTTTCCATGCTTTCAGAATTTGAGTTTCTGGAATTCCGCGCAGCGACTGCAGAGCCTCCGGCCCGCCGGTAACGCCGAGACCTTTTGCAAGCCGTTCTCCCGAGCTCTCGCCGGTGGTAGTGATCAAGTTGTACTTGATCGGCATACGGATATCTTCATTCAGCGTGTCCTGGCACTCTCCGCTTTCCAGGATGGCGCGCTCAAATAAACCTTGCGCAAGTGGAGATGCCATGAGCAGACAGATATCTACAGCTCCGGCCGACTGCCCCATGACTGTGACGCGGTTTGGGTCGCCGCCAAATTCCCGAATGTTCTCCTTCACCCATTTGAGTGCCTGTACTTGGTCCAGAAGGCCGTAGTTGCCCGAAGAGTGATGCTCCGATTCCGCCGTCAGGGCGGGATGAGCCAGAAATCCGAATGGGCCGAGCCTGTAGTTCGCGCTTACCACCACCAATCCCATCCGAGAAAACGGGGGGCCAAGCGGCGTCATCTGGCTGTAGCCCTGCGTGTTGCTTCCACCGTGGAAGTAAACGACTACCGGACGATTTGCGCTGGCGCGAAGCTCTGTAGTCCAGACGTTCAAGTACAGGCAGTCTTCATTGCCCTCGATGTACTGAAACCATGGCGCCGATAGTTGCGAGCACGGTGAACCAAATTGAGCCGCGATACGGGTTCCTTTCCAGCTCTGGACGGGCTCGGATGGCTTCCAGCGGAGGTCGCCCAGAGGAGGCGTGGCATAGGGAATACCCAGAAACGCAGCCCCATTCGGCTCCGAACCGAAATGAATTCCTTCAAGCAAGCCGCTCTGGATCTTTACGATCGGTTGTTGTTCCTTGCTTCGTGCCCTAACGGCAACGACATAGCCCATTTGCAAACAAAGCAAACATACTGCAGTCCGAGCCTGATTTCGACGCATAACGTACCTCTCCGCATTCGGGCTCACCACCCTAAGGATTCGCTCGCGAGTACTCTCCGCGAAATACCAGGTTCCAGGTCGTTCCGTTGTCGCTTGACTTTTCCCAGGTCTGCTCGACTTTGTTCGGACTGAGCCGGTTTATCTTCACGCGATTCAACACAGTCTCTGCATTGGGACCGCGGCTTGGGCCCTCGAATTCCGCTGAGCCTGACGAGACCTTGCCGGAGGTAAACACATGAACTCGACCTTGGTTGTCGGCGAACATCCCGTACCAGCTCTTATCCTCCGCGCTGTAGCCAAAGATATTTCGTCCGTCGTGGCCTCTCCCGTCATCCCAGTTCTCGACGACCAAGCACCTATCAAGCGATGGGCTCACGGTGCTGTGAGCATTTCCCGAGGAACCCGCTGCCCCGATCGTCCAGTTGCCAAGCCAGTAATCGAGTTGGCCATTTTCTGGATTTGCGGCGCACGGACTCGCTTCGGCCTTGGCAAAGCAGTTTGTTGCGAGCGTTAGGCTTGCCAGGATGCCAAGGAATACGAATATTGAAGCTTTACGCTGGAGAATTGCCATCGGCTCATTCATTGAAATTCCTCCACGGATCGAAATCAGCATTGCTGCTTTTCGTTAGTAACGTTCTTGGTTTTGTGACCGTCTGCGGCTTGTGGTCGTCGAGCGCGGAAGCGGAAAGCTTGTGCATTCCTTTGAATCTCCAGGACTTCGAATCCCGCGCTCTGCAATCGCCTGCCGAAAGTATCGGGATTTACAGGAACCAACGTGTCACCGATATGAATGATCCTCATCATCCAGCTCTGCAAACTGTCGCAGCCCACAAAAAAACCTCCGGGTCTTAGAACTCGGTACACTTCACGCAGGAGTGTGTCTTGAAGTTCCGGAGAACGAACGTGATGCAGCATCGTGAACGAAACTGTGCCAGTGAACTCAGAGTCTATGAAAGGCATCCCGGAGGCATCGCCCTCGATAACCCGCACATTGCTCCCTTGCAGACGCGAAGTCAGCGCACCCGCCAGCTTCTGATCGACCTCGAGCGCTGTAAGGCGCGTGACCGACGCCCGCAATAAATCAGTCGTCAGGCCCGGCCCAGGCCCCAGTTCCAGGACGTTCGCTCCGAGATCCGTCTCCCCGACAACCCACGGAACGCGTTGCTGAACCGTCGCGCGCCAGCGATCCGAGCGGCAGAGCCATTGATGTAATCGATTCATTTTCTACAACCAGATTGTTTCACTGGCCCTACGCTACGCCTTGCTTGTTTTGCGCGCCTTCGATATTGTGACAATAGATGTCGCAAATGCGCCAAAGTGGAATTCTTGATCGGTTGCATGATCGCACGTCTGCGATCGCGACCTTCACGCGTGATTATCCTGCCGGTCACGTAGTACCGTTGCACTTCCATGATCGAGATCAATTGGTCTATGCGTCGCGCGGAGTAATGACAGTTCGTACTCGCGATGGGACCTGGGTTGTCCCACCCTATCGAGCAGTCTGGATACCCGCCGAGGTCTCGCACACTATTACGATGTCAGGGGCGGTGGCGATGCGAACTCTATATCTGAAACCGCTCATCGCAGAGGTGCTGCCACGAAATTGTTGCGTGATCAATGTCTCCGCTTTGCTAAAAGAACTTATCCTCTGCGCGTGTAGTGTGCGCTGCTTGAAGAAAACGGTGAAATGGCAAGGCCACTTAATCGGAGTAATTCTTCATCAATTGCAAACGGTGCAGATGGTCCCCTTGCAACTTCCTCGTTTGCTTGATCCGAGAGCTGTTCGGGTTGCGCAGATGCTTATGAAAGACCCCAGCGATCATCGAACGCTCGCTCAGCTTTGCCGGGTGACGGGCGCCAGCAAAAGGTCGATTGAACGACTCTTCCAGCAAGAAATCGGGATGACGTTTGGAAAATGGCGGCAACAACTTCGGCTGATGCAAGCAATGCGCCTCCTGGCTGAAGGGGCAAAGGTGACGCATGCGGCTCTGGAATCTGGCTACAGTACACCCAGTGCTTTCATTTCCATGTTCAGAAAGGCCTTGGGCACAACCCCAACTTCTTATTTTAGGTCAGCGCTGAAAATCCCCGCAGTCATCGAGTAACGGGCAAGCGACCATCCAGACCTCCATGTCGAGGACAGATCGCCGAGGCATTTGCCGCGCTCCGCGAGGTGTCGGAATCGACAGCTACTTCCACTGTTCGCGCAAGACAATAACAGTGTTGCGGCTGGGCCGGTTCGGATTCTTCGCGCATCCTGCGCTCACGGGAAAGTACAGACGAACTGCTGGGCAACTACGGCCATATGGATCAGATCGCACTGAAGTGTTAAACAAGATACGGTCAGAACACCCGCAAAACTGCAAGCGTCGCATCATCCGCCTGGCAGCCCCCGGAAAAATCGTCCAGGGAGTTGAAGATCGAGCGGACGAGATCTTCCGCATTGTCAGCTTTTGGCCCGCAATCAGCCGCCGCCTTCAAAAGGCTCTCAACTCCCCACTCCTCGCCCGCGGAGTTGGTCGCTTCGATCATTCCGTCCGTGTAAGCGATAACCAAATCGCCCGAGCTCAACTGCACAACACTCTCCTCGTAGCTCGAATCAGGGAACATTCCAACCGGGGCTCCGCCCGGTTCAAGCCACTGGACTGAACCGTCATGTCGAAGGAGAACCGGCGGATTGTGTCCGGCATTCACGTAGCGCAGCGTGCGCGCCGATGCAACGAAGACGCCACAGAATACGGTGGCATACCGGTCCGCAAGCGACGAAGTGTATGCCTGGTGATTCACTGCTTTGAGCAACGCGGCCACGTCGTTTCCCGTGAACAAAGCCGCTGTCCGAAGGGAGGACTGGACATTGGCGATCATGAGTGCGGCTGCGAGACCTTTGCCGGAGGCGTCTCCAACCACCATGGCCAAACGGCGATCCGGGAGCGTCATGAAATCGTAGCAATCACCGCCCAGGGCTCGAACCTGGCGGCAGCGCGCGCTGTAGTCCACGGGGGAGGTGGTCGGGCCGACACCCTGCATAAATCGCCGCTGGACATCGCAGGCGAGCACCCAGTCCTGGCTCACGTCAACCACCTGTTCGTCGGTCGTCATGTTCTTGCCCTCCACCTGTATGTCGTATCTCGGTTCGCGAAATCGACACTGGGAGCTGATTTTTTTGCGAAAATTTCTTTTCGGGGATGTAGAGAGTGGCGCGCTGGCTCCGACTACTCCATGAAAGCGGCAGATCGGCCAAAGGAGGACGACATGCTCAAAGCCAATGAAATGTCTCGCCGTCAATTCGTTGCATCCGCGCTTTCCACGGCGGCGCTTGCGGCTTTGCCCACTCGTTCCGTAGCACACACTAACATGCAAACAATAAAAGGAGATGAAATGATGAGTTTGACGCCGTACCTGTTATTCGATGGCACGTGCCGCCCGGCAATGGAGTTTTACAAGTCCTGCTTTGGCGGAGAACTGATTCTCACCGAGGTGAAGGATTCTCCAGTAAAAGATCAGATGCCGGCTGTCCTGCACGGCAGAATCATCAATGCACGCCTCAGAAGCGGCAACGTTAATATTTCAGCCTCGGACTGGCTCCGGCCTGACCGAACTCCAGTGCGCGGCAACACGGCTTGCCTGTTTCTGAGTGGAGGAGCGTTCCAGGAGTTGAAAACCTTATTTGAAAAACTCTCCGAGGGAGCGGAAGTTACCGACCCGCTGAGAGAGGTATTCTTTGGTACCTACGGGGCGCTCAACGACAAATTTGGTGTCCGGTGGATGTTTCAAACCGACAAAAAGGCTTAAAGAACGGCAACAGGGGTGAACAAAACAGCCGAGGAGCGAAAAAATGAAATACATTTTGCTGATGTCCGGTACAAAATCGGGAGTTGACACGTATCGCGCCTGGTCGCCTAAGGATATCGAAGCGCATATGGGTGCTCTCAGGGCCATCACTAAAGATCTGATCGAGTCCGGAGAGTTTATTGCGACACAAGGCTTGGCCGAACCAGGTGAAGCCAAGGTCGTGCGTGGGGAAAGGAACGGTATGCCGGTCACCGATGGTATTTTCCCCGAGTCGAAGGAGTTTCTGCTGGGCTACTGGATCGTTGATGTGGCGACCCCCGAACGCGCCTATGCGATCGCCGGCCGGATTTCGGCGGCGTCGGAACTAGGTGGGCAACCTACGAATATGCCCATGGAGGTGCGTGCGTTCGCGACCTATGCGCAGCCGAAATCCTAGTGACAGGATGTCGAGAACGGCGCGGGGGCTTCGACTAACTCATGAGGGGGCGCAGGACGTAGCGCCATTGAAAATCCAAGGAGATCGATACAAATGAAATACATTTTGATGATGAACACGATGAGGATAGGGCACGGGGTTCCCGTCTGGCCCAAAAAAGACTTGCAGGCGCACATCGCATTTATGAGGAACCTGGATAAGGACCTTCGCGGGTCTGGCGAACTGGTCTCGTCCGAGGGGCTGTCATTTCCGGATCAAGCCAGGCAGGTGCGGGCTGGCAAGGATGGCGCGCCCATCACCGACGGCGTGTTCCCCGAATCCAAGGAGTTTCTTGCAGGTTTCTGGATCGTTGATGTCGACAGTCCAGAGCGAGCCTATACGATTGCCGCCAAAGTGTCCGCTGCACCCGGACCTGGTGGAGCACCGTTGAACATGCCGATTGAAGTGCGCCCGGTCATGAGCGCGCCGCCCCCGGAGATGCTGTAACGAGAGCTGTGATGGCAAAGCCATGGGACACAACTTCCGAGCACCTGTTGCGTGAACTCGCGCCGCAGGTGCTTGGCGCGGTCGCTCGCCGCTTTCGCGACTTCTCCTCCGCTGAGGACGCGGTGCAGGAGGCGATGATCGCGGCGTTCACGCAATGGCCGGCGGAGGGTATTCCCGACAATCCCCGCGGCTGGCTGATTCAGGTCGCATCCCGGCGCCTGACCGACCAGGTGCGCAGCGAAATCGCCCGCCGCGAAAGGGAAACCGCGGTGGCCGGCGAGGCCGAGACCATGGCGCCCACAGTTGATATCGAGCCCGATATGGACCCAGAGGACACGCTCATTCTGCTCTTTATGTGCTGCCACCCCGCCCTGACGACGTCTTCGGCAATTGCCCTTACGCTCAGGGCCGTTGGCGGTCTAACCACCGCCGAAATCGCCAACGCCTTCCTGGTTCCCGAGGCGACGATGGCACAGCGGATCAGCCGCGCGAAGCAGAGCATCAAAACTTCCGGCGTGCCATTCCGGCTACCTTCCCCACAAGAACGCATCGAACAGTTGCCGGCAGTTCTGCATGTGCTCTACCTGATCTTCAACGAAGGCTACGCCAGCAGCGTAGGTGCGCACTTGCAGCGACTCGATTTGGCGCGCGAAGCGATTCGGTTGACTCGCAGTGCGAAAACGCTGCTTGCGGATAACGGAGAAGTAACCGGCTTGTTGGCGCTCATGCTGTTAACCGACGCGCGTCGCGCGGCGCGAACCGGACCCGACGAAGAACTGATCCCTCTGGACAAACAGGATCGCACTCTGTGGGACCGGGCCGAGATCTCCGAAGGTATCGAACTCCTGACCACCGCGCTGTCGAAAGGATCGGTGGGCCTCTATCAATTGCAGGCCGCCGTCGCAGCTGTTCATGACGAAGCACCGCGATCTGAAGATACGGACTGGCCCCAGATTCTTGCCTTGTACGAATTGCTGAAGCGCGTGTCTCCCAGTCCCATGGTGACGCTCAATCATGCGATTGCTGCCGCCATGGTCCACGGTCCTGCGAAAGGCCTCGAACTGCTTAAAGCACTCGATTCGGACGGCCGGCTTGCCGAGCATTATCGTCTCGACGCGGTTCGTGCTCATTTACTGGAAATGCTTGGCGACCATGAAAGCGCCGTGCAGCACTACCGCATCGCGGCTGGTCGCACCACTAGTATCCCGGAGCGGAATTATCTGATGACTCAGGCGGCCCGGCTGGATGACGCCTAAATGCTATACTTGCCGCGAAATCATCCACATGAACCAGCGCAATGGTAGCTCCAAACAAGTTGGTTTCCTCTTCTCGCTCCTCTTGGTTTTCAACCTCCTCGTTTTTTCCGCCGCTGCTCAGCAGATGACGCCCGGACTCCTCGATGCCATGCACTGGCGGCTGATCGGCCCATTTCGAGGCGGCCGCGTGACCTCGGTCTCCGGAGTGCCGAGCCAGCCCAGCGTCTATTACATGGGCACACCCGGCGGAGGAGTCTGGAAGACCGAAGATGGCGGCCAAGTCTGGAAGCCGATTTTCGATCACGAAGATGTGTCTTCGATCGGGGCCGTTGCGGTCTCGCCGTCGAATCCGCAGATTGTCTATGTTGGCAGCGGGGAACAGACACAGGGAGATGGGGTGTACAAGTCGACCGATGCCGGTGAGACATGGTTGAATATCGGCCTGCGCGACACGCACGTTATCACCAGTTTGGTGATCGATCCGCACAACCCTGATGTGGTCTTGGCAGGGGCTGCAGGCGACCGCACTTCAGGCGCGGAGCGCGGTGTCTATAAAACCGCTGACGGCGGCAAGAGTTGGCAGAAGGTTCTATTCAAGGACGAGCATACCAGCGTCGCCGATCTGGAATCTGATCCTGACAATCCCAACACTATTTACGCTGCGCTGTGGACTCGGCCCGCAGATCCGTTCAATCCGGAGGGTGCCAGAAAAACAAAGGAACAGGACGGCGCAATCTACGTGTCCACCGACGAGGGAACCACGTGGTCGGCGGTCGAAGGAAAAGAACTGCCCCGCGATCCTATGGGACGAATCGGGGTCGCGGTGGCCCCGGGCACACATGGCCAGCGTGTCTATGCCATCGTGACCCAGGGTTTGTTTCAATCTGAAGATGGTGGCGCGACCTGGCGACGCAGCACGGCCGACCCCCGAATCACAGGGAACGGTTATTTCAGCCGCGTGTTCGTGGACGCGCGGAATGCGGATAAGGTCTATGTCGCGCAAACCGCGATGTATCGCTCGACTGATGCCGGCCGCACTTTTGAGGGGTGGGTGGGCGCGCCCAGCGGCGACGATTTTCACGTCCTGTGGATCAATCCTCTCGACGATCGCCAAATGATTCTAGGAGTGGATCAGGGCGCGATTGTCAGCGTGGACAGCGGCGCCAGTTGGAGTTCGTGGTACAACCAGCCCACCGGGCAGTTCTACCACGTGAGTACGGACCAGAAGTTTCCCTATTACGTTTACGGCGCGCAACAAGACAGCGGCACGGCCGGCGTCCCAAGCCGCAGCGATTTCGGCGAGATCACGTATCGCGACTGGGCTCCGGTAGGCGGATTTGAGTTTGCCTATATCGTCCCCGATCCGGCAAATTCCAACTATATTTATACCGGCGGATGGTACGGCACAGTTCTGCGCTTCGATCGAGCGACTGGACAAATCGTCCACCTTTTCGTGCGCACGCCGAAATATCGCACAGCGCAAATGGCGCCCATCGGTTTCGCTCCACAGGACCCGCATACGTTGTACGTTGGCTCCCAGTTCGTTCTGAAAAGCAGGGACGGCGGGGTGACCTGGAAAGAAATCAGCCCGGATCTTACGCAGAAGCCGGAGCCCGCTGCGAAAACCGAACCTGGGGCGAAGCCTGAACCCCCGAAAGAAAAGAAGCCGAACCCCCGCACCGCGGTAATCACCACGATGTCGTTCTCTCCGCTCAAGCGCGATGAAATGTGGGTGGGCACGGGAAACGGCATGGTTCAAGTCACGAGAGATGGGAAGTCCTGGCAGAATGTTTCGATTCCGAAGTTACCGGAGCGCGCAATGGTGACCATGGTAGAGGCCTCCGCGCACGACCCTGCGGGCACTTATGTGGTGATCCAAGTTCGCGGCGAGTTGCATCCTTCGTTGTACCGGACCCGCGATTACGGGCAAAGCTGGCAATTGATTACGGCGGGGCTGCCGAGCCAACAGAATGTGCGGGTTGTTCGGGATGATCCCGCTCGCAAGGGCTTGCTCTATGGCGGAACTGACAAAGGGATTTATGTTTCATTCGACGACGGCGATCACTGGCAGTCTTTGCAGCTGAATCTCCCTGTTTGTCCGATCACCGATCTGGATGTTCACGGCGACGATCTGGTGGCGTCGACTTTCGGACGATCATTTTGGATTCTGGACGACGTCGCACCGCTGCGTCAGTTGGACGACAAATTACTGCAATCGCCGGTGACGCTTCTGCCGCCGCCTGCCGCCATTCGCGCGCGCTGGGACATGAATCAAGATACGCCGCTGCCGCCCGAAACTCCGGCCGGAAAGAATCCGCCGGAAGGCGCCATCATCGATTATTTCTTGAAAGATGCCCCGCGTGGCGACATCAAGCTTTCCATTTACGACTCGGAGAATAATCTGGTGAGGGAATTCACCGATGTTCCCCCGGCTTTCGATAAGACGCCTCCCAATATTCCGAACTATTGGTTTGCTAAGCCACCGTCTCTCTCCAAGAAGGCAGGGCTCAATCGCTTCGCCTGGGATCTTCGCTATCCTGCGCCGAAAACCCTGACTTATGGCTATTTCAACGAGCATCTTGACTACATCGAGTACACGCTGGCCGACCACGCGATCCCCGGAGATTTTCCGCACGAGCAACCGCTCGGAGCTTACGTAGTGCCCGACACATACTCTCTTGTTCTGACCGTGAACGGGCAATCTTACCGGCAGCCGCTTACGGTAACGCTCGATCCGCGCGTGCATACGTCACAAGCCGACCTGGTGCAGCAAGTGCAGACTGAGAAGAACATTTCCGCTCTGATGGCCATCACCTACGACGGTTATGGAAAGTTGAGGGCGCTGCGAGAGGCGATTGCGGATCGAGAGAAATCCGTGGCTTCAGACCCGGCGAAGAAAGACGCCGCGGAGGCCTTGAAAGCTTTGGACGAAAAAGTTTCAGAAATCGAAAATGGTGGGGATGAATTTGGGGTTGGGCCTCTGAACCGCGAATCGGTGCGTTACGCAACCATGGTGGAGAGCGGCGATGCGCGCCCCGCGGCGCCTTTGCAGGAAGGCGTACGGCAGAATTGCCAGACCTTGATCAAGCGAGTGTCGGAGTGGCGGGAACTGAGCGAAAAAAACATTCCGCCGGTAAATGATCTTCTACGGAAGTACAACCTCCCGACGATCGAGACCACGGCTCCCGCTTCACCGAGTTGCGAAAGTCATTGAGCCGCAAGCGAAGGATATAGGTGACCTATTTGGAGGGTCCGGCAAACGCGACCGGACCACCCCCGATCAGATTCGGTGCGGGCGTCAAGAACCTTTTCAAATCTTTACAAGCGGCGGTAGCTCCAGCTTTACGGCCTTCTCGGACTGTTTTTCGATTTACAATGGCCTTCCGGGCCGACCTCCCGGGGGTCCCGCTTTTCCTGCAAGTGTCGAAGGGGATCAATTTTCGTTGCGCTAGGAACTACACGCTCCTTGATTTGACCCTTATGCGTTCGCGATTGTTTTTGACCTTCGGCGCAGCGCTGCTCCTCCTACATCTGGCGGGGACCGCCGTTGGACAAAATACCACGCTAATCACTCTCGATCAGGCCATTGATTTGGCGCTGGCGCATAATCATGCGCTGAAGGCCAGCCGGACTCTAATTCTTCAGAATGAGGCACAGGAGATCACGGCCAACCTGCGCCCCAATCCAACGTTAGCGGCAGATAGTCAGTTCATACCTTTTTTCAGTCCGCAGGATTTTTCCGGGACGAATCTGGACCAGACTCAGCAATTCGATATCGGGCTTGGATACCTCTTCGAGCGCGGCCATAAGCGACAGCGTCGCCTGCAAGCGGCGCGCGACCAGACCGCGGTTACGCGTGCCCAGGTCGCCGACGCCGAGCGCACTCTGGCGTTCAACGTAGGCCAGCAGTTCGTCAGCGTTTTGCTGGCGGAATCGACTCTGCGGTTTGCGCTGGAGGACCTAAAGGATTTTCAACAGACCGTCGATATTAGCGAGGCGCAACTCAAGGCAGGCTATATCGGAGAAGGCGATTATCTAAAGATCAAACTTCAGCTCCTGCAGTTTCAGACCGACGTCTCGTCGGCTCGCCTGGCGAAAGTGCAGGCTCTTGTCGGGTTGCGCGAATTCCTGGGCTATGACGCGGTACCGGCCGACTTCGACGTGATTGGCGATCTGGCATATCAGCCGCTCCAGGCCAAAGTGGAAGATTTGCAGGCACGGGCACTGCGCGAGCGCCCCGATTTTCGCGCGGCCGAACTGGGGGTCACAGCCGCCCAGAGCCAGATCCTTCTCGCCAAAGCAAATGCCAAGGTAGACGTCAACGGCACCTACGACTTTACCCATGTCTCCGGTGAAAACACCGCTTCAATCTTCGCAAATTTTGAATTGCCCATCTTCAATCGCAATCAAGGCGAGATCGCACGCACCAATCACGCGCTGACTCAGGCCCAGCAGCAGGAGCAGTCGACGAGCGATACCGTTCTTTCTGACGTTGCCAATGCCTACGAGGCAGTCAGGAGCAACGATGAAGTCGTGCAGCTTTACACGTCCGGGTATCTCAAGCAGGCGCAGGATTCGCGCGACATCAGCGAGTATGCTTATAAACGTGGTGCCGCCAGCCTGCTGGATTTTCTCGATGCGGAGCGCAGTTACCGTTCAACCCAGTTGGCGTACCGCCAGGCGCTAGCCTCTTACATGACCGCTCTGGAACAGTTGAAGGAGGCACTGGGATCGAGGAACCTGCCATGAATGCAAGCAAGAAAAATGGAGGCGAGAAGAATGGCAGCGAGAATAACCACCGTCTGCGGGTTGCGCTGGCTGCCGTTTCAGCCATCGTGCTTGCTCTTGCCGGCTGCGAGGGTTCGGGGCCGAATGCCGCCACCTATGCAAAAAGCGCAACGAATGCTGCCCTGTTCACCATTCCCCCAGAGCAGATGTCGCATGTGCAACTTTTGACGGTTCAACCCACAACTTTGACCCGGACGCTGCGCCTCACGGGGGCGGTTGCCTACAACGGTTTTCACACTACGCCGGTCATCACGCAGGTGAGTGGGCCCGTCAGCCGAGTCGTAGTTGTTCCCGGGCAGAACGTTCATCAAGGCGAACCCATGTTGTACGTTTCCAGCCCGGACTATTCGCAGCTCCGCACGAATTATTTGAAGGCCAAAGACGCCTATGCTCTGGCGCAAAAGGCCTACGCACGGGCCAAAGATTTGTACGAGCACAAGGCGATCGCCGAGCAGAACCTGGAACAAGCCCAATCCGCCCAGGTGCAGGCCAGTGGTGATCTGGCAGCGTCACAAGCTGCGCTGAAGGTATTGGGCATTAATGATCCTGATGCTCTGGTACAGGCTCCGCCTTCTTTTGAAGTTCCGGTGAAGGCGCCAATCACCGGCCTGGTCGTGGAACAGGATGTGGCCGCGGGACAACTCATTCAGCCGGGCACCACCCAATGCTTCATGATTTCCGATACCACCAACGTCTGGGTGCTGGTCAATATCTATCAGAAAGATTTGCCGTATGTGCACGTGGGAGACCAGGTAACGATCCGAACGGAGTCGTATCCGGAGACGTTCCACGGGCGCATCTCTTACGTTGCAGCCTCGCTGGATCCGAACACTCGCACATTGCAGGCCCGCATCGACACGAGCAATCCCGGCGAGAAACTGAAGAAGGATATGTACGTGGTAGCCACGGTCAACGCGGGCACGATCAGCAACGCCATCGCCCTGCCCGATGCGGCGGTCCTGCGCGACAACGAGAATGAGCCTTTTGTTTATGCTGCGACTGCGTCGAACCAGTTCGGCAGGCGCAGTGTGAAGCTGGGAGAAAGCCTGAATGGACAAACCGAGATTACGAGCGGGCTGAAACCCGGAGACCAGGTCATTGGAGATGGAAGCTTGTTCCTGCAGTTTGCCAATTCGCTGCAGCGCTGACCCGACTCAATATATAACCCAGTTCAAGCGAGGATAGTGTTCACGGCATCTGAATGATTCATCGAATCGTCCAAGCGGCGCTGCGGCAAAGGTTCCTGGTGCTGATGCTGACCGCATTCATCACGGTCGGCGGGATCCTGTCCTTTCAGCGAATGCCCGTAGACGCCTATCCCGACCTTTCTCCTCCGCAGGTCGAAATCATCACCCAGTGGCCCGACCACGCCGCAGAAGAAGTCGAGCGGTTGGTCACGCTTCCTCTGGAAGTTGAGATGAACGGCGTTCCCCATATGGAGGTGATGCGCTCCATCTCCCTCTACGGTCTGTCTGACATCATTCTTACGTTTGAGGAGAGCACTAACGACTACTTTGCCCGGCAGATCGTTTTCGAGCGGCTTGCGCAGGCGACTCTCCCTACGGGAGTAAGTCCGAGCCTCGCGCCCCTATTCAGCCCGAGCGGACTGGTGTATCGCTACGTGCTGGAAAGTCCCGACCGCAGCCCGCAGGAGTTGAAAACCATTGAAGATTGGGTGATCGAGCGGGCCTACCGGTCGGTCCACGGTGTCGCCGACGACTCGGGTTTCGGCGGCACAGTGATGCAGTACCAGGTACTCCTCGACCCGGCACGCATTTATGGTTATCACCTCACCGTTCCGCAAGTGACGACTGCCCTGGCTGCAAACAATGCCAACGCCGGCGGCGGCTTCTATTCGCAAGGGGGGCAGTTCTACTATGTTCGCGGCATCGGACTGGTGCGCAATACCGATGACATTGGAAACATTGTGGTGGGCGCGAACAAAGGCGTGCCCATTCGAGTGCGCGATGTGGGAGAGGTGACGATTGGCCACGCGCCCCGCCTGGGCGAATTCGGCTTCCAGAAAAATGATGATGCGGTGGAAGGCGTCATTCTCATGCTGCGTGGAGAGCAGACTCAGAACGTCCTGAAAGGAGTGGAAGCCAAAACCGAAGAGTTGAACCGGCAGGTTCTGCCGCCGGACGTCAAGGTTCATCCCTATTACGACCGCAGCGAGCTGGTGGATCTGACCACGGACACAGTCGAGGCTAACCTGCTCCGCGGCATGGTTCTCGTGCTGTTGGTGCTGATCTTTTTCCTGGTCAGCTTCCGGGCGGCCATTATCGTCGCCCTTACGATCCCACTCGCGTTGTTGTTCGCTTTCATTGTCCTCCATGCGCATGACGTGGCGGCAAACCTGCTTTCCATCGGCGCCATCGACTTCGGCATTGTCATCGACGGCACAGTGGTGATGATGGAGAACATCTACCGCGAACTGGCATTGCGGCAAGGGCAGGATTACAAACTCAACGACGTGATTCTGGCCGCCGCGAGAGACGTGGACCGCCCAATTTTTTATTCGGTCGCGGTAATCCTCGCGGGTTATCTACCGATTTACGCGTTGAGCGGGCCGGCCGGAAAGCTGTTTCATCCCATGGCCGAGACCATGTCGTTCGCTCTGGTTGGCGCACTGATTCTTACTCTTACTCTCACTCCCGTGCTCGCCTCTTATTGGTTCAAGAGCGGCGTGCAGGAGAAGCCGAACCGGCCCTATGAGTGGATGAAACGGAAATATGCCACACAGTTGGACTGGGCCCTCGATCGCCCCAAGGCGACTCTGGTGATGGCGGCACTTATTTTTGGTGCCGCCCTGTCGCTGGTCCCTTTCATCGGCGGCGAGTTTATGCCCCACCTCGATGAAGGTGCGCTCTGGGTGCGGGCCACCATGCCCTATACGATTTCGTTCGAGGAAGCCAGCACGATTGCCCCCAAAATACGCGACATCCTGATGGCGTATCCGCAGGTCACGGTCGTGGGTTCAGAGTTAGGGCGCCCGGATGATGGCACGGATCCCACCGGCTTTTTTAACTGCGAGTTCTATGTCGGGCTGAAATCTTACAAAGACAAGGCTTGGCACGGTGATATCAGCGAGAAGAAGCAACTCATCGAATCCATCAATAACAAACTCACGGCCTTCCCAGGGATCATTTTCAACTATACTCAGCCCGCGGAAGATGCCGTAGACGAAGCCCTGACCGGTCTCAAGAGTTCGCTGGCGGTCAAAATCTATGGTGCCGACCTGAATGTGCTTCAGGAGAAGGCAATCCAGATCAAGAACACGCTGGCCGGTGTGCCCGGCTTCACCGACCTTACAGTTGTGCGCGAACTCGGCCAACCCAGTTTGCTGGTCGACGTGGACCGGGACCGGATCGCGCGCTATGGAATCAACGTTGCAGACGTAGAAGCTGTGATTTCGGCTGCCGTCGGCGGCCAGGCGGTCACCCAGGTGATTCAGGGGGAAAAACTGTTCGATCTGGTAGTGCGTATGCAGCCGCAATTCCGCAGCAGCGCGCATGAGATCGGAAACCTACTGGTGGGCACGCCGGACGGGCAGCAGATTCCGCTCAGTCAACTTGCAAATATCAGCCAGGGCAATGGCGCATCGTTTATTTATCGCGAAAATAATTCGCGCTACATCGGCGTGCAATACAGCATCGAAGGCCGTGATCTGGAGCACGCCGTTCGCGAGGGCCAAGCCGCGGTCAACAAGGTTGTGAGTTTGCCGCAGGGCTACAGGTTGGCTTGGGGGGGCGAATACAGCCAATTTCTCGAAGCCAGGTCGCAGATGTTCTTCATCGGCCCTCTGGCCGTGGTGCTGATTTTCATGATCCTGTTCGCCCTCTACGGGAATTTCAAGTTTCCCGTCACGATTGCGTTGGGCGTAATCATGACCGAACCCGTTGGCGCGCTGGTTGCGCTGAAGCTCACGCATACTCCGTTCAGTGTATCTTCTGTCCTTGGGCTACTGGCCCTGCTCGGTGTTTCGGTTGAGACCGCGGTGATTCTGGTGTCTTACATCAATAAGCTGCGGCAGGAAGGAATGGACATCCGTACGGCTACTCGAGAAGCATCGCTGCTGCGTCTTCGTCCGATCATGATGACGGCTCTGGTCGCGTGCCTCGGACTCCTTCCGGCTGCGCTCTCTACAGGGATTGGCTCGGATACTCAGAAGCCATTTGCCATCGTTATCGTGGCCGGGCTGATTTCCCGGCTCTTTATCGGATTCTTTGTCAATCCCGTGCTCTACGAATTGGTGGCTCGCGAAGGCGATGTTCTTCAGGTATAGCGAGTGAAAAACTGGGGCTGTTGCCCGTTCCGTTATGCGGCGCAGCGAAAACCTTACCTGGGGAAGGTAACGATATGAGATTGCGATTACTTGCTTTACCGTTTTGTGTACTGGCTTGTTCATCGTATTTCCTTGTGCCATGCGTAGCGGGGCAGTCTTCTCCATCAACGCCTTCTGCGCAGCGGGCGATCACGGTCGACGATGTTTTCGAAATCCGCGACGTGCGCGATCCCCAAATCGCGGACGATGGCAAGTGGGTCGCCTACACGGTTGCGAGTGCCTCGTTGAAGGAAGACAAGTCGGAGACGCGTATCTGGATGGCCCCCACCGGTGGCGGCGAGGCCATCGTCATGAGCGCCGAAGGCGTTTCCTCTTCGCATCCGCGCTGGAGTCCAGACGGAAAATACCTTGCGTTTCTCTCCAAGCGCAACGAAGGCAAAACGCAGGTGTGGCTGCTCAACCGTATGGGCGGCGAGGCGCAGAAGCTGACTGATGCGATTCAGGACGTGGACGACTTCGCCTGGTCACCTGACAGCAAGCAGCTTGTCCTCGTTCTGCGCGACCCGACGCCGGAAGAACTAGAACAGGCCAAGACGAAAGATAAAGAAAAGCCAGGGAGCAACGATAAAGATAAGGGCAAGGACGCGAATCCGAAAAAACCAAAAACGCCGCCTCCGTTCGTGATCGACCGCTATCGGTTCAAGACCGACACCGTGGGCTATCTCGACCGCCGCCGCACACATTTATATGTGTTCGATGTCGCCACCAAGGCAGTCGTGCAGATCACTTCCGGCGATTTTGACGACAACGAGCCGGCATGGTCTCCCGATGGCAAACTGCTGGCATTCCGGAGCAATCGCTCTACTCCCGACCCCGATCGCACTTACGACACCAACATCTGGGTGGTCGCCGCCGACAACACCGACAAGGGTGCGCACCTGACGCAAGTCACCACCAACCCTGGCGCCGACGCCGCCCCCGCGTGGTCGCCCGATGGCAAGTGGATCACTTACGTCTCGCAGCTTGAGCCGAAACTTCTGGTGTACGCCACTCACCACATCGCCATTTCTCCGGCTATAGGAGGCGAGGCCAAGGTGCTGACTAAAACTTTCGACCGGATGTCGCGGTCGCCACATTTTTCGCCCGATGGCAAGTTCGTGTACTTCATCGCCGATGATGACGGCGCACAGAACCTGTGCCGGGTTCCCGCCGAGGGTGGAGAGATTACGCGAGCCATCTCCGGTCACGTTGTAGTCTCTGGCTACGCCATTGCCAAGTCGGGTGACCTGGCTGCGTTAATCGCCAGCATGGACCGCCCGTCTGAAATTTTCACCACCACCACGACCGGCGGCCCCATGACCCGCATCACGCACGTCAACGATGCGTTCATGGCCAAAATCAAGATCGTCACCCCAGAGTATGTGAAGTTCAGAAGCAAGGACGGCACCACGGTTGCCGGGTATCTTTTCAAGCCGCTGGATTACGTGGCCGGGAAAAAATATCCTACGCTGCTGCATCCGCACGGCGGGCCGGTCGGGGCTTATTACGGCGACTTTAACCATTTCTCGCAGCTCTTCGCGGCTAACGGATACGTGGTGTTGGAGCCCAATCCGCGCGGCTCCTCGGGCTACGGACAGGATTTTTGCAAGGCGATTTTCGCCGATTGGGGAAACAAGGATTTTCAAGACGACATGGCGATGGTCGACTACGCCGTCGCACTGGGTCTGGCTGATCCGGAAAAGTTAGGCGTAGGGGGCTGGTCGTACGGCGGCATCTCCACGGACTTCATTATTGTCCAGACCACGCGCTTCAAGGCGGCCATTTCCGGCGCCGGTTCGGCGTTCCTGGCATCCTTTTATGGACACGACCAGTACATCCTTGATTACGACGTGGAACTCGGGCATCCCTGGGAGAACCGGGCAACGTGGGACAAAATCTCGCCCTATTACAAGGTCGCAAACATCACCACGCCCACTCTGTTCATGGGCGGCGACATCGACTGGAACGTACCGATCCTCGGCGGCGAACAGATGTACCAGGCACTGAAGAGTTTGGGCCGCGAAACTGAGCTCGTGGTGTATCCCGGCGAGTATCACGGCTTCAAAACGCCCTCCCACATCAAAGACCGCCTCGAACGTAACCTCAGTTGGTATGCGCACTACGTAAAAGCCGACGGCACTCCGGCACGGCCGGCGGCGAAGGCAAACTAAACCTGAGCGGCAATGACCGTGGGGCAGACGTGGCATCTAAAATCGCGTCCGCCTCCCTCGGCAAGAATCCATGCGGAACACCATTTCGCTCTCAGGAGCCTCAGTAAAGAGCGGCCTCAGAGGGCGCCCGAATGCCAAAACGGCGGCCCGCGCTCGTTTATCGCTTTAGCGAAATCCGCTCGCAAATTGAGCGCAAAAGTGCCAGCCTCGGGCTCGTTCTGAGTGCTACCGCGACTTTGCAATAGCAATCTGGCACTCAGGGTTACTTTTGATTTCTCTCATTACTCTAGTGTGGCTGTTTCTCGCGCCGGGCTTTAATACTATTCGGCTATGCCGCATGCAACTGCTGCTGATGTGAAACCTCGCGGGGAGCGGGGCCCGGCAATCATCCGCCGTTTCTGCTGGGTTGCCTTCTCAGTTCTGTTGACCTTCGCATTGAGCCTGTTCTTTCTGCGCCGCGCATCTGCCGATTCGCCGAAGTTAGCCGTCGCTACCCAAGTCACCCATGATGGGCTGGCCAAGACGGCCGTGTTTTCCGACGGTTCCTATCTCTACGTCACGGAATGGACTGCCAGCCGCCAGGTCGTTTCCAAAATCAATCCCGCAACCGGAGAGCGCTCGATCCTTTCTACTCCTTTTGGGGAGAGCCGCGCGCTCGATGTCTCGCCCGACCACGCCAGCTTGCTAGCGTCGCCGGTTCATGCAGGCACCCGCAGCCAGCAACTATGGGCGATATCTCTCAGTTCGGCCCCTGCGCAGCGCATTGGCGAGATCGCAGCGAATGACGGCGCCTGGTCACCGGACGGAAAAGACTTGGCGTTCGTGAGGAATTCCGATCTTTGCATTGCCTCACGCCAGGGGACAGAAATAACAAAACTTGCCACGCTTAGCGGGCGCCCCTTTAGCCCGCGGTTCTCGCCCGACGGCCGGCGCATTCGCTTTACCGTCGAAGACGTAGAAACCAACACTTCTGCCTTGTGGGAAGTGGGCAGTGACGGCTCCAATCCTCACGAACTGTTGCCGGGTTGGAGCAAACCCCAGCGACAATGTTGCGGGGTCTGGACTGCCGATGGCCGGTATTTCATTTTTCAAGCCAGCCAGAGCGCTCCCGCCATGATAACCACCTTGTGGGCGTTGGACGAATCGGGAAAAGTCTCCGAAGAAAAACCCGAGGCAAAAACTTCTGCGCCCATCCGCCTGACCGACGGACCTATGTCGTTCGGCAATCCCTGGCCTTCGTCTGACGTCAGCAAGATCTGGGCGCTCGGAGTTCAGCCCGCCGGCGAAGTGGTGAAATATGACGTTGCCCAAAACAAGTTTTCCAGCCTGCTCGGCGGAGTGTCCGCTACGGACTTAGACTTTTCGCCCGATGGTAAGTGGGTTACCTACGTTACCATTCCAGACGGTACGCTATGGAGAAGCCGCCCCGACGGCGAGGATCGCTTGCAACTGACATTCCCTCCCGATCGGGCAGCACTGCCCCGCTGGGCGCCCGATAGCAAGCAAATCGCTTATGTAAAAGTACGATCCGGCGATTTCTCGCAGATTGTGCTGATTTCAGTAACCGGCGGCAAGTCGGAACCAGTCTTGGTGGAACGCCGTGGCCAGATTGATGCCAATTGGTCTGCCGACGGCAGCAAAATCTTGCTCGGAGACGTACACGGCGCGCCCGAACTGAGTTTTCGTCTCCTTGATCTCAAAACGCGTGCTACATCCACCATCCCTGGATCTCAGGGGCTGTTCAGCCCACGCTGGTCCCCGGACGGCCGTTACATCGCCGCCCTTACTCCGGACTTCACCAAAGTCATGCTCTTCGATTTTCGTACGCAGAAATGGTCCACTTGGCTGGTCGAGGCGGCCGGTGCAGTCAACTATCCGACGTGGTCCGCCGACAGCAAGTATCTGTATTTTGATGACCTTGTAACCGATGAAGAATCCATCCGCCGGGTTCAGGTCGGTGAGAGCCATCCGGAGCGCGTTTTCGTCTTGCGAGGAATCGACCGTTATCCGGGCGCATTTGGACTTTGGGCCGGCCGTGCGCCCGATGGCTCGTGGATGTTCGTGCGCGATCGCAGCACTCAGGAAGTCTACAGTTTGAATATCGGGCTACCCCAATGATAATGATGAGCCAATGGTGCGCAGTTCACTTCTCACGCAACAGCGAGGGCAAAATCGCGCCCTCGCCGAGAACCGCGCGCAGGTCGAAGCGATGCCCGCTGCTCCACTCACTACTTTTGACTTTCCTGGCCGTTTGCTTGGCGATGCCCTTGGGGTCGCGCGCGCAAGATTCCGGCGGCAGAGAGCGAAAGGTCATCACCCGCATTGATCCACAGTACCCCGCCACCCTGCAGCGGCTCTACATTGGCGGAGTGGTACGCCTGCAGGTAGTGGTTGCGCCCAACGGAAGCGTTCAGAGCGCCACGTTGGTCGGTGGCAATCCCATCCTGGGGCAGTCAGCGATCACAGCCGTCAAGCAGTGGAAATATGCTCCCGGAAACACCAGCACCACGCTTACGGAGCGGATCGAGTTCGACCCTCACCGCTGAACGTTAGTCAGGCTTGCAGAAAAAGTCTTATCGAGGCGAGGACTGCGACCACTGGGGCTGAAGCCCGACCAATCCTAAATGACTTACGCGACCCTGAAGGGCATCTCTTTCACGGCTGCGCCGAATTCGCATGTTTTCCGTAACCTGCTAGTCAGGCTTGCCTTGGTAATACGGCAGATTGAGAAACCTCGCGCGTCGTGTCCCTAGAGTCTCTGCATAGCTTTCACTTACCGAACAGGACCAGAGGCACGGCATCTCCCATCGCGCGATATCCCACTGCGGAAGGATGCAGATGGTCACCAGAATCGTACGCCGGAAGCAGGCGGTCGGGACGGGTCGGATCAGCCGTCAGCCTGTCGAAATCAATGACCGCGTCGAAATGGCCCGGATCACGAATCCACTTGTTGACGGCAAGCCGGTCGGCCTCGTTGGCAGGCGCGGGATGATAATAGTCGGATCCAACATAAGGAAGAATGGGTGCGCCGATCACCATGATCCCGTGGGTATGCGCTCGCGCAACGATCTGCGCATACACCCCAATCATTTGTTGAACCAGGGCGTCGTGGTCGCCGCGCGGAACTTCCCCTTCCCGCGCCAGTTTGCCCAGATCGTTGACGCCCTCTAGAACGATCAGGTAGCGGACGCCCGTCTGCGCCAGTATGTCGCGATCAATCCGCGCCAGGGCGTTCGGACCTAGCCCATCCGTCAGCAGGTGATTTCCCCCTATGCCCTGGTTCAAAACTCCCAGCGTTCGTAATTTTGGATCAGCCTGCAACCGCCGGGCCAGAACGTCTGGCCAGCGGTCGTTTCCATTGGTGGTGGCGCCGTGTCCGTCCGTAATCGAATCGCCTAACACAACAATTGCGCGGGAATTTTTCTCCGCATTTACGTCCACTCCGGCGATCCAATACCAATGTTCCGCTCTCTTCGCGTCAGGCAGGTCGGAAGCGGCAACCACGTCGCCACGGGCAAGATACGAAGTTGCGCGCGACCCGGGGTGTCCAGTCTGCCGGTCTGGTGGTACATCGAGATGGAGAGAGATTGCCAAGTCGGAGAGGGCAGCGACAGGATAATCAAGCGCATCAGAAATGTACTCGGCGCCGGGAGGGATGACCACATCGCCTGCGCCGGCGAAGCTAAGCGCTTTATCCGTAGCAAGATCGATCTTCGATCCGGACGTGGACAGGGGATGAGCAATGTGAACGGAGGAGAAGCGCAGAGTAGTAGTTCCGAAGGCATTTGAGAGATGGACACGCAAGGTCTTTCCGCCCACCGACAGATGCACGATCTGGCGCAATGTCGCGTCACGAAGATCATTGGGGTCCAGCGCATTGTTGGGCTCGGGGAGTTGCTGCGATGCGGCCCAGGAGCCCACCCAAGCGGAAGCAACGGGATGGGATTTTGCATTCCCCAATGCCGCGAAGCTGGCACAGAGAATCGCGATGAACAGAGCGTTCCGCGGAGTGAGTTTCATGGCCTTGGTCTCGTGCGCCCGGATGAAGTACGAGAAGACTGGATAACGACGCGCCGCCTCAACGGTGATCAGGATGACCAAGGACGAACTGTGCTTCTGCCTGACCATCGTTTCACGCTCTTGCGCGTGAAGCTCTACTCGATCCCACGCTAAAGGGCACGAGTGCTCCGTTGATCAGCAACGGCATCTAATACGAAACTCCTTCGGGGTCGTGAGTCCCGTCGCCATGCAAGCCCTTCGCCTCCGCCTCAGAATTCGAAGCGCAAGGCGAACTGCATGTAGCGCGGGGTGGTGAGCGTGCCTAGGTATCTGCCGAACTGTGCAGCGCCGTAGGAGAGTGAGGGCTGCGCGCCGCGCACGTCGTAGCGCACCGAGTTGGTGGCGTTAAACGATTGCCAGCTAAACTCCGCGCGCCTCTGCTCACCCAGGGAGAAATCTTTGCTCACTCCGGTATCGACATCGAACATACCCTCGCCAATGACGGAGTTGCGGATACCTGATTCGCCCGGCCATTCCGGACGGTAGGCCCCCAGCGCAGCAGCTGGATCCTTGAAGATATCCGGGCCACTCACGCCGTCCACCACGACGTTCTTGGGGTT
Source organism: Candidatus Sulfotelmatobacter sp. (assembly GCA_036522075.1). Lineage (GTDB taxonomy): Bacteria > Acidobacteriota > Terriglobia > Terriglobales > Acidobacteriaceae > Sulfotelmatobacter. The sequence goes on from DATDGM010000050.1 coordinate 24,604, forward strand.
GGAGGCCACCGGAGGCGGCCCATTTGGCTCGGCATCGCCCTCGATGTTCCAGTTCGTGGCCCAAGTGAAACCATTGTCAATGGTGATCGGGAAACCGGTCGTGTATCGGGCAATTCCGGAGACGTGCCAACCGCCGATTAAGGCGTTGAGCACCGGGTTCGCGCCTCCCGCTAAGGCTTGTCCCTTGCCGAAGGGAAGCTGATAGACCACGTTCGCGTTGAGCTGGTGAAAGGCATTGAAATCGGAGAGCCCGCGCAGAGCCAGCGGATCCCACGAATTGATGACGATGCCCCCACCGTTCAAATCGTTGCCCGTTCCGCCCGTTCCTTCATACGGACCAATGCGCTGGGCTGCCGAGGCTTCGTCGAACGATTTCGAAAATGTGTAGTTCAACTGCGCCTGAAGGTTCGCTCCCCAGCGGACTTTGTAGGTCGCCTGCAGCGCGTTGTAGTCGGATGTGCCGATGTTGCGCCACGCATATAGCGAACTGAACTGGTCGTGGTAGAACGCGTAAGGGCCGAACTTGCTGTTGGGGAGTGCGGCCGGGGCATTGTTAATGGTGTTGGGCAAATCCAGAAATTTCAGAGTGAGGGTTTCGTTATGCGGGGAGCAATTCCAGATTTGATAGACATTCTGCGTTGCCGTTGGATTTGCTGGAAGGACGCCGCTGAGGTTCGCCGTGTTGCAATTTTGGCCGTCGATGGTAAGTGCGTTCTGCACCGCCGTGCCGGCCCAGCCGGGAAAGAGATGCTCGAAAAATGGTATCGACGCTACGCTATTGACGTCCGTACCGACCCCCGTGCTCGATAGCGGGTTGGGAACAGCAGCCAGCTTCGAGAGCATGGTAGCTGCCTGGAAATATCTCGTATTGCTCACGGGATCGTTCAAGTTTGTCGGCATGCCCATATCCACTTGCATAGGCAAGCGCCGGCCGACGCTGCCCACGTAGGCAATCTGGAGCGAGGAGTGAGAGCTGATCTGGCGCTGAACCGAGAAGTTGAATGTGTGGGTATAAGGCGTCTTCACGGACTGGTCGAGCCCCCAGTTGATGGCAAACGCGGTGCTGCTGGGCGTGTTGGGAAAACCGCCTGACGGCGGGGGGCCGAACAAGCACCCCGGATTGTTTAAATTCGAGCACGGGGGAGGCAGGCAGGACTGGCCGGAAGATCCCGGAACGAGACAGGTAAAGCGGGGGGCGTTCGAGGCCGTCACTGAGCCAGCGGAGTTTCCGAGACGGGTGGAGAGGCCGAAAGAACCGTTCTGGTCAAAGCTGTTCACGATGGGGATGCCGAAGTGGTCATACATAATGCTGTAGCCGGCGCGGATCGAGAACTGGTCTTTTTTCCCGAGAATCTTTGAAGCCCACCCGTCGCCAGTATCCGGCGCCCACGCCACAGCCACGCGAGGCGAAAAATCCTTGTGGTCCCAATTCCATAGGCCGGGACCGTGATTGGCGGGCCCACCCAGGACGAAGGTAATCTCTCCCGCGCCGTTGGCCGGCTGGCCTGCCGCGGCTAACTGGGCGCTGTGGTTGAACCAATCAGCGACGTTTTGATTGGTACAGCCGCCGTAGGAATTTGCCACACAAGGCGCCACTTGAAAGCCGTTCGTTTCGTAAGGCGGAGCTTCGAGCACCCAGCGCAAACCATACGTCAGCGTCAGTCGCCGCGTCATCCGCCACGTGTCCTGCCCAAAGAACTCGTAATCATTGACGGCGTAATGGCGGTCGACGGGCTGGCCCTGGGCTAGCGCGGTGCCGTTGTGAGCATAGTTATAAATACCGTCGCCCTCGGCGAAAATACCCATCACGATCCCAGTCGCGTTGTCGTAGTTCGGGCCGAAGTTTTTGTCCACCTTGGGATAGCCATGGTTGACCGGATCCAGTGGGCTGTTGTCGTTGGCGATCCCTCCTGTGTTGAGATACACCACATTGGTCTGAACGTCGGAGAACGAGTTCTGGTAGCTGATGTGGTTGTTGCGAATGAGAAACAGCTCGGTCCCGAACTGGAACGAGTGATTTCCCCGCGTCCAGCTCAAACTTTCGCTCAACTGGTTGATGGGGACAAAGGCAGTGGTCGGGCGAGTGAAGGGAACGAGGCTGTCGATCCCATTCATAAAAACTCCCGGATCTACAGAAGTACCGCCGTACTGTTGTCCCTGGCGGATGAAGCCCCAGTGAAAATCATTGATGAGCCGCGGGGAGATGATCGAAGTGAGTCCGATCGTGAGGCCTTTGCTGTCATCCAGGAGGTTGGTAGGGGCGGGCTTTCCGGGAAATTGTTCCGGTCCTGGTTCCTTGAAGTTTTGTATCTCTCCGCGCGCAAACAAGGTTTGCGAACCATTCGACGTGATGTGGTAATCGAGACGAGTAATGTAGGTGTTGAAGCTGCGGTCAACGTTCGGAGAGAAGCGGAATCCCAACGTATTCGAACCGTCGCCGGCGTTGCTTGCATTGGCCAATGGATACTGATTGAGAAGGTTCAGGATCGCTTGATTGACGCCGATGTTCTCGGGATCCATCCCTTTAATTTGAAGCGGCCCGAGCGCATAGTAGCCCGGCTGAACGCCACTCACTCCATTGACGCTCCCGCCTGGACACGTGACGATGTCCAAGCTGCCGTCCGGCAGAGTTTGGCATTCGTACACCAAATCGCCGGCGCGCAGAGTCGGGCTGGGAACGTTCCGCAACGTGCTGCTGCCCTCGGCGTCGCGCCGTCCTTCATAGTTGGCGAAGAAAAAGAGGCGGTTCTTCATGAGCGGCCCCCCGAACGTAGCACCGAATACATTGCGCAGGAGTTTCGGCGCCGTGTTGGATTGGCCGGCGATTGCCTGCGATTCTTTCAGGAACGGATCGTTGGCGCTGAAGATGGTGTTGCGGTTGTACTCGTAGGCCGAGCCGTGAAAAGCGTTGGTGCCGCTCTTGGTGACCAGGGCGACCTGCCCGCCGCTGGAATAGCCGGAATCAGCATTGGAGTTGGCCGTGGTCACCCGGAATTCCTCGACCGAGTCGGGCGGCGTATTGAGGACGCTGGTAAAAGCGTAACCATTATTCTGGTCGTTGACTCCGATGCCGTCGAGCGTGACATTGGATTGGTCGCTGCGCACGCCATTTACCGCGCCGCTCCGCGTGTCGGTGACCTGATCGATTTGAGTCCCCAGGTACGCCACACCCGGCTGCAGGCTCAGTAAGTAAACCACGTTGCGGTCGGCGATGGGCAATTCCGAGATTTGGTCGTTCTCGATAACGTTGCCGAGCGACGCATCGGTGCGGTTGATGAGTGGCGCCTGGCCTTCGACCGTGACCAAAGTCGCCATACCCTCAACCTGAAACGTAATGTTCAGAGTGGAAGGTGTATTGACAACCAGCGTGACCTTCGACACCACGTAGTGTGCAAAACCGCGGGCCGCGGCCTCGAGTCGATAGCTTCCCGGCGGCACATCCAGGAACTGGTAGAGACCTGACCGGTTGCTTGTGGTGGTCCGCTCTAAGCTTGTCGCCGCGTCGGTTAGACGGATCGTCGCGTCAGCAACCCCGGCGCCCGAGGGGTCAGAAACGCTGCCGTTCAGCTGGCTGGTTTGCCCCGCCGCCAATGCTCCCAGCAACGTTGCCACTGCGAACACCCAAAGCGCGCGCCTTGCTCCGTGCATATATCGAATGCCCAACTCATGCCACCGCTTGTGCTGGGTGCCGCTCACTTGCTGATGGATTCGCGTCATCGACATAGCCTCCGAGAAACAACGCATCGCCCAAGCGACAACATGCGAGAAGAAATCACACATGTGTTCTTCCCCACGCGCCTGCGTGCGCCTTATCAATTCTTCGTGCTGATTTTCCAGGCAGCCAAGTGACGCTCCGCCTAGTGTGGCGGGATTATACCTCAGGTCCGGGATAAACCAGCATGCAGAAATCAGACCGGTATCGGCAATGGAACAGTTTTTCTTCCGCGTTAGGCTGTGAAGCACGAGATCCACTCGCCATCGCCCTGCTTCTCACGTCCAAGCTTCGCAGGCCTTCTCAGAACACTCAATTCTGTGCGAGAGTAGCGCATGCAATTATTAAAGGCAGCTCCTTTGAATCGTTCCGGCGCACTCGTTCTTCTGGTGGCAGGTATGGCGAATATGTTCTCGCTTCCTTCGAAAGCTGCCGCTCAGACCGTTACCGTCGACGCAACGCCCAGCCATGTGGTGAACAAATTCAGCCCGCTCTATGCTTTAGGCTCCACTGTCGATCGCGTGCCCAGTAACGCGACTGACGTCTTTTTCCGCCCCGACCAGATCAAGAAGGTCCTCTCCGCCGGTTGGGGAGTTATCAGCTATCGCCAGAACACAGATCTGTTTGTGCAGGCGTGGCATTGGAATCCCAAGGGGACTTGGAGCGATCCCGCCGGCAACGGATATTTCACCGGCGACGCCACACCCACCCGCGAAATGATCCGCCACTCCTACGGATACTCGCTTCGTCATCGCGGTTTCACGCGAAACGGAGGCACAGAGTTCGACGGCTATTCCCGGCTCGACGACGGCGATGTCGAGACGTATTGGAAAAGCAACCCATATCTCACGAAAGGGTTCACCGGAGAGGACGATTCGCTGCACCCGCAATGGGTGGTGATCGCGCTCGACAAGAAAGAAAGCGTCAACGAAATCCGCATTCGGTGGGCAGATCCGTTCGCCCGCGACTTCGACGTGCAGTACTGGGCGGGAGACGGCGACGCCATGGACGACCCCGACAAGGGCACATGGACGACTTTCCGCGCCGGAACATTCCGAGACGCCAAGGGCGGCACTTCAACCCTAACCCTGACGACACTGCCGGTGACCACAAAGTATGTCCGCATTCTGATGACCCGCTCTTCCAATACCTGTGACACGCACGGGTCATCCGATCGCCGCAACTGCGTGGGCTACGCCATCCGCGAGCTCTATCTGGGCACGAGAGACGAACACGGTGAATTCAAAGATCTCCTCCACCACTCTCCCGACCAGAAGCAAACGCTCACGCTGTGTTCGTCGGTCGATCCCTGGCATCAGCCTTCCGATCTCTACCTCGCGCCCGACCGCATGGAATCAGGCGATCAGCCCGGCTTCGATCTTTTCTTTACCAGCGGAATCACTCGCGGCCTGCCTGCGATTGTGCCGGTTGCCATGCTTTACAGCACGCCCGAAGATGCCGCCGCACAAATGGCCTACATCAAGAAGCGCGGCTACCCCATCTCCTACGTCGAGATGGGCGAGGAACCCGACGGGCAATACATGCTTCCCGAGGACTACGCCACTCTCTACCTGCAATTCGCCGCTGCCCTTCATCGCGTCGACCCAAACTTCAAGCTCGGTGGCCCGGTTTTTGAAGGTGTCACCGAGGACATTAAAGCCTGGCCGGACGCACAAGGCCGCACCTCGTGGCTCGGGCGTTTCCTCGATTATCTGAAGAGCCACGGCCGCCTGCAGGATCTCGCCTTCATGTCGTTCGAGCACTATCCCTATGATGGCTGTGAAACTCCGTGGGACAATCTTTATGAAGAGCCCGAACTGATCACCCACATCATGAAAGTATGGCGCGACGACGGCCTGCCGCCCGGCCTTCCCCTGCTCGATACTGAAACCAACGCCCACGGCGGCGAAGCCTCGGTTGATATTTTTGGCGCTCTCTGGTTGGCCGACTCCTTCGCCGGCTTTCTGAGTGCCGGCGGCCAGTCCACTCACTACTATCACGACCTGTCCTACTCTCCCCCGCACCCCGCCTGCCCCAACAGCTGGGGAACTTATCATCTATTCATGGTCGACGATCACTACCAGATCGAGCAGCCCACGTCCCAATTTTTTGCTGCACAACTCCTCACCCAGCAATGGGCCGAGCCGAAAGATGCCCAGCATCTTCTCTATCTCGCCTCGAGCGACATAAAAGATTCTCAGGGACACGTGCTGGTTACGGCCTACGCTCTGCATCGCCCCGATGGCCAATGGTCTCTGCTGCTCATTAACAAGGACCACGATCATGCGCATGAAATCAGCATCGTGATTCACGATGCGGAAGCGAATCGCGACACTTCCTTCGCCGGGCCGCTCACACTGATTACGTTCGGAAAGGAACAGTACCAATGGCACCCGGCCCGCAAGAAGGGCCACGCCGATCCCGATGGTCCACCCGTCACTCGAACGCTCCAGGCCGAGCCAGCCACGCGCTACACTCTGCCTCCGGCTTCGGTCAATGTGCTTCGCGGCGCCCTCGGCCCCTCATAGCCCTGCCCGCATCTCCGCTTTCTGTTGAGCGATAAGCGCGAGTCCGCGTCCTAACAGTCGCGCAGTTTGGGTAGAGGTTAAGACTCTAGAATTTTGAGTTCAGAGTTCAGATTCCCGATCTCAGAACCGCGCAACACCAATCGCCAATGCGGAAAACTCCCTAAATCTGAAATCTAAAATCAGAAATCTGAAATCCCCAACCCTCGTTCTCACCACTGCCCTAGTCCCGCTTCGTATAATTGCCGCGGCTATGGGCTGGCCTCCACCATCCTCGATCCCTTGGCTCTTCGCCGCGCCGCGTTCCGCGCCCACCCGCCTGATTCCGCGCTGGCTGTTCCTTCGTGCCCTCGGCGGCATCTATTTCTCTGCATTCTTTTCGTTATTCTTCCAGATTCGCGGCCTCATCGGTCCCAACGGAATTCTGTCCGCAGCGAACTATCTTCACGCGGTCTCCCAGTCACTCGGCGGCTGGCAAGGCGTATGGTATGCCCCCACTTTGCTTTGGCGGTCGAGTGGGCCAGTGATGTTAACCGTGTTGTGCTGCGCCGGTATGGTGGCATCCCTGCTTATTGTGTTCAACGTCTGGCCCCGCGGAATGCTGGCCGTTTGCTTCGTTTGTTTTCTTTCCTTCGTCAGCGCCGCACAGGAATTTTCCGGCTACCAATCGGATGGCATGTTGCTGGAGGCAGGTTTCATCTGTCTTTTCTTCGTGCCGCCGGGGCTGCGTCCGGGCTTGGGCCGCGCCCATCCCGCCTCGCGCGCCAGTCTGTTTCTGCTGCAGTGGGAGTGGTTTCGCATTTACTTCGAATCCGGCGTCGTGAAGCTTCTCAGCGGAGACCCCGAATGGCGCCACTTCACCGCCATGGACGAGTATTACCAAAACGGCCCCTTGCCCACCTGGATCGGCTGGTACGTGCAGCACCTGCCGCACTGGTTTCACGCCGCCACTGTCGGCGCTACGCTGGCTCTGGAGCTGGTCCTGGTGTGGATGCTGTTCCTTCCCCGCCGCTGGCGCATCGTCTGCTTCTTGATCGTGACCCCGTGGCAGATCGGCGTAATCCTCACCGCGAACTACACCTTCCTGAACTACCTGGTTCTCGTGCTGGGCGTGCTCTTGCTCGACGATCAATTCGTGGCGCACATTTTGCCCGTCCATTGGCGAAACCGGTTGGCGTCCGTATCCGATTCGACTGAACCGCCGGCAAAGGAAGCGCAAAGTTGGTGGGAGAAATTTCGCGAGCCATGGAAAATCCTGAAGCTGAGTGTCAGTGCTGTGCTCCTGTTCTGGATTGCATATGCCACCACCGCGGAATTAGTCTGGATGCTTACCAAAGCGCCGCTCCCAACTTCCCCGGTGGCGGCCCTTGAGCCCTTCCGCATCGCCAATCAATACGGCCTGTTCGCAGTCATGACCCGCGGACGCTATGAGATCGAATTCCAGGGTTCCACCGACGGTGAGCATTGGGTGACATACCCCTTTCGCTACAAGCCGCAGGAATTGAATCAGCCGCCGCGCATCTATGCTCCCTATCAACCGCGGTTTGACTGGAACCTGTGGTTTGCTTCTTTGGGCCAATGGCGCGACTATCCCATCGTGCCCAACACCGAGGTGCGGCTGCTCGCGAACGATAAAGATGTGCTCGCGCTTTTCGCGGGCAATCCTTTCGCCAAGGACCCTCCCCACCAGATTCGCGTTTTACTCTGGCAATACTGGTTCACGACGACGGCAGAAAAGCGCGCAACCGGAATGTGGTGGCGGCGCCAACTTCTCGGCCTCTACGCGCCCACAGTGGAGCGAACAGCGGACGGTGAAATCAAAGTCATCGAATGGCCGACCGTGCAACCCAGAGAGTAACTTATGAGCCGCAAAGCGTGCGTCGTGGGCTCCGGTCCCAACGGCTTGGCAGCTGCCATCGTCCTGGCAAAGGCGGGGGTGCAGGTCGAAGTTTTCGAGGCGGAATCGACGCCGGGCGGCGCGGCCCGCTCCATGGAATCAACCCTGCCCGGTTTCCTGCACGATTTTGGCTCCGCGGTACATCCGCTTGGCGCCGGATCGCCGTTCTTCTCGTCGCTGCCTCTCGCAGACCACGGCCTGCAATGGATTCATTCCCCCGCCCCGCTCGCCCATCCGCTCGACGATGGCACAGCCGTGATTTTGGAACGCAACCTTGAAGATGCCAAATCTTCCTTTGGTGCCGATGGCATCGCGTGGGTCAGCCTCCTGCGGCCGTTTGTCGAGCACTGGAGCGAATTTGCTTCTGACATTCTTCGCCCCATGCCGGCGATCCCGAAGCACCCCTGGCTGATGGCGCGCTTTGGAATTCACGCCCTTTTTTCTGCAAAAACCATTGCGCATCGCTTTCGCAGCGAGCGCACCCGCGCTTTGTTCGCCGGTCTGGCGGCTCATTCATTTCTGCGACTCGATGAGCCGCTGAGCGGAGCCTTTGCTCTGATGATGGCAGTGCCCGCCCACGCCGTCGGCTGGCCCATTTCGCGCGGAGGCTCTCAATCGCTCATCACCGCGCTCTGCCGTTACCTGGCGGCGCTCGTGGGCACAGTCAAGACTTCCTCGCGCGTGGAATCGCTCGACGCGTTGTCTGACTACGACTTGATTCTCTGTGACGTCACTCCGCGTCAACTTCTCAAAATCGCCGGCCCGCGCCTGTCCGTGAGTTACACACGACAACTGCAAAAGTTTCGCTACGGCGCCGGCGTCTTCAAAGTAGATTACGCATTGAGCGCGCCCATTCCCTGGAAAGCCTCCGAGTGCCGGCACGCCGCGACCGTGCACCTGGGTGGAAGCTTCGAAGAGATCGCCGCGTCGGAAAAAGCCACGCGGCTGGGGCAACACGCTGACCGCCCCTTCGTTCTGCTGGTGCAGCCAACTCTATTCGATGCTTCACGCGCTCCGGAGGGAAAGCATATCGCCTGGGCGTATTGCCATGTCCCCCACGGTTCCAGCGTGGACATGCTGGAAAAACTGGAAGCTCAGATCGAGCGCTTCGCTCCGGCCTTCCGCGAAACGGTTTTGGCTCGCCGTGTTTTCTCTCCGGTAGACCTTGAAAGCATGGACGCAAACCTTGTCGGCGGCGACATCGGAGGCGGCATTATGGACCTTCGCCAATTCCTGTTCCGCCCCACACCGCAGCACTACGCCACCTCGGCGAAAAATATCTACATCTGTTCGTCCTCCACCCCGCCCGGAGGTGGAGTGCACGGAATGTGTGGCTACTACGCGGCTTCGCGGGCGGTGGCGGACCTCCGCCTCGGTTGAGGACTGACGGGGAAGTTGAGAATTTGTTCGCGAAACCGGCCAAAAACTCGGCTAGCCTCTTCCCTCGAGTCAGCGCCGACGCGAACGTTCATTTGTCGTGCTATTCGTATCGCAATGCCTCCATGGGATCGATCCTGGCTGCGCGGCGCGCTGGAATATAAGTGGCAAAGACGGCCACGGCGCCCAACAAAACCGCGACCGCGGCGAAGGTAAGCGGGTCGCGAGCCCGAATGCCGAACAGCATGTGCACCACCAGCGGTGTCGCAAGTAATGCGCCGATCAATCCTGCGCCCACGCCGGCCACGGCCAGAAATGTTCCTTGCCGTACGATCAGCGCGAGCACGTCGCCGGTCTTCGCGCCCAGCGCCATGCGGATGCCGATCTCGCGGTGGCGTTGTGTCACGCTGTACGACATCACTCCATAGATGCCGACTGCGGCCAGCAGCAGGGCCAGGCCCGCGAACAGACTTAGCAGAGTTACCGAGAGCCTCCGCGGAGCAACATTTTCTGCCACGCGGCTTTCGATCGTGCGTACATCGAAGATGGGCAAATCAGGGTCGAGCGACTGAACCGCGGCGCGCATGGCGGAGGTAATTCCGCTGGCGTCCACAGTGGAACGCACCACAAGATCACCTCCGCTGCCCGGTCTCTGCGCAAAGGGAACGAATATTTCGGGCAGCACCGGTTGATCGACGCCATAGTTCTTGATTTCGTGAATGACGCCCACCACAGCTGTAACCGGAGGTTGCTCGCCGGGTTTAGGCTCATCCATGAGCACCGCTTTGCCGATCGGGTCCTCGCCGGGCCAATATTGCGCGGCCAGCCGGTCATCGATGATGCAGACTTTGGCGACATTTTCATTGTCGCTCGTCGTAAAGAAGCGCCCGCGCAGCAGGTGTGCGTTCATGGCTTCCAGAGCACCGGGGCTGACGCGAGACATTTCGGCCTCGGGCATTTGCGCAGGATCGGGCAGCGGCCGCCCCCCGATGGCGAATGAACTTTGCCAGCCTCCGAGCAGCGGATCCTTGAATCCGGCGGCCTGCACTCCAGGGATGGCTGCCAACTTTTCCTTAAGCCGTGCCACGAACTGTCGGCGCTGGTCGTCGTTCTTGTACTTCGTCTCGGGCAAACTGAAGCGGGCGGTGAGAACTCCGTCAGTCTTGAAACCGGGATCGGCGCGCATGATGTGGAACAAACTTTCGAGGGTTAGTCCGGCGCCGACCAGAAGAACCAGGGAAATGGCCAGCTCCGCGACTACCAGCACCTCGCGCAACCGTTTGCGAACCTTGCCAGCGCCGCTGCCCGCGGTGTTGTCTTTCAAGCCCTCGCTCACATCGGTGTGCGAGGTGTGCAGAACGGGAAATACTCCAAATATAATTCCCGTCACAAGCGAAAGCCCCAGCGTGAAGGCGAGCACCCCCGCATCTACGCTGACCTCTCCGATTCTCGGCACGGCGCCGGATGCCGCACTCGCGAGCCCGCGCGTTGCCCACCAGGCAACGAACAAACCGAGTCCGCCGCCGAGAAGCGCCAGCAACATACTCTCCGTCAAAAGCTGGCGGGCAAGGCGCCAGCGTCCCGCGCCCAGTGCCTTGCGAATGGCCACTTCGCGCTGGCGTTCCGTGGCGCGCGCCATCAGCAAATTGGCTACGTTGGCGCAGCAGATGAGCAACACAAATCCCACTGCACCCATAAGAATGAACAGGGATGGGCGAACGTCGTGCACAATAGCGCCGAGCAGCGGTTCCACTGAAACGCTGTTTCCGGAATTCGTTTTCGAGTACTGCTGTGCGAGGCGGTCGGCAATCGAGGCCATCTGCGCTCGGGCCTGCTCGAGAGTGACTCGGGGCTTCAACAATCCGTAGGCATAGATCCCCGGGTGCTGGTCGCGGTGGGTGGGCCCGCCAATCTGGTCTTCCAGCCGCCACAGCGAGGTAAAGATGTCGAAATCCTTCCAGTTTTCATGGAAGCGGCTGTTGGGCAGAACGCCGATGATGGTGAAAGTTTCGCCATCGAGCGTGAGTTGCTTGCCGAGAACGTTGGGATCGCTGCCGAATCTACTCGCCCACAGCGCGTCGCTGAGCATCACCACCGGCTCGGCTCCTGGTTTGTCGTCCTCGGGCAGCAGAGCGCGGCCCAGGATCGGTTTCACTCCAAGTGTTGGAAAAAGCCCGGCGGTTACGCGCCGCATTAGGAGTTGCTGAGCCTGGCCTTGCCCGGTCAGCGTAACGCTTTCCGTCTGGTAGGCGACGGTGCTCTCAAACACCGAGTTCATGGCGCGCCAGTCGTCGAAATCGGCCATGGAGATGCTCATGTCCGGAACCTGCTTCGACGATTCCGCCAGAAACACCAGGCGGTCGGGATGAGGATAAGGCAACGGCCGCAAAAGAACCGCGTTCACGACGGAGAAGATGGCCGTGTTGGCGCCGATGCCGAGCGCGAGCGTAATCAGCGCAACCGCGGTGAAGCCGGGACTCTTGCGCAGCTGGCGCAAACCATATCCTAGATCTTGAAACAGAGTGTGCATGGCTCAACCTCCGAAAATCGGCTCGGGAGATGCCGGGGATTTGTTTCGCCCCTTACCGCCCTGCCGGGCTGAATGCCCTTTCGGTGATCTGCTGCCGGCGCTTTTGCCACTCCGGGCTTTGGAACACGTGCGGGCCCACTTCGATGAGCCGCGGCAGCATTTCGAATACCGATACGGCGCTCCACCTGGTGCCTTGGCGGGTGCGGAATCCGCGGCGGTTGATTTCATCGGCAATGCGCGCGTAGGAGCCTTCCTGAACGATGAGTTCCATCAGGCTGTACAGGAGTTCGCGCTCTTCCGGATTCTCTACCAGGCGGGTAGCGTCGGCCGCGACCTGCAAGCCGAAGGGCACGTTGCCCGGCAAGGGGTCGGCAGCGGTTTCGACTTCCCGCTCCCACTCGATGGCAACCAGCTTCCAGCCTTGTTCGGTCTGCTGCTTGAGATCGGTTTCGTTCAACGGACCTGAGACCGCCTGACGCATGCGCTCTGTCTTGTTCATAGACCAACACCTCGCCCCCGAAGTTTGGAGAACAGCCGAGCATCTGAAGGTCCGGACGACACAGGGGAAAGTGCTGTGGCTGCAACACCACGGGCTCACGGGGATTGAGGAGAGCGTCCGTTGGTGGACTGTGGTGTTCGGAACCGGACAGGATCGAGACCGGGCGGTGACGTCAATACAAGAATGCGCTACTCAGCGGTGTAATTGATTTCCATCCGCCGCACCTGAAAGCTGGAAACGTACAGGACCAGCAGAGCTACGGTCATGATCCCGAGGATGGCAACCGGGGCAGAGACCGGATCAGGATTCGAGACCAGCAGCGACAACAGGGCCGGCGTGCCGGGTGGGCTGGGGATGTCGACGGGGCAAAGCGATTTCAGGTAGTAGATAACGCTGACCTTCTTGAGCAAAGCCGGCAGAAATGGATTGACGCCTTCCCAGATCAGGATTGCCGCCGCCGGGAGAATAGGATTCTTGAACAGCATTCCCGCCGCCAGAAAGAATGCTCCGTAACCCAGGCACGCCAGGGCCGTAACGCCAACATATGCCGCCGCGTGCGCCAGACCGTGGTTCTGATAAAGATAGAGGTCGCGCACATTCGGGCTCAACGGCCAGATGAAGACGACGATCTGCAACACTTCGCTGGTCACGAAGATGATGCAGGTGGCCAGCAATCCAGCGAGGAACTTTCCCACCATCAGCACATCTCGGCGGATGGGAGCGAGAAAATAAAAGTGCAGGCTCTTGTCGAGAATTTCGCCGCGAAACAGATTCATGAAAATTCCCAGGCAGCCGAAAAAAATGGCAAGCCGAAGATAGAAAAACTGGAATACGCCGGCGAAGACGAGAGAATCGTTGGTGAGGTTGTAGCCCTCGTCGAGGCGAACCCTGGTAACTTTTCCATCGGCTAGCGTTACGAACAAGTCGTTGGCGCCGTCCGAGTAATGGTAGCTTTCGTGAACCACATTCACGAACCCAGCCTGCTCCGTCGCCACGGCTTGCGGCGCCGGGCTCTGCGTTGACAAAGTGGCGGCTAGAACGGCGACGTTACGATTATCGGGCAGAGTAAGGCTCTGCACCGTCTTGTTGGCGTTAAGAAGGAATGTGTAGCCGTACAGATAGAATTCCCGATTGTCCTGCTGGCCGTCGCTTGAATCGCGATAGGGCATCGCAACCGCGAAAGTTTCGCCGGGTTGCCGTCCCGGACCAGGGCTGCAGCTGCACCAATCGCTGAAGTTTTGCGTGAACGTGCCGGTTGAGCCGTCGGCATAGGTGACGGTGAGAGTCTGCGACAATACGGGGCCATTGATTCCGGTGGCGAGCAGTTGCAGAGTGGTGAACTTGCCCTGCGGCAGTCCGATCGGATGGCCAGCGCCATGAACGGCGTCGGGTTGATCCGGCGGCCCAAAGTTGAATTGAACGCCGTTGAGAATCCGGTTCGCCGTCAAAAGCTTCGACGAATACGCGGAACCTATGTCATCCAGCCCACCGGCGTGCGTCGTTTCGTCGGTGAAAATTGCGGTCAGGTTGTAAGCCGAGGAAAGATTCACCGGCGTTCCCGAGCCGCCAGTGCCGATAGCCGCGCTCACTGGCGGAATTGGCCTGCGCTCATTCCAGCGAAAATATTGCGGCGGTTTCCCCAGCAGCGTCGTCAGTTCTTCACTCGTCATGCCCTCTTTCACCGCAGACAGATCCTGATGGCTCGCCCTCTTGTCGCTCCGCTTGGCGAGTTCCATGCTCCTGTCGCGCTCGCGGGAAATGATGACGGCATGGACGGCGAAGAGGAACAGCGGCAGTAGCGCCAGAATGTAGATCCAAAGTCCCCGGCGCGCGAATAGAGTCTTCTTCACTTCCATGCGGATGACGGCTTTGATCTGTGCCCACCACAACTTCGTCATCGCGCCACCTCGTTTTCGGAGCCGATCAGGTATTCGTAGACGGAATTCACGTCGTCGTCGGCGGGAGCGACAGACTCGATTTCGATGCCGTTCAACGCCATGTGATTCAGCGAAAGATAGAAGCGGTCAGCATCTTTGGTTTTGATCAGCAGGCCGCGCTCGTCGTTATGGATGCGAACTTCGATGATGCCCTCCGATGCCATCATCTTGGAGGCAAGATCTCGCGGGCGATCGCAGCGAATGAGGATCTGCACCGGATGCTCGTGGATTTCGTTGCGCACGCTGTGAATCTGGCCCTCTGCCACAACATAGCCGTTGCTCAGCATGATGACCTGATCCGAAATGGCGTCGACTTCGTGCAGGATGTGGCTCGAAATAATCACATAACAACCCTCGCTCGCCGCGGCGCGAAACAGGGCGATCATCTCGGCACGAGCCAGTGGGTCGAGGCCGTTCAAAGGCTCGTCAAGCACGAGCACGCGCGGGTTGTGGCACAACGCTTGCGCCAGCCGTATGCGCTGGCGCATCCCCTTGCTGTAGCCCGCAACGTTGCGCCCGGCCGCATCGCTCAGATTCACGCGCTCAATGGCGCGGCGGGCGAGTTGCGCGGCGGTTTGAGAGTCGCTGCCTGCCAGCAGAAGATAGGAATAAACAAACTGAAATCCTGTCAGACCCTTGGGGAACGCATCGAACTGCGTGCTGTAGCCAAGGATTCGGAAGAGTTTCTCCGGTTCGCCCGGATCGTATCCGAGGACGTTGATTCGCCCGCGCGTGGGACGCACCAGACCGGTCATCAAATTCATCAGCGTAGTTTTTCCCGAACCATTGGGGCCCACCAGGCTGGTCACGCCAGGGGGTATGGAGAGATGGATGCGGTTCACTCCCAGAATCTCGCCGTAGAACTTCGAGACCTCTTCGAACACGATGCGGTCGTTCTTCACGCCGTTCCCGGTCGCCACGCTCACTTGATCACCTCGTATGCTCGTACCTTGCGCACGAGGAGGGCGAGGCAGATTCCACAGTAGATGAGCAAGGCGACCCAGGCTTCCGGAGCCGACATCGAACGGTCGGACTCGATTTGAAACAGCGAGGTCCACACCGTTCCCATCAGATATACGATGTTAAGGAAATGGCCCGACTGCGTGCGCATTACCGCGTTGATGGCCTGCGCGAAGCCGGCTCCAAAAAACAAGACAGCCAATAGCAGCGCGCCGGCAACGATTCTCCACTTCACCCACGCCGACAGTGCCATGGCCAGAAGGGAAAGGAACGCAATCCAGATCAGTGACGACAGCAAAATGCTCCCGGCGATCCACAAATGCTCCCAGGTCCAGGCCGAGCCAGCGAGGCTCGACTGCACTGCGAAGAGAATCAGGCCGGGAATCCACGTAATCTGCGACAGCAAAATCGCCAGCACAGAAGCCTTGCCCAGCACATATTCCGCGCGAGAGAAGGGGCGGCAGAAATACAGGGGCAGGGCGCCATTGGCGAGGTCCGGCGAAATCAGGCCCGGCCCGGCAAACGCCGTCAACACGAACGCCAGCACGCCTTGCACGCTGATGAAGTAGTAAAAAAACTTGTTATCGATGATGAACTGGTTTCCGAGGTTGCCAAATCTTTCCAAGAAACTGAGATTGTGAGCGAGGTAGATGAAAAGGAGGCACGCCAAAGGATAGAAAAAGCAGAGAACGAACAGCCCGGTCTGCAGCTTTGAGCGAAACAAGCTTCTGCGGGAATACCGGAACAAAACTAGGAAGCGCGACCACGGCGGAGTCAAAGCGCCGGAATATGACGTGTACGTGCGCCTATAAACGGCCACGATCACCCCTCGGATGACTCCACTTCACGGCCGAGAAATCTGCCTCGACGGCCATTGGCATCTCCATGAGCATCTTCAGTTTTCCATCGCTTTCAGGAAAATGTCTTCCAGCGTGTCGCGGCGGAAATTTAGACGGCGGATGCGTACTTCACGTTCGGCCGCAATGCGATACACATCGCGAATCTCGACGCCATCGGCGAGAATCATTTTCAGCCGGTTGGCGCTAGTGGCGCACTCGCAGCCCAGCTTTTCGATGGCTTCGGTGAAGTCTCCGTTAGCACCGTAGATTTCCAGTTCGAGGAATCGCTTATTGGCGCGGCGCTCCTCTTCCAGATTCGAGTAATGTGCAATCCGTCCTTGCTTCAAGATCAGCACTTCTTCGCAGGTGTCTTCGACATCGCGCAGAAGATGGGAGCACAGAACGATCTGCAGCTGCTTGCTGTCGCCAATGTCGCGAATCATGCGGATCATGCGTTGCCGCGCCGAGGGATCGAGGCCGTTGGTCGGTTCGTCGAGAATCAGCAGCTTGGGTCCGTGCGCAATCGCCTGCGCCAGTTTTGCCAACTGCTTCATGCCGAGCGAATAAGTTCCCAGCTCGCGG
Organism: Candidatus Sulfotelmatobacter sp.; assembly: GCA_036522075.1. GTDB lineage: Bacteria > Acidobacteriota > Terriglobia > Terriglobales > Acidobacteriaceae > Sulfotelmatobacter. The sequence continues at coordinate 41,462 of DATDGM010000050.1, forward strand.
TAACGCGCTTCGGCCAGTCCCACGCAGAACAGGGCTTCATGCGCGCGCTCGAGAGCCGCTTCCGGAGGCAAGCCGGAAAGCTCCGCCATCATCTGCACAAAAGATACAGCGCTCATTTTCGAGATCAGAGCGTCGTTCTCGGGCATGTAGCCAACCAGACTACGAATTTTCCTGGTTTCGGTGCGGATGTCGTGCCCCAACACGCGCGCCGTCCCGGAAGTCGCTTTGTAGAAGCCGAGAAGCGTATTGATCAGGGTTGACTTGCCGGCGCCGTTCGGGCCCAGCAAGCCAATCGCTCGGCCGCGTAGAGAACAGACGAGATTTTTCAGAATGTCGCGGTGACCGAACCGAACCGAGAGCCCCTGCAGATCAATGACTGGCGAATCAATGACTGGCGAATCAATGACTGGCGAATCAGTGACCGGCGAATCAGTGACCGGCGCCTGCGAAGCAGTGGAGGCCTGCCGATTGGTGCCGTCCACTGCTCCGGGTTGGGTCGCCATGCTCATTCGCTACTGCATTGGAACAGAATGGTTGATGCCTTCCCCGAGAAGCATCTCTGGCAGGAAAGGCCGAAACGGGCCGCCGTGCCCCATGGTCATAAGCGTACCGAGATCGAAGCCCATGAATCCAGTGCCGCTGGCCACCACGATCCGCTGCGACTCGCCGTAGACGTAGATTAAGCCGGGCGTAGTGTTCGCCTGCAGCGTAGCAATGGATTTCTGCTGCTGCGCTGTGAGGCTTCCGACGGCTTTGATCTGATCCACCAAGGGTCCGACCACGGGTCCGATGTTGTGATAAAAGATCGCCGAGAAATTCGTGTAACCGTCACTCGGCAGAAGAGACTGGAAGGTCGGCGAATGCGTCAGCGTGTTTCCCGCCTCGCGGTCACGAATGGCCTGCGAGAGCGTGGCGATATCCGGACCGGCGATCAGGTAACTATCTACATAGGTGTAATCAATTTCGAAACTTGATTGCGCTGAACTGCCGTGATTGGAGTTGCTCTGCGTGGCTCCGCTCTGCTTCTGGCAGCGAAGCGTGTAATACGTCTGTGAACCCACTTGCTGCGTTGAAAGCTGGAGCGAGCCCTCTTGCGGATTGGCCTCACGATTAAAACTGTCGACCAGCTTGCCGATGGTCGATTGCAGCGTCGTCGGGTCATACACTTCGAAGACCGCTTTCCACCGCGGCGTCGGCAACACCGGGCCATCGAACGCGAACGTCACTTCACCGCCCAGCGGGGCCGTAATGTCATTGAGCACGCTCACGCCGGTCTTGGCCTCAAACGTCGCAAGATCCTGCGGAAAGCTCGAATCGCTGCTGCCGATGATCTGGAACAGCTCTTCCATGATGCTCCTGGGGTTCTTGATGACCATGGAATTCACCATGCTCGCGTTGGGAGAAATGAACTCCAGGCCCTCCATGGGCGCGGGCGCGGCCAGCCAGGATGCTACTCCACGCCGCTCGGAAGCGAACGTAAGGGCAGCGCGATTTTCCGTCTTGCCTCCGACCTCGCGGCGTTCCATCATCAGGTAGCGGACGTCCCCAATTCCGGTTGGCGGCTCAGTGCCACCCTCATCATGTACGTGTTGCGCGACAATTTGTTCCATGTCCGCGCAGAATAACCACCCGGCACCCTGCTGGTAGGCGTGAGCCACCTGCTGATAAAGAGGCGTTTCGGTAAAGCGGCTACCACCGGACTGCTGCACCCGCGCCGCTGCTCGCTGCAGTTCCGCCGCGTCCGGACTGGCTACGAGCATGTCGTTGTTCAAGAACACCAGGAACGGCCCACCCGCTGCGGGTGATACTGCGGAAGGATCATGCACGATCTGGAGTGCTGGTTGGGCGTTGCCATTCAGGCCCTTGGCCCCATTTTTCAGGAAAGCCTCCAGGCCGGGCTGCTTCACCTGGGCGAGCACCACCGGCGCGCTATACGTGGAACCGTTTTTCTCCACGGCGAATACGATCTCGTCGCCGAGATAGCCGCTCAAGTTTTTCAACTGGTCAATTACGTTCGCCAGTTTCGGTCCTTTTCCGCGCTGCTGTTCTTTCCACCAGCTGCGCAGGGCGGGGCTTTGCTGCATTCGCTCCTGGAAAAGCTGGCTGGCTTCACTCAGAGTGGGACCCAGATTCGGGATCGCCGCATACACAGCCGTGTTATCGGGAACGTAAGGCAGCAGCTCAGAGCTGTAGCGCAACCCAGGTCCGGGAATCGCCTCAATTTGCTTTTGCAGCGCCGAAAAATCTCCCAGCAGGGCGAGATATCTTGCGGCATCGCGGCTCCAGGCAATCTCGTTCTGGATGGGAACCTTGGAAACGCTGGAATTCGAAGTCTGCTCCTCGCCGGGATGCAACTCCGCCGTCCGGTCGCCATAGGCCACCCGAACCACGCCCTCGACTACCGCCACGCGCGAACCCTTGGTCCCGTGGTTGACGGAGAAGATTGTTCCCTTCACCGACACCAGGCAGTCGTCGGTTGCGACGTAAAGACGCCCAGTACGCTGTTTCGCGGCCTGCACGATAATGTGGCCGCCATCCAGGCGGATCGTAGTGCCTTTCCATTCACGCGACACCGAAAGGTCCGAACGCTCGCCCATTTCGACCAGCGATCCATCGAGCAGGCGCACGACAGCATCAGAGCCTTTGGCCGTACGGATTTCGTCGCCATTTCTGATCGTGTAGCCCGCAGGAATCAGGCGTACCTGGTCGTCAGCCACAGCATAGAGCGAGCCATTCACATTCTGCACCGCGCCGCGAACCGAGTGCTGGCCGGGGAAAAGACCGTTCACCAGCGCCAGCACCGCGACCGCCACGACGACGGCAGCGGCCGCGCCCATCGCCCAACGCCAAACTGGAAAACCACCAGTCGCAGCCTGCCCTCGGCGATCGGTTCGCAAGTCCGCCTGCCACGTCGGCTTCCACGCGGGCTGTGGTTCGCCGCTGCGCGCCTGCTCCACGGCGTGCCGGCACGTCACACATTGGTGAAGGTGGTCTTCCAGCAGCAACCGGCGAGCCTCGACTAAGTTCTTGTCAAGATAAGCTGAGATCAGCGCCTGGAAATCCTCGCAGCCGCGCAGCTTGTGCGTGCTGAGTTCGGCGGCGGGAGAAGTAGTAATCGCGCTCCAGACGCGCTCGCCCGCCTGAGAAACCACCTGGTCGTCCACCTGGTCTTTGCGAACATCAGAGAGTAGCCGGTCAAATTTATGATCGCTCATGATCTGTCTCCTAAATGGGGGCGAAGCTGCTTGCGAAGTTGCTGGCGGGTGCGATGCACGATCACAGCAACCAAAACCTGCGAAATGCCAAGCGCCTGCGCGATTTCCCGATTGCTGAGTCCTTCGATAAAACGCAGAGCAAAAATCTCAGCCGGCCGAGGTTTCAGTTGAGCCAGGGCTCGCGCCAAAGCTTGCCTAAGGCCCGAAACGTCAGCTTGCGCGGGCGTAGTGGGCATGAGACCTGAAGGCTCCTCAGGCAATGGAACCGTCTGGCTGGCTTGCCGCGACCGGATCACATCTAGAGCGGCATTAATCGCCGCGCGGCGCAGATAACTTTCGGCGTTCTCAAGCGGATCGGCGCTCCGTCCGCGGCGAAGCATTCGCAAGAACACCGTTTGCAGCACATCTTCCGCGTCCCCGGCATTTCCGGTGATGCGGTAAGCGGTCCGGAATACCAGCCCGTGGTGCGCCCGAAACGCTTGCTCGAGTTCGTCCGGAATCGCGATTGCCGGTTCCTCTAGTACGCTCAGCAGGTTACGCCTCCCCATGACTCCCTTTCATGGTTAAAGACGCCGGGCAGGGTGGATTATTACAGTCGAGCCTGCCTTTAATGTTCCGTTTCCTGAATCTGCTTCCTGGGATCTGCTTCCTGGGTCTTCGGCGGCCTCAGCCTACTGCTTCTCCACTCTCACCACATTGTCGTCCGGGTTGCGGTCGATCAGCTTGATGAGTGGGTCGACGCCGGCTTCGCTCGGCAGCTTGTCGACGGTAACGGTGAATTCCTGATGTTCCTGCTCGATCTTGTGTTTCTGCAGATAGAGAAAGTTTCCGTCGGCATCAAGGACGCCGATGTCGACCAGATCGTGCAGCGGGATCAGGTGCTCCTGCCCTTTGCCGTCGGCACGATATTTCTTGGCTTCCACCGTGACCTTTACCTGGTATTTGCCATCGGGCAGCTTGGAATACTTGGCCGAGATTGCGCGGTTATCGAACAGGGTGATGTTCTCGAACCAGTCCTCATAGAGATACTGGAATTCCGGCGGCGTCACCTTGCGCAAATCGTTCACCATATCGAGCGAGGTGGGATACGGCGGCCCCTTGAAGGCGCAATCCTTCACCAACGCCGCCAGAGCCTGGCTGACGCGGTCTTCGCCAATGTAGTCCTGCAGGGCATACATCACCTGCCCGCCCTTGTTGTAGTGGATGTAACCCTGGTTGGGCTCAACCCGCATGAGCGGCTTTTCTTCGTTGCGCTCTTGCGCTCGCCCACGGAGATAACCATCCAGCTGGTAACGCAGAAACTTCTTCATCGAGTCCGGACCGTAGGTATGACGCATCACCATCAGGGCCGTGTATTGCGCCAGGGTCTCGACGATGGAGGTTGCGCCTTCGGTATTGGCGCTCATCACCTGGTGTGCCCACCACTGGTGGGCGGTCTCGTGCGCAGTCACGAAGAACGGAAGATTGATCGCGTCTTTCTGATGGGGGTCGACATACGTGATGAAGCCGATGCCTTCGGAAAACGGAATCGTGTTCGGAAACGATTCCGCGAAATCTCCGTAGCGTGGGAATTCAATGATCCGCAACTGCCGGAACTGAAATGGGCTGTAAGCCCTGGTGCAATAATCGAGCGTTGACTTCATCCCCTGCATCATCCGGTCCAGATCGAATACATGTTCCGGCTGGTAATAGATTTCCAGGTTGACGTCGCGCCAGTGATCGCGCATAGTCGCATAGCGCGCGGAATTCACCGAAAAGATGCCGCCCATCATGGGCGCATCCCCCTTGTAATGGAAATAGCGGCGGCCGTCCTGCACCCACTCCTTTTGCAGGTAGCCGGGCATGATTGCGATCTGGTCGGAGCTGGTGCTGACCGTACCCTCGAAATTCACCCAGTCCGCGTCGGCCGTGCCGTAATTGTTCTGGCGGCCGGCTGGATCCTCGAGCTTCAGCAGGCCAGCGGATTTCTGCAGATGGTGACGGTGACGCACGCTGTCGTCGACCAGTTGCACGTCCTGCTGATAGCCGATGAACGGCAAATAGCTGGCGTTAACGAAGCTGCCATTGCGCACAATGTCGCCATTCGGATTGGATTCGACGAATCCGGGGTTAGGATAGGCCAGCGCGAAATCGAGTGTAATGCGATCGTGCGGCTGCAACGCCTTCGGCAAGTGGTACATGTAGAAGCCGAGAGCCGGATCTTCAAATACCGTCGTCTGGCCGCCTTCCAGGCTGAGTTTCTGCACTTCAATGTGCGGCCGTGGAATCACATCCACATCCTCCGGCCAGATCGTGATCGCGATGTTGTCGATCGGCGTATCGCCGATGTTCTCCACCAACTCTTTGCCGCGGAACGTGGCCAGCCGCTTTTCCGGATACAGATCAACCTCCACTTGCGCACTCATGAGCCTCGGCTGCGGCTGCTTCTGATACTGCTTGTACTTGATCTCGTATTGCGCCCGCGCCTCCTGAATCTTGAAGGTCGTGAGGAAGGGATTCACTACGTGAGTGTTGTAATAGATGTAGCCGCCCACGCCGGCAAACAGCAGCCCACATACCGCAAACCCAACTCCGGCAGCAGCCGACAAGCGCGTCCGGGCCAGCTTCAGCCGATTCCGTAAGCTGGTTTCCATGCCGCGAACCCACAATACATTGGTCGCAATCGCCAGCAGCACGGCCCCGATTCCCCAGTACAGGTGAAACCAAAACAGCGGCGTCGCATAGGGTCCGTAGCTGTTCATATCGGAATACACGACCCGCGGCGACTCCCCCAGACGGTAGAGGTAGTCCGGGAAATTCATCTGCGGCAGAGCAATTCCCGCCACGAAGTACAGCACCATCACGAAGTGCCCAAGATATTTGTGATTGACGATGGTGTGCACCAGCATCGCAATCACGCACAGAATCCAGTACGCGATCAATTCGTGGGCGAAGAGATCCCTCAGGTACAAGCGGAACTCGAAATGGTGGTAGCCGTGGAGAACCTGAACCATCAGGCCGCAAACCATCACCATCAGGACGAGCAGCACTTGAACCAGCATTAGCGCGAGCAGCTTGCTGCCAAAGAGCACCCAGCGCCGCACCGGCAGCGCGTCCATGATCTGGTTGAGCTGTGCGTCTCGCTCCCGCCAGACCAGTTCCCCCGAATAGAACGTAACGATGGCCAGAATGAACAGAGTGAACCCGCCGCCCCCGAGTTCCAGCATCCGCCAGGTGACGGGATACACCGGCGTAGACAAGGGACTGTTGATGCCGTAGGCAGAAGCAATCGCCATCAGCGCCCCGGCCAGCACCAGCACAGAAAAGAAAACGTTCTTGACCGTCTCGGCGAACTGCAGGCGCGTAAGAGAAAGCAGCTCCCGCAACGAATCACCCCCCGAAAACGTGGGATGTACCTGCGGCAAAGTCTGCGCCACTACGGCCGGCAGCTCGGTCACCGGTTCAGGTTGTAGTTTGCGTCCCCCTTTGCCCGCCGCGTAAGTGAAGGAGAAACGAACATAAGTCGCTGCCAGTATCACGGCGCCCATCGCCAGCCACATGAGTCGGTTCCATAACAGCACTCCCGTAAGCGGCACAATCTGAGTGTTGCGTTGGAACGGTGTCCAATATTGCGTAAGCCGCGCGACGGCATTCCCGCCAAACGGATCGACCATACCTAGCAGCGTGCTGCTCGTGATGTCAGCCGAGAGCTGGTCCGCGACAAAGTAGCCGATCAGCAGCACGACGCTGCCCGCATAGACCGGAAGCATCTTCCGTCCCAGCGCCGCCAGTGCAAAGAAGATGGCGGAGATGAAAATCAGGTTGGGAATCACCATCGTGAAATACGGCTGCAGGTAGGCCCACGCGCTCTGCGGCCCCACACGCGCCGGGTCGAGCCAGGGCATGCGAGTGCCCACCCACGCTCCCAGTCCCACGCTGGTGAAGATGACTACCTGCACGCCGAGCGCGCCCAGGAAACGGCCAGCCAGGTAATCGAATTTGGTAATCGGTGCGGTATAAAAGAACGCGGTGCAGTTGTTGTCCACATCCTGGAAGGTCGCCTGCCCCGCCAGGGCCGCGACCACGATCACGCCAAAAAAACTCACGTACATGATGATGAGGTTCAGCGCAAAGGGCGAAGTGACCAGAACCTTGCCGCCAGTGCCCCAATCCACCGTCGCACTCGCGAACGCGCCACCCGACATCAGCACGAACAGGAAGCCGAGCCCGAAAAATACCAGGAAATAGACGTAGGTCGAGATGCGGCGCAGGCGGCGCGAGAACTCGAAAGCTGAGATGGACGCAACGATCGGAGTTGCCATGAGTCAGTTCACCGGGCCGGCTGCGGGCCGGTGCACAAAGCCTTTAATCGTCGCGAAATATAAGTCTTCCAGATCGGGCGCGACGAGTTCGAAGCCTGCCTCTGGCTGCGGTTCGCTCAACACGTGCACCAAGGTCTGGCCCGCGAACAATCGCATGGAAATCAGCTGCACGCGCTCGCGGTACGCCGCCAGCTCGCTGTGCGCGATCGATTTCCTCCACACTTTGCCTTCCAGTTCCGCCACCAGCTGCGAGGGATTCCCTGCCACCAGCACGCGCCCTTCGTGAATGATCGCCATATTCCGGCAGAGATCGCTTACGTCGGAAACGATATGGGTGGAGAGAATGACGATGATGTTCTGCCCGATCGCGCTCAGCAGGTTATGAAAACGCACGCGCTCTTCCGGATCGAGGCCGGCGGTAGGTTCGTCAACAATAATCAGCTGGGGGTTGCCGAGCAGCGCCTGCGCAATTCCGAACCGCTGTTTCATGCCGCCCGAGAAGCTGCCCAGCACCTGGCTGCGCTGTTCGTAAAGGTTTGTCTGCTGCAGAAGCGCCTGCACCACCTCGCGCCGTTCCTTGCTGTTCGTGATCCCTTTTAAGACGGCAAATTCGGCGAGCAAGTCTTCTGCGGAGACTTTGGGATACAGACCAAACTCCTGGGGCAAATAGCCCAGCACGCGGCGCACGGCGTCCTTTTGCCGCAGCACGTCAATATCGCCCAGCACGGCGCGGCCGCTATCGGCCTCCTGCAAGGTGGCCAGGGTTCGCATCAATGTGGACTTGCCGGCCCCGTTCGGCCCCAGCAAGCCGAACATCCCCAGCGGGATATCCAGCGAAACACTTTGCAGTGCCTGGGTTCCGTTCGGATAGCGTTTGGAGAGTTTTTCGATTCGCAGTTCCATCGTTCATCCCGTCTTTCTGAAATATGTACGCCGCCGCGGGGCCGCAGGTTCCCTCGCCCAGCCATCGCGAGCCGAGGACAGCTGACGCAGCTACAGACTGCGCGATATCTGTTTAAATTACCAGCCGGCGCCCTTTTCGCCTCTTGATCTCGCCGCAAAGCAGCGAATTAAGCGCGAGATGAGCGGGCCGCCTTGGTCTAGAATCGAATCCGCCATGAAGAAACTGACCATCCTTCTTGCCTGGGCAATCCTCCAGGTCTCCGCTTCTTCACAGACCCAATCTGCTGCGCGGCCGCACATTCTCGGCATCGACCATGTTTCGTTTTACACCACCGCGCCCGACGGTGTGAAAAAACTCTACGCCGACCGGCTCGGCCTGGCTTCGGCCGCGCCGCTCGAACCCGGCGGCACGGTGCGCTACATGGTCGGCACACAGTGGGTTGGCTACAGCCCAGCGCCCAATCCCAAAGCGACCGACCGCATGGATCACGTCGCCTTCACCACCGATAACATCGTCGCTCTGCGCCTCTATCTAACCGAAAAAGCATTCAAACCCTCTGATATCCAAAACTACTCGGATCACAGCCTCAGTTTTACGGTGAACGATCCCGAAGGCCATCGCATCGAGTTCGTCGAACGGGGCAAAAACGAGTCTGCGCCGCCGCCCGCTGCTTCTGCGGTGTCGCGCCGCATGATCCACACCGGCTTCGTGGTTTACCACCGCGATGCCGAAGACCACTTCTACCACGACATCCTGGGCTTCCGCCTCTACTGGCACGGCAAGGATAACGATAAGCCCGGCATGCCGGACGATTGGGTGGCCATGCAGGTGCCCGATGGCACCGACTGGCTGGAATACATGTTGAACCAGCCCGAGCACATGGATCTGGAACAGACCGGAGTGATGAACCACATCTCGCTCGGAGTCGCGGACATGAAGAAGGCGGAGGCCATTCTGGAATCCCATGGCTGGAAACCGAACGGCGACGAACAAGCCGAAATCGGCAAAGACGGCAAGTGGCAGCTCGATGTGTTCGATCCGGACCTTTCGCGGGTGGAGTTGATGGAGTTCAAAAACGTCCAGAAGCCATGCTGCAACGCCTTCACCGAACCTCATCCCACGGAATAAACCGCTGGTTGGAGCTTTGCGTAAGCGAATTTTTTTTCTTGACTTCCCTCCACAGACAGGGGTAATAAAACGATTCAATACTGCTGTTCTTGGGGATTTTGCGCGCTCGGCACCGTGGGTGCGAGCACGTTCGGCATGATCACTTCCACCGTCAACAACCCGCGCCGACTGCAGGTAGCTTTAAAACTGTACTTCTGAACCGGGCAGGGCTCTCAGCGTTTCGCCGCCTGGAACCGTTCTACGACGTTTAGTGCGAGCGCTGCCACGCGAGTACGATTTATATTCACAACCGTCATTTCGGAGGCCAGTTCGATGGAGTTTCGTCGGGACAATCGAGTTCTAGGAATCTGCCTGTGCATTTGCACGTTCTCCCTTACCGGCAGCGTGGCCATTGCCCAAACCGTTAGTGTTGACGCCACGCCTTCCCACGTCGCCAATACCTTCAGTCCCGTCCGCTCTCTGGGCGCGGCGATTGATCGCCTGAGAACTGGCACCCCCGACCATCTGCTCACCGACCCGGTTCTGCATGAAATTCTCGGCGCCGGATGGCAAACCGTCACCTATCGCCAAAATACCGAGCTGATGGTCGAGGCCTGGCACTGGAATCCGCACGGAACCTGGAGCAACCCTGAAAAACAGGAAGGCTACTTTGTCGGCAACGCCGAACCCACCGCGGAGATGATTCGCCATTCCTGGGCCGCTCCGCTGCCTCACCGCGGCTTCAGCCGCGGCGATGGAAACGGCTGGTCGCGGCTCACTGACGGCGATCCGAAATCCTACTGGAAAAGTAATCCGTATCTCACCAAAGCGTTCACCGGCGAAGACGACTCGCTCCACCCCCAGTGGGTGATGATCGATCTGGGCAGCAAAGTCCCGGTCAACGCCATCCGCATTGCCTGGGCGGAGCCTTATGCCAAGCATTACTCAGTCCAGTTCTGGACCGGCGAACTCGAACCTTTTTACGACGGCACCACCAAGGGCACGTGGCAAACTTTTCCTCTCGGCACCGTGACCGAAGGCAAGGGCGGCACCGCCACGCTGAAGCTGGTTGACTGGATGATCCCCGTTCGCTATCTCCGCATCTGGATGACCGAGTCTTCCAACACCTGCGACAGTCACGGCTCAGCTGACAAGCGAAACTGCGTAGGCTACGCCATCAACGAATTCTACGTCGGCGCTCTCTCCTCCGATGGCGAGTTCAACGATTACGTCACCCATTTCCCCAGCCGCAATCAGACCGTGACCTGGCCCTCCTCGGTAGATCCCTGGCACGCGGCCACCGATATGGACGAATCGCGCGGCGACCAGGTGGGATTCGATTTCTTCTTCACCTGCGGCGTCACCCGCGGACTCCCCACCATGGTTCCAATCGCGATGTTGTATTCCACTCCCGAAGATGCCGCGAACGAGATTGCCTATCTCTACAAACGGCACTATCCCATCTCCTGGATCGAGATGGGAGAAGAAGCCGACGGTCAGCACATCCTGCCCGAAGACTACGGGGCGTTATACCTGCAATTTGCCACGGCGATTCATAAGCTCGTGCCTGAGGCGAAGCTCGGAGGGCCTCCATTCGAGGGAACGTTTGACGACGTTGAGGTGTGGCCGGACGCGGCCGGGAAAGTCTCGTGGCTCGGGCGATTTGTCGATTACCTGAAAGCCCACGGCAGGCTGGATGATTTCACTTTCTTCTCCTTCGAGCATTATCCCTATCAGGACAAGTCCACCTATTCCTGGGCAGACTTATATCCCGAGCCGGAATACGTGAAACACATCGTTCAGGTTTGGAAGGACAACGGCCTGCCGCCGAATATTCCCTTCTTCATGACCGAGGGCAACATCGGGGGAGGAGCTGGAGTTTCAACCGTGAAAGGCGCGCTCTGGCTCGCCGACTATGTCGGCTCCATGATGACCGCCGGTGCGGGAGCCACTTACTATTTCCACTACATGCCTTCCCCCGGCCACTATGGCGCCTATCCCATTCTCCTGATCGATCAAAACTACAAACTGGAGGGTTATCCGCCGCAATACATGGCCACGGAGGTCATCACCAAGGAATGGGTGCAACCTGTCGATGCTCCCCACAAACTCTTCAAAGCATCGAGCGACGTGACCGACGCTGCCGGAACCCTCATGGTCACCGCCTATGCCGTTGAGCGTCCCGACCGACAATGGTCCGTGATGCTGGTGAACCGCGACCAGTTCAACGATCATGAGGTCAAAGTTGTTTTCAAGGATGCGAGCGGGCGCGACCGCCATTTCTCCGGCCAGGTGGATCGCATCACTTTCGGATCCGCCGAATACCAGTGGCACGAGGAAGGAGAGAGCAGCGGCAGCGGCAGCGGCCGCGGCGACGGGCAACGCGGTCACGCCGATCCCGACGGCCCACCCTCAAAATCGAAGGTCAGCGGCGGCGCGGAAACGCTTTACAAACTTCCCATGGCCTCCATCACCGTGCTGCGCGGTTCCCTCGGAGACAGGTAAGAAGTTAAGAGCTGGTCGGCGACGCAGCAAGCCGATTCGTGGGCATTCACTTGCCGCTTCCCGGCGCCGGAACATCCACCCAGCTGCGCGTCCGGTGGCTTTGCAGCTCGGCATCGAGAATCGCAAGTTGCCGCAACCCGTCGCTGAATTGTGGATACTCCCTCGCCCCGCCGGGAGCGGCAATAGATGCATAGAACCGCCGGAAGACTTGTTTGAAAGTGTCGTCGTAGCCTTCACTGTGGCCGCCCGGAAGATCGGCGTAGGCGCGCGCCGCGGGTTTCAGCAGAGAGGGATCCTTGATGAAAATCTGATTGCCGTCGTCGCGGTGACCTGACCAGAGTTCGTCAGGACGCTCCTGGTTCCAGGCCACGGAAGCTTTTGTGCCGTATATCTCAATGCTGAGACCGTTCTTGCGGCCGGCAGAAACCTGGCTGGCCGTCATGCTGCCGCGCGTACGCGCTCCCATCCGGAAGATCACCGCGCCGAAATCGTCTGTGTCTACGGGGGTTTCGATGTAGTCTTCCGGCCCCAACAACTTGTTGGCAAAAGTTTCCACCGAATGTTTCGGCTGCTTGCGCGTCGCATGAAACGTCTGCAAATCGGCGCACAAAGAGGTCACGCGCAATCCGGTCACGTGCTCGGCCATATCAAACCAGTGCGAGCCGATGTCGGCCATGGCGCGCGATGGGCCGCCGGCCTTGGTCTCGACGCGCCAGTTCCAGTCAGTGTCGTAGAGAAGCCAGTCCTGCGAGTATGTACCCTGAATGACGAGAATTTCGCCCAGGTCTCCGGCGGCGCACATAGCGCGCATCTGCTGCACCATGGGGTAATAGCGCAGATTGTGGCAGACGCAGTTATGCAGACCTTTCTCCTTTGCCAGCGAAACGAGTTCTTCGCCCTCCGCAACGCTGGTGGCCAGTGGCTTTTCGCACAGCACATGCTTGCCCGCCTGCAGGGCGTCTTTGGCCATAGGAAAATGTTGGGCGTTCGGTGTGCAGATGTGCACAGCATCGAGAGTCGGATCGCGCAGGAGTTCCCGGTAGTCGGTGGTGATGGTGGGAACGGAGAAGCCCGCGCCCAAACGGCGCGCTGCCTCTGCGTTTCTGCCCACGATGGCTGCGGCTTCCACTGACTCCGTCCGCCGAACTGCTTCCAGATGCACACGGCCCATAAAGCCGGTGCCGAAAATCGCCGTCCTGATTGGTTTCATTATTTTTCTTCCGTCGTGCTTACGCCTCGCGCATTACGTCCACCATGCTGCGGTCGGTTGCTCACGAATCACAATACTGTTTAAGAAGTTCGCCGCCTTGGTCAATCCCTCTTCCGGCGAGAGCAGACTATCCTCGTGCTCAATCGAGAGGACGTAATCGTAACCAAACATGCGCAGCGTCGAAATCAGCTCGCCCCACCACTCGGCGCCGTGGCCGTAACCGCAGGTGCGGAAAATCCAGCTGCGTTCGCGCTCTTCGGTGTATGGCTTGGTATCGAGCACGCCCGTCCGCGGCAGGTTCGCGGCGTAAATCTGCGTGTCTTTGGCATGCACATGAAAAATAGCGCCCTGTAACACGCGCACGGCCGCGATGGGGTCGATATTCTGCCAGAAGAGATGGCTGGGATCGAAATTGCAGCCAACATTCGGTCCCGCGATGGAACGCAACCTGAGCATAGTTTCGGGACTATAAGCGACAAACCCGGGATGCATCTCAACCGCGATCTTCACGCCATGATCGGCGGCGAACTTGGCATGTTCGATCCAGTAAGGCGCCACCACTTCATCCCACTGCCATTGCAACACCTTCAGATAGTCGGGAGGCCATGGGCATGTAACCCAGTTGGGAGCCGTGGCGTGCGGCGAATCACCGGGGCAGCCCGAGAAGTCAATCATCACGGGGATGCCGAGCTTTTCGGCCAGCAGAATGGTCTTGCGGCTCACCTCCCGGTCATGCCTGGCGCGGTCTTCATCCGGATGCAGCGGGTTGCCGTGACAACTCAACGCGCTGATGGTCGCACCCTGGTACGCCAGCACTTTTTTGAACTCGGTGAGTGCGGCCGCATCCTCGAGCATCGAGAGTTTGCAGTGCGCGTCGCCCACATAGTTTCCCGTGCCGACCTCGACCGTGTTGATCCGCAGCGCCGCGAGTTTCTTGAGAACGGCAACCAGCGGAAGTTGCGACAACAGGGCAGTGAACACTCCAACGCGCATAACGCTATTTCTCTCCTCGAAAGCGGAACGCTCATTCTATCGCAGCCGCCTTATGTTACCTTTATGCTTTTGAGGGGGACCCCTTGCGCCATACTCGAATCGCTGTATTCCTCTTTCTCTTCCCGTTGCTGGCCTCTTTCCTGGCTGCCCAGAATCAGCCCGCGGTAGACCCATCGGTCGCTCCCCAGCCGCACGCCAAGCAAATTCACCTCAAGCACATTCTCGTGATCAGCCAGACCAAGGGATTCGAACACGATTCCATTTCCGGCGCCATGGCTGCCATCTACAACATGGGCCGCGAGAGCGGCCTCTGGGATGCCGAACTGCGCACCGACACCGAGCTGATCACCAAGAAGCCGCTGGAAAGAAACGCCAAGAATCTCGACTACTTCGACGCCCTGGTTTTCGTCAGCACCACCGGCGAGCTTGAACTGGACGATGGCCAGAAGCAGGACATGATGTCGTTCATCAAAACCGATGGCAAAGGCTTCGTCGGCGTGCACGCCGCGCTCGACACAAATTACAAGTGGCCGGCGTATGGCGAGATGATCGGCGGCTGGTTCGATCAGCATCCGTGGTTCACTTTCAACGCTCCGATCATCAACGAAGATCCCAGCTTCCCCGCGGTCCGTCACTTTCCCAAAGCGTTCGTCAAGTACGACGAAATCTATCAGCCTAAAGAGTGGTCGCGCGAAAAAGTCAACGTGCTGCTCAGTCTCGATCCCAAGAAACTCAACTATGACAACCCGCGTGTCCACCGAACCGATCACGATTTCGCCGTAGCGTGGGCGAAAATGTACGGCAAAGGCCGCGTCTTCTATTCCACCCTCGGCCACACCGAAGAGGCCTGGCAAGACCCCGACATCCGCAAAATGTATTTTGAAGCCATCCAGTGGGTGCTGGGGATGACCGAGGGCAGCACGGCCTCTCACCCGCGGCCTTAAGGCATCCCATGAACCTCGACCGCCCGCACATGAAAATTCTTCTTTCAAGTTCGCCTTGGAGTTCGCTGGCGGCGGCGCTGTTGCTTTGCGCCGTCGCCCTTGCGGTAGCGCAGGTCCCCGCCGATAGTGCACAAGACAAGAGCGCCGCAAAACCAAACTCTGCCAGCGTCCGCAAATCGTACCCGGCAGAACTGGTGAAACAAGGGGGCGCGCTGTTCCGCCAAGACTGCTCCTTCTGTCACGGACGCGACGCCGGCGGTGGCGAAACCGGTCCTGATCTCACGCGCTCGAAGCTCGTCACCGCGGATGTCGATGGGGACAAGATCGGCCCCGTCATCCGCGAAGGCCGTCCCGGTAAAGGCATGCCGCGCTTTGACCGGTCGGAAGAGCAAATCGCCAGCCTTGTGGCATTTATTCACCGGCAACAAAACAATGCGCTCACCAGAAAAGGCGGACGCAAAGGAGTCGATGTCTCCGATCTGCAAACCGGAAACGTCGAGGCCGGCAAGCGCTACTTCGAAGGCGCCGGTGGATGCTCAACCTGCCACTCGCCGACTGGCGACCTTGCAGGAATCAATTCACGCTACAAAGGTCTGCAACTCGAAGAGCAAATGCTCTATCCCAAACATGTGAAATCGAAAGTCACGGTAACGCTTTCTTCGGGCCAAGGCGTCACCGGCACGTTGGCGTACCTCGATGAGTTTACGGTTGGACTCATCGACTCGGCGGGCTGGTATCGATCCTGGCGAATCAGCGACGTGCAATACAAAGTCGACGCGCCGGTGAATGCCCACGTTGACTTATTCAGTAAATACTCGGACGCAGACGTCCACAACCTGATGGCCTATTTGCAAACGTTGCGCTAACCGCTAATGTGCGGGTTGGGATTACAGTGAGGCGTCATCCCGAGCGAAGCCGCTTTTCAGGCGGAGCGACGGATCTCGGGTCTGGCGGTGGAGGTCTCGTGTCCATATGAATTTATTAAAGCCTATCTTTCTCGTCACCTGCGTGCTGGCGGTCTTGCTCGCCCCCAGCCTGATGCGCGCCCAAGGCGCCGATGAGCAAATGCTTCTGCATCCCCCGGCCGACAGTTGGCCGGGATATCATGGCGACTATTCCGGCCGCCGCCACACTTCGCTTACCCAGATCACGCCGCAGAACGTAAACAATCTGAGTCTGGCCTGGGCCTTCCAGACCAACCAGACGTCTCTGATCAAGTCATCACCGCTGCTCGTCGATGGCATTTTGTACTTCACAGTGCCCGAGAATATTTGGGCAGTCGATGCGCGCTCCGGCCACCAAATCTGGCATTACACCTACCCGCGTAGCCCCGGAGAGCACATCGGTCATCGCGGAGTGGCTATGTACAAAGGCTATCTTTTCTTCGTGTCTCCCGATGCGTACCTCGTATCCCTCAACGCGAAAGACGGAACCGTGCGCTGGAAAGTGCAAGTCGCAGATGTCAATAAAGGTTATTGGACCAGCATGGCGCCGCTCGTCGTCGGGAACCACGTGCTCGTCGGCACGTCAGGAGATTTCGATAACTTGACCGGTTATATCCGCTCGGTCGATCCCGAGTCCGGCGAAACGCAGTGGCAATGGAATTCCACTCCTCCGGCTGGAACCCCTGACCAGACCACCGGCGGAATGACGTGGATGACGGGAACGTATGATCCCGATCTCAATCTCGTCTACTGGGGAACGGGAAACCCCACTCCCGTGCTGAACGGTTCTACTCGGCCGGGCGACGACCCCCATACCTGCGCCATCGTTGCGCTCAATCCGGATACCGGCAAGCTGGTGTGGTCCTTCCAGGTCTCTCCGCACGACACGCACGATTGGGACGCTGTCGAAACTCCCGTGCTGGTCGATGGCGATTTCCATGGCGAACCGAAGAAAATGCTGATGCAGAGCTCGCGCAACGGCTACTTCTTCGTGCTCGACCGCAGCAACGGCAAGAATCTTCTGACCGCGCCTTACGGGCCCGTGAATTGGGCGCTGGGAATCGATAAGCTGGGGCGTCCCATCCCGAATCCCGGCAAAGAACCCGCGCCCGATGGACGCTTGATTGCGCCCGATGAAGGCGGCATGACGAATTACCGTTCGCCGAGCTTCGACCCGAAGAATGGATTATTTATCGTCGACGCCCATCCCAGCTGGAGCATCTATTTCGCCAAGCCCGCCGATGGAGTCTACGGATGGGCAGGCGCCGACTACGACGTTTGGGGCAAAGGTGTGATCGATGCCATCGATTACCAGACGGGCAAGATTCGCTGGAGCCACGAAGTTGGCCCCGGAGGCTCGGGCGCCGGAGTGCTCACCACCGATTCAGGACTCACCTTCACTGGAGATGCAATGGGAAATTTCCTGGCGCTCGATTCAAGCGATGGCAAAACTCTGTGGCATGCCGGCTCCGGCTCGGAGATTGTGAGCTCTCCCATCAGCTACGAACTCGACGGCCGCCAGTACCTGCTGACCAGCAGCGGTGGCGTACTGTTTGCGTGGGCTCTTCCGTTGCCTTAAGCTCCGGCGCTCGCGGATTTTGCCAGCCCAACCGGCCGTTGATTCTCCGCCGCTCGCCCGAAATATACACGGTAGGATCGATGGATCCCGTACATCACCGGAAAGATCGCCAGCGCCAATTGCCAGCCCACGTGATGGCTCATGAAATTCACCATCGAGGTCATCCCGGCGCTCAGCACATAGTAGGGCAATGTCAGTTGCGCGATCCCCATCCAGACCCGCCGCATGGCCGCGCCTTCGGTCAACTTGATGATGCCGGCGACGGGGGCAGTTTGCCCCAGGAAAAATGTGGCCGTAGCGGAAGCGAGCATCAGAGATTCCGATGCCCACGCGCTCTTTCCCACCCAACCCGCATGCCACATCACGCTGGCCACGCTGGTGGCGAAGGCCATCATGCTGACGTTAAACAACATCTGATCGGGACGGAACTTTGACTCGGGCTTGGGCCAGCACTGCACCATCGTAGAAATGCCGGCGATCACTACCGCCTCCGCCGCGCTGAGATTCACCACCGCGGTCAGCAGGAACGGCAGGTTCACCGACATGTTGCCTTCGATTCCAGGCAACTTCACTTTCATCCGCGAGGTCAGAGTCGATAGCGCGAGCAACGCCAGGGCGTAGTAGATGTGCAGAGTGTGGCTGGCAAATCCTGCATATCCGGCGGCGCCGATTCCAGCCAGCGCCATCGCGCTGATGAACATCTTAGTTTGCCGTGTATTGTCCACGATTTCGTCTCCTTTCTTTGGAAAATTCACGGCTAACTATTGCTCATCGTCTCCTGCATCGTTAAATGCCGCGTCGGCGTTCGAGGCAGTCGCGCCCCAGACCACGCTGGTAGCCGAAGTGCCTGTGCCGGTGCTCGCACCCCAAACCACACTGAACGCGCTCAGCACGTTGTTATTCCACGGTAGCGAAGCTCCCCACACCACAGACGTGCCGTTCACTTCCGAGGCTCCCCACACCACCGAGGCTCCCCACACCACTGAAGCTCCCCAAACCACCGAACTCGGGGCTACAGTCGAGTTTCCATACACCAGCGAAACGGTGCCGGTTGTGGGGTTGTAAACCGCTGTCGGTGAGAGCGCCGCTCCGAGTGTCGCCGGAGCCAGCGCCGTGCTGTTCGTCGCTGCCTGCACATTCAGCAAGCCCGATCCCACCGAGAACAGATCGTAGGTAGAAGTGAAGTTCTGCGCCAGATGCGGTACCCATGCCGATGTTGAAGTCAGGCCCATCTTAGACGCCGACTGCATCAACCGAGCTTTCACCTGGTCTGGTGTGAGCGTGCTTTTTTCCTGCAGCATCAAAGCGACCGCGCCCACGACCGCGGGGGTCGCCATGCTGGTGCCGCTCAACGTGAAGTAATCGTTCTTCCCGTCAGTTCCGGTCACCAGTTCCGCGGGATAATCGGCTTCCAGAGTAGCTCCCGGGGCTGACAGAGAAACTACGTTATTGCCCGGTGCAACGATGTCTGGCTTCGCCACGTGATCGTAAGTGGTTGGACCCTTCGAGCTGTAGCTCGCCAGTGTCTCCGCGGACGCGTAGGGCGATCCGTTGCTCTTGGTCGCGCCTACCGTCAGCACAAAAGGATCGTTGCCCGGCGCAGTGATCGTTCCAAAACCGTTACTTCCATTCACGCTCAGGCGGCCAAAGTTGCCCGCGGCCACCACCACCACGATCCCGTTGCTCCAGGCTGCTTCCACCGCCTGGCACAGAGGATCCTGCGCGTAGCCGGCCCAGATCCCACGTCCCAGAGAAAGATTGATGACGCGAATGTTATAAGTGCTCTGCAACGCCACCGCCTGCTGGATGGCTGCGATCACCGTGCTGTCTGTGCCCGCGCCATTCTGGTCCAGGGCTCGCAGATCGATCAGACTGACGCCCGGCGCTACGCCTTCGTATTGCCCGCCCGAAAGATAGCCGTTGCCGCCAATGATTCCAGCCACATGCGTGCCGTGGCCGTAGAGGTCATAGTTCGCGCCGTTGGCGTTGGTTGTAGCAGTTCCGGTAAAGTCCTGGTGATAGACCACGCGTGATGCGGTCTGCGTGGAATTCCACAAATCGGGGTGGCTGTCGTTGATGCCGCTATCAATCACGGCCACGCCCACGCCCGCTCCCGTGTATCCCCCGTTCCAAGCCGTGCTGACGCCCGTGGCGCCGTTGGTCAGATCGTCCAACACGTTCATCGGATGATCGATGGTCACGGACGCGATGTCAGGGTCCGCCTCGAGCGCCGCCAGAGCGCGCACCGGAATCCTGAACGCCGCACCCTGAATCAAGTGCAGCTTCGCATGCAAGAGTCCGCCGCGGCTGTGCATCGTCGCGTAGTGCGCCGGCGTTGGCACCTGCTTGTACTGCACAATCACGTTCACTGTCTGATTGCCGGCGGTACCCTTCTGCGCCTTGGCGAGAAGCGGGAACAGTTCCGACGCCACTTTTTGCGCCGTTCCCTTCGACGGAGCGCCCGGGGTCCTACCCCCGGCAAACGCCAACTCCGTCACCAGAACCAGCGCCAGCGCGGCAAGTCGCTTACCCCATGCCGCGCTGCGCCGTTCTCCTCGTCCCGCTGGCTTCTGAGCCGTACGTGAATGCTCCATGAATCTCACCCTTTCGTGTTCGTGGGGCAAAATCGTGCTTCTGCAGTACCCCGGTTCAGTTGCACGGCCCCTGCCATTCGGATGCCCGTAAGTGATTGATAAGATTGACGATCTTCCGCGCCGAACGGCCGCGCGCGGGACACTCTGTCCCATCCCCGTGGGCATGGGACAGTTTGTCCCACAAAAGGGGGGGAAAGCCGGGGTATTTCAGCGGGCGATATAAGCGCGGGGAATAGCGGCAGGTAATTAGCGGGAGGTATTTCAGGCGCGAGAATTCGCGGCCATGCTTTTTCGGGCTTCGAAGTTCACCGAGTCACCTTTGTTAGGATGCGGCACTTGCGGCATCGCCGCCATCAGCCGCTTCGTATACTCATGCTGAGGATTCGCAAAAATTTCTTCCGTCGCGCTGCACTCCACAATCTGGCCTTCGTGCAAAATCGCGATGCGGTCGCAAATCCCCGCCACCGACGCCAGATCATGCGAGATATAAAGGATCGCCATTCCCGTGTTGCGGTTCAGGTGGCGAAATAGGGCCAGGATCTCCGATTGCGTAATGACGTCGAGCGCGCTGGTGGCCTCGTCGGCGACCAAAAGCGCCGGCCGGTGCGTCACGGCCATCGCAATCAGCACCCGCTGCGCCTGCCCCACGCTCATCTGCGACGGATATTTGCGCAGAAACTCGTCCGTCGAGGGCAGGCTCACGCTTTCCAGCGCCGCCCGAATCGCGCTCTCGCACTCCGCGCCCGAACCGGACGCATGCGCCTTCCAGGCTTCCTTCAACTGCGTTCGAATCTTCAGCGCCGGATTCAGCGACGACAGCGGACTCTGCAGCACCAGCGCCAGCGTTCGTCCGCGCCGTTCCCGCAGCTCGCGTTCGCGAAGTTGCAACAGATCGCAGTCCTGAAATCGGATCGCTCCTTCCACCCGCGCCCGCTTCCCATCCAGCAGTCCCAGAATCGCCATCGCCAGCGTGCTCTTGCCCGACCCGCTCTGCCCCACCAGCCCCAGCACTTCCCCGCGCCGAATCTCAAACTCCACATCCCGCAGCACTGCCTTCCCCGCATAACAAACGGAGACCTGAGCCGAAAGCAGAACGTCAGTGAGAGCAGCGCCCATGTTTTTCAGGATCGACTTTTTCTTAGATCCGTGATAATCCGCGCAAAATCCGTGGCTAAGAAGTTGTGTTATTTCCCCACCGTCATCCGCTCCGCATTCCAAAACGTCTGCGGATGCAAAATTACCGGGCTCGCCCCATGCACCGCTGGTGACACCGCCGAAAGCGCGTCCTTGTTGATCAAGTAAATAAACGGCGCCTGTTCCAGCACAATTTCCTGCACCCGATCAAAATATTCTTTCCGCTTGGCCGCGGCCGTGGCCGATGCCTGTGCCCGCATCAGCTTGTCAATCTCCGCTTCCCACGGCGTCTCCGGAGCTTTCTGCTGCGGGTTCCACTGATGATTCTCCGACGAACTCAGCCACAGATTCATCTGCCCGTTCGGATCCAGATCAACGTTCGTCAAGCCCAGCAGGATCGCCTCGTAATCGAATGTCTGCGTCATGCGCGCAATCAGCGACGGAAAATCCAGCGTCACCACGTTCACGTGCACGCCAATTTTCTGCAAATCGTCCTGAATCATCACCGCCATCTGTTCGCGAATCTTGTTCCCGGAGTTCGTGATAATCGAAAACTCCACCGCGTTGCCGCCGCGGTCTTTCAAAACCCCGTTGTCCATACGAAACCCGTCGGCTTGCAGCAACTTCATTGCGGCCTCGGGGCTGTAGGGTTGCGCCTTCAGCTTGGCGTTGAACCAGAATTTGTTCGCCGGCGAAACCGCGCCCAGCGCCGGTTTGGCGTGGCCGTGAAACACAATCCGGCTCAGATCTTCCCGGTTGATGGCCCGCGAAATTGCCCGCCGGAAGTTCGTCGACTGGAACCACTCCCGTTTGTAGCCGGGAATCGGCGCCTTCGCCACTTCGTTGAACCATACCTGCTCGCTGTCGAGCGACGGCCCCGCGTCATGTACCTGTTGCGGCGAAGTCGCGGCCAGCTTGTCGAAATACTCGCTGTCGAGCGCGTTGATCAATTGGATCTCCCCGCGCTTGAACCGCAGCATCTCCACATCGCGGTTCGGTTGAATATCGAGTTCAATCGAATCCAGATACGGCAGTTTGTGTCCTTGCTCGTCCGTCTTCCAGTATTTGGGATTGCGCTTCAACAGCACGCTTGCGCCCGGCTTATAGTCCACCACCGTGAACGGGCCCAGCACCGCCACTTCTTTTTTCGGTGAGTGCGCCGACTCAATCGCCACCTGGTCGAACAGCCGGTCCAGCCCCGCCACCGCCGCGGGAAATGTAATGGCAACCTGGGTCGGAGAAATCACTTTCGTCTGCACATTTCCCGGTCCCGAGCGGAAAGCGTCTCCCGTGGGCGAATGCAGCGCCGGATCCATTAACTGCTGCACGGTATAAGCCACGTCCTCCGCCGAAAATGGCGTGCCGTCCGAAAATGCAATTCCGGTGCGTACTTTGAAAACAATCCGTTTCCCGTCTTTCGAAACTTTCCACGACTGCGCCAGTCCGGGTTCCAGCGCTTGCGTCTTCCGGTTCATGCGCACCAGCACCCCGCCGGTCAAGTAACGGATCGACTCCGAAGCCTCGTCTTCCACCCTCAGTGGATCGAACGTCTTGGGCTCCGACCGCAGGCAAAAGCGTAACTCGCCCCCGCCTTGCGCGACCGCGCTGCCTGCCAAAAGCCACAACGCCGCAACCACCCACGCCACGCACAAAACCGCCACACGTCGCCCGGGCCCCCATGTGAGAGAAATATCCTGGTGCCGAGTCATGCGGCTACTTCCTCCTGATTTGAAAGCACAACTTGAAATGATGTCACCACGATCACCAGCAGAATCAGCGGCACAAACTTCCACGGCTCCTCGCCGATCGAGGTCAACCCTTCCAGCTCTTTCAGCAAACTTCCCCATGAAGGCATCGGCTCCGCCACCCCCAGGCCCAGAATTCCCAGGTTCGCCTCGCTCAGAATAAACGCCGGAATCGAAATCCAGAACTGCGCGTAGAGCACCGGCCTCAAATTCGGCATCACGTGGATCCAGAACAGCCGCATTCCGCGGATGCCCGAAGCCCGCGCCTGCCTCACGAAGTCCGCATCCCGCAAGGCATGCGCCCGCGTGCACAATACGCGCGCCGCGCTGGTCCATCCCAAAAGTCCCAGCATCGAGAAGGTAACGATCACCGATGCCAGTGGAGTCACATTCAGCGGCATAAGCGCTCGAACCGTGATCAGCAAAAACAACCACGGCAGCGAAAGAAAAAGATCGGTCACCGCCATGGCCAGTCGCGCCCAATGCCCGCCCATGTACCCCGCGAGTCCGCCCGCCAGCGCTGCGATCAACGTGGAAAGCAAAGCCGCCGCCGGCGCCAGCAACAGCGAAATTCGTGTTCCATAAAGAACCCGCGCAAATCGATCGCGCCCAATCTCATCGGTGCCAAGCCAGTGCGCTCGGGATGGCGGCGCTCCCGCCGCTTCCCGGTACTGCTTGGCATACCCCGCGGGCGCTACCCAGTTCGCCGCCAGCGAAAAGCCAACCACCAGCAACAACAGCACACACGCCAGCCCACGCCATACGTTCATCGTTCCAGATCGCATGTCAGTTTTCATGCTCCCTGGCCCCGCAACATGCGGCCCATCACGTCCGCGCTCGAATTGGCCAGCAGCGTCACTAGCGTGACCAGGATCGTAATGTTCATCAGCAACGGCAGATCGCGCCCCAGCGCCGCCTGCCACGCCAGTTGCCCCACTCCGGGCAGTCCGCACAACGCTTCCACCGGAATCGCTGCCCCCACCGCCATGCTTACGGAAACCCCCGCGACGGCTAGCAACTGCGCGCCCACCACCGGAACCACGTGCCAGAAAAGAATCCTGAATTCCCCCAGTCCCTTGGAACGCGCCGTAACAATGTGAGGCAGGCCATACGCCTTGCCCAGCAGATTGCGCGCATAACGATAAACGCGGGGGAAAACGATCAGCCCAATCGCCAGCGAACCCGGCACATTCCATAGCACTGACAAAAGAGCCAGTACCGCCGCCGGAAGACAAAGAAAAGTTCCGCTCACAAAAGTCGTCAGCGCATCATAAGCAGACACCCGTAGCCAGGCCGCGCTCAACGCCAGCCCCATAGCCAGCGCCCAGCCGAAAAGCAGCCCAGTCCCCGCCAGCTTCAGAGTTAATGGTGAGCGTTGCCGCAAGAGGGTGGTGACGGGCTGACCAAGCGAGAGCGAAGTCCCAAGATCTCCATGCGCCGCGCGCTGCATGGAGTGGAGATAAAACGTGAAAACGTTGTGTTCCTGCAGGCGGGCCTGGCGCAGTGCCTGAATGCTCTCTGCGCTCAAGTGCGGATCGAGCTGCTCTTCATCCACGTCGAACCCCGGCGCATAGCGCACCAGGATCGCCGATAAAAATCCGCCGAGAACCACAATAGCCGCGATGGCCAGCCCATGCCGCGCAATCCTCCATCCCACCATAACTGGCCTCTACGGAACTGACGCTCCGCTTGCTTTAGTGTTCTCTTTCAGCGCGGCCGCCTCCGCGTGGTGAACATGTTTCATGGAATACATGCGCCGGTCGGCCTCGGCCAGCAGTCGCTCGGCGTCGAACCCGTCGTCCGGGCAGAACGCCGCGCCTACGCTCAGCGTGATAATCTCCCGCCCGCAGACGTGGCGTCCCGCCGCAACCGCAGCCTCGTTCAGCCGTGCGGCCTTTTCTTCTGCCGCCTCCGGCGTGAGCCCCGGCGCCGTGATGACGAATTCGTCTCCGCCCATGCGCGCCACATAGTCATATCCTCGGCACGCATCTTTCAGCCGCAGGCAGAACTCGCGCAGCAGGTTGTCGCCTTCCAGGTGCCCGTAAGAGTCATTAATCTGCTTGAACCCGTCGATGTCGCAAACCAGCACCGCCAGCGATGATTTGGTGCGCCGGCAACGCGACAGTTCTTGCGCCAGGTGCACGAACAACGACCGCGCGTTCGGCAACCCCGTCAGGAAGTCCGTGGTAGCGGAGGTTTCGGCTTGCTGGTACTTCAGCGCGTTCTCCGCCGAGAGCGCCACCTTCGACGCCACTGCCAGCAAAATTCGCAAGTGGTCGGGCGTGAACGCGTCGCGATTGACGTGGTACATCGCCAACACTCCCACCACCCCGTTCAGCCCTTCCAGCGGAACCGCCAGCGCCGATTGCAGCGTCGTATGTTTCTCCTGGTCCACAACGTATCCCGCTTCCACCTGGGGATTGCCGTTCAGAATCGGCTTGCAATTCTCCGCCACCCATCCGCACAATCCTTCGCCCATTCGAATCTTCAGCGACGACAGCACGCGGAAGTTCTCGCCGCTCACCAGCTCGGGCAGCAACCACCCATTCCGGTTCACAAAAACCGCGATCGAATCGAACGGAATCAGCTTGCGCAGCCGCATCGAAAGCAGCGAGAGCGTTTCGCTCAAGCTCAGGGATACTCCCAGATCCTGGCTGAGCTCGAACATGGTCTGCGCTTCCTGCCGCGCCGATGCAATCGAGGTAAGAAAATCAGTATTGTCAGACGTTCCTCTTTTCGCCGGTTCCGGCCACTTTTCAAATCCCGCCGCCGGAGCCGCCCCTCGGCTCACCCGCGCTGTCTTCGAAAGCCCCGTTTGCGTGCCGGCTTTTTCCTGCGCCTGCGCCATCTGCTCCAGTTCCACGAAACGCCGGTCAAGAATCTCCACCACCCGCGGATCAAACCACGTTCCCGCCCGCTCCTTCACTCCCGCCATCGCCGCGGTCAGCGGCAGCGCCGGACGATACTGCCGGTGCGATGCCAGCGCGTCCAGACAATCCACCACCGCCAGAATTCGCGCCCCCATCGGGATCTCCTCCCCGCGCAATCCATCCGGATATCCCGACCCATCCCAGCGCTCATGATGCGACCGCACAATCGGAGCCACCGAATACGGAAACGCCACTCGCTCCAGAATTTCCGCCCCCACCAGCGGATGCACCTTCATCCGCTCGAATTCTTCCGGCGTCAACCGTCCCGGCTTACTGATGATCTGTTCCGGCACCGCCAGCTTCCCAATATCATGCAGCAGCGCCGCGGCGCGCAGCGCCTCCACTTCGTCATTCGCCAGGCTCATCTCTTTCGCAATTTCCACCGCGTAGGTCCGTACCCGGTACAGATGCGTATGCGTCGTGTGATCCTTCGCCTCGATCGCCAACGCCAGCGCCTCGATCGTCCTCATGTTCAGCGACGCAATTTCCTCCACGTGCCGTTTCTCGATCTCCACCCGCTCCTTCTCCGCCTCCAACCGTCCCAAATACAGCCGATAAGACCGATACACCCAATAGATCAGCGGCAGAACCAGCAGTGACGTTGCCCACCCCGCCTGCCGGTTCACCACGCCCACCAGCCCCACCGCCGCCGCACCCACCAGGTAATAAGGAAACGACCAAAAATAACATTCCGCCCAAACTTTCCTCGCCAACTTATGTTCCGTCAGCGCGATCACCCCAGAAATCGGCAGCGTATTCGCCAAAAAGAAAACCAGCGCCGCCACCATCAGCAGGATCGGCTTATTTCCCCCCGCCCTCGCCGACAGCCAGTGATAGCTCACATACGTCAGCACCGTGGCATTCGCCATCATGCCCGCTACGTTAAAAAGAACCTTGACCGGATCCAGCTGTCGTCGCGGCGGCCACAGGCTCTGCGCAAACGTGGCCGTGCACCCAATCACCAGAGTCTCAGGCAGACTCAAGTCCATCACGCCCATCAGAATGAACAGGAAGTTCACCGACATCGTTCCGTCGATGCCCGGCAGCTGCACCTTCAACCTCGACGCCACCACGGCCACTGCCAGATAACACAGGAACCGGCTCACATCCGCCGACTCCCAGTGCCACAAAAAATACGCCAGTATCACGGTTCCCGAGAGGGCCGTGATCCCGACAAACATTTTCGTTTTTATGGACAACTCTTCCATCGCTGGTTCCGTCAACACCAGTAGAACCGCGGCTTCCCTGGGGGGGTGAAAGCCTCGCGCATTTCCTCACGGGCCAGAATGTGTCGTGCCCAGCCCTTGCACGTCTCGTCGGCCCTGGCGCGCACAATTTTCCCTAGCTCAGGCCTTGCCTGGATCGTAGAGCAGACCTTGGTTCTTCAGAAGGTTACAAAGGTAACCTGGCCATCCGCCGTTCTCTGGTTACTCCATCCTCCGCCTGAACCGCCCCACTTTCTTCTACATCGCGCCATCCCCTTCATTCGTCCTGCGGCTTCCCGCGGCCGGCGTCGCTCCCTGCTCCACTGGTTACTTTCGTTACTCTCACTCGCCACGCTTCTCCTGCGATTTCCCCGCCGTGTGCCAAGATTGTGCCGAGATCATCCGAGCGCCACTCGATGTCGCTGTCCAAACAAAACTCGCGCCCGTCCGCGCCCGCGAACGGGCACTCTCATCCCACTGCCGATCGCTCTGAAACTTCGCCGCAAGTCGCGCTCACCAATGCAATCCACCCCGAAGTGGCAGCGTTCTCCGCCGACCTGCGCGGCAATTTCACCGCCTGCAATCCAACCTTTACTCAGCTCTTCAAATATTCGCCCCGCGAACTTCTCGGCCGAACCCTCGATCCACTTTTTTCGTCCGAAGACGCTCCCGGCCATGTCGCCCCGCTTCCCTCCGGCAAAACTATTTCGGCCTCCGCCGCCGACCTGGGATATTTCGATTCGCAACTTTTTGCTCATCCAAACTCGGGCGCGAGTTTCCCCGTTCGCTTGTCACTCAGCCTGCTTCATGATGCAGATTCTGTTCCCGTAGGGTTGGTCGGTTTTGTGACGGCAGCCGGAAACGAAGTCTCCGCTTCCGCCTTCTTAACCCGCAAAAACGAACGGCCCTCGGCAGATTCCGGCGAATCGCCCCTCGCCATCCGCGAAATTGACGGCACCCAGTTCATCCTCGCCAGCCCGCTGATGCACAAGTTCATCGCGCAGGTCGATAACGTGGCGCGCGCCACAGAAACGGTGCTGATTACCGGAGAAACCGGAACCGGCAAGGAACTCATCGCTCGCACCATCCACGAATCGTCGCATCGCCGCGGCCGCCCCTGGATCGACATCAACTGCGCCGCGCTTCCCGAAAATCTCGTCGAGAGCGAACTCTTCGGATACGAAAAAGGCGCTTTCAGCGGCGCCGACTCTTCCAAACCCGGCCTGTTTGAACTCGCCGACAAAGGCACGCTATTTCTCGACGAAATCGGCGAACTGCAATTGCAGACTCAAGTCAAACTTCTGCGCGTGCTCGATGGCCAGCCCTTCTACCGCCTCGGCGGCCATCGCAAAATCAAAGTCGATGTCCGCATCGTCGCCGCCACCAATCAGGATTTAGAAAAAGCCGTCCACGAAGGCCGCTTCCGCCAGGATCTTTTTCACCGCCTCGGCCAGTTTCAGCTCCGCGTCCCGCCACTGCGCGAGCGCCCCGAAGATATCGTTGCCCTCGCTGAACATTTTCTGCGGATCAAAGCTCCGGGCAAAAGTTTTTCCGCCGAAGCCATTTCCGCGCTGCTCTCGCATCCCTGGCCCGGCAACATTCGCGAACTGCGCAACCTCGTCGCCAAAGTCGCCATGGAATCCTCCAACGCGGAAGTCGATTTCGCCAAAGTCACCGGCGCCATTTCCGGAGGGCCTTCCGCTCTTCGCCAAACTGCCTCCATGCCCGTCGGCAATCTCGATAGCATGGAAGAACAAATGATCATCAAGGCTCTGGAACGCACCGGCGGCCAGCGCGCTCTTGCCGCCGAACAGCTCGGAATTTCCCGCCGCACTCTCAGCCGCAAGCTCAAGGAATACAACATCTCCTTCGCTCCCGGCGACACCTCGGCCTCGCTCGGCTCCATCAGCAACGAACAGCAGAAATTCTTCCGCGCGCGCGTCCAGATTCCCGTCACCCTGAAAAATTCGCTAGGCCAGGAAATTACTGTCCAGGGCGTGAACCTCAGCACCGGCGGCATGGGCCTAGACGGCCTCACCGAACCTTTGCGTTTCTCCGGCTTGCTCGATATAAGGTTTGTTCTGCCCGAGAGCGAGTCCCTGTTTCAGGCCAAGGCCCGTCTCATGTGGGTGGGCGACGAAAAGCGCGTCGGCATCCGCTTCGTCGTGATCGAGCCCGCGCTCTTCGAGCAACTCCAGCACTGGTGCAACCGCAAAATGAAAGAAGAAGGCTGGGACTTCCCCGCCTGACCTTCGGACACAAGCGTAGACGAGCGCCCCTTCAGGCGCCGCGTTTGTGGAAAAAAAAGCGCGGCCCGTCCAGGCGCCGCGTTCGTGAAAGCGACGGCCCGGTCAGGGCCGCGTTATCCGCTGCGAATCCCTCGGCCTTCAGCCCCTGCGCGGCTATTCGTGCCCATGATCCGGCTCGCACCCCTTGCTCACCGAGCTCAACGTGTTGTTCGCCGTCGCGATCTTGCAACTGTAGTTGTTCCCATCCGAATCCGAGGACGCATATTTCTGCGAGCTTGACGCCGGACTCACGTCTGACCCGATCACCTCGTTCGTCACCGCAGACGAATGCACCGTCCACCCATCCACCGCGACCTGGTTGCTGCTCTGGTATTTCTGCGTTGTCACCACGTTATAGCCAAATGCAGAACCGCTCACCGGGTACGTGAGGTCCACCGTAATGGGGAAGCTGAAGTCATCCTTGGTCACAACCGTTCCTTCACCGCTTGCAACCGTGGTCGCGGATGACACCCTGTTTTGCACCACGGTGTTCTGGTCGAGCACAGTAAAGTTGGCCGTATCGAAGTCGATGGTCTCCGTGCTGGAAAAGTTCTGGTGCGTCTTAACGGACGTGTTGACTTGTCCATGCGATGTGTTGACGTAGCCCGCGATCGTGAAATTGCGGTCGGAGCTGACCCCGATCGTTCCCGTCACCGCGGAAGTCCCCTGCAGATTCTCCGTCACCACGGGAGACGGGCTGGTCAATGTGTTCTTCGTGACCGCGCCCGTGATCTGTGTCGATCCCGCATCCAGATACAGCAGCAGCGAGGCCGTCACTGAAAAGTAGCTATCGTCGTTGAACACGCTCAACCCAACCGTGTGCGGTTGGCCGTTGCTCAACAACCCTGCGAAGGGCGTTAGGTTCACCCGGTAGGGCACGAACTCCACGGTTTGCGCTGCCGGAATCGGCACCCACTGGTCCGGCAGGAATCCCGTGAACACCCACGGAGAAACCGGCGCAATCCCCGCCGCTACTCCGTCAATGGTGATTTCACTTTCCCGGAAGTCCGTGTTCCCACACCCGAAAACGTCATTAATGCTCGCCAGGTCGTTCGGGAAACAGGCATACCACTGCTCGTCGGTGGACTGGCTCTGCGAAACCACATCCAGGTACGCGCCCTCGACATTCGGTGGGAGCGTGAAAGTGGTCGTAAGCTGGGAAGTCGGCGAACCCAGAATCGCCGGCAAACTAACCCCACCGTTTCCATTCGATTGCGTCAGCGGCAGCACCTGGTCGGGCGTACGCGGGTGGTG
>DATDGM010000051.1:0-15688 GCA_036522075.1 Candidatus Sulfotelmatobacter sp.
GATTCGGCATCGTTGAGCCGGCCCGCCTCTTCGGCAGTGAGCATGCCCAGTGCGATGGCTTTGGCGCGAATTTTCTGGGCATCGATGCCGCGCCCGTCATCGCTGACCTCGACGACTACCTGATTGCCCTGGTGGTAAGCATTAAGCTTGACCATGCCGCGCGGCGCTTTGCCGAGGCGGGTGCGTTCCTCGGGAGATTCAATGCCGTGACTGATGGCGTTGCGCACTAAGTGCGTCAGAGGCTCGGCGATGGCGTCGAGAATGCCTTTGTCGAGGTCGGTTTCCTGCCCGCTCAAAACCAGTTCCACTTCACGTCCGCACTGCCGGGAAACGTCGCGCACCATGCGCGGAAAGCGGCGGAAGAGCTGCTCCACCGGGACCATCCGGATTTTCATGACCGAGCGCTGCAAGTCGTTCAACACGCGGGCTTGAAAGCCCATGGCGTCGGCGAATTTTCCGCGCAGCAGTTCTTTGGGATAACGCTTGGAAAATTCGTTCAGCGCCTGCTGCAGCATGGACTTGCCGATAATCAGCTCGCCGACCAGGTTGAGCACGTTATCGATGCGGCCGGCCTCGACCCGCAAAATGTTTTCGAGCGCCGTGTAGGTAGGACTGGTTTCAGCTGCGGCAGTATCGGGAGCGGTAGTCGGGGGTTCGGCGGCCGGCGCGTTCTCGGGCTCGGGCGAGAGCACAGCCGCTTCAGCGATGGATTGCTTCGCCGCTGGATTCGCCGCATGCATGAGCTCGACCGTAACTTCTTCCGCGATGGTGGGAACGCGGCTTTTCGCCGAGATCGACTCGACGCTGGCTTCGCTGGCCAATACGAATTCAACCTGCCTGGTGGCCGCGGGAGACTTGGCATCGGGATGCACGGCGAGAATCTGGCCCATGCTGGCAATCGCGTTCTGGATGAGCTGGCGCCCGGCGATCGGCATGGCGCAGTGCGGATCGATCTTGACGGTGACATGATAGACGGCCAGGCCGCTCGACTGGGCGCGGGCGATGGCCAGCTTTTCGTATTCCGTCCAGCTGCCTGCCTTGGCCGCAGGCTCAGCCTTCGCGGTGGTTTTTTTGCGGCGGATTTTCTTGCCCGCGGGCAGGGCGGTCAATTCCTGAATTTTCTTGCGCAGGCTGGCCGTGGCGGGCAGCTTCGTTCCTTTGCGATAGGCCGCAATCATCGCCGTGAACACGTCGGCGGCGGTGAACGCGATCTCGGCCACCGCGGCCTGCGTGGCGGTTTCTTCGAGCGAGAGCGCATCTTCAAACTGATGCGCCAGCTCGCTCAGCTCGCGCAGCCCGCAGGCCGCCGAGTCGCCTTTCAAGGTGTGCACCGTCCGCCGGATGCCACGGACGATTTCTTCGTCGCCGGGCTTTTTCTCCAGCTTCAGTGCTTCTTCGTTCAGCGCCTGCAGCAATTCCTGCGAAGTCTCGAAGAACAACTCCCGCAGTTCTGCTCCGCGCTCATCAGGGGAATTCGTCATGCTTTACTCTTTCACCTCAACCCGCTGGTACGCGGTTCCACTGTCTTTGTGCACCATCTGAAATTTCTTGGTGATGCCGAGCAAACTCTCGGCGTGGCCGACGAACAGGAATCCGTGCGCGTTCAGGCAGCGGTAAAACTTTTCGATCAGCCGCTTCTGTTCCGCCTCGTCGAAATACATCATCACGTTGCGGCAGAAGATCACGTCGTTGCGCTGCGGCAGATATTCGGTTTTCAGGTTGTGAAAATCGAAGTGCACCATTTCTTTCAGCGCTTTTTTCACGGCATAGCGTTCGCCCACTTTGTCGAAATAGCGCAGACGGTAGGCGTAGTCGACCGAGGCCATCTGGGTCTCCGAATATGTGCCATCTTGTCCGGCGCGGAGCACCGAGTAGCTGATATCGCTGGCCAGAATTTCCACTCGCCACGGCGGCGGTATGAGCGGTTTAGGAAGCGGCATCTCGATGGGTAGCGGATTGCGCAGGTAGTAATACGCAAGCGCATCGGTCACGAGCATGGCCAGGGTGTAGGCTTCCTGGCCGGTGGAACAGCCCGCGCTCCACACACGGATCGAGTAGTCGCGCCGGGCTTGCTTCTGTTTCAGCAGGTCTTCGAAAATGTGTTTCTGGAAAAGATCGAGCTGCGCCTTGTGGCGGAAGAAGCTGGTTTCGTTGACCGTGAGGTTTTCGAGCAGCTTGGCCAGTTCATTCTTGCCTTCGGGACTGATCAGGAGCCGATAATAGGCGTAGAAGGAATCGACGCGGCATTCCTTCAGCCGCCGCAGGAGGCGATCCTGAAGGAAATGGGTGCGGCGCTCGTCGAAGTGCATGCCGCACTCCTGGTAGACGAGAGCCTGCAACAATTTCAGTTCCGCGTCCGTCAATAAGGGTGCGGGTGCCGCTCCAGATGTGCCCATGCTTTCTCTCGTTCGACGCTGAATTCAAGAGCCCAGCCGCAACGTGCTTCGGGTCGCTGAACGCGCCGCTTTACCGCGCCGCAGCGCTCCGCGCTTCGGCTTTGGGTGTTGCCTTCGCATCTTTGGCTACGGCTTTGGCTTCGCCCGTTGCCCCGTTGACTTGCAGGCTGCCTGGAGCCAGCAACTTACTCATATCGAGCAGTACCACCAGTCGCCCTTTGACCTTGCCCAGGCCGGTGACGCAGTTCAAGCCACCGTCCTGGAATACTGCGGGAGGCGCTTCTACGTCATCGGCAGGAATTTTTAATACTTCGGACGCCGAGTCCACGATCAATCCGGCCAGCCTTCCCGAGTGCTCGACCACCAGAATGCGGTTGCGCTTGGTCAGGGAGACTTGTTTTTCTCCGAAGCGCTTGCGCAGGTCCATGACCGAGACGATTTTTCCCCGCAGGTTGATCACGCCTTCCAGGTAATCGGGTGCATCCGGGACGGCGGTGATTTCCGGCACCCGCACAATCTCGTGCAGGGAAGTGATGGGCACGCCGTAGGTTTCACGGCCCACCTGAAAGCCCACGATATGGAGTTCCTGCTTCATAATCTCTGCGAACCGTTTCTACGAGCGGTGATTCTTCAAACTGATTCCAGAAGCGGCCTTGGCCGGGAGTTTCCCGGCAACGGCCGAATTAGAAATGCGCTCCGGCCGAAGCCCGCCTTGCCTGGGGGTGCTCGTCGCGCCCCAGGTTCTGGGCGGGCGAGTCCTGCAGGGCGAAGCGGTCCATGAATTCGAGCAGGCCGCGCGACATCTTGGACATTTGTTCGGAAGACGCTGCCAGCTCGGTCGAGCCTGACGTGGATTGCTGCACCAGTTCGCGCATGCGCTCCATGGCTTTGACCACGGCTTGCGCTCCGGAGGCTTGCTCTTCGACGGCGGAATTGATTTCGTGGGTGATTTCGTTGAGCCGCGTGGTGGCGCGGGCGATTTGCGACGAGCCGTGCGACTGCTCGTTGGTGGCCGCTCCGATTTCCTGGGCAAACTTGTAGACTTCGGTGACCACGTTCGAGATCTTGTGCAGGGCGCCATTCAATTCTCCGCCCAGCTCCAGGCCTTCGTTCACGATGCCAGTCGAGCGGTCCATATTCTCCACCGCCTTGCGGGCTTCTTTCTGAATGCTCTGGATGAGTTCGGAAATTTCTTTTGTGGACTGCGCCGATTTTTCCGCCAGCTTGCGCACTTCGTCGGCGACCACGGCAAAGCCCAGGCCATGTTCTCCGGCGCGGGCCGCTTCGATGGCGGCGTTCAGGGCAAGCAGGTTGGTCTGCTCAGCCAGATCGTCGATGACTTCGATGATCTTGCCGATATCGTCGGCGCGCTGTCCCAGGGCTCCAATGATTTCCCCTGAGCTGTTGATGGTCGTGTTGATCTTGGTGAGGCCGTCAGTGGCCTTCTCCATGGTCGAGATGCCGGAGTGCACTTCCTCGCGGGAACGGTTGGAAATGTCGAGCAGAACTTTTGCGGTGTCGGCCACGCGCTGAATCGAAGCCACCATCTGGTCGATGGAAGCGGACGTTTCGCTCACGCTCGAGGCCTGCACTTGCGTGCTCTTCACCATGTTCTGCACGTTGACGCTCATCTCGTGCATGGTGCTGGTGACTTCGTCGATGGCGGAAGAAGCCTGCAACCCAATCTTTGCCGAATCGTCGGATGCGGACGCCACCTGGTTGGAAGCGCTGGCCACCTGGGTAGAGGCGTCGCGGACGCTGCGCACCAGGCCGCCAAGGCCTTCCACCATGCGGGCGAAGGCGTTGCCCAGAGTGTCATGGGTGGAACGCGGCTTCACTTCCACAGTCAGGTCGCCGCCCGCCAGGGACTCGGAAACGGAAGCCATTTCCTTGAGGTAGGTGACCATTTTGGCGAAGGTGCGGGCCAGTTCGCCGATTTCGTCCTCCTGCTTGAGTTCGATGGTGTGTTCCAGGTCTCCGGTGTCGCCGATCTGCCGGGCGACCTTCATCAGGTTGGTCAGCGGTTCGGTGATGGAACGTGCGGTGCGGTAGGCGATCACCGCGCCCAAGCCCAGAGCGATCAGGGTGCTGATCACGGAAAACAGGATCGTCAGATTGCTAGCGATCCGATCCGAGTCGCGGCCGACGTCGACCAGTTTCTTGTTCTCGGCATCGGCCAGGTCCAGAGCATCGGTAAAATTCTTGACCCACGAGGATGCATCCTTCTGCAGGTAATAGATCTGCAATTCCGCCACGGTCGCGTTGCCGGAGTCCACATCTTTGCGCTTGTCGATCAAGGGCTGGGCAAACTCGTGGGCCCAGGCGGTCTCCAGTTGCTGGACCCGGCTGAGATCGGTCTTTTCCGAGTCGGAAATGGCCTGGGTTTTGCTGTCTTCGAGCTTCTGGTTGAGAATGCGCATCCCATCGTTCATGCGGTCCACTTCGCGGGTATCGCCGCTGAGCAGGTAGTTGCTCAGATAGAGGCAATCCTGCATCACCTGGAAGCGCTCGGCGCTGGTGGCGTCAGCCATGTCCGTGAAAGCCTTCGCCGTCGCCTTCGCAGCATGCTCCCGTTGCACCGCCAGCAGGTTGACGAGGAACAGCACCACCACCATCGTCAGGATGATGCCGAAGTTCATGTAGAGCTTCTTGCCAATCGTCATTACTGTTTCTCCTCCGCGATGCGACGCCATTACCGCGGTTCGAACTTGAAGTCGATGATGCCTGAGCTCTCGGCCGCGGACGGTTCAAAACGCCATTTCTTCGCCGCTTCCAGAGCGGCGCCGGAGAGCACGGGATGACCGCCAACCACGCGGGCTTCCTTCACCGTTCCGTTAGGAAGGACCACCACTTCGATCTTTACCGTTCCCGTAATATTCATCCTGCGCGCCAGATCGGGATACGCCGGCTGGACTTTCGTCTTGGCCCGCCGTAGCATTTCTTCACTTTGCGCGGTTTGCGACTGCGCGATTGCGGGCCCGGCTACCGGCGCCATCATTAGAGCGGCCAACAGGGTGGCAGTGGTTCTTTGAGACACGGTTCCTCCCCTCGCGGGTAAGCGTGGTGAACCGTTAAGCGTGCAACGCCGGGGCCACCGGACAGTTCCAGAAAAAACCAAAGTCACAAGCCCGATCTATTTGCAACAAAAAGAGTTAGGAATCGTTCGAGGATGGCCGCACGATCCACCCCCGAACTCGCCTCGTCTCACATCCCGCGCCAGCGCTGGTCGCTCTCACTGTGAGACAGAATCTCACGCAAGGATTGAGATTTCACAGTTGGGCACCTGTCCTTCCCATTTCACTTGACTCAAATTGAGATAGCAGCGTAGTTTCCCCTTATATTCAATAACTTGTGAATCACGAACCCTCTTCCTCCGCGGCCCACGATGCGCTGACCAGTTTCGGCGGCCGTTCCATTCCGCCAGCGGCTACCGCGGCTCCCGGTTCGGACGAGAAGTTTCAGGAACTGCTTCTCGCTATTGCGGCCAAGGCCAGCGAGCGGCCCGATTCCGGCGCGCTGATTCAGTTCTTCTGCCGCGCCACGCGGGAGTTTTTTCAGGTAGCAGGAACCTACTTCTGGCGCTGCCTGTCTTCGGACGAACTGGTTGGCCAGCAAGGAGATGGCAAGCTGGTGGAACTTTTCGTCGGCCTTCGCCTGCGCTCCCTGGAAAGCGCCGTGACTGCGGAGGCAGTACGTCGCCAGCGGACGACCCTGGCCAATCATGCAGATTCCAATGCCTTTCCTGAGGCCACCCAGCTGCAGGCACGTTCCCTGATGGCCGCGCCGCTGGTGGTGTTCAACGAGGTCATCGGAGCGGTCACGTTCCTTAATGATCAGGATGAGAATTTCTTCACCGAGGATCTGGCCACCAAGGCCACCATCCTGGCTGGCCAACTCGGAAGCCTGCTGGAGGCGATCCGGCTCACGGAAGCCTCGCGCGAAGAACACCGCCGCGCTGAGATTCTGGCCGACGTGGTCCAGGCCCTGCACGGAACACCGGACGTCTCCGCGGTTATTGAGGCCCTCGCCGACCGCCTGCGTCTGTTGCTGCGCGCCCAGTTGGTGTGTGTACTGCTTGGCCAGGACGGGCCTTTTGAGCTGCGTGCGGTTTCGGCCGAGACTCCTCAGATGGCGAACTCGGTCCGCGCCCGGCATGACCGCAAGACCGTCCGCTTCGCCGCTGATCTTGCCCAGCGCGCCGTAGGTGCAGGGGTGCCGATCACCTTCTCGATCGGCGGGGATGTCCATTCGCTGGGCAGCCTGGTTTCTCCAGGGATGCTAATCGCGGCTCCGATCCGCACGTCCCGCACCCGCGGGGCGATCCTCGTCTATCCACGACAGGAGGGAGTCTTTAGCGCGGAAGAAAAATCCCTGGTTGGGGCGATTGCCGGCTTTGGCGCGGTCGCGGTGGCAAACACCGAACTCTACGCCACCGCGCACGCGCAAGCTCATGAACTGCACCAGTTGCTTGAAATATCCTCCACCTTGAGCGCCAGCGGGGACCTGGAGAAATTCCTGCAGGCATTTGTAGTCCGGGCGGCAGATTTCCTCGGATTTGGCCGTTGTTTTATCGCGCTGCTCGAAGGCGGCGCCTTCCACCTTCGTTATGCGGTGAGCAAGGGCGAGCCGCGGCGGCTGGAAATTGTTTTTCCGGAAGGCATTGCCACGCGGGCCCTGCGGTCCAAGGAGGTCTTTTGGACCGACGACGCCAGCACTACCCCGGGCGCCAATCTCGACGTAATCCTCAAATACCAGGTACGTCAGTTTCTGGTGGTCCCGCTGCTTGGGGCAGACGGGGAAGTGCTGGGCATGTTCGCGGTGCTTGACCGTCTCGATGGCACAGGTATTTCGCAGGAAGATATTCGGCGCGCCCGTGCGCTGGGAAATCAGGTAGCCGTTGTTCTTGAGGTGGCTCGCAATCTGGACCTCTCGGAGCAGCACCGTCGCCGGGCTGAGGCCTTGATTGAGCTGGCCCGCGAAATCAACGGCGTGCTGCGGTTATCCGACTTCGCCCGCCGATTCGTGCGCCGCGCTGCCGAGCTCACGAGTGCGCAGGCGGGGGCGCTGGTTCTTTTCCATGACGGACGACCCCAGACCGTAGCCCTGTATCCTGATTCGACTCCGGGCCCCGTTCCCCACGCTTCCTCCGACCCGAAACCGGTACGCGAGTTGGCATCCGCGAGGCTCGCAGGGGAGGGAACTTCCGCCGCGGATGTCGCCCGAACGGAAAGCAGAGCCGAGGGCAAGATCGAAGTTTCCCTGGTTCCGTCGAGCGCCGCCGGCGGCCCCAGTTCGGCGAGTCATGCTTCGGCCAGTAATGCTTCGGTGAATCAGGCTTCGTCAAGTCAGGCTCCGGTAAATCAGGCTCCAGTAAATCAGGGCGCGCAGCGGGCATTCGAAATCCAGCTGCGCGAAGCGCTCGCTGACCTCGCCTCCCGGCACTCGGAGCCTGTTGTATCGGGTCCCGCCGCGGAATTGCTGGGTTCCGAAATTGCCTCGGCCACGAGTTGGGTAGACTGCTCGGTGGTTCGCCTACTGAGGGCCAACCACGAACTGGCCGGCGTGCTTTGCCTGGCAGGCCGCTCTTGCCCTTTAACCCAAGAGGATCGGGTTTTCCTCGAAGCCATGGCCGTTCACGCCGCCATGGCTCTGGAGAATGCCCGTCTGTTCACCGCAGTCGAGCAGGCTAACCGCCAGTGGCTGGAAATTTTCGACGCCATCACCGATTTCATTGTGGCGCACGACGAAGCGGACAAAATTCTGCGGGTGAATCGGTCCCTGGCGAACATGATCGGTGTCCCTCCCAGCGAGCTGATCGGTGTCAACATGCGTGCCCTGATGGCTTTGACGGGCGACGTCGCCTCCTACTCCTGTCCCTTCTGCCGGTCGATGGCGAACGACAGCGATGAGTTCGTGCATCCCGTTTTCGACCACACCTACCTGGTTTCCACCTCGCGGGTTCAGGGAGGGTCCAGCGAAGGCGTGCAGACGATTCACGTTCTGAAAGACATTACGGACCGGCGCGAAGCCGAGCGCCGTTACCGCGAATTGTTCGACAACATTCAGGAAGGTCTTTTCTTCAGCACTCCAGCGGGTCGGTTTATTGAAGTCAACGACGCCATGGTCCGCATGCTGGGCTATGCGAACCGCGAGGAGTTACTGCAAATCGACATTCCGTCACAGCTCTATCTTTCTCCCGACCAAAACCTGCAGCATGCCGAGGTCATGAAAGAGCACGGCCACTTGCGTAACTTTGAGGCCACGCTGCGGCGCAAAAACGGCCTGCCCATTCACGTGCTGATCAATGCCTTCGGACTGTACGACAATATGGGGCAGCTGACGCAGATTCGCGGCCTCATGCTCGACGTGACCGGCCTGCGCGCCTACCGATCCGAGTTGCATCGAGAGCGCGATTTCTCCGGCAAAATTCTCAACAATACCCAGAGCCTGATTCTGGTGGCCGATACCGCGGGCCTGATCAGTTACGCCAACCGGCGGTGGAGCGAAGCGGGCTTTGAGCAGCGCGATGTGCTGGGCCGTCCGCTGGTGGCACTGGCCGCGCCCGGCTTTGTTGCTTCTCTGGCCGAAGCGATCCGCAATACGCTGGAAGGCCAGCAGGTGGACAACCTGGAATTGCAGATCCTTCGCGGCAGCGGGTCTCCCGGCCAATTCTCCGCCAATCTTAGTCCTATGCGCGACGAGCAGGGCAACGTGGTGAGCATTGTTGCGGTGCTCACCGACATAACCGATTCGGCGGTTTTGCGCGGCAAGTTGGTGCATTCAGAGAAGATGGCGGCGGTGGGGCAGCTGGTTTCCGGCGTGGCTCATGAAGTGAACAATCCCCTCACGGCGATTCTCGGTTTCGCCGATCTGCTCATGGAAAATCCGGAATTGCCCGATAGCGTTCGCAAGGACTTGCGGATCATTCTGCAGGAAGCGCAGCGCACCAAGCAGATTGTGCAGAATCTGTTGAGCTTCGCCCGGCAGATGCCGCCGCAGCGCAATCCGGTGCAGCTCAATTCGGTGCTTCGGCGCACCATCCAGCTGCGGGCGTACGATTTCACCAGCCACGGCATCGATGTGATCGAGCACCTGGACGAAGGCTTGCCCGAAGTCATCGGCGACGCGCACCAGCTGCAGCAGGTCTTCCTGAATATTCTGAACAACGCCTACGATGCTGCCCATGAAGTGGGCCGCCCGGCGCGCATCGAGATCATGACCGCCGAATCGGGAGAGATGGTCGAAGTCTCTTTTTGCGACAACGGCGCCGGAATTTCTCAGCCCGACCGAATTTTCGATCCGTTCTTTACCACCAAAGAAGTGGGCAAAGGAACCGGCCTCGGTCTCAGCATCTGTTACGGCATCGTCAAGGAGCACGGCGGCGAGATTCTGTGCCACAACAATACAGACGGACAAGGCGCCACCTTCATTGTCCGACTGCCCGTAACGGCCCGCGCCGCCTCTAACGGCGCGGCCGCAGGAGCCATGCCTACATGAGCCTTCCCGCACTCAAACCTACTCTGGTGCCAGTCTTGCTGATCGAAGACGAACCGGCCGTGATGGCCTATGTGCAAGCTGCTCTGGAGCGCAGCGGGTATCACGTGGTTTGCTGCGAATCGGGCGCGGATGCGTTGTCTTTGCTCGAACACGGCAACTTTCTCGGCATCGTCTCTGACATGCGAACGCCCGGCGGCGTTGACGGCGCCCAGGTGCACGCCTGGGTCGCGCAGCACCGTCCCGATCTCGTTTCGAGAATTGTGTTTATCACCGGCGACATCGCCAACGAAGAAACCGTAGCCACGCTGCGCGAGACGGGCGCGCCCTGCGTGGAAAAACCGTTCCGGGTGCAGCAATTTATTGACATCGTTTCCAGGACGATAGGGAG
Source organism: Candidatus Sulfotelmatobacter sp. (assembly GCA_036522075.1). GTDB lineage: Bacteria > Acidobacteriota > Terriglobia > Terriglobales > Acidobacteriaceae > Sulfotelmatobacter. The sequence continues at coordinate 10,282 of DATDGM010000051.1, forward strand.
AGCGCAGTGAGCAGTTTGTCCAAAGGCGGCTTGAATAAAGAAGAGCTACGCATTCGCCTGCTCGTGGTCGACGATGAGCAGAGCATCCGCAAGCTGTGCGTAACTGTGGGCGAGGCTCTAGGTTTTATTTGTCTCGAAGCCGAGAGCGGTGATTCCGCGCTGGCCCTGCTCGAAGAGCAGCCTTGCCATATGGTTCTTACCGACATGGTCATGCCGCACATGTCGGGGCTGGAATTTCTGGAAAAAGTAAAGAAGCTGGTGCCCCGCACCGAAGTCGCGCTCATGACCGGTCACGGATCCATCGAAACCGCGGTCCAAGCCATGAAGCTGGGCGCCTATGACTACATCACAAAGCCGTTCTCGCCGCTGGAGGAGTTGCGCCTTTTTCTGCGACGCATGGCGGAAAAAATCCGCTTGGTAGAAGAAAACGAATTCCTGCGCCAGCGCATGGATTCCGAGACCGCGGTGCACGGCATTGTCGGTTCCTCGGCCAAAATTCAAGAAGTGCTGCGCATGGTTTCACGGCTGAAAGATACGCGCACCCCCGTGCTGATTTATGGCGAGAGCGGCACTGGCAAAGAACTGGTAGCGCGCGCCATGCACTTTCGCGGCGCTTTCGGGGCCCGGCCCTTCGTCGCAGTGGATTGCGGCTCGCTCGTTCCCACGCTGATTGAGAGCGAACTTTTCGGCTATGAAAAAGGCGCTTTTACCGGAGCGCTGAAATCGAAGCAAGGCTTGTTCCAGGCGGCCGACGGCGGCACGGTTTTTCTGGATGAAATCGGCGAGCTGCCTCTGGAGTTGCAGGCCAAACTGCTGCGCGTGCTGCAGGAAAAGGAAGTGCGGCCTGTGGGCAGCAACCAGCGCGTGAAAGTGGATGTGCGCGTAATCGCCGCGACCAATCGCGATCTGGAAGCCGCTTACAAAGTGGGCGCGTTCCGCAAGGACTTGTATTTCCGCCTCAACGTGGTCACGTTGCATGTTCCCGCACTGCGCGAGCGCCGCAGCGATACTCCCATGCTGGTGCACTGGTTCTTAGAGCGCTACGCGCCCGGATCGGAGCTGCGGGTTTCGAACTCCGCCATGAAGGCGCTGATGCAATACGACTGGCCGGGCAACGTGCGCGAATTAGAGAATTGCGTAGAACGCGCCGTCGCCCTGGGCAATGGACACATCATCGATTCAGGGGATCTTCCGCCCGCCATCGCCGCCGCCACGGCTTCTCCCGCGGCGCCCGGCCAGGAAGCAGTAGATTCATCTGACCCAGACGCTGGTCTCAGCCCTGGCGCTGTGCCCGAATCTCCGCAGACTTCCATGTCGACCACCGACCTCGAAGATATCGAGCGTGCCACCATCCAGCGTGTCTTCGAACAAGTACACGGCGACAAAGCCCTCGCCGGACGCATGCTGGGCATCAGCCGCGCCACGCTCTACCGCAAGCTCAAGCGCTACAATATCAACACCGGTTCGCCCGGATCCTCGAGTCCGACCCTGCAGTAGTCAGTGCGCGAGTCCGCGAATTGTTGCAGCAGCATGAAAATCTCTCCCGCACGCGACTTTTACTCACGCCCGGTGTTTCTCGCGTGTTAGGAGGCACGCCAAAAAGGCCGTCCGCGGCTTCAGCCGCGGGGTTTAGGCATCCGCCATTCTGCAAGTACCTGCATTGAACTTTCGACGTCCGCATGCCATTTTCATCCAATAAGGAGAATCGTTGTGAAATCGACCCCCAAGGTTCTGTCCCTGCTCTCTGCTGGCCTGATTGCGATTTCTGCCAACGCCCAGTACGGACCAACTCCCATTAAGCACGTCATCGTGATCTTTCAGGAAAACCGCTCACCCGACAATCTCTTTCAAGGCTTGTGCACCGCAAATGGTGGGGTGCCCGGATGCACCCCTTCGGGCGTGGGAAGCTACAACATCGTCTCAACCTATGTGAATAGCGATGGTCAAACCGTGCCCCTGCAGCCGGTTGGACTGGCCACTAATTTTGACCTGGACCACAGCCATGGCGGCCCCAAGCTCAACGGAACCATCAGCGGATGGAATTTCGAGTTCGCAAACCAGGGCATCAGTGGCAAACCTGGCGCGAATGTTCCCGCGGTGTGTGGCGCGAACATCTTCGGCTGCGTGGTTCCGGCCACCAACTATTCGCAGTTCATGTATGTGTATAACACTCCCGTAACCAACAGCAATGGGAGCAGGGGCGGCCTGCTCGATCCCTACATCACCATGGCCACTACGTACGGCTGGGCCAACCGGATGTTTCAGACCAACCAGGGCCCCAGCTATCCCGCGCATCAATATATCTTCGGCGCGACTTCAGCGCCCACCGCGGGCGACGATGCTGCGGGTGTCTTTGTCTCGGAGAATGCTCCGGGCAACTACGGTTGCGGCTCAGGAGAATCAGTGCAGCTGATCAGGCCAAACGGAAATGGGGCGCACCCTTTTGGCACGGAGACGCCCGGCGATGTAACTCCCGAATGCTTCAACCGCAACGCCATGGATTACCTGTTTAGTCAGACGAGTCCTAAAATCACCTGGACTTACTATGCCGAAGGGCAAAGCAGCCTGTGGGTCGCGCCCAACTCGCTGTCGAACATCTGCCTCCCCTTCGGGGGTGTGTGCACCGGGCCAGACTGGACGAAGGGCGAGTCAAACGGTTACGTTGACACCCAACCCCCCGACGTCCTGAACGACATTGGCAACTGCGTGCTCTCGCAAGTCAGTTGGATCACGCCCGCCGGGCAGTATTCTGACCACCCGATCAATAGCGGCCAGGGGCCGTCGTGGGTCGCGGCCATTGTGAACGCCATCGGAAACAATACGAATTGCGACGACGGCACCGGCTACTGGAAAGACACCGCCATCTTCATCAGTTGGGACGACTGGGGAGGTTGGTACGACCACGTGCCGCCCGTCTTCCAGTCCGGCGCCAACCAAAACGACTATCAACTCGGTTTCCGCGTACCGCTGCTCGTGGTTTCTGCTTACTCGCCCAAACCCGGCTATATCAGCAACGCGAAATGCGATTTTGGCAGCATCGTGAAGGCGATCGAGGGCATCTTCAATCTCAATAGTCTCGGTTTTGCCGATGCGCGTGCGGCGAACGATCTCCACGAATTTTTCAATTTTCGGCACACGCCCACAACTTACAAAACGATTCCCGCCCCGCTGGCAGGAAGTTTCTTCACAAAGACGATAAGCAGTGAGGTCGATCCGCCGGACACCGACTAGAACGGAAGTCGTTCTAGGGTGGTCAGGTGGTGTCAGTTTGGCGTCGACAACTGTCGGGTGAGATATTGTCGAGCCCCAACCGCAAACGCAGGCGAGGCCTGATTCTCCCTGGGTCTCGCGTGCGCTCGCGGCGATAAATCGCGAAGCTGTGTAGATTTTTTGAGACTCCGTCTCACCCTGAGACTCGGGAGCGGATGTGCTCCCGTCTAAAGTAGGAGCGAACACGGTCTAACTCACTGAAAATGCACCAGCCAAGGTGCTAGTCCTTTCGTTCGCCGCTTTGGTTCCCCCGTTGCTCGGTTCTTCAGCGTAACCGCGGATTCTCGGCTCCCCAAGCTCTTCCTAACCGGGAAGAGGGGAGCCCAACCGCATTTACGGCGAGGCCGGCAAAGTTTCCGGAGCAAGGGGGCGAAGGCTTTGGCGCATCACGCCACAGCAGCGGCGCGCGGGGCGCAAGATACCGGCACGGTAGCCGGGCTGGCTCGCTTTTTTCCGGAAGCCACTCCGGTGCGCATCCCGGTGCAACTGGCCCGTGGCGGCGAACCCGGCTCCAACGCTCGCCCGTTTACTGAAAGTACAGTCATCGAATTCGGCACTCCGCGCGAAGTCCTGTTTGCCTGCGCCACCCCTCTCGAGTTTGCCGACGTGCTTCGCCTGCGCAACTCTGACGGTTCTCTCGACACTGAGGCTTCGGTGGTGGCGGTGCAATACCACCCGGGCAAGACCGTGGTTGCCGCCCGCTTCCTCAAAGAGGTGCCCAACTGGATCGTAAAATCATGACACCGACACCACCAGCGCCAGATCTTGCAGCTCAGTGGGCGACCGCCCGGCGGCTCTACCCCATCTATTTTGAGATCGCACGCGAGTTCGTCATCGACGTGCAGCCCTGCTCCGATCTGGAGGCGGGGAACGACACTCCCGGCCGTGAATCGGTCGAGCAGGCCACGCACTGGCTCGCGGACATGGATGCCCGCGTCCAGGTCCACCAACTGCGTCAGTTTCTTCAGACCAGCCCTCTGGCGAATGAGGCTGGACTTCAGGAACTGCTGCGTCACTTTCTGAACAGTTCCACGAAGACCGAAGTGACGCGCGACAAGATCGATTTTCTTCTGGTGCAATACTTCAGCACTGCCGCCCCGGGAGCGCTCGAAGATACAGACGTGGACCTCGGCTTTGTGGCTCAGTACCTCGAACCCATTCTGGGCACGGTGGAGCTGAAAACTCCGCTGTGGCTGAATGCTCTGGACCGAGTTCTCGAGGGTGCCCGCAAATGCAAGAGCCTGGATCAGCTGTTACACGGTGGCATCCTCGAACAGGGACGAAAAGCCAAGAGCCAGGCCGGGGACCTGTTCTATCTCCCGATCGCGCTGGTTGCCTTTACGCGTTTCGGGTATCTCATGCGGCGTACCTTCTTCCGCCTGATGCACAACGATCTCAATGCCATCCTCGACGGTCTCAACGAACTTGAGACCACCGGCGTTGAAGCCATTGACTGCCGCCGGGCGCAGTTCTCCGCGCAGGAACCGGTCTCGCGACTGCGCATCATCTGCCAATCGTGGAAGGTAATGTTCCAGGCTGAATATTCTTCCGGCACGCCCTTGCGCATGCTGGTGGATTTGCGCGCCTCGGTGGATTATGCGCTGGGGCGGGGCAAGGCTCCGGAGGGCGAAAAGAAAGGTGCCGTCCCGGCTCAGGCCGCTGCAGGGAAGCCCGCACCCGCGAAAGCGGCGGCGGTCCCAGCCAAAGCTGCGCCGGCGGCTGCGGTCGCTCCAAAAGCCGCGGCGGCAAAGGCGGCTGGCGGTGCGGCAACCTCGGCCGTTGCGGGTTCGACAGTCAAGTCCGCGCCGGCCGTAAAAGGCGCGGCGCCGTTGGAGGCCGCTGCCCCAATCAAAACCACGGGAGCTGTAAAACCCGCGGCGTCCGCGGCAAGTGCAGCGGCCAAACCCCAGAGCAAATTTTCTCCCCCCAGTGACGATACCCCGGAGTTTGAAATTTCCCCCAATCAGGACTGGGAGACCGATTCCGGATCGAAGCCAGCCAAGCCAGCCGGCAGAAAATAACCGGTTTGGAGTCGCAAGCTCAGACACACGAAACTCGAACTCGCAACGCGCAGTCAGTAAAAAGGTAGAGAACGTGGATCAACCCACCGTACTGATCATCTCCGACGATGTCGATT
>DATDGM010000052.1:0-2552 GCA_036522075.1 Candidatus Sulfotelmatobacter sp.
GGTTCGATGACGAGATCGAATTTGCCGAGACGGAATCCCTGGCGAGCGGCGTCGGCGCTCAGGTTTCGTGGCTTGAACCGTTCGTGCTGCGGCGAGCGCGCCAGCATGGCGGGCGCGTCTTCCGTGCCCGCGCCTGCAACGACCGCAACCGAGATGGCGTCGCCGGGCTTGTTGCGGAACGCGATGCCCAGGCCGAGCGCGAGCAGCAATGGAAAGATGAACACCCAGAAGACAACTTCCGGCTCGCGCTTCAGTTCGAGCATGCGCGCCATCAGCAGATGGCGGTAGCCGGACCAGCGGCCGTTCGGTCGCGGTGGTGCGGGCGAGGATTTCGCCAGTGTGACTGGTGGTTCCTGGACAACGCTCATAAGTACCTTCAACAATTACTAACGAGATTGAGTTTGTGCCGTCCCTACGGGACTCGCTTCGTCTTTCCGACTGTCCAGCCGGCACTTCCGTGCCGGGGCTTTTACGTTTCGCCACTATGCGGCTGGGGGCCGTCGCTGTGTGCCGTATTGATGATCCATCATTCCCTTCAGGCACACAGGCGCGGGCTGGATCTGATTTCGCATTTCATCGATACCCCTTTACCCGGCGGTTTTACTCATCCCGCAGGTGGCGGCCTGTCAGCCGCACAAATACATCCTCCAGGCTTGCCTGCCGCGTGGTCAGGTGCTGTAACGCACTTCCCTGCTTGTCGATTGCGTCGAGCAGCGCGGGGATCGTCAGATGCGGCTCTTTCACGTTGAGGGCAACGAGGCCATCGTCCTCGCGGACGGATTCGACGCTGGGGAGCTCGCGCCACGCGGCGTTCTCTGCCTGGGACTCCGGCTTCCCAGTCGGTCCGTGGGAGTTGCCGCTTACGGAAAACTCCACCACGTGATGGCCGCCGAGGCGGTTGATCAAATCGGCGGGCGAGCCCTCGGCGATGATTTGACCATGGTCGACGATGGCCAGACGATCGCACAGACGCTCGGCTTCGTCCATGTAGTGCGTGGTCAGGAGCACCGTGCCGCCAGCGCGCTGGAAGGCACGAATAATGTCCCACAACTGGCGGCGGCTTTGCGGATCCAGCCCGGTCGTGGGTTCGTCGAGAAAAAGAATTCTTGGATTGCATACCAGGGCAGTCGCCACCGCCAGCCGCTGGCGCTGGCCGCCGGAAAGCTTGCCGACCCAGGCGTCAGCCTTCTCGGTAAGTTCCAGTTCCTCCAACACATCGTGGGACGAGCGCGGTTCGCGGTAGAAGCTGGCGAATAGTTCGATCGTCTCGCGCACGGTAAGCTTTTCCGACAGGCGCGTTTCCTGCAGAGAGATGCCGAGCCACTCGCGCATTTCGCGCTCGTTTTCCCGCCAGGTATTGCCAAAGATGGACACCTGGCCCGAGGTGGGCTGCAAGAGGCCTTCGAGGATTTCGATGGTCGTTGTCTTCCCTGCCCCATTTGGCCCGAGCAGGCCGAAACATTCTCCAGGCTGGATATCCAGGTTCAGCCCGCGCACGGCCTCGACCTTGCCGTCATAAGTTTTGCGCAGCTCGCGGCACTGGATGGCGGGGGTCATGTTTTGCATTCTACCGTGCAGGTATAATCTTCGCACCCTATGACCCTGGCCGCTGGCACGAAGTTGGGCCCGTATGAAGTTGTCTCGCTGATCGGCGCTGGCGGAATGGGCGAAGTGTATCGCGCCCGCGATGCGCGCCTGGGTCGCGATGTCGCCCTGAAGATACTATCGGAATCGTTCGCGCTCGACCCGGGGCGCCTGCGCCGTTTTGAACAGGAAGCGCGCGCCGTTGCGGCTCTGAACCATCCCAACATTCTGGGGCTCTATGACATCGGCTCGCAGAATGGCAGCCCCTACCTGGTTTCTGAGCTTCTCGAAGGCCAGAGCCTGCGAGAAATGCTGCGTGGCGGGCCGGTGCTCGCGCGCAAGGCGGGGGATTATGCAGTTCAGATTGCGTCGGGTCTAGCGGCCGCGCACGAAAAAGGGATTGTCCACCGCGATCTCAAGCCGGAAAACCTTTTCATCACGAAAGACGGGCGGGCGAAGATTCTCGACTTCGGGCTGGCGAAACTGACTCTAGCTCCTCCGCCCGGGCCGGCTGATTCCGATGGGCTGACCGTCACCAGTTCTCCCACGCTGGCTGGCGTGGTGATGGGCACCGCCGGCTACATGTCCCCGGAACAGGTGAGAGGCGAACCGGTCGATCATCGCACCGACATCTTCGCCTTCGGAGCTGTGCTGTACGAAATGATCTCGGGCCAGCGGGCGTTCCACCGCGACACCGCGGCCGAGACCATGACGGCGATCTTAAAAGAGGATCCGCGGGATTTTAGCAACGATGCAAAGGCGATTTCCCCTGCGTTGGACCGCATCGTTCGCCGTTGCCTCGAAAAACGGCCAGAACAGCGCTTTCAATCTGCTCAAGACCTGGCCTTTGCGCTGGGCGCGCTTACGGGTACGGGCGCCAGCGGCGCCGCCCGTGCAACGCAGGCTCAAGCACCGCGTACCAGCCACCCCTGGCTCTGGGCGGTTGCAGCGTTGCTACTCTTGGGCGT
>DATDGM010000053.1:0-1737 GCA_036522075.1 Candidatus Sulfotelmatobacter sp.
ATTTTTCCTGATGCCGAGGGCGGATTCATGGATACGGGCAACTACCGCCGGCGGGTGCTGCACAAATTGGCGAAGGACCTCGAACTGCCGAAGCTGACCTTCCAAGTGATCCGGCGCACGATAGCGACGCTGGCGCAGAAGAAGGGAACGGTGAAGGACGTTCAGGGACTTCTCCGACATTCCCGTGCGGCCACCACGACCGACGTGTATATGCAGGAAATCCCGGAGAGCGTGCAAGCAACCGTCAACGCGATTAATGCTGAACTCAGAGTGAAGCCGGAAGAAATTCAGGCGGCGGACTGAAAATGTTTTTGCAATTTGCTACCAAATGCTACCAACCGATCGGTCGGTAAATCTGTAAGTCATTGAAAACATGGTGGACCTGGTCGGGATCGAACCGACGACCTCTTCCATGCCATGGAAGCGCGCTCCCAGCTGCGCCACAGGCCCACACGTCGGGAAGCCCAGAAACTGGGATTCGAGAGAAGTGCCGAGCCTTTATTTTCGCTGGAATGTCTGGGATAGTCAAACACGGTCCCGGTAATATCGTGCTCTGCAGGGGATGCAACAACCTGGTGCGCATCGCGATTGTATCGGATATCCACGGCAACCGGACGGCGTTCGAGGCCGTGCTGGCGGATCTGCGGCAAAGCTCTCCTGACCTGATTCTGCATGGCGGCGATCTAGCCGACGGCGGGTCAAGCCCTCGGGAGATTGTTGATCGAATTCGCGATCTCGGCTGGCAGGGAGTGTTGGGCAATACCGACGAAATGCTTGCCCGGCCTGAATCGCTGACGGAATTTGCGAACCAAACCCCACAGATGAAGCCGCTGGTCGCCGCCATTGAAGAGATGGCGGCCGCGACTCGCGGGGTGCTTGGAGAAGAAAGGCTGGCATGGCTGACGGAGCTTCCGCGCGTACAGATGCGCGGGCCGCTAGCGCTGGTCCATGCCAGCCCCAACAGTCCGTGGCGTTGTCCCATGCCGGAGGCGAGCGACGGGGAGCTGGAGACGGTATACCGACCGCTTGGTCGGACAATCACGGTCCACGGGCACATCCATCGCTCCTACGTCCGGGGCGTCTCCGGCATGGTCGTCGCCAACTCGGGGAGTGTCAGTCTTTCCTACGACGGCGATCGGCGCGCCGCGTATTTTCTGCTGGATGAGCTGCAGCCGACGATCCGGCGCGTGGAGTACGATGTCGATAAGGAACTCAAAGCCCTTGCGGGCTGCGGTTTTCCCTGTGCCGACTGGATTGCAAGAATTCTGGCGAGCGGCCGTTACAAGGCGCCGTAGCGCGGGCGACGCGACGCTCGCGGGATTCAGCGTTGAAATTTGATGGTCTTGACGGGGAGATCCTTCGCTCCGCCTGAAAAACGGCTACGCTCAGGATGACTCCCCCAGCAAGTGTGGAGCGGGCGCTCCAGCCCGCCACTGCCGGCGCTGCACAAGAAGCGGGCAAGAGTGCCCGTTCCACACAACCAGAGAAATGGCTACTCCCTTTTAACTGAGCCACCACGTGGAATTTTCTTCCGTTTCTTTTCACGGGCTTTTCTGCCATAATTGATCGTGCACCCCACCTGCACAATTTTCCAAACACAATTTAGAGCGAGGAAGAGATGCCAGCGAAGTACATCTTTGTGACGGGCGGAGTTGTGTCCTCATTGGGCAAGGGATTGGCCGCGGCTTCCATCGGTTGTCTGCTGGAGAGCCGCGGGATGAAAGTCAACCTGATGAA
>DATDGM010000054.1:0-20123 GCA_036522075.1 Candidatus Sulfotelmatobacter sp.
GGGTTGGGGGTTCTTTTCACGCTGCTGCGACGCGCGGTTGACGCCCGACTCGCGATGCGTCACCTGCATGATGCCCCGACTCGTTCAACATTCGTCCCCAAATTCCAGGGCGCTATCAAGTCTCTAGCCAGTGTTGTGGAGGCCGGCGGCGATGCCGTTGATGGTGGCGCCCAGGGGGAAGTCGAGGTCCTGGCGGGTGGGGTCCAGTTGCTTGCGGCGGAGGAGTTCGACCTGGATCAGGCTCATGGGATCGACGTAGGGATTGCGCAGGCGGATGGAGCGGGCCAGCACGCGATTGTTGCCTAACAATTCGCGCTGGTTGGTGACGCGGAGGATCATGCGGCGGGTGCGCAGAAATTCGTCTTCGAGCGTGGCGAAGACGCGGTTTCTCAGGCCGGCGTTGCCGACTAATCCGGAGTAAACGCGGGCGATCTCGAGGTCGGCTTTGGCCATGCCTAATTCCACGTTGCGAATGAGATCCGAGAAGAGCGGGAAGCTGCGCAGCATCGCGCGCAGGAACTGCTCGTGGGTTGAGCTTTTATTGGCGAACTGTTCAAGGGCGTGGCCTACGCCGAACCAGGCGGGGACGGCGTGGCGGCTCTGCATCCAGCCAAAAACCCAGGGAATGGCGCGCAAGTCTTCGAGCCGGCGGCTTTCGGTGCGGCGCGAAGGGCGCGAGCCGATGCGAGCGGAATCGAGCTGGTTGACGGGCGTGGCCTGATCGAAATATTCGAGCACTTCGGGATTCTCCGCGATTTCCCGGCGGTAGATTTTGTAGGCGTGCCCCGACATTACTTCCATGGCTTCTTCAGCGCCGGCCTCTTCTGCGCTTTGCAGGGGCCCGTGGCCTTCGACTTCCGAATGGGGAGGGCGAGTGAGGGTTTCGAGGCTGGCGGCAATCATTAATTCGAGGTTCCACTCGGCGAGCACGGGATCGGCATATTTCCAGTTGAGAACTTCGCCCTGCTCGGTGATGCGGATCTTGCCGGAGAAGCAGCCTTCGGGCTGGGCGAGAATGGCGCGATGCGTGGGGCCGCCGCCGCGGCCGACGGTGCCGCCGCGGCCGTGGAAGAGGCGAAGGTTGACACCGCAATCCTGGGCAGCGCGATGCAGTTCGCGATGCGCCTGATAGAGCTCCCAGGTGCTGGTGAACATGCCGCCATCTTTGTTGGAGTCGGAATAGCCGAGCATCACTTCCTGCCAGCGTCCCCAGGAATCGAGGAGCGGTGCGTATTCGGGATGGGTCCACAGGCGGCGCATGACGCCGGCAGAGGCGCGCAGGGAATCGATGGACTCGAACAGCGGGACGGGCATGAGGCCGGGATCCAGGTTGATGGGGTTCGAGTCTTGGGTCGCCTCGGCGCTTGATCCTTTGACGCGCACGCCGCAGTCCCTGGCCAGGCGCATCACGTTGAGCACGTCATTTTCAGATTCGGCGCCGCTGATGATGTACTGCGAGATCGACTGAGAAGGGTAGGTGCGCTTGAGTTCGGCGATGATGCGGAAAGTGGAAAGCAACTCGCGGCCCTCGGGGGAGAGAGACTCTTTTGCTTTGTCGAACGTGGGGTGGTTTTTCCTGGCGGTTTCAAATTCCGCGAGCACCTGAGTGTGGAGGCGGGCATGCTGGCGAATGTCGAGAGTGTGCAGGCGGAAGCCGAAGGTGTGGACCTTGCGCAAAAGCGGGTCGACGAAACTCCTGGCCAGATGGCGTCCGCGATGCGATTGCAGGCTTTCGCGCAGCAGGAGCAGGTCGTGCTCGAACCCGACGACGTTGCCGTAGGCTGCGGGGGCAGTCGATGGCTCGCGCGTTAGCTGGAGCTTGTGAAATATGTAGGAGAGAAAACGGCGGTAAGTCTCCGTGGTGTTATGTGGGCCCCAGGCGAGATGAACGCCGGGAATGGTTTGCTCGTAGTGGGCCAGTCGCGCCAGCATTTCTTTGGATGCAGGGATCTGACGCAGCGAAGAACTCAGACGGTCGCTCAGGGCCTCAACGTCGTGAAGGTATTCGCGGAGGATCAGGTGCCGCGCCAACTCGAGGGCGTCGCGAGTGCACTCCGGTTTGACCAGAGGATTACCGTCGCGGTCGCCGCCGATCCAGGAGCCGAAGCGAATGAGCGTGGGCAAGGCGGATTCCTCGACCTTGAGTCCGTAGACGTCGCGGAAAGATTCCAGAATTTCGGTATAAATCTTGGGCACGGTTTCGAAGAGGGAGAGGCGGAAGTAGCGCAGGCCCATGCGAATTTCGTCGTCGACGGTGGGCTTGGCGAGGCGGATTTCGTCGGTCTGCCAGAGAGAGATGACTTCCGCGCGGATGGCTTCTTCACAGTCGGCGGAGTCGGCGGCAGTGAGAGGAAGCCAGTCGAGATTTTCGAGCTGCTTGGCGATACGGCGGCGCTTTAGCAGAACCGTCTGCCGGGCGACTTCGGTGGGGTGAGCGGTGAATACCGGAATTACCGTGACCTGGCGCAATGCAGCGAGGGCGTGGGCGGCGGGGACTCCGGCGGCTTTCAAGCGCTGGAGGGTGCCGCGAAACGAACCGGGGGGCGGAACATGCTGGCGGTCGAGTTTGCCGGCGCGTCGGCGGCGCTTGCGGTGGTTGGTCTCGGCCAGGTTGGTGAGTTCGAAATAAATCGCGAACGCTTTGGCGACGTGATGAGCCCGGGAGAGATCCATTTTCGCGACCATTTCCTGGGCGCGCGCCACCAGTTCACTTTTCAAATTACTGTGGGCGGCTGAGGCTGCGCGATGGCGCACCTGTTCGCGGTGCTCAATCAGCAATTGGCGGAGCTGCTCGACGGCGTCAAACAGTTCGCGGCCGCCTTGTTCGACGAGCACCTGGCCCAGCAGCGTGCCCAGCGAGCGGACGTCGCGGCGCAAGGGGTTGTCTTTGGCGGGGTCTTCCGATGTCGCCGTGAGTTCGGCGAGGCGGGCATTCTGGTCGTCGGCTTTCCACAGGAGTTGGGTTGGCATGATGGGATGAAAAGCGTTAGAAGACAGGATAAACGAAAGAGGTGGGGATGCGAGCGGGCTGACGGTCTGGTCCGGAGTTCGGCTTACGCGCCGAAACGGTTAAGCGGGAGATTCCTCGCTACGCTGAGGAACGGCTGCGCTCGGGATGACGCCGGCCGGAAGGTCTCGCGGGAATCTCGCTTATTTGGGGACTTCGAAGCGGTAGCCGATGCCGCGGAGAGTTTTCAGATACTGCGGATGACGGGGGTCGAGTTCGATTTTTTCGCGCAGGCGGCGGATGTACACGTCGATGGAGCGAGGCGTGACAAATGGGGTTTCCTTCCACACGGCGTCGAGCAGTTGATCGCGGGTGAGCACGTGGCCCCGATGGGTGGCGAGATATTCGAGCAGGCGAAACTCGCGTACCGTGGTGAGGATGTTGCGGCCCTGCACTTGCACGGTCATGGAAGACGGGTCGATTTCGAGATCGCCAAGGCGAAGGGTTTCGATTTTTTCGTGAGGGTGGCGCGTGCCGCGCAACACGCTGCGCACGCGGGCGACAAGTTCGCGAGGGCTGAAGGGTTTGGTGATGTAGTCGTCGCCGCCGAGTTCGAGGCCTTTCACGCGGTCGGCCTCGGCCGTTTTCGCGGTGAGGAAAATTACTGGGATGGTCGATAGGGCAGGAGTCTGGCGGATGTGGCGGCACAGATCGAAGCCGTCGGCGCCGGGGAGCATGATGTCGAGAAGAAACAAGGAGGGCATTTCCCGAAGAGCTTCCGAGATTACCGAGGCGCCGCTCACGAAGCTCTGGACGTCGAATCCGGCGGCCTGGAGATTGTGAGCGATGAGGCGGGCAATGTCTTCTTCATCTTCGACGACGAAGACAAGAAGGCGGGGCGGCAGAGGCGCATCCACACGCGAGCCGCGCTCGTAAGAATTCAGAGGCAGTTGCATTTTGTGTCGTAACGCGGCGCAGCCCAGGTCTCGCGGGATTGCGGAGGTTACCCTGACTGTAGGGGCGAAATGTTGCGCGAATGTTTCCGGCGTGTTAACGAATGATGAATTTCTTGGGGTGGCCGGAACGAATGGGGCGGGAGTTTATTGCGCGGCTCGCTTTTTCGGCATGTGGCGCAGGCTGCGACCTTCGATCAGGCTGTAGAGGTCTTCTGCCAAATTTGTGGTGTGGTCGCCGGCGCGCTCCAGGGCCTGCGCCATGAGCATCAAATCGAAGGTGGAGGTGTCGCCTTGGGGCAGATTTTCGGCGAGATGTTTTTGAAATAAGGCGTGGCAGATGTGGTCGACGTCTTTATCCATTTGCAAGACCTTGCGGGCGCATTCGAGGTTGAGGGTGACGAAGCCTTTGTGGATGAGATCGAGCATATCGCGCAGGATTACCGACATTTCGACGAGCTGGTGAGCGTCAGAGGCGGGAATTTTGGCGTTGCGCGCCTGCACTCGGAGCGCGACGCTCATCACCAGATCGCCAATGCGCTCGAGGTCGGTGCTGGACTTCAGGCTGGAAAGCAACTGGCGGGCGCGGGCTTCGTTTACCCGGGTGATGGCGGCGGGCAGTTCCTCGTCAATTTGGCGCTCGATCAGGTCGAGTTCTTTTTCGCAATCCTTGATGGCGAGGAAAGCCATGCGGGAGTTGGAAGTGACCAGGTCGCGCACGTTGAAAGCGGCGTCGCGGGCGATGAGGCAGGCTTTGAGGGCGAGGCGGGTGAGGTCGTCAGTGGCCAGGGTGCCGGGTTTATGACTGGCCGCCGCGATTTCGGCGCGACCGCGTGCAGAATTCGACGATGCAGTGGCCGTTTTGCGAGGCAAGATGTTGCTCCAGATGATTTTGCCGACTAGTGTAATGGATAATTGTGAACGGAAAGTGAATAGAATTTATTGGTGGTGCGCATGGCATCGGATTTGATTCTCTATTTTCGGCGGCAGTTGGGGTACGACGCGTGGGCGAACCGTCAGCCGGGCGTCCAGTGCGCGAGGGCTGCAGCTATTGGCGCACATTCTTTCGGCGGAGTTGCTTTGGCTGGAGAGGCTAGAGCAGCGGGCGCAGAGCCAGCCGGTGTGGCCGGAGTGGAGTTCGGAATCGTGTGCGGAGCGAATTGGCGAAGTGGGCGAGCTCTGGCGGAAATACCTGGCGGGTCTGGGGCCGGAGGATCTCGGGAAGACGTTTTCTTATAAGAACAGCAAAGGGGAGCCTTGGGCGAGCAGCGTGGAAGATGTATTGACGCACGTGTTCCTGCATTCCGCCTATCATCGCGGGCAGATTGCCAGCTTCATGCGCTCGAGTGGCGATACGCCGGCGTATACGGACTTCATTCAGGCAGCGCGGCAGGGGCTGATTGAGTAGTATTGAGTGCCGAGTACCGAGTACCGAGTGCCGAGTACCGAGCGCCGGCATGAATCGTCGAAGGTTCGCATGATTCCAGATATTTGTGGGACGCCACCTTTATTTTCTCCCCGCTCTCCAGAGCATTGCCATGCTAGGGCTGATCTGGCTACTGGTCGCCCAGTCTTGCGGGCGCCCGCCCGCAGGTCCAGAGGACTTTGCCGCCGCGGAGACGAACACGTAATATCGGAGCAATGAAAAGAACCCTGTTGCTCTTGTTCACGGTGGGGCTGGGCGCGTCCCTGTTGGCGGCCAAAGATCACCCGAAAATTGCGAACATGCCGGCTGCGGTCACCAGCAACGCCGTGGCCGAACTGAAGGGCGGGCTGGAACTGTTCTCGATCATGGGAATGGGACCACGGAAAACCTGGGACGACGTTACTAATCGTGTCTTCATCTTCAGCCTGGCGACGGGGAAGTGGCGCGAGGGGCGCGCGGTGCCGGGAGTAGCGGGGCGGTTGGGGGCGGCGGCGATCGGAGCCAAGGGGAAAGTATTCGTGTTTGGGGGATATGTCGTGGACAAACAGGGGGAGATCACGGTTTCCGACGTCAACGGATATGTTCCGGAAGCTCACAAGTGGTATCGCGGCGCGGATATACCGGTGCCGGTGGATAACAGTGTGATTGGCGTGAATCACGACCGCTACATTTACCTGGTGGGGGGGCGCTCGAAGAACGGGCCAGTAAATAATGTGCAGGTCTATGACGCGGAGAAGAATACCTGGAGCGTAGGGACGCCGTTTCCCGGTACACCCGTGTTTGGAAATGCCGGAGCTTTGGCCGACGATACCATCGTGTCTCTGGATGGGGCGAAGAAAAACTCCGAGGGCGAAGCGCCGTACGTAGCGTCGGACGAGGCTTGGATGGGGAAAATCGATCACAAAGATCCGAACAAGATTGAATGGAGTAAGTTGCCGGCGCATCCGGGGCCGGCGCGTTTTGGAATTGCAGGCGGCGCCGACGGACACAAGATCTGGTTTACCGGCGGAAGCGCCAGCCCGCATGACTTCAGGGGCATGGGCTATGACGGGCAGCCGGCTGAACCTGCGGCGGTGACTTTTGTTTTTGATTTGCGCGCCAACCGCTGGGATACCGTAAATGAGGCGGAGCAGGATTCCCGCATGGATTGCCGCGGCGTGCTGGGGACTCCGGCGGGGCCGATCATTCTCGGCGGAATGACGAAGGGGCAAGAGGTAACGGCGCGTGGCACGCTGCTGGTCCGGAAGTGACGTCTTTCGATTTCTTGCTAGTTTCGATTTCTTGCTAGGCAGGAAGCTCCATCCCGCGGTACACTAACCGGACCCTGACATCTCTATTCCCGCGGGGAACACCTTTCGAGATTACCGCGCGGAGGAACAAAATGGTCATCCCTCGCTAGTTTCGCCATCCTCTCAGCCCGCTGAGTTCGCTTGCATACCGCGGGTCTCCTGATTTCCTTTTCTTGAGTTTCGTAACGCCGCGCCAACTAGGGCAGCGCTGGGGAAAGTTGCAGGTTTTTCATGGAAGCTACATCGAACGCCGTCCCGTTGCAGCCAACGTTATGGACCTCGCTGGTGGAGGCGATCCGCGGGTCGCACCAGGACTACACCGCCGGAAGTTTGAACCGGGCGATCTTCCTGTTGGCCGTGCCCATGGTGCTGGAGATGGTGCTGGAGTCCCTGTTCGCCGTGGTGGATGTGTTTTGGGTGGGGCGGCTGGGGGCGAACGCCGTAGCGACCGTGGGGCTGACCGAGTCGATGCTCAGTCTAGTGTTTTCGGTGGCGATGGGGTTGAGCCTTTCAACCACTGCGATGGTGGCGCGGCGGATTGGCGAGAAAGATCCCGAAGGCGCGGCCGTGGCGGGCGTGCAGGCGATTGCGCTGGGATTGTTCTGCTCGCTTGCGATCGGGCTGCCATGCTTTTTTTACGCTCCGAACTTGCTGCGGTTGATGGGCGCTTCGCCTGAGATTGTGGCGACCGGCAGCGGCTATGCGCGGATCTGTTTGGGCGGCAGTTGCGCGGTGCTGCTGCTGTTTTTGAATAATGCCATCTTTCGCGGGGCGGGCGATGCCGCGATTGCGATGCGGCTGCTGTGGGTATCGAACATCATCAATCTGATACTCGATCCTTGCCTGATTTTTGGCTGGGGACCGTTTCCGCGGTTAGGCGTGACGGGGGCGGCGCTGGCGACATTCATTGGACGCAGTATTGGCGTCGGCTACCAGTTCTACCGCTTACTGAAAGGGACCGAGCGGCTGCGCATTCTCACCCGCCAGATTGGTTTGCAATTCGACGTGCTGGGGCGGCTGGTGCGCGTGTCGCTGACCGGGATTCTGCAGTTTGCGATTGCCCACACCAGCTGGATAGGCCTGGTGCGGATCGTGAGCATCTTCGGCGCCGCCGCGCTGGCGGGATACACGATTGCGATCCGGGTGGTCATTTTTGTGATCTTGCCATCGTGGGGCCTGAGTAACGCGGCGGCGACTTTGGTGGGCCAGAATCTGGGGGCCGGGCATCCCGAGCGCGCAGAAAAGGCGGTTTGGCGCACGGGCTATTACAACGTGGCGTTTCTGGGAATGGTTGGACTATTTTTCATGGCGTTCTCGGAGCCGGTGGTCCGGCTGTTCACACAGGATGCGGCCGTGGTGCCGCTGGGGGCGGCGTGCTTGCGGATTATCAGCTACGGCAATATTGGCTACGCGTATTTCATGGTGATGATGCAAGCCTTCAACGGGGCGGGCGACACGGTGACGCCGACGATTGTGAATTTCTTTGGGTTCTGGCTGCTGGAGATTCCGCTGGCGTATTGGCTGGCCATTCCGATGAAGCTGCATTCGAATGGCGCCTATTACGCCATCGCGATCGCCGAGGGATCGATGGCGGCGGCCAGCGCGATCCTGTTTCGCCAGGGGCGGTGGAAAAAGAAGAAGATTTGATACCGAGGCAGGGTTCGGATAAGGAGCGACTAAAGAGTGGGGCGGGAGGAACGGTATCGAACCGTCATCTCCGGGATGGAGCCCCGGCGCATTGCCCGTGGTTATGCTACTCCCGCGTGCAGAGGTTCGTTGCGGACATCAAAGTTATTGCATGAAGGGCCTGGTGTCAAGATGGGACGATGTTTGGGGGACGGTTTATCCCTGAGTCGGCCAGTGCAGATGGACCTTCGAGCTTCGCTCGAAGGCGCAGCCCCTTCGACTCCGCTCAGGGCAGGCTCGGGGAAGCTGTCCGCACATGATTTCAAACACGGGCGATTATCTTGCGCGGGCCAGGACCAGGGTTACGTCGTCGGGCTGTTCGTTGTCGCCGATCCAGTTGTCGACGGCAGTGGTGACGACCTCGCTGATCTGGGGAAGGGGAAGCTGGCGGTTGTCGCTCACCAGGTCGATTAATCGCTGCTCGCCGAATTCGCCGAACTCGTTTTCGGGCTCGGTGACACCGTCGCTGTAGGCGAGAAAAATTTCGCCCGGCTTCATCTGGACGCTGCCTTCTTCGTAAGTCATATTGTCGAAAAGGCCGACTACCGTCCCGCCTGCTTCGAGGCGCCGGACGCTGCCGTTCTCGGCGATAAGAATGGGTGGCAGATGGCCGCCGTTGCTGTAGGTGAGGTGGTGGGTGCGGCCGTCATAGACACCGAGAAACAGCGTGGCATATTTTTCCGGGGGAGTGCTCTCGTAGAGCTGGTGGTTGAGCAGGGCGAGCAAGGCTCCAGGAGAAACTTCCACGCCTTCTGGCCATGCGGCCATCATCCGGCCGGCGCCCGCGACCGCGCCCACGGCGATGGGTTCGCGCATCTGCGAGAGACTTTCGACGCTGTAGGCGCGGACAGCGGAATGGATGGTCGCCATCAACAGCGCGGCGGATATGCCTTTGCCGCTGATATCGCCGACGGCGAGGATCAATTTGTGCGAGCTCGCGGTCAGAAAGTCGTAGTAGTCGCCGCTGACGGTGCGGGCCGGACGGCAGAAACCGTGAACTTCCAGCGATTCGAGTTCCGAAACTTGCCGCGGAAATAACTGCGCCTGCACTTCCTGCGCGATGGCTAGTTCGTTTTCCAGGCGCTGTTTTTCTTTTTGTTCCAGAATCAGTTTCTCGATGGAGGTGGTCATCGAGTTGAACGAGAGCGAGAGTTCCGCCAACTGGTCGCGGGATTTGACGGGAATGCGATGGCCGAAGTCCCCTCGGTCGACGTGCTTGGTGGCCTCGTAAAGTTGTGCCACAGCGCGGGTCACGGTGCGGGTCATGCGGGTGCCGATGATGAGCGCGATCAGTTCGATGAGCGCGAAAAAGATGCCGACCCCGAACAGGATGTATTCGATGCCCTGGACAAATTCTCCGAGCGCGGCGAAAAGGTGTCCGTAGAGTACGGAGGGGCGAGTTCTCACCTGGACTACGGCGCCGGCACGAG
Organism: Candidatus Sulfotelmatobacter sp.; assembly: GCA_036522075.1. Classification (GTDB taxonomy): domain Bacteria; phylum Acidobacteriota; class Terriglobia; order Terriglobales; family Acidobacteriaceae; genus Sulfotelmatobacter. Next base: position 9,732 of record DATDGM010000054.1, read on the forward strand.
CGCGCTCCCCGCTGTTCCAGTCGACAACTGCCAAGGGTGTAAAGAATTCCACTTCGCGGTCCATGCTGCCGGCCGGTGGGGGCAGTGCTCCGACGGTGAAGTTCTGGCGCAGGATCTCCTGGTTCGCTTCGAACGTAGCGCCTTGTTTGCCGTTGTTATAAACGAAATTTTCCTTCTTTTTGGGGACGGTGGCTACGTTTGTGGGAGCTCCGGCACCCTGCTGAACTGAACTCTGCTGAGTCGGAGTGCCGGCTGCATTCGTGGAGGCTTCCAACGTGGAAGCTGACAGGGTGATCTCACCTAAGTCGGAGGCAATGTGGCCGACCAATTCTTTATCAAAGGGTTCACTGGTAACCACCACGAGGCGATCGGAGGGACTGAGGTCCAGAGCCGTCAGTACCCGCAAATGCAGGCTGCCGTGATCGCGAACAATGTCGCGAAACTGGCCCTTCACCATGGAGGGGAGGGTAAGGTGTGCGCCTTTTGACTCCTCGCACAGCGGCAGAGGCTTGCCCCGGTACCAGGCACACACCTGCCGGCGCTCCCAGGCGGGGTCGCGCTTCCTCAGGCCGGCCAGCGATTCGGCGGCGGGGCTTTCTCCGCGCTCCAGGCGCGCCGCGAGTTCGTTGCTGACGGCGGCGTTCACCGCTTCCAGACTGCGCAGCTGGGAGTTGATCTCGGAAGTGACCACGAACACGGCAAACTGCCCGGCCAGGCCGTACAGCGTGATGCCGGCCATGGCGACCAGAAGCACGGCCGGAATGACTCCGATGAAGACATAAGTGACGATGAGCCGGTTGCGCAGCCGCCACAGGATCTTGCGCCTCAGCAGGCCGAAGGCGAGGAATAAAAACAAGATGCCGGCGCTGCTGGCCAGAAACTCGGCCCATCCGGCCAGGCTTGCGCCCCAGGACGGCGCGAACAGTGCCAATACCCCGCGCAGCAGGAACAAGAGAGCGCCCAGGGCCAGCAGATACCAGGCGATGCGCGCCACCCGGCCCCTGGGCCACCATTCGGAGACCTTCAGCCTGCGTTGTAGTTCTGGATAGGGCCACAGCATGCTATCAGATCGATCCTTTATTACTTAACCTCACACTCCTGGAGCATTCATTCGTCGCCACGAGAGTCCCGATTATAGACTTAGTGGATTCGGAGCCTTCTCAATTTTACCGCGCAGGCAAGGTGGCCTGCCGAACAGCCGCGGGAATCGCACCCGGGGCTTAGCATTCCGGCGATTCTCGTTTAGAATTCTGGCGTGCTTCGAAATTCGATTTCCGTCGCTCTGGTCGCGCTGGCCGTCTTTTTATGCGCAGGGTCCCTGAAGGCTCAGCAACCTGATGCTGCCGCGGCTTCCAATCAACCGCAGGTGAAGGTGAACCTGCTGAATGTGTGCACGCCCTCGGCCGAGGAGCAGAAGGAGATTGCCTCGGCGCTGGCGCGAGTTCCCAGGCAGCCGCTGTTCGCGGCAGACTTCGAAGTCTCCCGCGGACGCTCCACTTTGACCGAGATGCCGAATTTTCTGAAGCCAGGAACCGGCGCCACGGTTTCCGATGAACCGTCGGTGGCGAGTTACGTTCGCATCCGGCGCGAGTTTTCCGTGCAGGCCTTGTTTGCCAGCGTGCAATATTCTTTCAGCAATGATGGGCAAACTATGGTGGAGACTCTGGTGCTGCACGTGCGCGATCCCAAAGACCTGATGCAGCTTTCGATGGAAGACAGCGCGTCTGCGGTGAGCAGCGTGGACGCCATGCTGACCTCGAACACGCCGGTCAACCGGGTGCGGCTGGAGCGTTTTGGAAAGTCGTCGGTGGCGCTGGCGCGGTGCTCGGCCTCGGAGAACGGCCCGGCGCCCGACCAGAGTGCGTATGAGCCGCTGTTCCGGGGAGCTTCAGAAGTGCTGGCGAATTATCGAACCTTGCTGGGCGTGCCGAAAACCGTGCCCGCCGAATTAGCCAAGGTTGCGCCGGGGGCGAAGGCGGAGAGCGCGCCCAATTCCAAGATCAGGCGGCCGGTTCCGGCTGGAGAGCGGAAATGAATGCCGAGAAGAAGATGCCTGCCTGCGGTTCACGATGACCAGACGGTTCGCAATGACACGACACCACGTGGATGCGGTTTGCATCAAAATCTGAACTCCGCCATCTAATTCCCAGCGAAAACATACTCAGCGAAAACGTAATCTATGAGCGAAACTCGCAACGTTGTGATCATCGGGTCCGGCTGTTCCGGACACACTGCGGCGCTTTACACGGCGCGCGCCAACCTGAAACCGTTGGTAATCGAAGGCCACGAACCCGGCGGGCAGTTGTCGCTGACCACACTGGTGGAGAATTTCCCCGGGTTCCCGGAAGGAATCATGGGTCCGGAACTAGTCGAAAATATGCGTAAGCAGGCGGAGCGATTCGGGGCGGAGTACCGCATGGCGCACCTTACCAGCGCAGATTTGAGCAAAAGGCCGTTTCTTCTGCATATCGGCCAACATCAGGTGCACGCGCAGACGCTGATCATAGCCAGCGGCGCTTCCGCGCGCTGGCTGGGGCTGCCGCATGAGCAACAACTGATTGGGCACGGCGTTTCCTCCTGCGCCACGTGCGACGGCTTCTTTTTTTCGGGCAAGGAAATTGTGGTGGTGGGCGGCGGCGATTCCGCGATGGAAGAAGCGATTTTCCTGACACGCTTTGCGACGAAAGTCACGGTGATTCACCGTCGCGACAGCTTTCGCGCTTCGAAGATTATGCTGGAGCGGGCGCAGAAGAACGAGAAGATTCAGTTTTTGCTCGATACCGTCGTCGAAGATGTGTACGACGTGAATCACAAAGAAGTGACCGGGCTGAAACTGCGCAACGTGAAAACCGGCAAGGTGTGGGACTTTCCGACCAGCGCGCTTTTCCTGGGCATTGGCCACGTGCCCAACGCCAAGATGTTCCAAGGCCAACTTGATACCGACGCCGACGGCTACCTGAAGACGCACAACTACGTGCATACGAAAGTGCATGGAGTTTATGCCTGCGGCGATGTGCAGGACCGACGCTATCGCCAGGCCATTACGGCCGCCGGCACCGGTTGCATGGCCGCGATCGAAGTGGAGAGGTTTCTGGAAGAGCACGGAGCGTGAGGCGCGTGCGGGCCCAGCCATTCTCCGCGGCAGCAGTTTCCCAAGGCACTCGGGCGGGTTACTATCGTGATCTTCGCTGCCAGGCGTTCATCCCGTAGAATTCTTAGAAATGACACAGGTTCTGAGGCGAAGTACTGTTCAAACAGTACTCCTTTCTGCTGTTCTGCTGGTTTTCGCGCCCAACTACGTTCCGGCGCAGGAACCGACCGAAGTATCCCCCGTCCGCACGCAAGAAGAGAGTGCGCGTAAAGTTCTAAGCAAGGTATCTCCGAGCTACCCCATAGTTGCCTACAAAATGGAGATCCAGGGCAGCGTCAAAGTCGAGGCCGTGGTATCGCCGAGCGGCAGCGTGAAGGCGGTCGCGGTCAAGGGCGGACACCCCATGCTGGCACAAGCGGCCCAGGACGCCGTGCGCGGGTGGAAGTGGGAGCCATCGCCCCGGGAAACGCGAGAACTGGTCGAGATCAAGTTTACCCGGCAATAATTTCAACTTTGTTTGGCCAGTACTGCCGCGCATGAATTTTCATGCGCGGCTGCCGACTGCGGGGGCGAGTGGCCCGCGCCCACAGAGTCGTGTGTCCGCACGAAGTGATATCCACTCCCCACTGCTGCGCCGCTGCCAATTGTGGTACAACCTTCTGTGATCTCCATGCACGTCTGTGGCATTGTTCCTCTTTCTCTTTTCCTCTACGACCTTCACCTTCACCCATGGGTTTGCTGTAGCCCTCGAGGTGAGCCATGTTAAGGGCGCTGTTTGTAGGGCTCTCCGAGAACAAGATCCTGCGCGGGTTTGCCGAGCGCTCGGCGCTGGGCCGCCGCGTTTCCGGGCGGTTCGTAGCGGGAACGGAAATCGCCGATGCCGTGCGTGCGACCCAGAGCGTGAATCGCGCGGGCATGAGCGTGAGCATCGACAATCTGGGAGAGAACGTCACCAATCCTGAGGAAGCGCGGCACAGCGCGCGGCTCTACGAGCAGATTCTCGACGCCATTGCGGCCAACCAGCTCAACGCCAACGTCAGCCTGAAGCTGACCCACATGGGACTGGATGTGGATGAAGCCATGGCTCGGGAAATCGTCAGCGGGCTGGTGGCGCGGGCCTCGGCGATGCAGCCTCGCGGATTTGTGCGCGTGGATATGGAAGGCTCGCCTTATACCCAGCGTACGCTCGACTTCGTGCACGAGTTGCATCGGGCGCCGGGAAATCAGGGCTCTGTGGGCGCGGTGATTCAGGCATACCTGAAGCGTTCGGAAAGTGATGTGGAGAAGTTGCTAGCAGAAGGCATTCGCATTCGACTGTGCAAAGGCGCCTACAAGGAACCCGCCAGCATCGCATTTGAAAGAAAAGACGAGGTGGACGCCAACTACACAAAGCTGATGAAGATTCTGATGAAGAGCGGCGTGTATCACGGGCTGGCCACACATGACGAAAACATCATCCGCGAGGCACAGGCCTTTGCCACCAGCGAGAAGATTCCACACCAGGCCTTCGAGTTTCAAATGCTCTACGGAATTCGCCGCGATCTGCAGCAAAAATTGGTGCGGGAGGGTTGGCGCATGCGCGTTTATATTCCCTTTGGCACGGAATGGTATCCGTATTTTATGCGGCGGCTGGGCGAGCGGCCAGCGAACGCGCTGTTTGTGGCCAGGAATATGTTGCGGTGGTAGAAAGCGGGCTTCGGGCGTCAGGCTTCGGGCTTCGGCGAAGCATTCGTGGTGACGGCCGTGGCCATCAACTCGCCGAGGGTGCCCCATGTTTGCGCGCTCTATGCGCAAAGGTGAGAACCACGGACGCAGAAATCTTCTTAGGTTCGAGCCAGCGGTTAACGCTCGGCACGCATGGTGCGTCGAGGCGGAGGGCCGACGCTAGACGCCCGATTTCGCTACTCTGGATTCGCCGGCGCTCCGCCCTCTGCGGGGGCCAGCGGGAGACGCGCGACTTCGCGCAGGATATCGCGCTCGTGGGGCGAGAACATGCCCTTCTCGCGATCGGAATCGATTCTCTGTTCGCGCTGCTCCGGCGGCAGGCCGCGCAGATCGCGAATCTCGTTTTTGACCACGAGCCGCCGGTCCGGCGGCAACTGCTGCATCTGGTTATGAACCCACAGCGCTCGTTGTTGCTGCTGAGGAGGCATTTCCCGGAATTTTCTCCTGCGGTCATTCATGATGTCCAGCAAGTGCAGCACGTGCTGCTGTTCCGCTGGCGGAAGACTCGCGAAATATCGCAGTTTTTGACGCAGCTCCCGCTGCTGGGCGGGCGGCAAAGAACGAAAGTGAGGGTCGTTTTGCAACGCCCGTTCCTGTTCGCCGGGAGGCAAATCCTTGTGCTGGCGAAGCCAGTCCCCGAGGTGGCCTTGCGGCTGGCGAGGTGCCTGGCTGCGAGGAGCCGGGTTGCGAGGAGCCGGGTTGCGAGGAGCCTGGTTCGGAGGGGGATGGGATGGCCCCTGCGACCTGGCAGCGGACGGATGGTAGTCATTTCTCTGGGCCAAACATAAAGATGATAAAGACGGCAGGGAAAGGGCTACGACGGCCACACTCGTGGCTACACATCGCGTGATGTATTTGGCCCGCTTCAAAATTTCCCCGCTCTCTAACCTGGCCCGACAGCGTCAGCTCTTAGCCTTTGGCTCTTAGCTAAAAGGCAAAAGCCAAAGGCAAAAGCCCCTATCTTTCTTGCCACTCTGCATCTTGCAGCCCGGATGTCGCCAGTTGTCCGGGCTTCCCGCTTCGTGTTCCGCCTACTGATCGACCACATCGGGCTGCAGGTCATCGAGCAACTCGAAGTCGGAATACTGATCGTGGTTGCTGTCCAAAGCCTGCAGGTCACCTACCGCGGTGCCGGGTTCAGCAATGGCAAAATTGTCAGACACGGAATTCGTAGCCGGAGCGCCCTCCCATCCGCGCACGAAGAACAGGCCGACACCCACTCCCATCAGCAGGGTGAGAGCGGCCGCCAGCACCGGGCGGCGGAACCATTGCAGCCATCCCGCTTGCGGTTTGGCCGTCTCTTCGCGCAGCCGGGCCTGCAGCCGCATATCGAAATAGGGCGATGGTTCCGGCGCCGGCCACTCGTCGAGCAGCGCCATGGTCTGGCGAAATTCCGCCAGCTTCCCGGCGCATGCGGCGCAAGCAGCCACATGCTGGCTTTCGCCAGGATTCATCTTGATCAGTCCGGCTGCCACGTCCGGAATCCTTTCCCGCATTTCATCGCACTTCATAACCAATCCCCTCAACTCTCTTCGCCACTGCCAGTGCCTCAGAACAGAAAGTCTTTCTCATAACGAACAGTTTCACTTCTCATAAGAATTCTTTTAACTGGTCGCGCAATGTTTCGTAAGCCCGGAACAACAGCGACTTGGTTGCCGATTCGCTTTTCTTCAGGACTGCCGCAATTTCCTTGTAATCCATCTGCTGATACTTGTGCATGATCACGGCCAAACGTTGCTGCTCGGGCAGCACCTCCACCTTGCTGCGAATGGCCGCCAGCCTTTCGCGCTGCACCATGGCCTGCTCGGCCGTCGCGGAGCCATCGGGCAACTGCAGCGTAGTGGTGCTGCTGTCGTCGCTGGTTTCGTCAAGGCTCACGCTCACTTCCGGACGCTCGTGCCGGGTGTCGCGGGCATGATTGACCGCCAGGTTGGTGGCGATGCGGTAGAGCCACGTCGTGAACTTGGCGCTCGCCTCGTAAGTTTCGCGCGAGCGGTAGACGCGCAGAAAAACTTCCTGCGCCAGGTCCTCGGCCGCGGCCGAATTCCGCGCCATGCGGTACATGAAACTGATCAGGGGCCGGCGGTATTTTTGCACCAGATAATCGAAAGCGGATTGGTCTCCGGCCTTGACGCGCAGCATCACGTCCGCGTCGGAAGACTCGGCGCCTGTCATCGCTGCTGCGGGTAAACCGGCTGCTGCCTGCGGCCCCATCGCGGCCATCAGGATACCCCGATCCATGGCGGCAGTGCTCACATTAATTTCAACCCCGCGGCGGGACGAAAGTTGCATTGTTTCGCACGAGGGAGAACTGAGGGAAGTCCCTGCCGGTGATGGGGTTAGGGGTGGAGGGGGAGCTGGGAATCGCTCGGCATGCAAAAAGGGAAATGCCAGGAGAAGCGCCAACTGGAGCCCGAGCAAGCCTCTGCCCTGTTTTAGGCTAGCATGAGGCCGAGGGGCGGCCCATGTTGCATAAAACGCCCGCAAATGATTGAATGGATTGACCCTGGGGCGCTTAACTCAGCGGTAGAGTGCCATCCTCACACGGTGGAAGTCATAGGTTCGAATCCTATAGCGCCCACCATCTTTTCAACAGTTTACGAACCGCTATCGGATCACCTCCTTATTTTTCAATAACTTAAGGACGCGTGGTCCGCCTGGCGATCCGATTGCGAAGACTGCTTTCAGCACTCTGCTTGCTCTTGACTTGGTGTAGCCGTTTTGGGTACGATTGACCCCTAAATGGGTACAGCCAGCGTGCTTTCCCGGACACTTTTCGGACGCACCCGCGGTGCTCTGCTCGCCGTTCTCTACGGGCATGTGGGCGATTCGTTCCACTTGCGCCAGCTTTCTCGACTAACAAGAATCACACTCGGGGCGGTCCAGCGCGAACTGCGCCAGCTCGTCGATGCCGGATTGATTACGCGCAAGACCTTGGGAAACCATGTCTTCTATAGCGCCAATGATCGAAGCCCTGTCTTTACAGAGATGAAGGGCTTGGTGACGAAGACTGTGGGAATCCACGATGTTCTCCTGGCAGCGCTCGATCCTCTTAAAGAAAAGATCAGTCTCGCGTTTGTTTATGGTTCAACCGCACGCTTGAAGGAGAATACTCAAAGTGATGTCGATCTGATGATTGTGGGCAAGGTTCATTTTCCAGATGTCATCGAGCATCTGGCGGACGCTCAGAAAAGCTTGAATCGCGAGATCAATCCTACAGTGTATTCAACACGAGAATTTGGAAGGAAGTTCCGCGGCAATTTTCTGAGGACCATTCTCCCAGAAAACAAGCTATTTCTGATTGGAGACGAAAGTGTCATACGAGAGCTGGGTCAAAAATAGTTGGCTCGACAAGCAATCATCGGACCGCGAGGAGATCGGGCGTTTGCTGGGGATCGCGGACGCCCGTCTGGATGACTATCGGAAGGCCGTTAAAGCAAAATTGTCGACAGACGTGCAGCTGGGTCTGGCGTATGACGCGGCACGAGCTTCCGCCACAGCCGCGCTGCGCGCAGCCGGCTACCGGGTGGTACGGGGCAGCAGTGAGCATTACCGGACCATTGAGGCGCTCGAGTTTTCCATCGATCCGGAGAAGAAGATCATTCGCACGCTAGACACCTTGCGACGCAAACGCAACACGGGCGCCTATGATGACTATGGACTGGTTTCCCAGGGCGAGGCCGAACACGCGGGCAAGCTAGCGGTACAGGTCCGTACACAGGTTGAAGACTGGATTCGGGAAAATTTTGCGGACAAAATCTGACTGGGCACGGATTTAATCTCTGCTCCTAATTCGTGGTTAGTCTCCCATCTGGGTATCAGGCATGAGCACGCACCTGGCCCGAGCATTCAGATCAGGTTTTCACACCAGCATGCCCAGCGACGGTGCTATGAAATAATCAAGAGGGCGTTCCAATCTTCCAATCGCTGGCAATTGGAATGTGTAGTACATCACTCGCAACGCGTGCATTGCGATCCGTTAGCGCTGCTTACCATTGTCTTCCACTAATTTTAGGGTGCCCGCCGTGCGACTCTATGTGATTGAAAATACGTCTACCCCAAAATTCGAATCCTATAGCGCCCACCATCTTTTCAACAGCTTACGAACCGCTATCGGATCACCTCCTCATTTTTCAATAGCTTAAGGACGCTTGGTCCGTCTGGCGATCCGATCGCGAAGACTGCTTTCAGCGCTCTGCTAAGCTGCAGTCACTTCCGCGTCCTGAGACCGAACCGATTGTTCTCGCCAACTGAGCTTTCGCTGCCAGAAATTAGTAAACACACAGGCCGACTTAAGGGTAGCGATCGTGTGCAGTAAGTGCATTGGCGATTTATGACGCGTGTGTCAGGGTTCAGAGCCCAGGGAACAGAAATCTGGGCTCGCGAGAATACCGCTTGACATTTAAGAGAAATCCACTACCATATGGTTGTGGATAGCCTGGGTACAACGTTTGCGGCTTTGTCTGATCCGACCCGGCGCGCGATGATCGAGCGGCTCTCGCGTGGGCCTGCCTCTGTGCATGGCTTGACGGAACCGTTTGCACTCTCGCAGCAGATGATTTCAAAACATATTGCCTACCTGGTGCGGGCGCGGATTGTGATCAAGACGAAGCATGGACGAGAGAGTATTTGCAAGCTTAGGCCAGAGGCTATCAAGACAGTCAGCGACTGGGCGATCAGCTATCGCCAATTCTGGGAAGAGAGTTTCGACAAGCTAGATGCGGTTGTAAGGCAAATGAAGAAAGAGGAGGTCGGAGATGACAAAAAGCACGGTGAATGAGACGGAGCGGATGGTTGTCACAAGAATTTTTGATGCTCCACGCGAGTTGGTTTGGAAGGCGTGGACAGACCCGAAATACATCATGCAGTGGTGGGGGCCTAAGGGTTTTACTGCGCCCGTCTGCGAGATGGATTTTCGCGTGGGAGGAAAACTTCTCTGCTGCATGAATGCGCCGGATGGGCAGCTCTGCGGCTGGAATGCGGTTGAATACCATGAGATTGTTCTGCACGAGAAGATCGTTTCCTCCATGTACTTTTCCGACTCCAAGGGAAACAAGATTGACCCCGCGCAATTAGGAATCGAACATGAGGCCATAGAGCGTGCGTACGACGTGACCATCTTTGAGGATATAGGAAACGGCCAGACGAAACTCACCCATATTGGAAATGAACCCATGGAGAGCGCGAAAAATAGCGGTCAATTCGAGGGCTGGAACCAGATACTCGACAAAGTTGCCGCAGTTGTTGCGGGGCTGAAACAGGCGAAATAAGAAGGTGAAGCTTTGATGATCGTCATGCGCGAGCAACTGAACGTAACTGAGAGGGAGAGAATGAAAAGGATGAAGGCGGTTCGAGGGGCGGTGCGGCGAGGCTTGCTGGCGGCAACGGCGCTGGCGGGGATGGCTATCCTGACGCTGGCTGCGGGAAGCGGGACCAAGCCGGGGAACTCGATCGACTTGGTGCTGCGGGAGGCGGTGGAGCAGAAGAAGGCACCGGGGGTGGTGGCGATGGCGTCGCGGGGAGACGAAGTCATTTACCAAGGGGCGTTCGGGAAGCGCGACAGCACGAAAGATGTT
>DATDGM010000055.1:0-28460 GCA_036522075.1 Candidatus Sulfotelmatobacter sp.
GACGACACGTTGCAGGCCTACATCAACAAAGTGCAGCTCTCCGCCACCGAAATGCGCGAGGCGACCGAGGAAAAGAACTTCCTGAAAGGCATTCCAGAAGTCTATTGGCGCAAGGTTGCGCTGATCCAGACCAAGCCGGAATATGTCTGGCTGGGTGATTATCCCAAAGAGGCCGAGCAGCGGAATCAAGGATTCAATAGCTTCTCCGCCGGCGCCAGCTGATTGCCGGTTGCGGCGGCATTCTGGCTGCCGGTCGATCTGCGAATTGAAGGCCTCAAATTGATCCCAACCGCCGGCCCGCTCCCGGCATCGAAGTGCCATGCATTTGCTGGCTCGCCCCGGCTTGTATCTCGCGCCAATAGGTTGGATTCTTGCGTTTTGCGTTGCTTGTGCTCCAAATCAGAGTCCCGATCAGCTACGTGAAAAGACCGCTCAAGCCACTGAAACCGCCAAGCGCGATACGCAGGCGGTTGTGGAAGGCGTGAAGGAAGGACTCGCCAGCAAGAAGGCTGTCGACCTGAACAAGGCCTCTAAGGACGAACTCTTAGCTTTACCCGAAATTACCTCGCAAAAGGCTGATCGCATCATCGCGGAACGTCCCTTTGCGAGTACCCGTCAACTGGTGTCGCGCCATATCCTGTCGGAAGACGAGTACGCTCACATTCGCGAGCGCGTGATTATTACTCGGTAGGGGTCGTACTCCGTTCCGCCATCATTCGTGATGCGCGCCGCTTACTCCTGCGATATCATCACAGGGATGGCATTTCTTCACGCCTTTCAAACGGACGACCCGCAACTCACTCCCATCCACGCCAAAGTGATGGCCGGCGAGCGGCTGGATGCGGGCGACGCTCTTGCCCTTTACCGCACCGGCGACATTCTCGCCGTGGGCTGGATGGCGAACTATGTGCGTGAGCGCATGCACGGTGACAAGACGTATTTCAACGTAAACCGCCACATCAATCCTACCAACGTGTGTGTTGCGGCTTGCCGGCTGTGCGCATTTGGACGGAAAAAAGATTCGCCCGGGGCTTACACCATGGCGCTCGAGGAAGCTTTCGAGACTGCGGCTTCCGGATATTCCGAGGCGGTCACCGAATTTCACATTGTGGGCGGATTGCATCCTGACTTGCCGTTTCAGTATTTTCTCGATCTGTGCTCCGGCTTGAAGCAGCGCTTTCCGCAGGTGCATCTCAAAGCCTTCACCATGGTCGAGGTTGCGTATCTTTCGCGGCGCGCCAAGCTTTCGATCCGGGAGACGTTAGAACAGTTGAAGGCCTCGGGCGTGGATTCGCTGCCCGGCGGCGGAGCCGAAATATTCGCCGACCGGGTGCGGCACATCATCTGTGACCACAAGATCGATGGCAGCGAGTGGCTTGAAACCGCGAAAACAGCCCACCAGATCGGGCTGAAGTCGAATGCGACCATGCTTTACGGCCACGTGGAAAATGACGAAGACCGCGTCGACCACCTGCTGAAGCTGCGCGCCCTGCAAGACGAAACCGGCGGCTTCCAGACTTTTATCCCGCTGGCGTTCCATCCTGATAATACGCCGCTGCAGCATCTGCCGAAAACCACCGGCATGCTCGACATTAAACAAATCGCAGTCAGCCGGCTCGTGCTCGACAACTTCCCGCACATCAAGTCTTATTGGCAGATGATGACAGCCAAGATCGCGCAGATCTCGCTGCGCTTCGGCGCCGATGATATGGATGGCACGGTGATCGAGGAAAAAATTTACCACGATGCCGGCGCGACTACGCCGCAGGGCATGCGTCGCGAAGAGCTGGAACGTCTGATCCGCGCGGCCGGCCGCGAGCCAATCGAGCGCGACACTCTCTATCACCCGGTCACGCGAACCGAAACATCGGTTACGGTTGCCGTGTAGCGGTTAACTTGTGTAGTTCTTCCGGCGAAGCATTCAGCAGATTCCGCAGCACGGCAACTTCGGCGGCAATTCCGGTATGCAGCGCGGGGTCCACATCGGGCGCGAACAGGGAAGAGTGATTCGAGGGCAGCATCGTCCCTGCGGCTTTCGCTTCGGCGAATTTCTCCGGTTCGGCTCCTCCCAGACTAAAGTAAAAGCCCGGAATACCCTGCTCCACAAAGTAGGAGAAGTCTTCCGACCCGGTGATTGGCTCTTCGGTCACGACCTTGTCTTTGCCCAAAGCCGACTGCAAAGTCCCCTTCAGCCGCTCCGCCAGTGCAGGATCGTTGTAAACAGAGTCTGTGCTCTCGTAGTGCTCAATCGAAGGCTCGCGTGGCGCACCCGCTGCCGCGGCTTCGGCTCGCGTGATCCGGGCGATGGCCTCAAGAACCTGCTTGCGTACATCCGCTTTGTACGTACGCACGGTAAGCCCTAATTCTGCCTGGTCGGGAATGATATTGTTCTTCGTCCCGGCGTGAATATACCCGACGGTGACCACAGCCAATTCCCCTGGCTTCACTTCGCGGGAGGGAATGGTCTGATAGGCCAGGATGGTCCGGGCAGCAATTACGATTGGGTCGATCGCCGTATGCGGCGCCGAGCCGTGCCCGCCTTTGCCATAGATCGTGATGCGCAGCGAATCCGCATTCGAATCGTAGATTCCGGAAGCGATTCCAACCATCCCTGCCGGAAGCAGGTTATTAACGTGCAAGGCCACGCCCACGTCCGGCTTGGCGAAGCGTTTCAGAAAACCGTCGTCGATCATCCCCTTGGCCCCGGAAATGGTTTCTTCTGCCGGTTGGCCAATGAGCATCAGTGTTCCACGCCAGGTGTTCTTGCTCTGGGCCATGATCTCCGCCGTCCCAACTATGGCGGCCATGTGCAGATCGTGTCCGCAGGCGTGCATCACGGGAACGTCGTGCCCGGCATCGTCTTTGGTGTGAATTTTGCTGGCGTAAGGCAGCCCGGTTTTCTCCTCGACGGGAAGAGCGTCCAGTTCCGTGCGCAGCATCACGGTCGGTCCCGCGCCGTTCTTCAGGATGGCAACAATACCGGTGCCGCCAACGTGTTCAGTCACTTCATAGCCAGCGCTACGAAAACGCGTGGCCAGCTTGGCGGCGGTTTGGGTTTCATGAGAAGAAAGTTCAGGATTCTGATGCAAATCAAGATATAACGCATGCGCTTCAGGATAGACGGCCTCGACTTCTTTCGAGGCAGAGGGAACTTGCGGGAACGAAGAGGCGGTTAGGAGCCCAAGCAGCAGGAATCTCGCGAATCTCATGGCCCGGATGATACCGCAGATGGCGGTAGGGGTGGGCCGAACCAGCCAGGCCGATCCCAATTGCGCGCAGCTGAGAAGATCCCGGACTGAGCCGCCCGTACACTTTCGGGAATGAGCTGGCTACTATGAAAAATTCAACTTCAATTCATCTCTTGCCTTTTTCCTACCGGGTGTACAATTCGGCTTAGATAGCACTTGGTTGCGTGTGCGACTTCGTTAGCAACGCCGAGGTGCTCATGAACGTTCACGTTAGTTACCGTCTTCATAAAACGCCCGCCGTAGAGAAAGACATCCAGTACCAAGTTGAAAAACTGCGCAAACGCCTGCAAGTATTTCGCCCAGAACTAATACATCTGAAGGGAACGGTCGAACAAAACTCGCCGCGGGAGGGCACCAGCGTTTCGTTGAATCTGCGTCTGCCTTCCGGCCAAATGGCCGTGCAGGCCAGGGCCTCAACGCCCGAAAGTGCGGTCAAAAGCGCGTTTGAAGATCTGCTGCAGCAGGTAAATCGGCACAAAGAGCTGCTGCGCGCGTCGCACAAATGGCAGCGCCGCGGGCATGAGGCTTCTGAACGGCGCAGTCCGCAAGTGCCGTTTGAGCAGACGCTGGCCGCGGTGTACCCGCCGGTGGTTTCCGCGGAGGATGTGCGTTTCTACGTGAACGTGAACCTTTCGCGCCTGGAACGCTTCGTCGAGCGTGAAATCTACATGCGCGAGGGGCAGGATCTGTTGGCCCCCGATTCGCTAACCAAAGAAGAAGTCATCGATGAGGTGATCGCCGCGGCTCTTGGTGACGGCCAGGAAAAGCCGGAACGGCTCGCGCTGGAAGCCTGGCTCTACCACTTGGCTTTGCGCGCCATCGCCGAGCTCTCCCGTCCGGAGGAGAGCAACGGAAGCGCAGTTCCTCTGGAGGAGTCGGCGCGCAAGCAAAACGTCAAGGCCAGCGACGAAGCGGAATTGCAGTTCCATCAGCCCGACGAGGCCATCACGGAAGAGACCGTCATTGCCGACGATCGCGTGGCCACGCCCGAGCAAATTTTCGCCTCCGACGAACTACTGCGTTTGATCGCCTCCGCTCTGCGCGACGTCGGGCCCGGACCGCGCGAAGCCTTCATTCTTTTCGCCATTGAGGGTTTCGCCATCGATGAGATCGCCGCCATCACGGGGCGGCCGGCTGAAGGCGTGCTCGCCTGCATTTCCGTGGCGCGCGAGCATTTACGCAAAGCGCCCGGCGTGGCGCAACAAGGGCAGGGAAGAATCATTCCGTTCGGGGCAGCCTAGGGCCCTTTCAACCGTGGAGAGAGATTGATATGACTTTGACGCGCGAACAAATCCGGGAACTGGCGGAATTTCAAGATGCGAAATGCGGTGCCGTAAGCTTCTATTTTCAGCCGGAAACTCCGCGCAACAAGGCGCACAAGGAAGACACGATCTTAATCAAGGATCTGGTTCGCGAAGCTCTGCGCAAACTCGAGAGTAAGGGAAAAAAGGACGGAGTGCGCAGCGATATTGAGCGTATCGAGCGCCTTTCGGGCGAATTGCGCAATAACGGCACTCACGCGAAAGCCGTCCTCTCCTGCAGCGGCCAGGATTTCTGGCGGGAATATGATCTGCCCGCACAATTGCCGGGGACTCAACTGGTCGTCGACCGGCACTTTCACCTGAAGCCGTTGGCTCATCTGCTTGGAGCATCTCCTCGGCTAGGTATCGTGCTTGTGGACCGGCATCGCGCCCGCGTGTTCGACCTGCGCCTGGGAGAATTGACCGAGCGCGAAGGCCTGTTTCAGCCGCTTTCCCGCAAGGGCCGCAGCGATGGTTATGCCGGTTATGACGGCGGTCACGCCCAGCGCCGCGTGGACGATGAAGCCCGCCAGCATTTCAAATCTGTATCCGAAGTGCTGCAAGATTCGCTTGAAAAAGGCGTGTTCGAAAAATGGATCCTCGGCTGCCAAGACGTCCACCGCTCTCAACTGGAGCCGCAATTGCATCCTTCCATCAAGCTGTCTCTGCTGGGGCACTTTCATGCCGACCTGGGGCACATTACGCGCGACCAGATCCGTACCGAGGCTGAGGGCATCGCGGCGAACTGGAAAACTGGGCGATGCCAGGAACTTGTGAACCAGGCCCTGGATCAGGCTCGCGGCAACGCCCGCGGTGTCACCGGACTGCGGCGGGTTCTGCGTTCGCTGGAATTGGGCGAAGTGCAGACCTTGCTGGTGGGCGAGAATTTTCTCGCCCAAGCCGTAGAATGTTCCGGCTGCGGTCACCTCGATGCCCACCTGGTCAGCTATTGCCCGGCTTGCGGCATGGCGACTCATTAAGTGGTGGACGTGGGAGAAGCCATTCTGCCCTGGGTAATCCGGCGCGACATTGAATTGTTCTATGTCAAGCCCGACCCGGAATTCGATAAAGTCGGAAACATTGCCGCCCTGCTGCGCTTCCGTTCCGAGCAGGGAGCGAACGTGCAAACCATCACGTCGGTCACAGCCGCACGCGCACTCGATGAAGGCCGGCTCTATCCTGGCCGCCTGCGAAGATTCGCCAACCGGTGAGAATCATGTCCGCGGAAACTGCTCCTGTGGGAACCCAGGCCGTCCGGTCGCCGAAGCCGACGCTTTGCCTGTTCAATTGCTCGGTATGACGCGGGTCACCCGCGGTCCAGTTTAAACTCGACATCCCTGCGTGATATGCTGTCCCGCTTCTCTCCGTAGCAGTTCAGTCTCTATCCTCAGGAGCCTCTCGTGACCTTCTCGCGCCGTGATTTCGTAAAGACTTCCGTCTTGGGAGCCGTTGCCGCCGGAGTGGGCTCTCCTGCCGCCGTTGCGGCTTCTCATAGTGGCGAGCCGCCCATTCCCGAGTCTGCCGCCAAGCGCCCCATCATCGTGTGCGCTAACAATGGCTTCAACTACCTGGAGAATGCTTTCGCGTTTCTGAAGGGCGGCGGAGATACGCTCGACGCCGCGATCAAAGTGGTGACGGGTCCGGAAAATGATCCCAACGACGATTCGGTCGGACTGGGCGGCCTGCCCAACGAAGAAGGCGTGGTCGAGCTCGATGCTTGCTGCATGCACGGACCCACGCGGCGCGCTGGCTCGGTTGGCGGCGTGCGCAATATCAAGAATGTGTCCATGGTTTCAAAAGCGGTGATGGAGCACACCGGCCACGTTATGTTGGTCGGCGAGGGCGCTGAAAGATTCGCCGTCGCGATGGGTTTTCCGCGCGAGAACCTGCTTACCGAACATTCGCGCAAGATATGGCTCTTGTGGAAAGAATTTAATTCCGACCGCGACTGGTGGGGGCCTGGCATGGCTGACCCAAGCTGGCAGCCGCCCGCGCCGGAATCGAAGCCCCAGGCCGACGTATGGCGCGATCGTATTCAGCAACTCCAGCAGCGCGCCGCGGCACTCGGAATCGAGCCCGAGTTTCAGCTCGCGGCGGTGCGGCGAGTTGTGTTTCCGCCAACGGGGACGATTCACTGCTCAGCGTTAAATGACAAGGGAGAAATCTCCGGGATCACAACAACCAGTGGACTTGCCTTCAAATTGCCCGGGCGCGTCGGAGACTCGCCCATCATTGGCGCCGGCTGCTACACCGATCAGGATGTGGGCTCGGCCGGCGCTACCGGAAGTGGGGAAGAGAACATCAAGGTCGCGGGCGCGCACACCATCGTCGAAAACATGCGCCACGGCATGTCGCCGCTGGAGGCCGGCATGGACGCGCTCAAGCGCATCGTCCGCAACTACAACAACGACATGAACAAGCTTCGCTTCATGGACATGACCTACTACATCCTGCGCAAGGATGGCGCCTACGCTGGAGTATCGCTGTGGGATGGCTATTCCAAGGGCCATCCGCATAAGATCGCGGTGCACGACGGCACTTTGCGCGCGGAAGTTGCAACGCCTCTGCTCCATGGATACTCGCAGGAATGGCCGCCATTCCCACCGATCCCGGAGGAGTTGAAGAAAAATTCGGAGTATTTGAAGTAAGGGAGGTGATCGTTCCTGTCGCCTGCCTTCTTCGATGAGATCCTTGACCGTCAGCCCTTTGGCATTCTTACGCGTTTGCGAATTTTCTTCGAGGCTCGCTTTCGTGCCGCCGTTGACAACGCGGCTCGCGTCGCGGTTCTATTCGATTTTCGCCTTTCCCCGAACGTCCTTTCTTACGTGGAGCCTTAGCGATTTTACGACTGACCAACGACGGTGTTCTTACAAGAATCTCACTTTCACATCCGGCCCTTTCTCCAGGTGAATGCTCTCAACAAACCGCACCTTGCCCGTGCGCAACGCCATGATCACCGAAGAGGTTCGCGTGCCTTCGCCGAAGAAGCGCACGCCTTTGAGCAGCGCGCCGTCGGTGACGCCGGTCGCGGCGAAGATGAGTTGCCTGCCCGGAGCCAGGTCCTCGGCTTCGTAAATGCGAGTCTTATCCTTGATGCCCATGCGGGCGAGGCGCTCCTCCTGATCCGGTTTCACCACCAGGCGGCCGAGCATGTAGCCGTTGAGGCAGCGAATCGCGGCTGCGGTAATCACTCCTTCCGGTGCGCCGCCAGATCCCATGACCACGTGCACGCCGGTGCCGATCACCGCGGCCGCGATGCCAGCCGAAAGATCTCCGTCGCCAATCAGTCGAATGCGCGCGCCAGCGGCGCGGATATCGGCAATCAGCTTTTCGTGGCGGGGACGGTCGAGCACGATCACCACCAGATCCTCCACGTCACGATCCAGTCGCTTGGCAATATTTTTCAGATTGTCGGCGACGGGAGCGTCGAGTTCGACCGCGTCCTTGCAGGAAGGTCCGACCACAATTTTTTCCATATAACAGTCGGGCGCATTCAGCAAACCACCGTGTTCCGAAGCGGCCAGCACTGTGATCGCACCGGGCGCGCCCGTCGCGCACAGGTTCGTGCCCTCGAGCGGGTCCACGGCAATATCCACCTCAGGAACGTCGGAACCGTCACGAAACTCGGCGCCCACTTTTTCGCCGATGTAGAGCATGGGCGCCTCGTCGCGCTCGCCCTCGCCGATCACGATCGTGCCGCGCATGGGGATCGTGTCCATCGTCTTGCGCATGGCCTCGGTCGCTACCTGGTCCGAAAGTTTGCGCTCGCCCTGCCCCATGGTGTGGGCCGAGGCAATGGCAGCCACCTCGACCACGCGCAGAAACCGCGAGGCCAGATCACTCTCAATGTTTTCCCCAAAGCTGCGGGCCTTGCCCTCCTGACGGTTCTGCGTGGTCATGCCAGTCTCCAGGTCCGTACTCTCATTTACGGACGGCTTGTGACTATAACCCAATCGCGTTGACGATGGAAAGAATACCGTCACACCACCGCAATTGAGAACGACTCATGTGGGGACAGGCGCCCTCGGCTGCCCCTTCGAGCGAAGATCGAAAGGGTTTGTCTGTAGCGGCTCAGACCAACCGCATTGCCAGTACGCAGACGGTATACTCTCCCTCATGCCCTGCGAGAAACCGTTGCGCAACCTCCGCCCCATTCCGACTGTCATGATCGTGTCCCTTCTTCTGGCGTTTACGGCGCGTGGCGCCACCTGGGCCAACTCACCGCATCGCAGCGACACTTATGACGTTGTGATCCTCAACGGGCGCGTAATGGATCCCGAGTCAGGACTGGACGCCGTACGAAATGTAGGCGTCAGAGACGGCACGATCGCCGTTATCACTGATCAAGCGCTGCAAGGAACAACCTCCATCGATGCGAAGGGTCTTGTGGTTGCTCCGGGCTTCATCGACCTGCACGAACATGGACAGGAAGAGAGAAACTACGAATTTCAAGCTCACGACGGCGTCACTACTTCGCTCGAACTGGAAGTGGGAACCGACGACGTCGATGCGTGGTACGCGGCGAGAGCAGGGAAGTCACTCATCAATTTCGGAGTGAGCGTGGGCCACGTCCCGGTGCGCATGAAGGTGATGCACGATCCCAGCGACTTTCTGCCCAGCGGTGACGCTGAGCATAAGAAGGCCTCACCCGAGCAGATCGCCGAGATGGAGAAGTTGCTCGATCGGGGTCTTGATCGCGGCGCGCTCGCAGTGGGAATGGGAATCGCCTACACCGAGGCCGCCAGTCACGATGAGATTGTCCGCATGTTCCAGGTGGCGGCAAAGCATCACGCGTCGGTCCACGTTCATCTTCGTTACTACGGCTCCAAGGAGCCCACGACCGGGCTTGCGGGCCTGGAAGAAGTCATCGCCGCAGCTGCCGCTACTGGCGCGCCTCTTCACGTGGTGCACATCGCCAGCACCGGCTTGTTGGAAACGCCGCAACTCATCGCAATGGTCGAAGGCGCGCGCAAACATGGCCTCGATGTGACCACGGAATGCTATCCCTATACCGCCGCGAGCACGCGCATCGAAACTTCCAACTTCGATCCCGGATGGCAGGAGGCACACGGCATCACCTACAAAGATATTCAATGGGCCGCGACCGGCGAGCGCCTGACCGCGGAGAGCTTTGCGCGATTTCGCAAGCAGGGCGGCGATGTGGTGATCTTTGGGATTCCCGATAGCGCAGTGCGGGCGGCCGTGGCGAATCCAGATATCATCATCGCCAGTGACGGTATGAGAATCAGCGGTCCCAAAGTCCATCCCCGCGGGCAGGGAACGTTCTCGCGCGTGTTAGGGCATTATGTACGCGAAGAAAAAGCACTCGACCTGATGACCGCCCTGCGTAAGATGACGTTGATGCCCGCGCAGCGCCTGGAAAACCACGACCCAATCTTCATGAACAAGGGAAGAATCCGTGTCGGGGCCAACGCCGATATCACCGTGTTCGACCCCAATCGCATTATCGACAAAGCAACCTACGAAGAACCGCTGCAGTATTCCGAAGGAATCCAGTTCGTCCTGGTGAACGGCGTCCCAGTGTTGAGGAAGGGAAAGCTGGTTGATGGAGTTTTCCCCGGCCAGCCGGCGCGGGCACCAATCAAGCAGTGAGCGCTCACTCCCAAGAAATGGACCCCATGCCGGAATCGCGCCCGCCCACCTTCCTCTGCATCACGACCTATGAGAAGGGACAGGAATTTATGCGCGAATGCAAGCGCCAGGGCTGCCGGGTTTATCTGCTCACCGCAGAGAAATTGCGCAACGCCGACTGGCCGCGCGATAGTCTCGACGACACTTTCTACCTTCCCGCTGACTTGCCGCTCGCGGATACCGTCGCAGCCGTCACGCATCTGGCCCGCTCGCACAAACTCGATCGCATCGTCGCGCTCGATGAATACGATATGGAAACCGCGGCGACGCTGCGCGAACATCTGCGCGTTCCCGGCATGGGCCTTACTACCATGCGCTATTTTCGCGACAAACTGGCCATGCGCATGAAGGCCCTGGAAAAACACGTGCGCGTGCCCGATTTTGTTCCGGTCTTTAACCAGGACGACATTCGCCATTACCTGGATGGCGTGCCTGGGCCGTGGGTGCTCAAACCGCGCCAGGAGGCTTCGGCCATCGGCATCAAGAAAATTCACGCTGCCGAGGAATTGTGGCCGGTGCTCGAGCACCTGGGCGACAAGCGATCCGGATTTCTGCTGGAGAAGTTCGTTCCTGGCGAGGTCTACCACGTGGATTCGGTGGTTTCGGAAAGCGAGGTAGCCTTCGCCAACGTCAGCAAATACGGTCAGCCGCCGATGAACGTGGCACAAAGAGGAGGAATCTTCACCACCTTCACGGTGATGCGCGAAAGCGAAGAAGATTCCGGCCTACGCGCCATCAACCGCGATCTGATCGCGGCGCTGGGATTAGTCCGTGGGGTCGCCCATGCGGAATTCATTCGCGCCCACGCCGACAATCAGTTTTATTTTCTGGAATGTGCGGCGCGCGTGGGCGGCGCGTATATCAACGAGATGGTCGAGGCCGCCACAGGCCTCAATCTATGGCGCGAGTGGGCCCGCATCGAGATCGCCGGCGGCGACGGCAGTTACCAACTTCCGCCCTTGCGGCAAGACTATGCGGGAATCATTCTGTCGCTCGCACGGCAGGACGATCCCGACACATCGTCCTATAACGATCCCGAAATATTCCTGCGCATCAAACGACATCACCACGCCGGATTTGTGGTGCGGTCGCCCGATCCGCAGCGTGTCCGCTTGCTGCTGGAAACCTACAGCCAGCGCTTCGTCCAGGAATTTCTTGCAGTCGAGCCGCCGCGAGACAAGCCGACAGCGTAAGAAATCTCAAGCGACCGTCTCTCGGGTGCATGTGGGGAAAGCCATCCCCGGTCGTCCAGTCGAGCGAAGCCCGACGATTCTTGGCGCTAATTCACGAACCAACCAACGTCGATGCCTAATGCAGGCCCCCGGGCGCAGGCCTCACACCTTTCTCTTTCCATTCCACCAGTTCTGCGAAAGCGCGTCCAACCTCTCCCGGCGTGAAGTTGCAATGTCCGTCGTGCTCAACATATTGCACCACGAACTCATCGCCAGCCCCCGCTGTCCGCGCCAGCATCGAGTAGTTGCTGGGAACCGACGGTGCGACTAGCGGATCGTAGGTAGTATGAAGGGCCAGCACTGGTTTCGTGAGATGGCCTGTGGGAGTGTAGTAGCGTTCCAGGTAAGCGAGGGCTCCCCTGTCAGCGGCATAACGCTTCACGCCGTCATTCACGGCGTTGTCATCGGTGGTCCCTGTATAAATCGTGTTGCGATTGTCAAACGGGTTTCCGCGCGCTCGCCGCTCAATATCTTTGAGAACCCATCCCAGGAAAACCAGGTTGCCGGTCAGATCCTTGTTGTCACGCAGCCCACTGAAACGCCGGAGTGATGCCGCGGCCTGCGGTTTCGATTGCAGCAATTCTCCGATTTTCTTTTCCAGTTTCTCTGATATCTCGAAGTCAGCCGGAACTTTCGCCGGATTCGGCAGCACGCCCGGAAAATAATAGTCAAACAGCACGCTGACATCAAAAGCGCGCGTGAATAGCGCGGGAGTATTTTCCGCAGCTCCGCACAAGTCCAGCCCAGCAACATAGTTTTCCGGCGACTGCTCCATGGTCATCACGGTGAGCATCCCGCCCATGGACGCGCCGCTCACGTAGGTCTCCGTGGGCGCGCCATACTTGTCGATGAAGTAACGCCGCAAAGCCTCCGTTTCAGGGATGGCCTGCTCGAGCGCCCAGCCCTCCTGCGAATAGCCGGACTGAATCACCGCGTATCCCGCCTTGGTGAACACCGCAAGCCTGGGGTCGAGCGGCGCCTTCTCGTCGTAATCCATGCCATGGTCTTCCGCGTCGTAGCCGTGGTAGTAGACCACCAGGCCATGGTTCCAGTTGTCCGGAACGTCGATGCGGAACGCCGCACCCTGCAGTTTGCCGAATTCGGTTCTGGCTTGGGCGGCAGTGGTAAGCGCCAACAATAGAGACAGAGCGAAGCAAAGTCTTCTCATCGTTCTCCTGAGAATCTTGATGCAACACCGAAATGCCAGATCGAAGTTACTCTTCAAACGAAACGTTCACACATCGCGTCGCGGCAGAGCCGTAAGCGCCAACGTGACCACAATGAGCGCAATGCCCGCGCCCAATTCCACACGCTGCACACTGCGCAAGCCTTCCCAGAGTGCGCCCGGAGGCCAAAGGATCCGCTGGTCCCGAACCGCATCCAGACTGGAAATTACCCCAGCCAGAAATCCAACCGCGCGCGTAACTCGTTTTCCCTTCTCGGCCATCGTTAGTTTGCCGGTTCCTGGTCGGATCGTTTTCAGAACGCGTCAATCCCCGTAACGCTCTGCCCGATAATCAGCGAGTGCACGTCATGCGTGCCCTCGTAAGTCTTTACCGATTCCAGATTCATCATGTGCCGCATGATCGGATAGTCGTCGGCCACGCCGTTCGCGCCCAGAATGTCCCGCGACAGCCGGGCGCACTCCAGAGCCATCCACACGTTGTTGCGCTTCGCCATCGAAATGTGTTGATGCTCCACCTTGCCCGCGTCTTTCAGCCGCCCCACTTGCAGCACCAGCAGTTGCGCCTTGGTAATCTCGCTGATCATCCACGTGAGCTTATCCTGCACCAGTTGATGCGAGGCGATGGGCTGATCGCGCCACTGCTTCCGCAGCAAAGAATATTGCAGCGCGCAGTCATAGCACGCCATCGCCGCGCCCAGCGCGCCCCACGCAATGCCGTAGCGCGCTTGATTCAAGCACATCAGCGGAGACTTCAGCCCTCCACTTTTCGGTAGCAGATTCGTCTCCGGAATATGAACATCCTGCAGAGAAAGCCCCGACGTCACCGACGCCCGCAGTGACCACTTACCATGAATGTCGTCGGCTTTAAAGCCCGGTCGGTCCGTCTCCACCAGAAAGCCGCGAACGCGGTCGTCTTCGTTTTCCACCTTGGCCCAAATCACCGCCACATCGGCAATCGACCCCGACGTGATCCACATCTTCTCCCCGTTGAGCACATACTCTTTGCCCACTTTGCGCGCGCGAGTGCGCATGCCGCCGGGGTTCGATCCAAAATCCGGCTCGGTCAATCCAAAGCAGCCGAGCTTCTCGCCCTTCTGCATCGCGGGCAGCCATTTATCTTTCTGCTCGTCGCTGCCAAACTCCCATATCGGATACATCACCAGCCCCGACTGCACGCTCACAAAACTGCGCACGCCCGAATCCCCGCGCTCCAGTTCCTGCGTCATCAACCCGTATTCCACGTTGCCCATCCCCGCGCAACCATAACCCTTCAGCGACGCGCCAAAAAATCCCAGCTCGCCCATGGGCTTGACAAGCTCTCGCGGAAAGCGCCCTGCGCGGTTACAGTCTTCGATGATCGGAATCAGATTGTCTTCGATGAACTGGCGCGTGGTATCGCGCACCAGCCGCTCGTCGTCCGTGAGCAGAGAATCGTACCGGATAAAATCGACACCGCGAAATTTGATGGCAGGCATGGAGAATTCTCCGTCAAGATTAAAAGCTTAAGAACAGGGGACAAGTGGTGACGCCGCGAAATCAGGTTCACCCCCACGGTATCCGATCTGCGCAGCAGGGCAAACATTTGACGTTAGCAGGGCCAAGGGAGCGGGGTCAACGGCACCTACAGTCGGCCGCCTGGGTAGGCAATCATGTGGGGACAGCCGCCCTCGGCTGTCCGTCGAGCGAAGCTCGACTGCTTTCGTAAAGAGCTCGACCTGCCGCCCGCAAGACAATCGCCCCAACCATCCTGTAAAATAAAACGCGAAGGCTAGAGCTGAGGAAGACGGCCAAGCCGCAGTCGCTAAAGTCTTCTCAGTGGATTCGCAGATGTCAGTTGCATCCCATCCACAATCATCCGCAACGACTATTCGGGCGGATTGCGCTGCGCACAGATTAGCGACATCAGGAGAAACTCATGGCAGTAGGCGCCAAGATCGCAAAAACAGCTGACCGCAAAAAGGTCATGGACACCACCAAGAGCACAGATTGCCCCAAGTGCGGCAAGACGACGCGCATCGTGAAGCGCGTAAAAGACCGCGAACGCGGCGTCCCGGGCGGCATTTACATTTCATGCTCGGCCTGCGAATTCTTCGAGAAGCTGTAGCAAGCGCCCTCAGCGACCCAAGCATTTCTTCAGTCGATTCCCAGCCCGATGGCAAGTGCCTGGTCAAGCTCGGTCAACTTGGAGCGGGAAAGCGATCCCCACCGAGGCGCCCCTGGCCCTTCCTGACGTGGATTCCCTTCTTATGCGGGACGACGTTGCGCCGAAGAATCTCTCGAAATTCCCGCCGTTGCTCCTCGGTAAGAGCGCGCTTGGGAATGGGAATGTAAGTCCTCGGCTGCGGGAAGGCCACAAAGACAGATTTGCCTTCTGCGTGAGCTGATAACTCACTTCCAAGGCGCGGAATTATATAGGAGGGTTGCGACGTTACAGGCTGATCTCGTCCAGAATCGCCTTGGCTGCGGCCGCCGGATCGGCTGCCGCAGTGATTGGCCTTCCCACCACGATGTGGCTCGCTCCGGCCGCGATAGCTTCGGCCGGAGTCACCACGCGCCGCTGATCGGCATGGCCGCTTCCGGCGGGGCGAACGCCGGGAGTCACGATGGCGAACTGATCTCCCAGCGCTGAGCGAAGCGCGCGCGCTTCGCGTGCTGAAGTGACCACTCCCTGGCAACCCGCAGCTAGCGCGAGTGTAGACAGCCGCACAACCTGCTCCGTCATCCGGCCGGGCACACCGGTCGGATGCAAATCGTCCTCGTCCATGCTAGTGAGCACAGTCACCGCCAGCACCATCAAATCCGGCTTCGCCGCCGCGGCCTCTACTGCCGCCCGCAGCATTCTGCTACCGCCGGCGGCGTGCACCGTAAGCATACTCACGCCCAGCTGTGCGGCCTCGCGGACCGCCCCTTCCACGGTATTTGGAATGTCGTGATACTTCAGGTCGAGAAACACGCGCCGGCCCGAAGCCACCAGATCCCGCACCACTTGCGGCCCTTCGGCCGAATAGAGCTGCATGCCGACTTTATAGGTCAGCGCGCAGTCTCCCACCGCCGCCACAATCTGCCGGGCAGCTGCCGCGCCCGACACGTCAAGCGCAACGATCAGCCGCTGACGCGGATCTTTCGCCATGAGATCCTTCACGCTGAATGGGATGTGCTGGGGCAAAGCAGCGTGCATCCCAATCAGTGTAAAGGTTTTAGGAGGGATTGACTACCGGGAGGGGATGGCCGGTATGGGCCGATTGTCGGCCACGGTCTCGTATGCGGTTCGCTGGCGTGGCCTTACCACGTCCAGGCGTACCCGCTGCAGACCCCGCGAGTTGTAGCCGAGGGCCAGCGCGGCGCCGTAGGAGAGGTCGATGATGCGTCCCGGGGTAATCGGTCCGCGGTCATTGACCCGCACCACCACCGCCCGCCCGTTTCGCAGGTTCGTGACCCGCACGTAGCTTCCCAGGGGTAGGGTGAGGTGGGCTGCCGTCATGTCATACATATCATAGGGTTCGCCGCTGGCGGTCAGGCGACCGTCAAAGTCGCTGCCGTACCACGAGGCGGTCCCTACTTGATAGGGTTGTGATCCAGGTTTCTTGGTTTCAGGTTTTATGTTGGCTGAACGATTAGGAGCCGGTGTCGCCTCCGAGTTGTTCGGGCCCTGAGCCGCTCCGATTCCAGCGATCAAAAAGGCAATCGCCAGTCCTTGAGCTATAGTTCTTCGCATTCAGTTCTCCTCGCATCTCAAAAGTGTCCTTGCCTAGGCTTGTATGACTCGAGTTCGCTTGCAATCTGACTATGCTATCGGGCTGCCAAACGGCATGTCAATTGGGAAACCTGCTCCGAGCGATGACCTCCTAGTAATGGTAATCTCACGTAACATGTTGGTAATTATGGGTAATACGGTGAATGGCATTGAGAACAGTGAGTTTATGTGTTTGCAAAATGGTAAATAACGTATCCGGCCGCAGGAGGTAGAATTTACAAGCCGTTCATAATCAGTTGGTTACGGCGATTACTCTTTCAACCCCCATATTATCAGTCACTTGTGCGGTACTGCTAGGGTAAGAGGCACAGGAATTTATTTCCCAATGCTTCTTGCCGATGTTACTAAGGGTGCCAAACTGGGCTCCGAAAGGTGGTAGATTCTGATTCTTCGTGGAGTGAGAATCCATGGCTGAAACGCCCCCGGTAATCCTTACCATCGCCGGATTTGATCCCTCGTCTGGGGCTGGCGTGACCGCCGACATCAAGACGATCGCCGCGCACGCCTGCTATGGAGTCGCATGCATCACGGCGCTCACCGTTCAGTCGACTGCGGGTGTTCGTAGCGTACATCCGGTCGATCCCGAACTGGTGACCGAGACGTTGACGGAACTGGTTGCGGACGTTGACGTTGCAGCGGTTCACATAGGCATGCTGGGCAGTGCAGGTGTGGTCAAAGCCGTGGTGGACTTCCTTGGGAGTCGACCCCGGAAAGCGAAGTTGCCGAACGTGGTATTGGATCCAATCATCAAGCCCTCGTCTGGTGCCGATCTGCTTGATGCTGCCGGGGTTAAATTGTTGACCCAAAAGCTGATTCCGCTCGCCGACGTGGCGACTCCCAACGTCGATGAAGCTTCCGCCCTCACCGGACTGAATGTTGCCGACCTGGAAGGAATGAAGGCCGCGGCGGCACAGCTGCACGAACTGGGTTGTCCTGCAGTGGTGGTCACGGGCGGTCACCTGGAGAAGGCGACCGATCTCCTCAGTTTCAAAACCTCCCAAGGAACGGAGTATGAAGTGTTTAAAGCGGAGCGGCAGCGCTCGAATTCCACTCACGGCACCGGATGCGCTTTTGCTACGGCTATGGCATGTCATTTGGCGCTCGGCCGAGGACTGGCGGAATCTGCTTTGCTGGCTAAGACTTACGTGACGGCCGCAATTTCTTACGGCCACGATCTGGGCCGAGGAACGGGGCCCGTGCACCATCTCTATCGCCTCGGTCAACAACGGCGGGCGGCTAGTTCCGGGGACGAGAAGTGAAGGTCAACTTCTTTTTCGCCATGGATTTACGCGGATTCGCCCGGATAAACCCAAACCAACCGAAAACGCCGATGGCGTACCAGCGCATTTATAGGATTAGTAATTAGGGATTCAGGATTTTTCAGATCCGCGAGAATCCACGCTGATCGGCGGGGAGTTCGTGTTTGGTTTGCAGGGGATTACTCGGGGTCTTTCTCGTTGTCGTTGTTGCCATTTGAGGGTTTCTTCAGCAGAATGCCGGCTACGAATGACGCGGTTGCGGCCAGCAGCCACTCGATGCGCCACATCTGAATAGCTTGAAAATCGGCGAAGTTCTGAGGCTTATAGACCAAGCTCACGCCGATGGCGCCAGCGACACATCCCAGGCCGATCAGGAACGCGATCAGCGATGCGGTTGGGAGGGCGATCCAGCGCTTGATCTGATGGAAATGCAGATACTGCACCCAGGCCGGGAGAACCACCTTAGGCCAAGAGACTTCCGTAGCCATCGACCGGAGCTTACTGGTTCCGCCTACCAGGTAGACGATGGCCGAAGAATATGCGGAATTGCTGGTTGGGGAGGGCTGAACTCGGGGAGTGCCGCAGGCGTGGCAAAAATGCGCGCCCACCAGAAACTCGGTGGCGCAATGCTGGCAGGCTTCACCCGGCGCCGGGACGGGACTGGCGGGTTGCAGCTCATCAACCGCATGCAGAACCGCTGGCGGTTGCCAGAACTCTTGTTCCGCGTGTTGGATCACTTCCGCCATTCTCAATTCTGCCGGCAAGAACCTTAATTCCTAAGAGGCAAGCTAACCGCCAAATCTCACTCCACTGTAAGCATCGGCAAATTAAAGACTTACAATCTTCGTCCCAGGCTCGGCGCGGGAAGTTGCGGCAATAATTACGCTCCTCTCCACGTAAAGATGCGCTGGTTTCTAAAGTCTCGGACCTTCTGGCGTCATCAAAGCATCTGAAACTCTCTGGAGCGCTGTGCTCGTAAGGAGCAGGTGGAGCGCCGCCGGTCTGGCGAGCTCCATTCGCCAGACCGACAGCCGAAACGGCTCACGCGTGTGCTTTCGAACGCCCGAGTGAGTCGTAAACCTGAATCGTAAATCTGGGCCGATTATAGGGGCGCGACAAAAGGAATTGGAGTGACTGTTCTGGCCCTCCGCTTACGGATTTGGTTCCTGGACGGTCGCTCAAATGCAAAGCGCCGTCGTCTAGACTGGTTTGCGAAATCGAAACCCTGGTTCGCGGGGAGCTGATTCGCCAAGAAACTAGTTCGCGGATCAAAGACTAGAGAAAACAGACTAGAGAAATCAAAGACTAGAGAAAATACTAGAGAAAACGATCAGGGAGAGAAAGCGAGTTGGTTTATTCTGTGCCGCGCAGTATCCGTTTCCTGCTTCTGATTGGTCTCTGTGCGTGCATCCCAGCCGTGGCACGAGCCCAGGCGCAACCTGGCACGGCTGTGGCAGGTACGTCGTCGCATGATCCCCTGGTGGAAGCCGCCTTCGACCACTTCTACAACATGGATTACGACGAGGCGACGCGGGACTTCGAAAAGGCCCTTGCCCGGTCTCCCGGCGATCCCTTTGCCGTCAACCACCTGCTGACCTGCGTGCTGCTGCGCCAACTGTACGAAACCGGAGCCATGAACACCGGTGAATACTCGAACGACAGGTTTATTGGGGAAACTCACCGGCCAGTCGATCCCAAGGCGAAGGAACGCATCAAGCATCTGGTGGCGCAGGCGGAGAGGCTGGAGGAAGCGAAGCTCAAGGTGAACCCGGACGATGTAGACGCACTCTATGCCCGCGGCGTCACGCGTGCGCAATTCAGCCTTTATACGGCGCTTATCGAACGGGCGTGGTTTTCGGCCTTGCGCAATGCCGTGGGCGCGCGCAACGACCACGAACGGGTGCTCGAACTGGATCCCAATTACATAGACGCGAAACTGGTGGTGGGTACGCACAATTACGTGATGGGCAGCCTCCCCTGGAGCGTGAAAGTGGCGGTCGCGCTGGTGGGGCTTAGCGGGTCCAAGGAAAAAGGCCTGCAGTACCTGCGCGAGGTGGCCCGGAGCAACGGCGAAAACGCGGTCGACGCCAAAATAGTGCTCAGTTTGTTCCTGCGGCGCGAGCATGAGTACGACGAAGCCCGCGGGCTGATGGGGGACCTGTCGACGCGATATCCCAGGAACTATCTGTTCCCACTGGAGGTAGCAAACCTGCTGCGCGCTTCCGGCCGCCTGGACGAGGCGGCAGCGGCCTACCGAAAAGTCTGGCAGAACGGGCGGGAAGGGAAGTACGGTACCCTGCATTACGAAATGGCCGCCTGGGGATGGGGCGAGTTACTACGCAGCCGCAAGGACTATGCTGGCGCCGCAGCCGCTTATGACCTGCCCAATGAAGTGCCCAATGCCGACCCTGAGACTGTGCAGAAGGCCAATCTGGCGGCGGGTGAAATGTATGACTTGCTGCAGAAGCGCGACCTGGCGGTGAAGAAATATCAGGCCGTTCTGGCAGTGAATGGCGGCACGGCGCAGGCAGATGAAGCGCGCAGGCGGATGAAGGATGCTTATCGGGAGTAAGTCTAAATCGGGCCTTGGCCGTCAGGCGCCAGCCCTCGGCCCTCAGGCTCCGAGCGCTGTGCCGGCCCGAAACTCAACACTGATCAGAGAACACTGGCCACTGGACACTGGACACTACACACTGAACACTGTTTTTCCGGAACTTTGCCCAGTCTCCGGGCGTATCCTGAAGAGGGAGAAGTTTTATGTACTGCAACTATTGCGGAAAAGTGATTCAGGATGACGCGGCGGTATGCGCATATTGCGGAATCCGGGTGGGGGCGTCGGTGGCGCGGAAACGGCTGGTGCGGCCTCGCGAGGGCCGAAGCATTGCCGGAGTTTGCCTGGGCTTCGCCGAATATTTTGACCTGGACGTGACCCTGGTGCGGCTAGTGTGGCTGCTGGTCGCGTTCATGACCGGGGTGGGATTCCTGGCTTATCCCATTGCGTGGGTTGTGATGCCGGAAGAGCCTTTGCGGCTGGTGGCTCCGGCAGGGGTGCAGCAAGCGACGAATCCGTAGCCGGAGTCGAGCTGCTCTCGAACGGACAGCCGAGGGCGGCTGTCGCCACACGTACTTCTGTGGTTAAATCGGCTGCATGCAGCCTAACGCCTCGCAGGTCAAGAGCGGCGATGCCGAGATTGTTTACTGGGCCTTAGGCGAAGGTCCTCCTGTAGTGCTTCTGCATCCTTTTCCAGCCAATCATGAATTCTGGCTGCCGGTGGCTCGGCCGCTGGCTGCGCGCTTCCGCGTGATCCTGCCGGACTTGCGCGGGCACGGAGATTCCGGGGTGGGCGAGGGGCCGGCCACCATGACGAAGCATGCGCTCGACGTTGCGCGGGTAATGGACGATGCCGAGTTCGGCCGCGCGCCGCTGATTGGGGTATCGATTGGTGGATATTTGTTGTTTGAATTCTGGCGCAGATTTCGCGGCCGCGTGGCAGCGCTCGGACTATGCAACACCAAGGCTCCGGCGGATTCCGCCGAGGGCCGCGCGGGTCGGCTGCAGGCCGCGAGCGAAGTTCTTGAGCGCGGTACCGAGCCGTTCTTTGAGACGATGACTCCCCGGCTTCTGGGTAAGACTACGCGCGAAGCCCGGCCGGATCTTGTGGCTGGCGCGCTGCGCATGATGCGCAAAATGTCGCCCGAGGATGTGGCGCAGGTTCAGCGTGGGATGGCGGAGCGTCCGGACTCGGTCGATACATTGAAGACCATCAATGTTCCGGTGTTGCTGATCACAGGAGAAGAAGACGTGCTTACGGGTGTGAACGAAGCGGAGTTGATGCGGCAGCACATTGCCGGCAGCCAGATGCGGGTGATTGCCAAGGCTGGGCACTACTCGCCGTGGGAACAGCCGGAAGAAGCGACCAAGCTGTTGCGGGAGTTTCTGGAGGGACTCTAGAAAAACGCTGGAGAGGTAGAGTTTGCCGAAGGCTCGCGCTACAATCGTGCTTCCGATTACGAACGATTATGAGAAGACTCATCAGGTTACTGGCCTGGATACTTCTGGCCGCAGGTGCCGGAGCGCAAGCTGCGAACACTCCCAGGCCGCGCATTCTCGGCATCGATCACGTTGCTTTCTACACCACCGCACCCGATGGAGCGCAGAAACTCTATGGCGGGGTGCTGGGGCTGGCTGCTGCTGAGCCGGTTGAGGCGGGTGGGACCCTGCGTTATACCGTTGGGGCGCAGTGGGTTGGCTACAGCCCGGCGCCCGATCCGAAGGCGACGGACCGGATGGATCATGTGGCGTTTCGCACCGAGAACATCGCCGCGCTGCGACGTTATTTGACCGCCAATGGAGTGAAGGTTTCCGGAGTGCAGGGTTTGGCTGATCATAGTCTGAGTTGTTTCGTCACTGATCCAGATGGACATCGCATTGAATTTGTGGAGCGCGACAAGGTGGAGATCACGCCGCCGCCCACGGCTGTGTCGCGGCACGTGATTCATGCCGGCTTTCTGGTTCACAACCGGGCGGGGGAAGACCATTTCTATCTGGAACTGCTCGGTTTTCGACCGTACTGGCACGGCGGCATGAAGGACGACCAGACCGATTGGGTCGCGATCCAGGTTCCGGACGGCACGGATTGGCTGGAGTACATGCTGAATCAGCCGGAGCATCCTGATCTTCGAACCACGGGAGTGATGAATCATATTTCGCTGGGCGTGGTCGACATGAAGAAAGCGCAGGCGATGCTGGAGTCGCATGGCTGGAAGCCGCACGACAATGAAAAAGCGCAGATGGGTAAAGATGGGAAGTGGCAGCTGAACGTCTACGATCCGGATTTGACGCGGGTAGAGTTGATGGAATTCAAACCGTCGCAAAAGCCGTGCTGCAGTGAGTTTACGGGGCCGCATCCGTCGGAGTGAATGGAGTGGATGGTTTGATACAATTCTCGCGCCATGATTGACACTTCTCTAGTGAAGGGCAAAATCGTAGCTACGTGCAAGGGCGACGGGCCCGCCGTGGATTTGAGCGACGCCACGAATCGGGTTTTTCTGCTGACGCTGACTATTTGCAGGATTATCGAGCAGGAATCGCTGGACATCAGCATCTTCGGTTCAGCCGACGGCGCGACGTGGGGACAGAAATCCGTCGTCGCGTTTCCCCAAAAGTTTTATTGCGGAGAGTCTCCGCTGCTCCTCGACCTGACTGCGCACCCGGATTTGAAGTTCGTTCGCCTGCACTGGGAAGTAGCGCGCTGGGGGCGCGGGACGGAGACGCCGATGTTCGAGTTCGACGTGGCCATGAAAGAAGTCCCTGCCGACATTCTCAAACAAGCGGCGGCTGAGGCCAAGGTTCTGGCGTAAATTGCAGATGAGATTTGAGATTTCAGAATTTAGATTTCAGATTTGGACTGGTCTGATAAGCAAAGCTGGGTCTTTGGATCTGCAATCTGAAATCTAAAATGAAAAATCTGAAATCACACGCTGAAGCCGCAAGTCTGAAATTGAAAGCAGTCCGCGGAATCCCTCCACGCTGCTTCCGCTCCGATCCTTTATATTGATCTCAGGATGAAAATAGAGACAGAGGTGATTGTGCGCCCGGGCCGCAATGTGCGCGGCAGCGTGCGGCTGCCGGGGGACAAGTCGATATCGCATCGCTACGCCATGCTGGCGGGGATCGCCGAGGGGCCGTCGCGGATCGAAAATTATTCCACCGGGGCGGACTGTGCCAGCACGCTGGGATGCATGCGCTCGCTGGGCGTGAAGTGGGAGCGGAAGAGTGAAGGCGGCGAAAACACGATCTTGATCGAAGGGCGCGGGCCGGAGTTGTCTGCGCCGAGCGCGCCGCTGGATTGCGGCAACTCTGGTTCGACCATGCGCATGCTGAGCGGCATTGTGGCGGGGCAGAGGTTTGCCAGCGAGATGGTCGGCGACGAGTCCCTCTCGCGGCGGCCCATGGGTCGCGTGATTACTCCGTTGACGGCGATGGGGGCGCAGATCGCATCGCAGGGCGGGCTGCCGCCGCTAGGCGTGACGGGCGGGAATTTGAAGGCGATCGACTACACGATGCCCGTGGCCAGTGCGCAGGTGAAATCGTGTCTTCTGTTTGCGGGTTTGTTTGCCGAGGGGGAGACGCGGGTCGTCGAGCCGCTGCGCACACGTGATCACGGCGAAGTTGCGCTGCGCGCGTTTGGAGCTCAGCTTGAGTCGAAAGGGAAGGAATTGAAGATTCGTGGCGGGCAGCGGTTGAAGGGACTCGAAGCTTGCGTCCCCGGCGATCTCTCGAGTGCGGCATTCTTTTTGTGTGCGGCTGCCTTGTTTCCGGGGTCGCAGCTGATGATTCCGAATCTTTTGATGAATCCCACACGGGCGCGGTTGCTCGACATCCTGACGCAGATTGGCCTCAAGATTTCGGTGACGGAGCTCGAGGAGATTCACGGTGAGCTGGTCGGCACGCTGCAAGTGGAAGGAGCCCGACTGAAGGGCGCGGCGATTTCGGGCGCAGACTCGGCAGCGCTGATCGATGAAATTCCGGTGCTGGCGGCCATCGCCCCTTACACCGAGCAGGGAATAGAAGTGCGCGACGCCAAGGAGTTGCGGGTAAAGGAATCTGACCGGATTGCCGCCATGGCCAGCAACCTGCGGCTTATGGGTGCGAACGTGGAAGAGCGTGAAGATGGCTTGAGAATCGCAGGGGCGCAAAAGCTGCATGGTGCCCAGATCGATGCCTGCGGCGATCACCGCATCGCCATGGCTTTTGCCATCGCGGCGCTGCGCGCGGAAGGCGAGACGGAAATTAACGGCGCCGAATCTGCCGCGATCTCGTATCCGGCATTTTTCGACACGCTCGAGGAATTGGTCGGGCGGTAAAGGGGAGCGTTCAATTTGAGAGTGAAGCCCTGCCGCATGGGGTTGCCAGTCAAACGACGCCACTCGGTTTTCACCGGCGCGCTGCCTGGCCGCGAAAAACTTTTAGACGCTGAGGGCGCTGAAAACAGCCGCGGAGGACGCCGAGAAGCCTTTCCCGATCCAGCGGCTGCGCGGGCTCAGAGAAAACCGAAACCAGCCCGCTAACGGGCTTACGGCCGCCTGGACAGTACCGCGGATGGCCTCTTTCCTGACTGTTTGCTGGTCGCGGCTCATGATAGAGTAGTGCCCAACCTGAATGGCTGGGGCTGTGAGCCCGAGCCAAAGCGCTGAATTCCCCGGATCCCAAGGAGTGACCTATGACCACCCTCCGTGAAATCGTGAAAGACCGCAGAGTTTATTCGATCGATGCCGGACGTAGTGTGCTCGAAGCAGCGCGGTACATGATGGAGCACAACGTGGGCGCTCTGCCCGTGGTGCGCGGTGGAGAGCTGGCTGGCATTTTTTCCGAACGCGACATCATGAACCGCGTGGTCGCGGTTGGTCGCACTCCTGGAACTACCTCCGTAGCGGAAGTGATGACCGCCAACCCGCGCGCAGTGCCCATTGACGAGAGCGTGGAGGAGTGTCTGTTCATCATGCGCGAATTCGGATTCCGCCATTTGCCCATCGTCGAGGGCAAGGAACTGAAGGGATTGGTTTCGCTGCGCGACATCCTCATGCGCCGGGTTGCCGAGATTGAGCGGGAGACGCGGCGCGCCGCTTCTTAAAAGGGCAGCCGCGATCGCCGATCGCGTTTGCCGACCGCGTTTTCCGATCGCGTTTACCGACCGCGTTTACCGAGGGTGACAAAAGCGAGTCGAGCTTCACTCGACCGGACAGCCGAGGGCGGCTGTCCCCACACGAGCACCTCGGTCTACCCCCTGCGCCGCAGAACGAATTCGCCTTTTTTCGGGGGAAGGTGGAAGGGAAACTCGTAGACCGTTCCTTCGATCGGAATCCGCAACACGAAATCTTCCCGCTTTTTCCAGGCGCTGATCCACCGGCTGCTAGTGCTGAACAATACCCACCCGCTGACCGCGTTTTTCCCGGGATCGAGGTGCGCTGGCCGCAAAGTATCTTTGGTGACGAACTCCAGCAACTCTGCCGCGTCTTTCTGAAACGCCCGCGTGTAGGCTTCTTTCGCTTCTTTTTGTTCCGGATGTTTTTCCACTTCGCGCGCGGTTTCGTGATCCTGAGTATCGGCATCCTTCTGGATTTTCTCGGCGAACCCGTCCGGGTCGAGCGCTGGCTGAATCACTTTGAAGTGTTTCAGGAACTGCAGCGAAATGCCTTCCGGGTTCAGGTCGATGGAGCGTTGGCCGCGATAACGTATTTCGAGCAACGCGCCGAAAAATGGCTCGTGCCGCCGCCGGACCTTTTCCAGTTCTTGAGCGTCAAGCGCCAGGGTAATGCCGAGGTCGCCGGACCACAGTCCGTAACGGTACTTGCCGTCGTCGCCACGGGAAAAGGTGCAGCCGGGACGT
The DNA here is from genome assembly GCA_036522075.1 of Candidatus Sulfotelmatobacter sp. Classification (GTDB taxonomy): domain Bacteria; phylum Acidobacteriota; class Terriglobia; order Terriglobales; family Acidobacteriaceae; genus Sulfotelmatobacter. The sequence goes on from DATDGM010000055.1 coordinate 26,023, forward strand.
TGTTCGTCCCAACCCACGGTGGGAAACTTCGGTTTGTCCTTGGCGAGGGACGGGCTGGCGCAGAGCAGGATAAGACAGAAATCAAAAATGAAAAGACGGTCGGCCAGTCTTCGCGGGCAGTAAAAACTCGCACGGGAGAGCGTGAGAGACCGGAATCTACCCATAGCTTCCGCCCTCGCTAGTCGACGATGAGACTTACGGTCGGAGGGGTAGCCTCATTGCCCGGCGCCACTCCGTTCACATCCGCGCCCGTCAGCGTAAAGACGTAGGTATTCTTAGGCGTGCTTCCGTTCTGGCCGGTGTTGGAATTATTCGGCGGAGTGCAGGCTGGCATTAACAGCAGACTCGCCACAGTCAAGAAAAGGAGAGAGAGCCCACATAGCTTCCGGCGTCGTCGCCCTGTAGTGCCGAGTACGATCGCAAGCATTCCCAGCGCCGAGAAGGCTAACCACGTGCTGTTTAACGCGGGTCGGTGGGGCGATGGGCCGTTAATTCCGTTGGGACCCACGAGAAGCCCGGCCGAGCTTGGTGGCGGAGGCGCGGTATTTCCCGTGGTGGTGATGGTGAGGGTTGACTGCGCATTATCGGTGGGGATTGTGACCGCCGGGGGGCTGAACGAACACGAGGGGGCGGGCGTCGCCAGAGGCGTGATTGTGCTGCAGGAAAGAGTGACAGTTCCCTGGTAGCTGCCGATCGCGCTTACCGTCACGGTCGCCACCGCCGGGAAGCCCGCGTGTACGCTGGTCGGAACAATCGATGTCGTCACGGCCAGGGTGTAAGCGGAGGTTACCGCCAACACGGACAAAGATATGGTGGTGGTTTTCGGCGTGCTTGGAGCTGGGCCTGTCCCATTGACGGTGAGCGTATAGAAACCGGCGGGAGTCGTGGACCCGACCGTGATTGACATGGCAAGCTGCTGTGGAGGGGTGCCGGTTGCCGGGGGCGTACAGACCGGACCGTCCATTACCACTGGAGTCACGGCGCAACTGAGAGAAACGGTGCCGGAAAATCCGTTTACGCTACCAAGGTCGATATAGGCGCGGGAGTCCTGGCCCTGGTCCACTGCAGGAGGATTGGGTTGCGTGACCGTCATGGTAAAGTCCTGGCCGAAAGCCATAAGCGGAGACGCCAGAAGAGCAAGAAACAGTAAGGCAGAGAGCCGGGGGACAGGAATGACGATCCTGACCCTTAGAAGCGTAGCTGTCAGAAAACTGGATTTCAGGAGACTGGGTTTCAACATGCGCAGATCTGGTCTCTTACCTTCGATTCACAGGATAAAGTAAAGGCTGCCCGGGAGTTCTCCAGGACGGAACGGAATTCTAAATAGTAACATCAGCGGCTTACCGCAGTCGCGGTGAGCCGAAAGCAGTCCCCTTCATTGATTTTTCTTTTTGAACAGTCCTGTGATTCCGCTGACCGGGTTACTCTGCCCGGACACAGCTTTTCCCAGTGCGTCTTTATAGAGACCCGTCGCCATTCCCTTCATGTCGGGAGTGAACTTGGGGTCGGCCGTGGTCCCGGCGACGTTGAAGGGAATGCTCGGACCACTCGACCCCAACTGGGCGCTCATTTTGAAGGCAAGCTCGTTGGATGGACTCACCGTGCCCGCGCCCGTCAGCACCCCATACGAAGGGACGGTCAGGTTGAGGTTGTTGACCTGCGTACCCTCCGGTGTGACGCGCACATCAGAGCTGAAATTCTGGATGTTCGTGTCGTTGCTGTTGCTGCCGCCGCTGTTCCCGCCCTTGCTGCCGAACAGCGACGACACCGCCGAGAGTTTCGAGCCGACGCTGAAGCCGGCTAAGGCTGAGTTTTCCAGCTTGACGGTGCCAACAGTAACGAGTTTGTCGACGGGCCCGGTAATGGTAAAGTCGATGCCCAACGTACCGCCCTTCAAGGTTGCCCTGGGAGGTAATACCACGCCCAACGCCGGAAGCATCGCTTCCAGATCATCCACGGGCATTCCTTGGCCAGAAATCTTCATGTTCACGCTGGTGATTTTTTCGTGCGCGTCGTAGCTGCCGACCAAGTGCGCGACCGCCTTGCCCATGGCCACTTCGCCCTGGGTCAATTTTCCCACTTGTTTGACCAAATCATGGTGGAGCGTGTATTTGACCTCAACCGGTTGACCCGCGGGCGATCCCTTCGGCGAAACCTTTAATTTACTGGCCTTCAGCGTACCGATTGTCTTAGCGTCATGTCCGTCGCTGGATAGGGTTCCGTCGAAATCGGCAATTCCTGAAATGCCACTGGCAGGATCGATGAAGCCCGAGGCCGATAGATCCATTTGTTGCACCGAAACCTTGGCTTGCAGCGGTGTCAGGGCGGCGTCAACCGAGTCGACCGGGCCAGCCTGGCCGTCGAGATGCAGCCGGCCGCCTAAGGGCAGGTCCGCTGACATGTTGAAGGGAAAGGCCGAAGCAAGGGAAATGTTACTC
>DATDGM010000056.1:0-65062 GCA_036522075.1 Candidatus Sulfotelmatobacter sp.
CAGGCGCGAATGCGGCAGGCCAGCCGGCAAATCGGTGTGGAGGGGTTCGGGATTCACAAGGCTACCCGATGCCCGACCGGGAGCGGGGCTGAAATACCGGAGGATGGCCGGGACGGATGTATCAAAAATGTAGACATCGTGGGACGTTTCATCGGGTTTGCGGTGATAGAAATCGAAAGCTCCGCCTGAGCTGGCAGTGCTTTGAACAGTGACGCCCAAACTCTGCTGTCCCTGGGCCGAGGAGCGGCCGGGAAGCTTAGGATCGCCGCTGCCGACGTTGGAACCGAAGTCGACCGTGACCATGCTGCTGCCGCCGGCCACTGAAACTCCGGGCACCGCTGGAGTTCCACTCGTGGCGTTGCCTGCGCCGCCGGGACCCGGAGTGGGCGAAATTCCGGCTTTCGCCGCGGGATCGGAGCCGTGTCCTGTTCCAGTCTTGCCACCGCCCGCGCCGGCGCCGTTCATGGCGCTCCCAGGGCCGTCACCCCGCACCAGGCCAGAACCACCGCCTGTGCCGCCGAGGCCGGGTTTGTCGCCGCCGGCGGGCGACATGGCGATCGAACCGGGTTTCGCATTGGCGGGTAGCCCGACTTTCGGGCCGGGATCCTTGGACACCACTACGCCGGAATCGACGCCGCTGCCTGCGTTGCGGGGCGGGGCGACGACTGAGCCAGCATCCATGGATGCTCCCAATCCAAGACCGCTCCTGCTGCGTCCCAAACCGGCAAGCGCGTCGCTCTTGCCGAGCGAAGGCGGCGGAGGGACCATGCTCGGAGTTGGCGCAGAGACCATCGAAGCGGACGCGAGAAGTCTAGGGTTTCCGCGCTCCGCCGCGAGCGACGGAGGTGGCGGCACCACGGGAGCGGCAGTCGACATCGTCGGCGAAGGGCGTCCGCCCAATGTGGTTGCCGATGGAGGCGGCGGAACTACTTTCGCTGCCAGAGCGGGCCGCTTCGACCCTGAAGAAATGCCCTCACTTCCGGTCACGACAGGCGGCGGGGGAACAACATTTGCGGCCAGGGAGCCGGAAGCGCGGGATGAACTGACTCCGGTGACGTTGGGGGGAGGGGCCACAACCGATGTGGTTCCGAAGACTCGATCCAGCAGTGAGCTCATGAAGGACGTGCTGGCCGCCGCCGCGGGGGGCGGAGGAACGACCCCTTTCGAGAGGTCAGGCACGCTGCCGCCGGCCAGGTGGCGCAAATCCTGCGATCTGTCGACCGAAGGCGGCGGCGCTACCACGGATGGGGCCGGCATGGTCAACTTGGGATTACGTACCCCCTCCCGTTCCGGCGCTGAGACTGGCGGCGGCACCACCGCGGCATTTGCCATCTGTACCCGAGATCGTGAAACGTCGCGCCTGACCGCCGGCGCCGGGGGGACGACGCTGGGATTGAGCGATGGGGTAGAACGAGCCTTGTCTGCAGAAGTGTCGAGACTCGGCGCGGGGGCAACGACGCGCGGATCCAACGAGGGTGCGACCATGGTTCGGTCTCGTGAAACGTCTGGTGTCGGAGGAATCACGGTGGTAGCAATCTGCGGCGCGGCACGCGTTCGATCGCTGGAAACCGTAGGTGCGGGCGCCACCACGTTCGCGTTTAGTGCTGGGGCCACGAGCACTCGATCGCGGAAAACGCTGGGTGCCGGAGGAATGACAGACGCCAGCGAAACGGCGGTGCGCGAAAAATCATGGCCAAGGCTGGGCGCCGGCGCAATAACGCTTGAGGGAAGATTGGGAACGGCGCGCGACGAACGCAAACCCTCCGTTGGAGGCGGGCCGGCGTCGGGGCGAATGGCCAGCAGGTTGGCGACTGCATCCGGCGAGGGAGGAAGCCTGAACCGCGGAGCGTCCATCACCTTCTCAACCAACGAACCGCCGCGAGCTACTTTGATGGTTTGCGTGCGGTGGTGGGCTTCTGTGCCTCCCGCGCTTCCCGACCCCCCGGCGTGTGTTCCTCCTAAGTCTTCGGTGCGAGGAAGTTCGTCGCCGGAATAATAGATGATGTCATGGCCCGTCAACTTTGGCGCCATGTAAGGATGAAGCTGCTCGAGTTTTAGAGGAACGATGATCGCCAGGAAAATTAGAAACGCTTCTCCCGCACAGACCGCCAACAGGCCGCGGAGCGGCTGCAGTCCAAACGGTGCTTCGCCCGCCAATCGAGCGTCGGAACGCGCCAGAGCCGGGCGGATCGAGGTGACGAACTCCTCCCAGGGCGAGGACCACTCCACCAGCAACCGCGGGGCGTCGTGAAACTGGGTGATTTCCTCGAGTTGGAGCGTCTCACTCACGCGCGCTGGTCGCCTGAACCTTTCTTGAGAGTAATTTCAATTTTATCGCCCATCTCGGTTCCCGTCTGGGCCAGGGCCTGACTCGGAAGTTCCAGCACAGATGCCGACCGCATTCGTACGGGCGCGAAGCGCCAGGGCTTCAACTCCCGCTCCATGTGGATCACGATGTTGTCGTGGTCGAGGTAGGCAACGTCGATAGGAAAGCCCATAGCTAGAGTATGAACGCCGTGGCAGGGGGTAATCCAGAGGCCGCAGCCATTACGAAAGTCATTCGGAGAAGTTCCGAGCAGGCCACGCAAGCGCGTCCAGTGCGTGTTGGCCAGCACAAGATCGCTCGCCAGGCAGACGTGGCGGGTCTGATTGAAAGCCTGGCCTTTTGCGGAGAGAAATGCCATGTTTCGGAACCCTGTGTCGGAACCTGTTTCCGAAAAACTCCGGAAACTTCCGTCTCGTTTCTGCCGTGCTACTTCCCGCCGGAGACCGGGCCAAGCTGCCGGATCAAATCGATGACGGCTGGTCCGATGGTTACAAAAATGATCGAGGGCAGAACGAACAGCACGAGGGGGGGGACCATCTTGATTGTGGTCTTGGCAGCTTGTTCTTCGGCCCGCTGGCGGCGCTCGGTGCGGAGTGAGTCCGAGTGCACGCGGAGCGCTTGGGCCACGCTTGTACCAAAGCGGTCAGTTTGAATCAGCGTCCCGACCAGGGAGCGAATGTCGTCAACGCCGGTTCGCTCCACCAGGTTGCGAAGAGCCTCCGCCCGCGGCTTGCCGGCCCGCATCTCCAGGTCGACCAGGTGAAACTCATCGCTCAGGTCAGGATGGGCGTGGTACAAGTCCTGGCCCACCCGCATCATGGCCTGATCGAGAGCCAACCCGGCCTCAACGCAGATCACGGTGAGGTCGAGAGCATCGGGTAGTCCTAATCGGATGCGCTGCTGGCGGTTCTTGATCATGCGCTTCAAGGCGAAGCGGGGAATGAAAAATCCAAGGCCGGGGATGCCGGCAATCAGAAACAGATTATCGAACCCGGAGATCAGCGCCACCGCTGCGAATCCTACTGCGGCCAGCAGAACGCGAGACCCGAAATACATCGTCACATGCCGGGATTCGCGGTACCCGGCCTGGAGCAGCCAGGCGCGCGTTCGGGAAACATCGGCGGGCGAAAGTGGAATCGCTTTGCTGAGGGGGTCGAGGGCCTGCTCGATGCGTTCCCGCATGGCGGCTTTTGTCTGCGGCTGAGGACGAGCGCCCAGGGCGCGTAGGCGGGCGCCAAGCATGGACGTGGGAGTCACCACCGCCGCGCCGAAGAAAAACACCACCAGCACGACGGTCACAGAAACCACGATGGTGAGAATGAGAGGCAGCATGTTTTCACTACACCTGAATCTTGATGATCTTCCGGATCACGAAATACCCGATGGTCTGCAACGTGATGCCCGCCACCAGCAGGGTGTGCCCAATCGGATCGGAAAACAGCGGGCGAATAAACGCCGGCTCAATCGCCAGCATCACGCCCACGATCACCGGCGGCATGCCCATCAGCAGGGCCATGGTAAGCCGGCCCTGGGCGGTATAGACGCGCACCTGGCGCTGGATCTTGAAACGCTCCCGGATCACGTACGACAAATTATCGAGGATCTCGGCTAGGTTACCGCCGGTTTCGCGCTGCAGCATCACGGCAGTGACAAAGAATTTGACATCGACCAGAGGAACGCGCTCGGTCAGGTTGACCAGTGCGTCACGCACCGGCATGCCGAACTTCTGTTCTTCATAGAGTTTGCGGAATTCTCCGCAAACCGGCTCCGAGACTTCGCTGGCGATCATCTCGATGGCGGTGGTGAAGGCGTGACCAGCGCGGACCGCGCGAGCCAGAGTGTCGATGGCCTCGGGGAAAAGTTCTTCAAATTTCTCAAAACGCTTGGTGCGCCGGTAAGACGCGTAGGAGTACGGCAGCAGAAAACCGACCAGCATGGCTACCCATGCTACCGGGGCTTTTCCGCTCCACAGCAGCGCGGCGAAGCCCGCCACGAGCGCAGTCCCGGCGCATAAGGCAATAAAATTTCCGGCGCGGAGGTTAGTGTCTCCCTGCGCCAGCATCACCTGGATCGCGGAAATTCGCTCGGACCGCCGCAGGAGGTTGTCCAGGGCGGGAATCTGGCTGAGTTGCTCGTCGCGCAGCAACACCGCTTCTTCTGGCAGAGGCTGATCACCCGTCTTCTGCACCGCCGCCAGACGATCCTTAATAATGCGCGCGCGCGAGCTGCGCTGGTCGAAGAGCGAGAAAAGGGCGAAAGCCCCCAGGAGTACCGCCACGAATACCGCCAATGCAATCAGTACCGGCATACCGTCGAACTTTCCGTCCTCCTTTCCGCTATGCCTATTGTTGCGCTCTACGGCGCTTCAAGATTTCTGTCTCTAGACTTCCACTTTGGTTTCGAACAGCGCGGGCCGCAGCCGCGCGCCGGCGCTCGCCAGACGTTCGGCAAACTGCGGCCGGGTCCCAGTGGCGCGGAAGGCGCCACGAACTTTCCCGTTTTCATCGAGACCAGTGCGCTCGAAAACGAAAATATCCTGCATGGCAAGAAAATCTCCATCCATTCCGGTGATTTCGGAAATGGTGACGACCTTGCGCGTTCCGTCGGAGAGGCGCGCGATCTGAACCACGGCATGCACCGCCGAAGCGATCTGGTAGCGCACGGCGCGCTCGGGAATGTTGAGATTGGCCATGGATACCATGTTCTCGACGCGGGCCATGGCATCGCGTGGCGCGTTAGCGTGCACCGTAGTCAGCGAGCCTTCGTGGCCGGTGTTCATCGCCTGCAACATGTCGAAGGCTTCCTCACCACGGACCTCGCCGACCACGATGCGGTCGGGGCGCATACGCAAACTGTTGATCACCAGTTGCCGCTGGCGCACCGCCCCTTTGCCTTCAATGTTAGGCGGCCGCGTTTCAAGGCGCACCACGTGTTCCTGTTTCAGCTGGAGTTCGGCCGCGTCTTCGATGGTCACGATGCGGTCCGAGTTCGGGATATATCCCGAGAGCACGTTAAGCAACGTGGTCTTGCCGGCGCCGGTTCCGCCGGAAACCAGGATGTTCAGCCGTCCCTTCACCATAGCCGAGAGCAGTTCCAGCATGGGCTCGGTGAGGGTGTGGTTCTCGATCATCTGCCGGGCGGTGACCGGCTCGCGTCCGAAACGCCGGATGGAAAGGCAAGGCCCGTCAATGGCGAGCGGCGGAATGATGGCGTTGACCCGCGAACCGTCGGCCAGGCGGGCGTCCACCATCGGAGAAGACTCATCGACCCGTCTGCCGACGCGCGACACGATGCGCTCGATAATCTGCATCAGATGCGTGTTGTCTTTGAAGGACAGAACCGTGAGTTCGAGCTTGCCCGCGCGTTCAATGTAGACGCGGTCAAAACGGTTCACCAGGATATCGGAAACGCTGTGGTCCTTGAGCAAGGGCTCGAGCGGCCCCAGGCCGAAAATTTCGTCGAGAATCTCTCGCGACAGGCGTTCCCGCTCGGCGAAGCTGAGCGGAACCACTTCGCTGTTCACCGCATTGCGGATAACGATGAGAACTTCATCGCGTGCGGAATCGCCGGAGGTCTTGCCTAATTTTTCCAGGTCGAGGCGGTCGAGAATCTTGCGGTGCAGGTCCGCTTTAACCTGCTGATACGCCGATTGCTCGAAGGTTTGCAGATTTGCCATAGCGCTATACCGACTGAAACTTGTACCGCCTCACACCGACATGAACTCTTAACTGATTAAACCGATAACCGTCTCAAACCTATACCGATTTAAACAAAGACCAGGCCGTGCGTTTGACGTCAATATCGTTACGCGTCAGCTCCTCAGCCAGGCCCGTAAAACAACGTGAAATTTCGCTGTGGCCCTGCGCCATCAGTGGCATTCCCCGGTCAATGGCGGTGGAGACGGCGAAGTATTGATTGGGAACACGCCATAGCAGCTTCACGCCCGCTGCGGCTTCCGCGTCCCCTTCACTGAAGCCCGGAACCTTGCGAAACCGATTCAACACCAGGCCCAGGCGCTCGCGGTTCACGGATTCCCCAAGATATTGTTGCACGCGGGCCGCACTCCACAACGATGCTACGTCGGTGCAAGCTACCAGCAGCACTCTCTCCGACAGATTGGCAATCAATCGCGTGGCCGCGTCGAACCGGGTCGAAGCATCGACGACCACATAGCGGTAGTGGGTAACCATCATGTCGAACAGGCGCACAAACTCAGCCGTGGAAGGATCTACCGTGGCCGGGATGTTGGTTCCGGCCAACAATTGCAGTCCGCCGCTATGCCGAGTCATAAAACTTTCCAGCAGGGAACTGTCCATGCGGTGCAGGTTCCGCGTAGCGTCGGCCACATTGAACAAGGGCTTCAGGTTCAAGTGAAGAGCCGCGTGCCCGAGCGGAGCCAGGTCAACCAGCGCGGTGTGGCCATGGGCAGATTGCAGAGCCAGCGCCAGGTTCACAGCAACGGTAGTCGCGCCGCTACCACCTTTGGCGTTGACCACGGAAAATACTTTCCCGCGGGGGCCTTCCTGCCGGGTGCGGCGCTGTGCCGCGGTTAAGCGCACAAAAGCTTCGAGCAAGTCGGTAGTCGTGGTGGGGCGCTCAATGAACTCTCGCGCGCCCGCGCGCATCGCGTTCACGATTACTTGCGGCTGGTTCAGGATTCCGATGGCGAACACCGCAGAGTCCGCCATTTCCTGATGCAATAACTCAATGGCGCGCAACGCAACCGCAGGATTGTCGGCGGGAATGTCAACCAGGATTACGTCGGGAGTCGCCGCGCGCACGCGGCGTACGACCGGGTCTGAGACTGCGACGGGAAAACTGGCACACGTATGAACCGTGCGCGCCACGCTGGTGCCATCGACCAGCACCTGTAGCACCGTGCGCTGTTCGTTATCTACGGCTACGATTACGACCGAAAGCTCTGCCATGCCCCGCTACTTCTCCCCCACCCTGACTCGACCCTGAAACGAAACATCGCCCGACGACCTCTCACTTGCCCGGTGGCTTATCAAACTTGCTGTTATCAATAAACGGCTTCGGATCCTTAGGCAGCGGTGGAGTTTCGGTGCTTGGGGAGACCCGGTGGACCGTACACAGAACCATCAACTCTGAATTGCTTTTCTGCAGACTCTTGCTGCGAAAGAACGCTCCCAGGATCGGGATATCGCCGAGGCCGGGAATCTTGTTGTAGACATCGGTCACACGATTGTCCATCAGGCCGGCAATCACGAAGCTCTGCCCGTCCTGCAATTCAAATTCAGTTTCCGCCTTGCGCGTGCTCAGGGCGGGAACCGTAAAACCGGAAATCGTCAACGCGTTGGTGAAGTCGAGCGTGCTCACTTCCGGCGCAACTTTCAGATGGATATTCCCGTTCGGCATGATGAGCGGAGTGAATACCAGCTTAACGCCGAATTCCTTGAACGAAATCGTGACCGCCGTAAAGCCTGCTCCCGGCTGCACAATGGGAAACGGAAACTGGCCGCCTGCCAGGAAACTGGCTTCCTTGCCATTCACGGCGATCAAGTTAGGTTCGGAAAGAATTTGCAGCAGGTTCTTGGTCTCCAGCGCTTCAATGACGGCTCCGAAATGAATGTCCGGCCGGAACAGAAACAAATTCAACACGTTGCTGATGGAAGAGGTTGCGGAGAAAGGACCTCCCTGGCCGACCGTCTGGCTTACGGATTGTGTGCCCACGCCGCCAAATTGACCTGTCGTCGCACTGCCCACGGTATTGGCCGCGCCCGTGGAGATGAAGTTCACGCCCATGGTGGCCATCGCAGAGCGGTCGACTTCAGCGAACTTCACCTGCAGCAGAACTTCCTGAGCGCCCACGGGTCCGAAGGTGAGCACATTGATCACTTTCGGAGAATAGGCCGAGGCCAGTTCACCGGCTCGCTTCGCAACATCTTCAGTCGAAACATGTCCCGACAGAACAATGGCCGATCGTGAAGGGGTAACCGAAATCTGCTCGTCGGGAAACACCCGGTGTTCTTCTTCCGCGCAGGCGCTGACGTCGACGTCTACGCGCAGATCGAAGCTGCGGGAGCGCTCAAGATCATCCCAAATGAGCAGGGAAACTTCTCCAGGAGTATGGCCATGAACCAGGATCTGGGTCGGGGTTATCACCTGGGCGAAGGCGATGGATGGGTCGGTCACCGAGATGCGCTTCAAGCGCTCGGTCGTGTTGATGAGCAGCGACTTTCCCACCATCACCCGGAGCGGTGCCGCTCCTTGCGGCTGTTCCGATTGCGGGGGCAGATTCGTCGTCGACTGCGGCATCTGCGTGGGATCGGTGGTGGGCTGAACCTGCTGCTGCAATTCCGCGAAGACGGGAAACGGGAGCAAAACCAGGGTAGACGCAAACCAAACCGTGATCCGAACTTTTCTTTGCGTATTTTTCATCCGTGGAAGAAAGATTGAGTCGATTCTTGTCCTCGATGCGGAGTTTCGCAGTGCGCCGTTCATTTCGTGTCGGAACCCTTCGGGTCTGAACCCTGTTCTGGAAATGTGACTTCTACCGGCTTCTTGTCTCCTTCGATCACTTCAACGCCGATGACCGCGGGCGCGGAAGCTGGAGCACCCTGGGCCGGCTTTCTGACTACAACCGAATGAGTAGCCTTCACCGGTGTAGGAGCGGGCGCGCCTCCCTTATAAAGGCCTCGTGCGCTGGAAGAGGGGAAATCGTCCTGTTTGGTGTCGAGCGGGCTGCGCAACGCCAGCTGGATGTGGCCTTGAGAACTGGCCAAAGTCAATCGCTGGGCATCATCGGGCGAAACCAGCAGCGTGATTACAGCAGCATTCTGCGCTTCGCCAGTGGAGCTATGCTCCAGAGTGTGGCCGGCCGCGATGACTCGCACATTTTGCAGCACAGTCGTGGTTTCCTGGTCGTTGCCACCTTGCGGCGTCCCTGTGAGCAGAACGTCCACGCGGGTGCCGGGCGTGACGAATCCCGCCACCGATACGACCTCATTCACACGTACCGAGACGGCCCGCATTCCATTCGGAATGAGCGAAGGCAACCCGGCGCCAGCTTCTTCAGCTGCCAGCTTTGAGGGCAGAATGAACTCACCTTTGGCGATGGGGATGATTACGCCGCGCCCCAAAACCTTCGACCGCCGATCATAAGTGTTGGCTGGAAGAGTGGATGGCGGGAGGTTGGCGATGCGTACGTCGTGCTCTTCAATCCTGGCGCCGACCTGAATGTCATCGGCGGCAACCACCACCGGCACTCCTGATTCTCCGGGTGCTGTGGTCGCTTGCAACTTCTTGTACGCAGCCAGACCCGCGACGATGCCCAGTGCCAGAGCCACAACTCCAATCATCAACAGGCGTGTGCGGTTCATGCTGCTCCCTCCGAAACTGCAACGGCCATTCTATGCGATGCTGTCCGCGCGTTGGCGTTCGGGCGGTTGGCTACTGGATGCTGCTGGCGACTGTCGAGAAGACGTTATTGGCATTAGATCCGATCAGCCGGACCGTCCCCACCACGATCACCAGAATCACCGCCAACATCACCGCATATTCTGCGATATCCTGACCTTGCTCTTCCATCAATAATCTGCGTAGCAGTTGCATATCTTTACCTCCTCGGCCCGACAACCCCTCCCAAAAACGAACGATCAACAGAACGGCGAACAACGATCATAGAGCAGGACAACTTTTTTAACGCACACCTGTCGTATGTGACGTAATCAGAACGTCCAGCCTGGGAAAAAACCCAAGACCGCGGCGCCGTCCAAGAGCCGTTGCGTGTTCAAGTTGGGAGTGATTTCAACGCTTCGACTGCCTCCATCATACCCTGCAAAATAGCAGGAAAGAGTAATTTCTTGCATACCCCTTGGGTACCAAGGAAACTGCTTGCTCCTCCGGTCGCCGGCTCGTGAAACCTGGCAATCTGTTGATTAACAAAGAGTTATCGAGATTCTCGCGAGTGTGGCCGGATCGCTCCAAAATCACCGCCTGAGGATCAGAGTATTGCACCACCCAACCCGGCACATGCTGGAGGGCTACCGCCAGTGGCGCATCCGCGCGCACCAGAACCGTTCCGATCTTCAACGTTTGAAAGGGTTTTTGCCAATCCCGCCTCAAATCGTAGGTGTCGCTGAATTGCCGCATCTGTGAATCACCATACAAATCGGCACGGCCGTCGATAAAAACAGGGGTCTGCGGGTCGAGCTTCCAGATCAAGTATCCTCCCCAATCGTAGAGGTTGAACAGCGGTCCGGCTGCGGGATGCGCCTGAAGATAGGCAACCGCGCCAGAAGGAAAATTCCGGGCTTCGACCTGAGGCTGGCGATGAACCACTCGGTCAACTTGAACTCCCACGAGTCCCGCAAACCCTATAAGAATGATCGCGTTCAGAACATCAGCGAACGGCGCGGGAACAAGCCACAAGTGGCCAGCCTGAGTGCCGCGAGCCAGACCTGCACCAAAACGACTCGAGCCAAGGACTCTTGAGCCAGAACGACCGGAGCCAACCCTAAGCTCAACCCGAGTGAGGATCGGCACGGCGATCAGTACAAACAATGGAATCATTCGAATCGCCGATAGCGCCGCTAACGTACCCACAAACAACAAGAGCATGTCGCGAGGTCTTACGCGCGATCGGGACCAAGCCAAGCAGGCCGTCGCCGCGAGTAGAAGCACCAGGAAGGGAAGGTATTCGGCGTGGTGAAAGTTGGGCGAGGCCCACTCCGCAATGTAGTTCTGGACGGCTTGCGAGCGCAGAGTTTCTACGGGATACAAGTACATCTTGGAGCTATTCGGATTCAGCAGGACCAGAAGCAGGTCAAAGGCAAATGTGATGGCCAGGGCGCGCAGGCGTGCATAGTTGGGCTGCACGGAAGTCGCGAACTGTTCCAGAGATTCCCCCGCTAGAAAGAGTAAAAGCAGCGCCAGCCCCAGCGCGAAGCCAGCATGAAGGTTGACCCACACGACGGTCAGCGGCAGCGTCCACCACAGCAGGACGCGATTGAACTCAGAGCGCTCAAGAATCAGCAGCCACAAACTGGTGAGCAGCAGCGAAAGCATTTGCGGGCGCACTCCCCAGAGTGGAGCCGTGGCCCACGCACCTAAAAGCACCATCACCCCGGAGAAGTAACGACCTGGCGCGGAGCGCAAATACACCAAGAAGAACGCCGCGCTCACCATCACTGCAAACACGACGATCAAGCCACCCCATCCGGTAACGCGATAAATTCCATACATAAAAAGCTCGGTGAGCCATTCATGGGCCACCCAGGGATATCGAGCGCGGGTAAAAGAAAAGGGGTCAACGCGGGGAACGGTTCTGGTCTGGGCGATCAGCTGGCCAGTTTTAAGATGCCACCACACATCGGGATCGGAAACATCGCGGGCGGACAGGGCGACGATGCCCAGGAAAACAACGGCAAGGAATACGCGCCTGGTCGTCAGCCATCCTCGCGTGTGGATTTTATTCATGCGGCACCATCATAGCGGGGAACGAGCGCACAGGATACAATCGCGTTGCACCGTGTCCCCTGAGCAAACACCGCCTGTGTCTTTGCCCGGAAGAAAACCGGGAGTACGCCGGCGCCTGATCCGAATTTTTGTGGTAGGGATGTTGTGCCTGCACCTGCTGTTTTTCGTCAACCTGCGGGAACGCATCCTGCGCGGCTACCCGGATTTCACCGTTTTCTACACCGCCGGCACCATCCTTCGCGAAGGCATGCGGCATCAGCTCTACGACCCACACATTCAATATCGAGTGCAGCAAGAATTCACTGGCGGCCTGATTGAGTCGAGGCGCGGTCCGCTGCCTTACATCCACCCGCCGCTCGAGGCCCTAGTTTTCCTGCCCCTGACGCTGCTGGCCTACCGGCAGGCGTTTGTGGCGTGGGACGTGTTGAACCTTATGGCGCTGTTTGCCGTGGCGGTGCTGCTGCGGCGGCACTTGACCGCGCTGCGCCCAATTCCGCCTTGGGAATTTGTTCTCGGCTTTCTGGCATTCTTCCCGGTTTTTCTTTGCTTGTTACAAGGCCAGGATTCGATTCTCTTGCTGCTGCTTTATGCTCTCGGGTTCAGCGCGCTGAAACGGGATTCTGATTTTCTTGCCGGCGGATGGTTCGGCCTGGCTCTGTTCAAGTTTCAATTTGTCCTCCCGCTGATTTTGCTCATCGCGCTGTGGAAGCGCAAGCGCGCAGCGTTGGGGTTCGCTGTAGTCGCCTGCGTATGGGCGCTTCTTTCGGTCGGCCTGGTGGGATGGGAAGGGATGGTCGCCTATCCCAAATATGTTTTGCAAATCGCAAAGGCCCCGAGCCTGGGAGGTGTTCCGCCGCAACTGATGCCCAGCTTGCGCGGGCTTCTGGAGGGATGGTCGTTCATGGCAGCCGCCGCTTCGGTGCCAGCGGCTTTGAGCGGTTTCGTCCTGTTGGCGTCTGCCGCGTTGCTGGGCTTCGCTGCAATCAAGGGAAGGCTGGCCGCGCGAGGTCATCTGGACGTGGCATTTTCGCTGGCCCTTGTGGCTGCAGTCCTGACCAGTTGGCATACTAACGCGCATGATCTCTGCCTTCTGCTTTTACCGCTGGTCTTGTTGGCCGATTATGGCTGGGCGAACCTGGGGGATTCTCCTGGCCGGAAAGCAGCTTTGTTGATT
Source organism: Candidatus Sulfotelmatobacter sp. (assembly GCA_036522075.1). GTDB lineage: Bacteria > Acidobacteriota > Terriglobia > Terriglobales > Acidobacteriaceae > Sulfotelmatobacter. The sequence continues at coordinate 12,942 of DATDGM010000056.1, forward strand.
CCGGCCTTGCCTCTTCTCATCAGTCCGCTGTGGATCGTGCTGTGGCTGGAAAACGGCAACATTAACCTCATGGCGATCCCTCTGCTGTGGTCGATGTGGCAGATCAGCCGGGAAGCCGGGTGGGTTGCCGGTTCGAGCGGTACGGCGCGGGACATTCCTATGGCTGGCTCAGTCGCGGGCTGACAGGATCTGGTTGCGGTTCTTCCCTTCGACGTAATAAAACGACGATCAGCATGGGGAGATATAGAAAGATCACTACCCATCGGCCAACCTGGGTCGAAGTGTAATGAAAGTGATACCAGCGCCAGATGCCAGCGCCCCAGCTGAAGAAGACCGTCCAGGTAATCTCGCGACGCGATTTCGGGATCAGCCAGAGGATAAAAGCGTCGAAGAACCAGCGCTGTGGCATCAACGCAGCAAGAAAAAGGAGCCACGCGTCGCGATCGCGGTATCGCAATAACGCCAGCAGCAATAGTGGCCCCGGGAGAACCAGCAGTGGAACAAAGAATTCGTAATTGGCGGTTTGCCGTAGCCAGAGGACAGGCCAGTCCGGCATCACCGCGAAAGTTGCGGCGAGAAGCAAAGCGCAAGCCATCACTCCGCGTCGGCTCAGATGCGTGAGGAAAACCGGCAGGCCGATCTGCGGTTTGGCCATGGTCACCGGTAGAAGCAGCGGGAAGAATGCGCTGGCCGCGATGATCGGCGACCACTGCACGGTAAGAATTCCTGCCCAGAAGGGATAGGCCAGGAAAATGCGCAGCCGTCCGTAGCCATTCCGCGTCAGCCCGAAGGCCAGCAGGGCGGAGCTGAAGCCCCAGAAAAGTCCGGCCGCAACTTCGGGCGCGAGACGCAGAAAGGGCAGGGCAAAGAACGCCGCCGGGAGCGGATACTGCTCGAGCGGCGTGTTATACGGATTCTGGCGCGCCAGAATCGACCGCGCCAGGCGCAATGCCCAGCGGAAGTCAGCAGCGTCTTGCTGGAAGTGCACCATGAGGAACCAGCAGAAAACTCCGCTGGCCAGCCCAATCGTCGCCGAGACTGCGATGCGCCATCGCATGGAAGGGGTTTATGGCCGATCAAGTTGTAACATAGAGTGCGCTTTCGTTCCGTCGTTCCGACTCCGTTAAGTGAGCTTCGAGAAAACAGCGCGCCACTCACTTGCAGAAACGTTGGCAACTCGCTTTGTGGCTCGTCCTGGCGCTGCTAGCAGCCACCAGCATGTGGTTTTACGTCGACCGGATTCTGGTCGGCCATCAAGTCGCCGAAGCAACCGCCCATGACCGCCCGCGGGGAAATCTCTCGGACCTTTATCCGCGGTGGCTGGGGGCGCGTGAATTGCTGCTGCATCAGCGCAATCCTTACAGCGACGAAGTGGCGCTCGAAATCCAGAAAGGATACTACGGCCGCGTCTTGGATCCTTCACGGCCTGGCGATCCCAAAGATCGGCAGGGTTTCGCGTATCCGGTCTATGTCGTGTTTCTGTTAGCGCCGCTGATTGGGTTCTCCTTTCACGGTGTGCAGGTTTTCTTTTATTGGCTGCTGATTGCTCTCACCGCTGCGACAGTGCCTCTCTGGCTGCGCGCGCTGGGTTGGCGGTTGCCGCCAGTTGGCATCGCCATCACCATCGCGCTTTTGCTGGGCAGCGTTCCCGCCGTGCAGGGAATCAAGCTGCAGCAGTTGAGTTTGCTGGTGGCGGGGTTGCTTGCTGGCTCGGCGGCCTGCGTGGCTGGTGGGTACCTATTTTGCGGCGGCGCGATCCTGGCGCTGGCCACCATCAAGCCGCAGTTGGCGTGGCCGATGGTGCTCTGGTTGCTCGGCTGGGCGGTGAGCGACTGGAAAGCGCGCCGCCGAGTGGTCTTCGGTTTCTCCGTCCTCATGGGCGCTCTCTTGATCTCGGCCGAACGGGTGCTCCCAGGCTGGATTCGGATGTTTCTCGAAGCGATCCGCCAATACCATCAATACACGAATAACGAATCGGTTCTCGATCAGCTGGTGAATTGGTTTCTGGGCAGTCATGGCGGGCAGATTCTGGCTGCGGCCGCGTGCCTGGGAAGCGCTCTCCTGCTGTGGAAGCTGCGGCGCGAACCCGCGGATTCCGCCGCGTTCGTGGGCGCGCTCGCGGTGGTTGGGAGTCTGACGGTGCTCGTGGTTCCCATGTACGCACCCTACAATCAGGTTCTGCTGCTGCCTGCGATTTTATTCCTGGCGAAAAGTCAGTTTGCCTCCGTCACGGCGGCCCGGAACGCGAGCCTCGCCTTCTGGGCGGCTGGCCTGGCGCTGGCGTGGCAGTGGATCGCCAGCCTGGCTCTGAGCGCCGTCTGGTTCCTGTCTCACGGCGCGGCCCTCAGTGGGTGGAAAGCCCCGTTCTACGCCACCTTCGCATTGCCCGTTCTCATCTTCGCGCTCACCATGCTGGCCGCGCGGCATCCGCAAAGTGTCTTGCGAGCGCAGGAGCCGACAAGGTAGTCTGTTCAGGCGAGGCTAGCGCAGCCCTCTTTAGATTCGTAGGAACCGATTTCGTGCGAACGCGATCTCGTACGACGCGACTTCTGGCGAGCGCGAAAAGCCGGATGCGCCCGGCGATCTGACATTTCATGACCCTCAGTGCCATCAGTCACCACAGTTCTGGTTCCGGTGTGTTCCCGGCCCTGGTGTTTGTCCAAGGCAACGATCAGAAAAGCATCGTGCTTAACCGGACGCCGTTTAGCGTGGGGCGTAAGGTTGATAAGGATCTCGTCATTGCCGACCCGCGCGTTTCCCGCGACCACGCCCAGATTGTGCTGGAAGGCGACAACTTCTTCCTCATTGACCAGGGGAGCAAGCACGGTACGTTCGTCAACGGAGAGCGCATCCAGCGCCAGAAACTGGAACGCAACGATCGGCTGGAATTTGGCGCGCGCGACTCCGCCTACATTATTTTCAATCCGGCCCAAAACACTTCCAACACGGCCCGCGAATTCCTGAGCCAGATTTCCGGCATTCAAATCTCTCAGGGGGAAGCCACCGATCTCGAAAAAGTGCGCCTCTTTCTTGAAGCCGCACGCAAACTCAACACCGCCGGCGTGCTCGACGAAATTCTGATGACCATGCTCGACGTCACCCTGCGTTTGACGCGGGCGGAGCGCGGTTACGTGTTCCTGAAAGATGAGGAAGGCAAACTGCGGCTGGTTGCGGGCCGCAACCTCAAAGGCGATCCGCTGCTGGACGACACGACCATTTCACACTCGATTCTCGAAGAGTCGATGAAGTCGAATTCGGAATTCCTGCTCACCGATACCAGCAAGTCGATCGATCTCTCCGGACGGCAGAGCATTGTGGCCTACGATTTGCGCACCGTGGTTTGTATCCCGTTGCGCAAAATGCAGGTCCAGTCCTCGCGCGTGGAGCAAACTCCGGTGCCGGCGCAGACTGCCGTGGAAGTGATGGGGGTGCTCTACGTTGATTCGCGCTTTGCCTCGCGCGACATTATCGGCATTGGCCACGACATTCTGCACGTGATCGCGACAGAAGCCGCGTCACTGATCGAGAATGCCCGCCTGGTGCAGGCCGAAGAAGAGTCTCGCCGCTATCAGCAGGAACTGAGCATTGCGGCCTCGATCCAGCAGCGGCTGATGCAGGTGAAAATTCCCGAGGTGCCTTTCGCCAAGCTGCGTGGCAAGAACCTTTCTTGCAAAGAAATCGGCGGCGATTTTTTTGACGCAGTCAATACTAAAGAGGGCCTGGCCGTTGTGTTGGCCGACGTCAGCGGCAAGGGCGTTTCCGCGGCCCTCTTGGCCTCCACTTTGCAGGGAATGATCTATTCGCAACTCATTTCCGGCGGCGCGCTGCTGGAAATCGTGAATTCCGTGAATCGCTTCTTCACGGAAAAGCTGGTAGGCGAAAAATACGCGACGCTGCTCATGGCGCGTCTGCGGCGCGATGGCGATCTGGAATACGTTAACTGCGGCCATGTGCCGCCTTTGCTGGTGTGCGCCGGAGAAGTCATGCGTCCCCCGCATGGCAACGTTCCTGTGGGTTTGCTGGCCGATGCCACGTTTGAGAGCGCCCGCTGTCAGCTGAGTTCCGGCGACCGCTTCCTCCTGGTCACTGATGGCGTGACCGAAGCCGAGAATGCCATGGGCGATTTCTTTGAGGATTTCCGGTTGGAAGCGGCCGCGGCCAAGACGCCCACATTAGAGGGAATTTTTTCTGCCGTCTCCGCCTTCTGCGCGGGAAATCCACTCAGCGACGATTGCACCGTGGTGGAGTTGCTTTACTCGAGCCCGCCGGAACCGTGAGTTCGTTCACCGCGCCAATCCGCTAAGGCATCCCGGCTCACTGCACAGTCACCGTGTAATCCTTGCCCTCCCATCGACTTTCATTCGTCCATAGGAAAGTGAAGACAACTTCACTGCCCCCCGGCAGCGAGGCGGTCGGCAGATCTAACGTGTAGATGCCCAGCCCGGAATCGCGCGTCGGTGTGTCGTGCGAGGTGGCCCAATGATCCAGGCTCCAGTGTACCGTCGCGGGGGAAACCAGCACGATCCGCAACGTCTTGCTGCGCGGGACGGTATGGGTTTTGTTATTCATCCTCCAACCAAAAATTTTCCGCGCAGGCTTCTCGACCAGATACCGTTGTACTGTCTGTGGTGGCTGGTCGAAAATTTTGCCATCGCGGATTGAACGCAACAGTTTTATGTACTCGGAATGAGCCCAGACCAGCGGACACGCGGAACCCGATGGCTTGCCGCGGAAAAGTTCGAGAGCTGGAATATCCGCCGCGTCCCAAACCTGCTCCGGCAGCGACCGGCTCTGGCCAATGGTGGAGTTCTCAATCACCGTGAGCAGAGCCTTCGCTTCGTCGGGATGCCCGGCGGCTAGCGCATAGTGACCGCGCTCGCCGGCGAGAAGAGGCCAGGGACGGCCGATGCCGGTGCCGTCAAACGGTGAGCCGTCTTTGTGTTCTCCGTAGCCGTCCCCGTTGTAACGGTACCAACAGGGACCTTGCGGCAGCTCAACCGCCAGCAGCGCATCGATCGCACGTATGGTGTTCAGTATGCGGGGATCATCGGGAGTGCGCAGGCCGAAGCGTACCAGCGCCAGCGCATCTGGGCTGATGATGTGCGATGCGCGTTCCCCGCTTTCTCCGGGAGGGCGGTTCTTGATCGGCACGAAACCTTGCGTGGGAGATGCTGCGCCGTCAGTCTCCGGTGGCGCGATGCGGACGTAGTAACCCTCCACACCAAGTTGTTCAGCCAAATCGCCGCCGCTGGCATAAACCCAGCGCTCGATGTTGTCGTTCCATGCATCGGCGGCATCCCGCATGATCGAGGCTGCATCGCCGTGGCTGGTGAGATCGGCGATATCGGCGGCGGCCAGCAGAGCCGAAATTTCCGCCGCCAGAGTGAACGGCGAATAACCCGCGTCTTCTTCCCAGCGGTCTTGCTGGGTGACGGGCCCGTTGCGGAGGATGAAGCCGGCAGCGGCGCGCACCATGGGCCACCAGCGTTGCAGGTCGCCGAGGGTCTGCGGAGCTTCGCGACGCAGCAGATCGAGCAACAGAATGGGGAATGCCGTTTCGTCCATCTGTACGCCGCCCCAATAGGGGCGTCCATCGAGCCAGAGATTTTGTGCCCAATTACCCGCCGCCTCCTGCGTGACCTCGAGATAACGAAGGACTCTGGCGGCGTCGCCGACTGCTCCGGCGGCGACGAGTGCGCCCGCGGTTTCCACTAAATCGCGTGGCCACACCAGGTGATAACCGCCAAGGTCTTCGTCGCCTTTGTTGAATCCCCATGGAATGGAGAGGCTGGCAATAATGCCACCCAGAAAATCCTTGGACTCATGGGTGCGCAGAACCGCGGTGGAGGCACGATAGAGATCGTGCGGCGCCTGGTCATCGAGCTTGAGAAGCGTGTTCTGCCAGTTTCTCCAATGGACCACGTAATGCTGCCGCAAGTCGGCATAATCCTCGAACAGGCTGGAACGCGCTTGCTGGCCGGCTTCGCTCCATATTCCACCGAAACCGAGAGCCAACAGGAATTCTCCGTGATTCGCCGCAAGATCAATTTCGGCAATGCAGGCGATGTTCCCGTTTTCCGCTCGGGTGTATTCCCACTGCATCTGAAAATGCTGCGACACGTCCTGCCAGCCGTCAGACACCCCCACGAAACCCACTGACATTTTCTTCCACGGCGCCGAGCAGGCCATCGCCAGAGCTGCGTCCCCATGTTCCGCGTAAAACATGGGAACACCTTTGTAGTCCCCCACCCAGCCGGTGTTGCCGTTGCCGAAGTTGGCCAGGTGCGGCGAGAGCAGCGCGTAGAGGTGATAATCGGAAAGTCGCCCTTGTAGCGGCTCAAAGTGCACTTTTTGCAGCACTACGTTGCGGTAAGGATCGGTGAGCACCTCCTTAAGGATCCTGTAGCGTCCGCTGTTGCAGGTATTGATCAGTTCGTATGCCGGAACCCCGGGCTCGAAAGGGCGATTCTCAAATGTGCAGTTGCGCTTCTCTTCAGAAAAGAACGCGCTGCCGTCGGTGACCAGGAATCCCATATCGCGCGTACAAGCTTGGTCCACGCGCGGAAAATAGATTTCGTTGAGAATTCCGTGGCTCAGCGTGAACCATACGCGGCTGTGCTGGTTGAGCGCAGTGCCAACTCCGGTCTTGGCGCTTGAAGTCCAGCGGGGGGGGATGCCCGGCCAACCGGGAGCATATTCTATACGCGCGTCATTCATAACCTTTTCGTCCTTCGCGAACTTCGCATTGTGGCAAACATTCCCACGATTTACAAAAATACGAATTTACAAAAAATTGACTGCGAACCGCTAATCCGGTTTCGGCGAATGGCATCTTAATAGTGAGGGACGGAAAGAATCGCTTGGTTGGAGGAACGTAACGCGACCGCCTCGACCTCACGCTCATGTCAGCTATCGCCGGCTTTCCATATCGACGAGCTATTCCGATGGTAGCAGTCCTGTGCCTGAGTCTGGCAGGGAGCTGCGTCGCGGCAGACCCGTCTCCGAACCTGACTGCCACTTCGGCCCTCGATCGCGGGTTTGCGGGCCTCTACAACTTGGATTTTGCTGGTGCACAAAAGGATTTCTCGATGTGGGAAGCGAATCATCCCGGGAATCCTGTCGGCCCGGTCAGCGAAGCGGCCGGCATCTTGTTCGCCGAGTTCAACCGGCTGGGAGTCCTTGAAGCCCAGTTTTACGCGAATAATGAAAATTTCACTTCGCGGACCAGGCCGACGGCCGATTCGGCCATGCGCGCCCGCTTTCAGGCAGCCCTCGCCCGGGCCGAGGATCTCGCGCGCTCGCAACTTGCCAAGGACCCTAACGATCGCGACGCCTTGTTCGCCATGACGCTGTCTTATGGATTGCAGGCTGACTACGCGGCACTGATTGAAAAGCGCAACCTGGCTTCGCTCCACTACACGAAAGAAGCTTCAGCCTGGGCCGCTCAACTGCTTGCGGTTTGCCATGATTGCTACGACGGATTCCTGGCCACTGGGTTCAGCAAATACGTGATCGGCAGCTTGTCTCCCCCGCTGCGCTGGCTGCTCGCACTGGGCGGAGTCGCGGGCGACCGCCAGGCCGGCATCGCCGATTTGCAGCTTACGGCGGAGTACGGGCATTACCTCGCACCTTTCGCGCGAATGCTGCTGGCCATCGCCTATGTGCGCAGCCGCGACAGGCCCCGAGCCATCCAATTGCTCGTTGGGCTGCGCGCCCAATTTCCCGGCAACCCGCTTTTCGCCCGTGAAATCAGCCGCTTGCAAGCTAAACCGTAGCCCCCTAAGAACAAGCCGGGAAAAATGTAGGCTCGCGCTTGATCGCGGTCAGATTCGGCGCGCCCCGCCCATTCACCACAAATTCACCGCGTTGTAACAGTCTTGTAACATTCCGCCGCTAGAAGAGGAGTATCTACAAATTTCAGGGGGAATTTTATGATTGTGCGGAAGGTCATTCTGTTTTGGTTGTCTGTTCTTTTGCCATTAGCCGCCGTGGCACAAACCAAACTCAACGGAGCGGGCGCCACTTTCCCATATCCCATGTACTCCAAGTGGTTTAGCGATTACCACAAACTGCACTCCGATATTGAGATCAATTATCAGTCGATCGGCAGCGGGGGCGGAATCCGCCAGGTCACCGAAGGCACGGTTGATTTTGGGGCCAGCGACATGCCCATGACCGACGAACAACTCAAAGCGGCTAAGTTCAAAATCCTGAACATTCCAACGGTATTGGGCGCGGTGGTTCCGGTCTACAACGTTCCTGGAGTAACCGCGGAGTTGAAATTCACGCCGCAGGTGCTGGCTGGAATCTTCCTCGGCCAGGTCACGAAGTGGAACGATAAGGCCATTGCAGCCGCCAACCCTGGGGTGACATTTCCGGACAAGGACATCATCGTCATTCACCGCTCCGAAGGCAGCGGCACTACTTTCATCTGGACTGATTATCTCTCTAAGGTCAGCCCCGAGTGGAAGAGCCGCGTTGGCAGCGGTGCCTCTGTGAAATGGCCCCTGGGGCTGGGGGGCAAGGGCAACGAGGGCGTGTCGGGATATGTTCGCCAGATGCAGGGAGCCTTCGGCTACGTCGAACTGATTTACGCTCTGCAAAACAATATTGCTTATGGCAGTGTGCAAAACTCGGCCGGCAACTTCGTGAAGGGGTCGCTGGACAGCGTTACGGCGGCGGCGGCGTCCGCTCCGAAGATGCCTGCGGATTTTCGCGTCTCCATCACCAACGCGCCGGGCAAGGATGCGTACCCGATCGCAAGCTTTACCTGGTTGCTGATCCCGGTACAGTCGAAGGACGCGGCGAAAGGAAAGATTCTTTCTGACTTCCTAAATTGGATGGACACGGATGGTCAGAAAATGACCTCTGCTCTCGCCTACGCGCCCCTTCCGGAAAACGTGGCTGACAAAGTGAAGGAAGCCATCAAACAAGTCCGTTGATGGGTAGACGAAAACGTGCAAGAGTTTTGGGTGAAATGCCGGCGTCCGGCTCTTAGAAGCGGACGCCGTTCTTATTCCGGCGATACGCCGTCGCCCAACGTGTTCCCTGAGGATGCTTTATACTAAGCGGTCACTGGCAACCGCTGGCCCCGGAAGCGGGATAGCGAAAACCAGAGAACATGCAGTAACGGCGCGCCCGCATGGCTCGCATTTCACTCGAAAATCCCCAGTATTTCCTCAATCGAGACACCTCCTGGCTCGCGTTTAACCGTCGTGTGCTCGAAGAGGCTGACGACGAAAATAACCCCTTGCTCGAGCGGGTCAAGTTCCTGGCTATTTCAGCCAGCAATCTCGATGAATTCTTCGAGATTCGCGTGGCCGCCATGGTGCAACAGATTGAAGACGGCTACAACGAAGCCGGCCCCGATGGCGTAACTCTGGTGCAGAAGCGCGAGCTCCTTGCAAAGCTTTGTCACGACTTTGTCGATGACCAGTATGACTCCTGGAACGCGCGGCTGCGTCCGGCCTTGGCCGCCAGTGGCATTCGAGTCTTAGCCCTGCCGGAACTGGATGCGGCTGCCTTACGCTTCGTCGAGGAATACTGCGAGAAGGAACTCGACCCCTTATTGACGCCGGTGACGGTCGACCCTTCGCACCCCTTCCCTCGGGTCATCAACAAAGCACTTTGCCTGGGCTTTCTGCTGCGGCGTCGGCGCCGCTCGGCCCTTACTTATACCGGCGTAGTAGCCGTTCCCCGGGCGCTGCCCCGGCTGGTGCGGTTGCCTTCGGAAGACACCGTCGATTTCATTTTTCTCGCCGATCTGGTCGCGCACCACGCCGTGAACATGTACCACGGCTATGACATCGTCTCCTCCGCGCCCTTTCGCGTAACCCGCAACAGCAATCTTTATCTGCAGGAGGAAGAAGCCCGCAGCCTTTTGGAATCGGTGCGCACCGAATTGCACAATCGGCGCAAGGGGGACGCGGTCCGTATGGAGATCGAGGCCGACGCCGATCCCGAAATCATCGATCGCCTGCGAACCGTGTTTGAGCTCGACCCTTGGCAGGTCTTCCCCGTGAATGGACCGGTGAACCTTTCGCGGCTGTTCAATGTGTATGAGCAAGTCGATCGGCCCGACCTTAAGTATCGTCCGTTTTCCCCGCGCGAACTGCGCCTTACTGACAAATCTAAAGATCTGTTCGAGGAATTGCGCCGTCACGATATTCTGCTCCACCATCCCTACGACTCCTATGACGCGGTGGTCTCTTTCATCGAGTCCGCGGCGGAAGACGATCGCGTGCTCTCCATCAAACAGACGCTCTATCGCACCAATGAGCATTCCCTGATCGTGCCTTCACTGATTGATGCCGCGTCGAAAAAGGAAGTAACCGCCGTCGTAGAGTTGAAGGCGCGTTTCGACGAGGCCCACAACATTCGCTGGGCGCGCGACATGGAAGATGCCGGAGTGCAGGTTTTTCACGGCCTGGTCGGGCTGAAGACTCACTGCAAGCTGTCGTTACTGGTCCGCCGCGATCCGGACGGCGGCATCCGCAGCTACGCCCACATTGGCACGGGAAATTACAACGCGACCACGGCTCGCCTCTATACCGATCTCAGTTTGTTCACGGCAGATCCGGAAGTCACTCGCGCAGTTCATGATGTGTTCAGTTTTCTCACCGCGTATGCTGAAAATCCGGGTTACGAGCCGCTGCTGGTAGCTCCGCTCGATCTGGCGGAGAAGTCAATTGCGTTGATCGATCGCGAAGCCGAACACGCCCGGCAGGGCAGGGAAGCCCGCATCATTGCTAAGATGAATGCGCTGCTTGATAAGAGTGTGGTGCAGGCCCTGTACCGCGCCTCGCAGGCGGGCGTGGAGATCGATTTGATCGTGCGCGGCATCTGCGCTCTGCGCCCCGGTGTGCGGGGAGTGAGCGAGCGGATTCGGGTGCGCAGCGTCGTGGGGCGGTTCCTTGAGCACAGCCGCATTTTCTATTTCGCCAACGGCGGCCAGGAAGAAATTTACCTGGGAAGCGCCGACTGGATGCCGCGCAACCTCTACGAGCGCGTCGAAGTGCTGGCGCCTCTGCGCGACGAACTCCTGCGGGAGCGCGTTCGCCACGAAATTCTCGACGCGTATCTGGCCGACAATCTCAAGGCGCGTCTGTTGCTTCGCGATGCCACCTACATTCGTGCCTGGCAATCTTCGAGCGGGAAACAAAAAACCAAGCCACCCGTGGGTGCGGCCGCGTTCAGCGCGCAGGATTTCCTGATTGGCCTGGCAGAGGGCAAGCAGCCGGCGACGCTGCCCCAGCCGGCCGCGACCGGAAGGCGTGCAGTACTCGCCGGAAAGGAACGATAGTCCGCAATGATTGTTTATTTCTTGCGTCATGCCAGCGCTGGCGAGCACGTTGTCAATCCGAAAAAAGACGAGAAGCGTGCTCTGGACCCCGAAGGCATTGCGCAATGTGGCTACATCGGGCGTGCGCTGGCCGCTTTGGACGTCCAGGTAGACGCAATCGTTTCGAGCCCGCTGAAACGCTCTACGCAAACCGCCTCGCTGGTGGGCAACGAGTTGGGTTACGAAGGCAAACTGCAGATCGATGCCGGCCTCCGCCCCGAAGCGGGTTTTGCCGATTTCCGCAAACTGCTGGAAAAATATTCGCGCCAGGAAGCGATTATGGTGGTCGGACACAACCCGAACCTCAGCCAATTTCTGGGCGCCATCATCAGCGACTCCGGCTGCGAAGCCTCGCTCGAACTGAAAAAAGGAGCCGTCGCCAAAGTCGAAATGCGGCGCAGTTCCGGCACTCTGAGCTGGTGTGTGACCCCGAAGATTCTTCGCACGCTTTACGATACCGCTGTAGAAAGTTCCCGCCCGAAGACTTCGCGAAAGTAAGAGCAGTCTTTTTCGATCGCCCAGAGTTCCAGATCCACTCCCATCCTCCGGCGAGGAACCAGCGTCAGGCGCACGTCGGCGGCGTGCAGCGTCACTCGCACTTTCTGCACGGCGCGGCTACGGCCCAGGTTCAGCGCCCGGGCCAGACGCAACAGCAGAATGGCTTTTTGCACCGGGGGCCGCTCGCCTGGATCGAGCACCTTCATGGGACCATCTTCCACCGTGGGGCGCGAGTTCCCAAGATAACGGGCAACGGCGGCAATGACGCGCCGCTCCGGCGGCGTGTAACCCAAAATCTCCGAATTCGAAATGATGTAGTGAGTATGGCGATGCCGCCCGGCCCGGTTGACGTAGTCTCCCACCTCATAGAGCATGGCGGCGGCGGAGATCCACTCGCGATACTCGGGTGCAAGGCGGTGCACGGAGCGCAACGCCGAGAAAAGAAACATGGCCGATTCGCGTACGTCGAGAGCGTGCTTGCGGTCGACACCGTAATGTTCGATGGCTTTCCCAATGGATTCCCACCGTTCGGATTCGATCTGCTTGCCCGGTCGCGTGTTGCGGTCATATTCCGCTGCCATCTGCGCCAGCAGGCCGTCACGCAGGCCGAGCGGTGAGTAGCGGAAGCCCTTGAGATGGCAACGTTCCACCAGGGCGTGGTAAACCATCGCGCCAGCAGCCACGATTTCTGCGCGGCGGGGCCCAATGCCTTCGATCTTGCGCCGTTCCGCCACCGGCAACCGCGTCAGGCGCTTGGCGATGCGGCTCATCTCCGCGCTCGAGACCATCGGCCGATGGTTGCGGTGATTGCCGCTCAGATTGGCCGCGACGGCGGCCAGAGCGGCAGCCGTACCCGACGTCGCAATCGCATTCTTTACTCGGGCCGCCACGATTCGTGGCGCAATCCGGTCTACTTCGCGGGTGACGAATCCGCGAAGACGTTTCAATTCACCTTTGCGCGGCGGATCGTGCCGCAGAAATTCGTCGGTGAGCCGGACCGAGCCTAGCGGAAGACTCACGGTGTCGCGTATCTGGCCTTTGGCCGACACCGTCAACTCGCAACTGCCCCCGCCGAGATCGATCATCAAGGTGGGCAGGCGGTCCACCCGCGGACTGGAAACCAAACCCAGGTGAATGAGCCGCGCCTCTTCCACTCCTGAAATGATCTCGACACGCCAGCCCGTCGCCGAGCGCACCCACTCGAGAAAAGCTTGGGAATTTCGCGCGTCGCGCAGTGCGCTAGTTGCCACTACCCGCACCGTGTCGGTGACAACCTGTTGCGCGGCCCGGTGAAAACGGCGCAACACTTTCACCGTTTCCGCCATCGATTCTGGAGTGAGAAACCCGGAGCGGAATACTCCCTCGCCAAGCCGCGTCACTTCGCGGTCTTCGTGGATGGGCCGCAACCGCCGCCCGACCAGGCGTGCAATCTTCAAGCGAACTGAGTTCGATCCAATGTCGACCGCGGCCAGGGTGGGCATGAGGGAAGCCTCACAGTGTACATGCCGAAAGCGAAATCGTCATCGACGTTAGAACGAAAAAGTCCAGCAGTTCAACTGTAAGCCTCTGGACAAGAAAGGGCTGGCGAGATATGGCGGGATAAAAGGGAACTGAGAACTTGCGGAAGCAGTTGGTGCTCTCCGGGTTCGGCTTTCAGCAAACTTCACCCGGCCCCGCTCAGGATCCCACTCCAGTTCTTAAAAAACGGACCGTCCAATGTCAGGCTGCAACGATACGACTCGACTGAAAAAACGCCACCGTCACCAAGTGCTATACTCCTCTGCCATCACCCAAAGTTCGACCTTTTACCCATCGCGATGGACCGAGAAAGCAGCGCGATTTTAACATCTTTGTAACAACGCTCTGCTACGGTTAATGGCGATGGCCAATCCCGCGTTCCATCGGCCTGATATGTCCGGTCCGCAACCCGTTGGAGAAACGAAGGTTATCCCCGCGAGTGCCCTCCGGGAAGAGCCCCTGCTGCGGGCATCCGACGGAGAACTGCCCGACCGGCTATTTCACTACGCCATGGTTGCCTGCGGCCTGGCCGTTCTAGGCATCTTGGCTCTGATCGTCTTCGAGCTGATGTTGCGCTCCAAGCTCTCGTGGAACGCCTTTGGATTCAAGTTCTTCGCGGCCAGCGATTGGGATCCAGTCAATGAGGTATTTGGGGCGTTTCCCTTCATTTTCGGAACTGTAGTCTCGTCGCTATTGGCGCTTATCATCGCGGTTCCGCTGGCCGTCGGAGTCGCAGTTTTTACTACCGAGATGTGCCCGCAAGCACTGCGCGGCCCCCTGTCGTTTTTTGTAGAGCTTTTGGCCGCGATTCCCAGCGTGATTTACGGCTTGTGGGCGATGTTCGTCCTCATTCCAATTTTGAGCGATCGCGTGGAGCCATTCCTGGGAAAGACCTTGGGCTGGACAGGATTATTTACCGGCCCTCCACTGGGCGTGGGAATGCTGGCGGCAGGAATCATTCTTGCGATCATGATCGTGCCCATCATCTCCTCTCTCACCCGTGAAGTGCTCATGGTGGTGCCGCAACACCAGCGGGAAGGCGTACTGGCGCTGGGCGCCACACGCTGGGAGATGATCCGTATTGGCGTCCTGCGCAACGCCCGAGCCGGAATCGTGGGTGGCATTATCCTGGGATTGGGCCGTGCTCTTGGCGAAACCATGGCCGTTACCATGGTGATCGGAAACAGCACGGATATTTCGCGATCGCTTTTTGCGCCTGGATACACCATGGCCAGCGTTCTGGCCAACGAGTTCGCCGAGGCCACGAGCGACATGCACCTTTCAGCCCTGGTCGAAGTTGGGCTGGCCCTGTTTCTTGTGACCATCGTGGTAAACACGCTGGCGCGGTTATTAGTGTGGACAGTGACGCGCGGCCAACCTGCGAGTACCCATGTCTGACGCCGCTACTCTTGCCGTGATGCAATCCCCGGTGCCGCCCATCAGCCTGCGGCGCCGTCTGACCGACCATCTGATGACCGGATTGGCGATTCTTACGGTGATTCTGGTCCTGGCACCGTTGATCGCCATCTTCGGGTACCTGCTCTATAAGGGGCTGGCGTCGGTTAGCTGGGCCTTCCTGACGCAAACGCCAAAGCCGCCGGGAGAAGTCGGTGGTGGAGTCGCCAACGGCATCGTGGGCTCGATTTTGATCCTCGCGATTGCGAGTTTGCTGGGGGTTCCTCTGGGAATCGGGGCCGGGATTTATCTGGCCGAGTACGGTCGCGATCGACTGGGAGACGCGGTGCGCTTTACGGCGGATGTGTTGAACGGTGTGCCCTCGATCGTAACGGGCATCGTGGCTTTCGCAATCGTGGTTCTGTATCAGAAGCACTTCTCGGCGCTGGCTGGCGGAGTTGCCTTGGCGATCATGATGGTTCCCACCATCAGCCGCACCACCGAAGAGATGCTGCTGCTGGTGCCGCAGGCCCTGCGGGAAGCAGCTTACGGCTTGGGCATCCCGCGCTGGCGGACTACCCTCTCGATCACTCTGCGCAGCGCCACGTCTGGAGTGATTACCGGCGTCATGCTGGCATTTGCTCGCGTCGCGGGTGAAACCGCTCCCTTATTGTTCACAACCCTGGGTAACGAGTTCTGGAACGCGAACCTCAACCAGCCCACCGCGGCCTTACCGCTCGAAGTGTACAACTATGCCAAGTCGCCCTACGATGACTGGCATCGTCAGGCCTGGGCCGGGGCCCTGATCTTGATTATTCTGATTGTGGGCGCTATTGCGGCGGTGCGATACGCTGTGCGCCGCGGCAATTTCGGAACGTCATAATTTATGGGTGTTGGAATCCGAGTCGACAATCTGAATGCCTGGTACGGCAAGGGCCAGGCGCTGTACGACATCAACCTCGAGGTCGCGGCGAACCACGCCACGGCGCTGATTGGACCCTCGGGATGCGGCAAGTCCACGTTTATCCGCTGCATCAACCGCATGCACGAGACCATTCCCGAAGCCCGGGTTACGGGGCGGGTTCGGATCGGCGAGATTGACGCCTATAATGGCACCTCAGCCACGCAGCTCCGCCGACGCGTGGGTATGGTATTCCAGAAGGCGAACCCGTTCCCGACCATGTCGATTTACGACAACGTCGCCTCGGGACTGAAGCTGAACGGATTTCGCGACAGGCGCAAATTGAATGAGATCGTGGAGCGCTCCCTCGACGCTTCTGCCTTGTGGAATGAAGTGAAAGATCAGGTGCACAAGAAGTCGGGCGCCAGCCTCTCCGGCGGCCAGCAGCAGAGACTGTGCATTGCCCGGGCCCTGGCTGTAGAACCCGAGGTTCTGCTGATGGACGAGCCCTGCTCGGCTCTCGATCCCATTTCCACCGGAAAAATTGAAGAGTTGATCTTTCAGCTCAAAGAGCGGTATACCATCGTGATTGTCACGCATAATATGCAGCAGGCGGCGCGCGTCGCGGAGTTTACCGGGTTCTTCCTGCTGGGCAAATTGATAGAATTCGACAAGACGGAAAAGATTTTTACCAAGCCGTCGGAAAAAAAGACGGAAGATTACATCACAGGAAGGTTCGGATAATGCGTACGCGCTTTCAGCACGACCTCGACGAGCTGCGGGAAAAACTGCTCCGCATGGGTGGACTGGCGGAACAGGCGGTCGACCGTGCCCGCCAGGCATATGTCGAGCGTGACCTCACCCGCTGCCAGATGGTGCTGGAGGGGGAAGGCCTGATCAACACCGTCGAGCGCGAGATCGACGAAGCTGCATTCGACCTGCTGGCCATGCAACAGCCCATGGCGGTGGACCTGCGTTTCATTCTTGCGGTGACCAAGATTAACTCTGATCTCGAGCGCGTAGGCGATCAGGCAGTCAACATTGCCGAACGCGTGATGGACATGGTGGAACTGCCGGCGGTCGAGTTGCCAGTGGATATCGCCCGCATGGGTTCGGCGGTAAGCGCGATGGTGCGCCGCGCACTGGAGTCTTTCATCGAAGGAAAAGTGGAACTCGCGCAGGCCGTACTTGAAATGGACAGCGTGATTGACCGCATGCGCGACGACGCCTTCATCCAGTTGGTGAAAACCATGAACGAACGCCCCGAAGTGGTGCGCCAGGCCCTGGACGCGTTGCTCGTGGCACGCAACCTGGAGCGGGTCGCCGACCACGCCACGAACATTGCTGAAGACGTGATCTTCTGGGTCCAGGGTGCCGATGTGCGTCACAACGTAGGCGTTGAAAACCCGGATTCGTCCGACCCGGCTCGTCCCACTTCCCGTGCGTCAGGGCTCTAGTCTTTTCGGAGCTTTGACCATCCACGCCGCGTTGCATTACCCTCATCACCGCTTTCATTTCTGACATAGTTCCTTGCGGAGGCGCCGTGATTGTTTCGTGTCCGAAACACCAAGCGTTCTCATTCGAAAAGGCCGTGTCGTTCCCAGCGACGCTAGGAATCTGTTTCTTCCTGGTAGTCGCCACGACCCTAGCCGCGGCGCAAACACCCGCCACGGCCGCGAGCGGCCCGTCCGTTAACCTGCCTACCAGCAAAATGCTCACCGTCCCCTCACCTGGGAAAATTGGCAGCACCAACAGCTTTCCCGCCACGATTGCACTGAGTCCTGACGGGCGCTACGCCGCGCTGCTCAATGACGGCTACGGCACGCAGGAGAGCATGGCCCACCAGTCCATCGCGATTCTTGATCTCAGCAACAATTATCTCGTCGACTACCCCGACGCGCGGCTGAGCGACGAGTCTTACCAGAGTTATTTTCTGGGGCTGGTGTTTGGGTCGGACGGAAGGCACCTTTATGCCTCCGTGGGGTCGCTGACTGACCCGACGGGCGTGAAGGCTGGAAACACCGGGAACGGGATTGCAGTGTACACGTTCTCAGTAGGGAAGGTGGCTCCTGAGCGATTCATCCCCATTGCGCCCCAAACTCTAGCGGCAGGAAAGAAAGTTGCCATTGGCTTACAGAAAACGCCCGCGGGAACAGCCATTCCGTATCCGGCCGGGCTGGCGCTGATTTCGGCGGGAGGCCGGGACAAACTGCTGGTTGCGAATAATCTTTCTGACAACGTACTGCTGCTCGACGTCGCGACTGGAAACGTGCTGCAGAGCTTTGACTTGAGCACCGGCGATTTGGTGCCATCGTCATTTCCCTATACTTGCGTCGCCACACGCGACGGACGCCGCGCCTGGTGCAGCTTGTGGAATGCGTCGCGCGTTGCCGAGTTGGATCTCAGCGGGGGTAAGATCGCCCGGTGGATCAAGCTAAAGGAACCTGACGATCCGCTTGCTCCGGGATCGCATCCGACTGCGATGCTGCTGAGTCCGAATGAGAAAACGCTATATGTTGCACTTGCGAACGTGGACGAGCTAGCGCTGGTAGGGGCGGATAACGGGCAGGCGTTTGATTTTTTGGGGACGTCTTTCACGAGCGAACGGCTCAAGGGCAGCAGCATGAGTGGGCCCCGCGCGGTCAGCGGCGCGTACCCTAGCGCACTGGCGCAGTCGATGGATGGCACGCGCCTCTTTGTCGCGGACGCTTCGTTGAACGCAGTAGCGGTTTTCGATGTCCGCGTCTCCTCTACCGGCCCACCGGCAGGTGATGAGGCCCTTCTCCCACAGTTCATCCCCACCGATTGGTATCCGAGTGCCCTCGCCGTTCATGGCGATGACCTGCTCATCGCTACTGCCAAAGGCGAAGGCACCGGCCCCAACAACGGGATGGGGAAAACCGTCTACGAGAAACGCCACCGCGACCATCCTTACATTCCTACTCTGCTGAAGGGATCGATCGCCCGGCTCAACATTCCGTCGACCCTCGAAAAACTGCCGGAACTCACGCGTGTGGTTGAGCACGATAATCTGCTGCACAGCGATCCGGGAACAGTTACGTTTGCGCAGGGCTCCAACCCGATCAAGCATGTGATCTATGTGATTAAGGAGAACCGCACCTACGACCAGATTCTCGGCGACCTGAAAGTGGGCGATGGTGATCCGTCGCTTACTATGTATGGTGAAGACATCACGCCCAACCTGCACAAACTGGCTCTGCAGTTCGGCGTGCTGGACAATTTTTACGACAGTGGCGAAGTCTCCGGTGACGGGCACTTGTGGTCGACGGCAGCGATCACCAGCGATTACAACGAGAAGACCTGGCAAATTGCATATCGAGGCAAGGAACGCACCTACGATTTTCAAGGCCAGGTGGCCGACGAATATCCCCTGGACCACAATCAGCCGGATATCGACGATCCTTCCACTGGATTTCTCTGGGATAACGTGGCCAAGCACGGCCTGAGCTATCGCGACTACGGCGAGTTTGTGAATGCCGAGTGGTGCAATGAAAAGCGAAAAGCGGCAACGCCCAAGCAGGGAACTCCCTCCGGTCAGCAAGCGCGTTGCCCGCGCACCGCGGTTCACAAGGGCGAGATCCTGGCCCCAAATGTTGGCGATCCGCACGCGGCGCCGAGCCCTTGGCCGTGGGCGGTGCCGCTGTTCAGTGGAGTCAAACCGACGAAGGCCCTGCTGCGTGATCATTTTGATCCGCTGTTTCCGGATTTCAATACCGACTATCCCGACCAGTTGCGGGCAGATGAATTTCTAAACGAATTCTCGGCTTTTGTGAGGGCGCGGCAGGAAAACGAGACGCCGCAGTTTCAACTGCCCGCGTTCGTCCTGTTATATTTGCCCGACGATCACACGGGAGGCACGAGGCCCGATTTTCCGCGTCCCGCCGCTTCGGTGGCAGACAATGACCTGGCGCTTGGCCGCGTGGTGGATGCAGTTTCGCACAGCCCCTACTGGGATGACACGGCGATCTTTGTGCTCGAGGACGATGCGCAGGACGGCGCCGACCATGTGGACGCGCACAGGTCGATCGCGTTCGTGATCAGCAAATATTCTCCGGGGTCGGCCGCGCAGCCCTATGTGGAGCATCGCTTTTACACCACGGTGAACATGATTCACACGCTGGAGGCGGTGCTCGGCCTGCCGCCCATGAATCAGAATGACGCTTACGCGCCGCTGATCGGAGGGTTGTTTTCGGGGGCAGGAGATCAGCCCGCGTTTATAGCCGACTACAGAAATCTGCAGAATGGTCTGATTTATGAAATCAACAAGCGCACGGCACCCGGAGCGAAGGTCTCGTCGACCATGGATTTCTCCCGTCCCGACGCGGCCGGAGCGACTCGGCTGAACCGCGTGCTGTGGCGTGATCAGAAGGGTGACGCACCCATGCCGGCTCCGAGGCATACCGTATTTCCGTTCAGCGGAGATTGAGCGCTTACTGGCGACCGTTGAAGCGCGCCGCACTAAAGCGGAGGTGTTCGCCTCGCGACTGCTCCGCTCTTATTTCAAGCTGATCGCTGCCTTAAGCGGCAGGCTCTGCGACGAACCTCCGACCAGAATCGTGTAGTCCCCCGGAATCAGCTGCCAGTCATTCTTGTCGACGTCGAAGATGGAAAGATATTTCACATCGACCACGACCGATGCCTCTTTGCTCTCTCCCGCGCTGAGCTTGAGCTTGCTCCAACCCACTAACCTCTTTGGAGGCTCGCCGGCAGTAGCGGGCAAGGAAGCATAGACTTCCGCGATTTCCGCACCCGCTCGTGCGCCGGTGTTGGTCACCTTGAAGGTGACGTGCACATCGTCCTTTTCGCGAGTGACCGCCAGATCCGAATAAGAGTAAGAGGTGTAGGAAAGTCCGTAGCCGAAGGGAAACAGAACCGGCTTATTCTCGGCGTCATACCACTTGTATCCGACTTTCAAGCCTTCATCGTAAGTGACCTGGAACGCCGGCAAGCCAGCGATTCTCCTCCAGCCTCCGCCTCGGGACTCGCGGGGCGGCTTCACGATTTCCGGGTGCGGCAAGTCGGCTACGCTGCGAGGGAAAGTCATGGGCAGTTTCGCGCTCGGATTCACCTCGCCAAATAGAAGATTGGCGACTGCGTCCCCTCCGCTACTTCCGGCGTACCAAGCTTCCAGAATTCCACTGACCTGCTCTGCCCACGGCATCGTGACGGCGGTACCCGTCTCCAGCACAACAACGGTCTGGGGATTTGCGGCCGCGACCTGCGCGATCAGCTCATCCTGATTTCCCGGCAGGGAGAGAGTGTCGAGGTCCATCCCTTCGCTCTCCCACTGGTAGACAAAGACCAGAGCGACGTCGGCCGATTTCGCCAAAGCGGCGGCGGCAGCGGGATCGGTACCGGAATCAAATTGAACATTCGCCGACTGAGCCTTGGAGCGAATGGCTTTGAGTGGCGAGGTGGGAAACCAGATCTGCTCCTGCCAGTGCGTCTGGCCCTTGCCCGCAGGCATGATCGCGTTTCCACCCGGCGGATCAACCTGCGCCGAGCCCCCGCCTGAGATCATCCCGACGTCGGCATGCGGCCCGATCACAGCGATGCTGCGCACTTTGGAGGCATCGAGAGGAAGTAAGGAATGGTCATTCTTCAGTAACACGATGCTTTGCTCCGCGATTTTCCGCGCGATCTTCAGATGCCCGGTCACGTCGATCACGCCCTTTACCGGCGGATCATCTACGACACCGCAGGCAAACATAGAGCGCAGAATGCGGCGCACATGCTCGTCGAGTTCAGCCGTAGGCACTTTGCCCGACTCGACGGCCCTTTTCATGGTTTCGCCGTAGAAAATCTCACCCGGTTCCTCGTGATCCAGGCCGGCGGCCGAGGCCTTCGCGTCGCTGTGAGTTCCGCCCCAGTCGGATAGAACAAAGCCCGGGAAATTCCAGTCCTTCTTCAAAATATCGGTGAGCAAGTCTTTGTTCTCGCAGGCGTAATCGCCCCACACGCGGTTGTAGGAGCACATCACCGCGGCGGCATTCGATTCCTGGACACCGATCTCGAAGGCCAGCAAGTCGCTTTCGCGCGCCGCGCGCTTGTCGATGTTCACATTCAAGGCGTTGCGGCCGTTCTCCTGATCGTTGAGGGCGTAGTGCTTAATGTCGCCAATGACGTGCTGGGCCTGCAGACCCTTCATCACGGAGCCAACCAGCTTTCCCGCCAGAATGGGATCTTCGCCCAGGTATTCAAAGGTCCGCCCGTTACGGGGTTCGCGGGTCAGGTTGACGCCGCCCCCCAACGACATGTTGTAGCCTTGGGCGCGCAGCTCGCGTCCGATCAGCGCTCCATATTCATACGCGCCGTCGAGGTCCCAACTGGAAGCGCTTGCCAGGTTCGCCGGCAACGCCGTGGAATAACGGCCGTTCTCGCCGCTGCTGCGCACTCCGTAGGCCGCATCCGACATTTGAATCGCGGGGATGCCCAGACGCGGAATGCCCGGGACATATCCGGCGCCCCCGTTCGAGTGCACGGCCAGCGGGCTCATCGGGCTCAGTCCCAGCATGCCAGTGCCATGCAGCAGAGTGATCTTCTCGTCGAGAGTCATTTCCTTCACGACCATGGCCGCGCGCTCGTCGGGCGAAAGCGTGGTGTTCATCCAGGGATGCGGAGAACTTTTTTCCTGCGGGCGCGAGTGCAGCTGCGGCGGAAATAAAACACATGCCAGAAGCACGCTGGCGAGAATCGCGGTCGTCAACACCGACCGCTTATTGCAGGGGGATGCAACCGGCGAAATCATGAATTTCTCCTCTTTCGAGAACGTGATAAAACCCTCTACCAAATCGTTAATGTTACAGCTTTTTGTCAATTCTTGCCGTTTTCTTTCTGGAGCACCTGACATCCTAACAGCGAAGTCAAGCTGCCGGGATGATCACGGCCCGCTCGACCCAAAATGAGCATCGGCCCGCGCACTTGGCCGTAGACCTCGGCGGGCTTTACACTTGAGAAGTGAAGATTGCGCTGGGACAGATCAATCCTACGGTCGGAGATTTTGCCGGCAACGCGGCGAAGATTATCGAATTCTCGCGCCGCGCCCAAGCCAGCGGCGCTGGATTGATTCTTTTCCCGGAGCTTTCCGTTTGTGGTTATCCGCCCCGCGATTTGGTGGAGCGCCCCTCTTTTGTGGCACGCAACCGCGAGACCCTGGAGCGGATTGCGAGCGTAACTCAGGGCATTGCTGTGATTTGCGGTGTGGTGACGGCAGCCGACTCCGAAACGGGCAAATCGGTGAGGAATTCCGCGGCGCTGCTAATGGACGGCAAGAGTGCCTTTGTGCAGTCAAAAATGCTGCTGCCTACTTATGACGTCTTCGATGAGATGCGGAACTTCGCTCCCGCCAAGGCGCAAGAACTGTTTTCCTTCTGCGGCAATCGCATGGCGCTCACCATTTGCGAGGATGCATGGAACGACAAACAGTTCTGGCTCAAGCGGCTTTATCCGCTCGACCCTGTCGACGCGCTGATTCGCGCCGGCGGCAACTTTGTGTTGAATATCTCAGCGTCTCCGTTCTGGATCGGCAAACGCCAACTCCGGCGCGACATGCTGGCCAGCATCGCCCGCCAGCACAAAGTTCCTGTGGTGATGGTCAATCAGGTCGGCGGCAACGACAGCCTAGTATTTGATGGTTCCAGCCTGGTGCTGGATCGTGAGGGCGAGGTCATCGCACAGGGGCGGTCGTTTCAGGAAGACCTTGTCACTTTCGATTCGAAGTCGCTCACCGGGGAGTTGCACGAGCAGATTGCCGGCGAGGAAGCCAGCGTCTACGGCGCCCTGGTGTTGGGGACTCGCGATTACATTCAAAAATGCGGCTTTCAGAAAGCGCTCGTTGGGCTGAGCGGTGGAATCGATTCGGCGCTCACAGCAGCGATTGCGGCCGATGCCGTCGGCCCGGAGAATGTGATCGGTGTCGGCATGCCCGGACCTTATTCTTCGCAGGGCTCGATCGACGATGCCCGCGCTCTGGCTAGGAATCTGGGCATCCGATTCGAACTTCTTTCGATCAACCAGGCTTACGCGGCGTATCGAGAAACCTTACGAGGCGTGTTCAGCGGCTACAAAGAAGATGTGACCGAGGAAAATCTTCAATCCCGCGCCCGCGGCATGATCTTGATGGCGCTCTCGAACAAATTCGGCGCCATCGTGCTTTCGACCGGCAACAAGAGCGAACTCGGTGTGGGCTACTGCACTCTTTATGGTGATATGGTGGGAGGGCTCGCCGTGATCTCAGACGTTCCGAAAACGCTGGTCTACCGGGTGAGCGAGTACGTGAATTCGTGCCGCGAGGTGATTCCGCGGGCCACCCTAGAAAAACCGCCCTCAGCGGAACTTCGCGCCAATCAGAAAGACAGCGACTCGCTGCCGTCTTATGACATTCTGGATACGGTGCTGGAGGATTACGTGGAAGATTCGCACCCGGCCGAGCGCATCGCCAGCGAGCGAGGTATTGACATCGAAACGGTGCGGCGAGTCATTCGCCTGGTGGATCGGGCTGAGTATAAGCGTCAGCAGGCTGCGCCGGGTCTCAAAATTTCGCCTAAGGCTTTCGGATACGGGCGCCGCTTTCCCATCGCCGCAAAGAGTGAAGAGTGAGGTTTGAATAGTCTCCGTTTCGGCGTGCAGGTCACGCCATTGGTTCGATCCGGTTCGCTGCGCTTAAGGTTTGAAAGGAAACCATGCGACGTTTTATTCATTCGGCTCTTATCTTCGTTGTCCTGACAATGTGCTCGTCTCTGGTCGGCGCGCAGACTGCGCCTTCTCTAAATGCTCCGGCCAAGCCCGCCAGCAAGCCAGCGGAGAAACCAGCGGCCAGCGACCCGGCAACCGTCCTGCCATCAGAGGCTACAGTCGATGCCTTTCTGCATGCCACCTTCGGTTACGACTCCACACTGACGTGGAGGATCTCCTCCATCGCTCCGGCGCCCGTCCCGGGTCTGGCCGAAGTGTCCGTGATTCTCGCGAGCTCTCAGGGCCAGCAACTCAGCCGCTTTTTTGTGACTTCCGATGGAGCGCACGCCTTGACCGGCGACATTATTCCGTTTGGGGCGCAGCCCTTCGCGCCCGTTCGCAAAGCGCTGGAAAAGGGCATTGCCGGGCCAAGCCGCGGCCCCAAGGATGCGAGCGCAACCATCGTGGAATTCGGCGATCTGCAGTGCCCGGCATGCAAAGCGGCGCAGCCCGCCATCGAGGGATTGATGACCGCGGAGCCCACGGCTCGCCTCGTGTTTCAGAATTTCCCCCTGGAGATGCACAACTGGGCGGCTAAGGGCGCGGCCTATGCCGACTGCGTGGGGCGAGCCTCGAACGAAGCCTTCTGGAAATTCGTCGCCAGAACCTACGAAACCCAGGCCGATATCACGGCCGAAAATGCCGATGAGAAGCTGAGCGCCCTCGCCGACGGCGCAGGGGTAAAAGGCACCGACATCGCCGCCTGTGCCGCAGCTCCCGATACCAAAGGGCGCGTCGATGCGTCCATCGCGCTCGGCAAATCGGTGGAAGTGACCAGCACGCCCACGCTCTTCATCAACGGCCGCAGAATTGGCAACGTCAGCCAGATTCCCGCCGACGTGCTTAAACAACTGGTGGAATTCGCCGCGAGAGAAGGGAAGTAAGTATCGCGGAAGAACCGCGCGAGGACGAGCGACTCGCCCGTCCAACTTTTCTCATTTCGAGCTCGTCAGCCAGATTTCGTTCGAGGTCCGCTGGTTATTGGCGATCACGTGAGGCGTGACCACAATCATAAGTTCGTCCTGCTCGTCGTCGCGTGTGTTTTCCGCCGCAATCTGATTCAGGCCGGGAAGAAATCCAAAACCTGGGATGCCGCTGAGCGAGCGTTGCTCCGTCAAGGATACTTCGCCAGCGACGGCCGCAGGCTCGCCATCCTTCACGTTAATGCTGCCTTTGTATTCCTGATTGGAAATCACGGGCACGCCATTTGCGCTCTGCCCGGTAAGCGCGCGCACTTCTAGTTCAAGTTGCAGGCTGACTTCTCCATTGCCGTGAATCGCCGGCTTGACCTTCACACTCAGGCCCAGATCTTCATAGCTCACCGAAGGAAACGGCGGTACGTAGCTTTGATTGCCCAGCACCTGGGAAATCTGCGGCGAGTTGTAGATGGGCGCGTAGGAAGCATTGAGGATGGGATAGCGGGTTCCCAGGTGGAATGTGGCGTCTCCGTTATCTCCGGCGCGCATGGTGAGATGGTCCAGACTGCGCACCCACGATTCATTCACAGAGAGGTCTCCCGCCAGCTTGTCGAGACTCAACCCCATAAAAGTGAGACCGCCTCCGAAAGTCGCCAGAGGATTGCTGAAGATGGAATTGCCCTGACCGCCCAATTGCGCCAGCAATGACGAAATCGCGGTGCTGTTGGCCTGGTTGATGCCTCCGGAGGCAATCAGCTGATTGATGAGCTGCTGAATGTTTTGCCCGCCGAGGCCTGCGAGCGCCGCCGCGGGAATGTTGTAAAGGTTGAAAGTGTTAGGTGCGTGCATGCCGATATTTTTCATCAACTGGTGGCTGATCTCGTAGACGTCGACATCGAGCATTACCTGAGGGCGCTCCCCGGTGAGTTGCGCCATCAGTTTCGCGCAGGCGGCCAGAACCGACTGTGGAGCGCGCACTTCGATGACATCGGCTGTCTGCCCGGGCTGGCTGGCAAAATGCACGTCGAGCACGGTGCGCAGAGTGTTTACAATATCCTGCACTTCCGATGGCGCGCTGTGCGGCGGGAGCACGAACGTCTGTAATGACATGCGGTCAAACTGCTTGTGGTTATCGGGCGAGTCTTTGGCCACAAAAAACTGGCGCGCTGCGAGCGGCGTCCACATGGCCTGGCTCACCTGACAAGCCAGCTTCAGTGCGGTCTCGAAGTCAACATCGTCCACGTAAAAACGAACCTGCTTCGAGACCACGGAATCGTCAAACTCAACCGTCATTCCATAGGACGACGCCAGCTGCCCAAAAAGCCCGCGAACATCTCCCCGAAACTGAAAGCTGGCGCGATTGCCAGTCGGCTGCAGGTGAATCTCCCGTGATTCCCCGGCACTGATCCCCTTGCCTGGAAATTGTTGACGAGGGGTGAGCGAAGCCTCTTGCAAGCGCTCGCGCGCGAACTGGTTCTCGGGATCAAGATCGAGCGCTGCCTGGAATTCCTTGGCGGCATCGGCGTTGTCGTTTCCGAACACCAGATGGTTGCCGTGATCCACGTGCTCAAAGACCAGCCCGGCTTTCGCCAATTCCCGAGCCTGAAAAAATTGCGGATTCCGCGGATCTAAGTGGACCGCCCGATCAAAGTGGTTGAAGGCTTCAGGGAAGCGCTTTTGCTTTTGCAGTTTTTGCCCAATGGCATAAGCTTTGCGGGCTTCCTTCTTATCTCTCTTGGATGGGGAACAGTTGATGCCACCAGGAACACCGGTGCCGCAAGTGACGGGAGCACTCGCCGTCGGCTCGTCGGCAGCCGCGACGGCGGGAAGCGAAAGCGCTGCCGAAAGAAGTGCGGCGAACATGATGGAGGCCACCCGCTGCATCTGCATGATTTTACATTGCGTCGCAAGTTTTAGACTGGACGTTAGTACAGGCCTGGGTAGAGAACGCCAACCTTGGCTGTTCTTGCAATGCAGAATCGAAAAATGGCAGAAACGAAAAAGGGATGGCGGTGAAAAGGAGATTCCGGGCTCAGCTCAGCATCAGCCGTTCGATTTGCCGCGCTTTGCCGGTATTGTCGTCGCACTCGATTACCACCGCGCACAGCCGCACGTCGCCCGTAGCCGGCTCAAAGCGCACTGGCATGCCATTCAGGAACTTTCCCACCACCAGTTCCTTTTTTACTCCAATCACGCCGTCGTAGGGACCGGTCATGCCGACGTCTGTGATGTAGGCGGTGCCGTTCGGCAGAACGCGCTCGTCGGCGGTAGGAATATGCGTGTGCGTTCCCACCAGCGCGGTGACTCGGCCATCGAGATACCAGCCCAGAGAAATTTTTTCCGAGGTGGCTTCCGCGTGAATATCCACCAGGATGACCTTCGACGTTATCTTCTGCAGTAGCTGATCGGCAACGCGAAACGGATCATCATTCGACGCCATAAAAACACGGCCCTGCAAGTTGATTACGGCGTAGGGAACATGGCCCTTGCGCCCCTGATACAAGCCCCATCCCGGCATGTCCGCCGGATAATTTGCGGGGCGGAGCAGTCGCCGGGCCGGCCCGTGGCCATTGCCTTCCACCGTCTGAAAGTAATCAATGATCTCGCGCTTGTCCCAGACGTGATTCCCGGTGGTAATGACATCGATGTTCAGATCAAACAGTTCCTCCGCCAAAGCCGGAGTAATTCCAAATCCGGCCGCGGAGTTCTCTCCGTTGGCAATGATCAAATCGATGGCATGGTCGCGGACGATCCCGGGCAAGCGATCTTTGACAATGGCGCGTCCGGGCCTTCCGAAAATGTCGCCGATAAAGAGAATTCGCATAGATACGGATGAAGAGCGAAGAAACTGCAGCGCCGGTTCGTCCCGCTCCGCCATTGCCTCCTGAACTTCGATGGTAACACGGAGTTTTTCGACTCTTTCGGAGGATCGGAGTGCGGGCGTCTTGATTTTTTCAGCGCAGTCGACACCGTCGGAAGCCGGCAAGCGACGGTTTCTCGGCGGCCTGGCCGCGGCTGTTTCAGCGCCCTCAGCGGTTTAAGGCTTGTCTGCAGAGAAACTCAAACAGATTGAAGTCGGCACCGTCAGCCTAGAAGTTAGTTTTTAGCGGGCGCCAATTCAGCCGTGCGCAGAAAATCGTAGTTGCCTGCCGGGTTCAGCGTTATATTCCGCACGCGCTGCGTGTGCACTAAAACGTTGTCCAAATACCAAAGATCAACGTAAGGCAGGTCTTCGGCCAGGATGCGCTGCACCTCGGCATAGAGCGGCTTGCGCACCGCCGGATCGACTTCGCGGCGCGCCCGATCGATCAGCGCATCCACTCGCGGATCCGAATAGTAGCTGCGATTCGCGCCATTGGGCGGAAACTTCGCCGAGTGAAACGCATATTCGAAAATGTCCGGGTCTTCGTTTCCGCCGATCCAGCGCAGGCCGTAAAGCTGAAACGCTCCGTGAGTCACGTCGGCGAAGAAGGTAGCGGGCTCAAAGCTGCGAATGTCGAGCACGATGCCTACCTCGCGCAACTGCTGCTGCATCACGGCGGCCATCAACCGTGTGCTCTCGGTGGTGGAGGTCTTCATGGTGATGTGGAAGCGCACGCCGTTCGCCAAGGGATAGCCCGCCGAATCGAGCAGCCTGCGGGCCTTATCGGGATCATGGTCATACGCCGGGACGTTTCCGTTGTAAGCCCAGCTTTGCGGTGGAAGGACACTGCGCGCCGGGCGGGCCTCGCCCCGCCACAGATAATCGATCATCGGCCGCCGGTCGAGAGCATACGCAATGGCCTGACGTACTCGAACATCCTTCAGAATAGGATCGCGAAGATTGAATCCCAGATACTGAACCTCGGTGCCGGGCGCATGTTCCACGGCAAGAAACGGATCGCGCGCCAGAGTGACCACGGTGTCGGGAGTGAGTGCGTTGATGGCGATGTCACAGCTGCCCTTGCGCAGTTCAAGCGCCTGCGTTGTCTCCTCCGGCACCACGGCAAAACGCACGCGAGCTAGCTTCGCCCTCTCTCCCCAATAGTCATCGTTGCGCCCGATGATGACTTCCTTATCGGTCTCGGCGCTCACAAACTTGAACGGTCCAGACCCGATGGGATGCCGCGTCATCTCGTCGCCGCTGCCAGCAGGAACAATGCCAATCGCCCCATCGGAAAGGTTCCACAACAGCGGCGACTCCGGCTCTTTCAAATGAAAGACCACAGTGTAGTCATCGGCTGCATCAATGTGGTCGACAAAGCGATAATTTGCCGCCTTGGTGCTGCGAACCTTTCCCCGCAGCAGGGAATCGAAGGTCCATTTCACGTCGCGCGCAGTTAACGGGCGTCCATCATGAAACTTTACGCCGCGATGCAGATGAAAAACATAGGTCAGCGGATCCGGAATTTCCCAGCGCTCGGCCAAGCCCGGAGCCACGTTCAAGTTGTCCCCGCGCGTCAGAAGATCGTCGAAGATCAGGTTGTCGATGCGCTCCGACTGGGCATCCAGGCCGACTCGCGGATCGAGGTTGGTCGGGCTCGACTCGATAATCATCACCAGCGTGTTCGGGTCAGGCTTGCTGGAACAGGAGACGAAGAAGAGGAGCGTAAACGCAATAAGCAGAACAGAAGCTGAATGCTTCGCGAAGCATGTGGGCACAGCCGCCCCCGGCTGTGCATTCGTCCCGAAGGGACGAAAGAGCTGGCGCCGCCTCATCGGCATGCCCGGCACATTTCGTAAATCTGATTCACCGTATTCCAATTGCGCGTAGTCGCCGCCTTCAGCAGCCGCCGCTCGATCGGGTTATTCGTCAGGCTGCTTCTCGCCATGCCGTTCGGCAGATGAAGAAAAATCTCTCGGCCGACGCAGATCGACTCGTCCGGTGAGACTGTCAAGCCTTTCAGTTCTTCCAACGCAGAGGGTTCCGGAGCGTCCGCCAAAAATGTGACATGCAGATACTTGAGATCGATGCCCCGCCTCTTGCAGAAAGGGTTGCTCTCGATCGACTCACCGAGTTCGTCCCGTGTCCTGACAATAACCGCGGCGGGGAATCCGAAGTCGGCGACGATGCGGTCTTCGATTTTCCTGCACAGTGCGGCCGGGGAGGCTTTCCCGGCTTTGAAGATTACGTTCCCGCTTTGAATGTAGGTCTGGATCTGCTCGAACCCCAGCGCGCCGACCGAAACCCGCAGCTTTTCCATCTTCATCCGCTTGTGCGGCCCGAGATTGACTCCCCGCAATAACGCGACGTAAATCGGCATCTCACTCGCCCTGCTGATAACCGTTACCTTTAAGGATACGAGATTTTCCCCAACACCGCCGTGCGTTTCGCACCAGTCGCTGCAGGAATGTTCGATGGCCGCCCGTGCCAGGTTTCATAGGCCAAAACCGCAAACGCCACGGCCTCCTTCGCCTCCGACGGCAATCCAAACTCTTCAGAGGATCTCAGGCGCACGCCCGTTGTGTTGAGCTCGCCAGATAACAGCGCCATCAGCTGCGCGTTTTTCGTTCCGCCGCCGGAGACGACCATCTCTTGAAACTCGACCCTCCGCGCCTGCGAGCCTTGTGGCTTCAAACGCCGCACTGCATCGCCAATCGAACGCGCCGTCAGCGCGGTCGCGGTGGCCACAATGTGGGCGTCGTGAGCGCCCGCGCACATGTGCAGAAACTCCCTAACAAACTCGCGCCCGAATTCTTCTCGCCCGGCTGTTTTCGGTGGCTTTCTGCGAAAAAACTTCCGCTGCACTATTGTCTCGATCACGGACTCGATCGCCGCTCCGGATCTCGCAATCTTGCCATTGCGATCGAACGGTCGGCCGAACAATTGCTGCGTGACTGCGTCGATCACCATGTTTCCCGGCCCGGTGTCAAATGCAACCACGTCGTCCGGAGACGCGGCTGCAGGAATCGCGGTGAGATTTGCGATCCCGCCAATGTTCAGAACAATCCTTCCGACGCGTGCGTCGTGAAACAACATGTAATCGAGAAAAGGCACCAACGGCGCCCCCTTGCCACCCGCGGCCATATCCGCCGGGCGAAAATCAGAAACTACCGGCACGCCTACGCGGGCCGCAATCATCGCCGCTTCCCCGGTCTGCCAAGTCGCAGCCAGCGTGCGCCCCAGATACATTGCGCGGTCTCCCTGATGATAAAGCGTCTGTCCGTGGCAGCCCACCAGAGCGAGCTTGCTTCGAAACTTGCGCAGCGTGGCCAACACGACGTCGGCATACAATTCGCCCAGCAGAAAGTTGAGCCGCGCCAGATCGGCCACGCTGGCCTGCGGAGCATTCATTGCGGCGAGCACGGCCGCACGGACTTTCCTCGGATAGGAATACTCCATATGCCCTAGCAATTCGATCGCATGAGCATGGATCGTGTGGCGCGGGCGCTCCCGCCCGCGACTGCCATAGGCCTCGCCAGATGCAGCGCGGAAGCCTGAAGAAGTTCGTCCCCCAATCCGCACCAGCGCCACGTTAATGCCGTCCGCCGAAGTGCCGCTCATCACTCCAGCAACGATCATGCCATTCTTTGTCATGCTCGTGGCCGCCGCAGATTGTCTTGACGGCTCAAAGCTTCCAGACGTACTTGCTCGGCGAACTCCCACAGCCTGCGCGACAACTTCACGACGCTTGCTTCAACGGGTGGCTTTCCAACCCGCATCTCCTTGGCCCATTTCTTCTTGAAGGCCATCACCCGCCCCGCCGCCTCCTCAACCTGCCGCGCAAATTTCTGGTCGCGCTCGGCGGTCTTGACCAATTCTTCGTACGCCTGCACGATATAGTCCTCGCGATGACAAATGAGGCACAAATCTCCGCCCACGCGAACGTGCTGCACCGCGGCCTGGCCCACCGGCGCTGCGGAGAGCACCCCACCCATTTCGAGATCGTCTGAAACGATTAGATTGCGATAGCCGATGCGTTTTCGCAAGACATCGGTAATCCAGATTTTCGAGAGCGACGCCGGCGTGTGGTCGTGCGTCACCTGCGGATATGCGGCATGAGAAACCATCACGAACGGCATCTGTTGCCGCAGTGTGCGATACGGAGCCAGATCCACAGCCCAAAGCTTCTTTAGCGGCTTCTCGATCACCGGCAGTTCATGATGGCTATCGAGCCTGCCTTCGCCCAGCCCGGGGAAGTGCTTGCCGCATCCCATTACCCCCGCCGTGCCTAGCCCAGCCAAAAATTCGCGCGCATAAGCCGCAACCTTTTGCGGGTTCTCCGACACTGCCCGCGAACGCATCACGCTCCGTGAGGCTTCGAACGCCAGGTCGAGCACAGGCGCGAAATCAACGTTGAACCCGAGCGCGCGGCAGTTCTCTCCGATGATTTGCCCGTGCCTGCGGAAGAGCTTGCGATCGCCAGTGGCGAAAACCTCGGCCGCAGAAGGCGTAGGCCCGAGCACATCGCGGAATCGGTCGACCGTTCCCCCCTCAAGATCAACACATTTAAATAGCGGTGCAGAAATCCGCTTCCGGCAATCCTGCAGCAACTGCCAAGTCTGCTCCGCGCTCTCAATGTTCCGCGCAAACAGAATCACGCCCGCCGGCTGCAGTCGGGTGAGCAGGGAACTGAGCCGCGGTGTCATCTCCGTGCCGTCGAAGCCAACGATGAAAAGCTGACCCACGTGCTCGAGCTTTGCTTTGCGCGTTGTCATCTTGTTTGTAGGTCAGGAGGCCAACGAGTGGTCTTGCTGTGGATCTCACTCGATTTGCTTCTTCAACTCTGCCAACAGATTCAGCGCCTCCAGCGGCGTGAGTCGATTCAAATCCACTTGCCGCAGTTTCTCGATCACTGGCTGCGACAACGGTGTAAAGATGGTCAACTGCGTCGGCGGAGGCGTCGATCCAGGAGAAAGATGCCCCGTGAGTTCGTGCTCAGCCGACTCATGCTCGGCCAGCACGGCGCGCGCGCGCACCACTACTTCGTTCGGCAGACCCGCCAGCTTAGCCACTTCAATGCCATAGCTGCGGTCCGCCGCGCCCGGCTCAACTTTGCGCAGAAACACAATTCCGCCGCCAGTTTCCTTCACCGAGACGTGATAATTCTTCACTCCGGCAAGCTGCTGGGCGAGTTCCGTCAGCTCGAAATAGTGCGTGGCAAAAAGAGTTTTGGCCCGCACTCGCGCATGTAGATATTCGATCGCAGCCCAGGCGATCGCCAGGCCGTCATATGTGGCCGTGCCACGCCCAACCTCGTCGAGCAAGATCAGCGACCGCGCCGTCGCCGTGTGTAGAATTGCGGCCGTTTCCGTCATCTCCACCATGAACGTCGAGCGGCCGCGTGCCAGGTTGTCGCTGGCGCCAATACGAGTGAACACGCGGTCCACCACGCCCAGCCGCGCCGCACGCGCGGGAACGAACGACCCCATGTGCGCCAAAATCACTATCAGCGCCGTCTGCCGCAGATAGGTCGACTTGCCCCCCATGTTCGGCCCAGTTAACAACACGATGGCGTGACCGTCGCTGTTCAGATAAAGATCATTCGGGACAAATCGCTCACTGCCACCGGCCAGCTCCTGTTGCTCGACTACAGCGTGCCGTCCCTCAACGATCTCCAGAACGCCAGACTCTCCCGCCTTCTCCGGATCATGCTTTTCCGGATCCTCCGATTCAAACTGCGGTCGGCAATAATCTCGCAACGCAGCGATGTGCGCCAGCGATGCAAGCACGTCCACTTCCGCCAATGCCAGCGCGGACTGGCGGATTCGTTTGGCTTCGCCCGCGGTTGCCGTGCGCAACTCGGCGAACCGCCGCCGTTCGATCTCCACAATCTTTTCCTGTGCGTCGAGAATTTTGGCCTCGTACTCTTTTAGCTCCGGAGTCGTAAAGCGCTCGGCGCCTACCAGAGTCTGCTTGCGGTCATAATCCTGCGGCACCAGGTGCAGGTTGGCTTTCGACACTTCAATGTAGTAGCCGAAAATCGAATTGAACTTTACTTTGAGCGAGGCGATGCCGGTACGCCCCCGCTCGCGCTGCTCGATTTGCGCCAGCACTTGCTTGCTGTTGCGCGAAAGATCACGGAGCTCATCCAGGTCGCGATCCACGCCGGGAGCGATCACTCCCCCATCCGCGAAAGTGAGCGGTGGCTCCGGCACAATTGTCTTTTCAATCCGCTCGCGCAAATCGACCAAGTCATCGAGCGATTGGTGCAGCTGCGCGAGCCGCGCAGAGGTCAGGCGTCCGACCGCGGCCTTGACTGCGGGGATTTTTCCCAGCGATGCCCCCAGTGCCAGCACGTCTCGCGGATTCGCAGTTTCGAGCGCCACACGGCTCAACAGCCGCTCCAGATCAAGCACGCCGTCGAGCGCCCTGCGTAACTCCTCTCGTGCCACGGTATCCTTCACGCCCGCTTCCACCGTATCCAATCGCGCGTTGATCTCAACGAGATCCAGCGAAGGCCGCAACAGCCACGACCGCAACAACCGCTTGCCCATGGGCGTGCCGGTAGAATCGATGGCGCGAAACAGGGTGACGCCGGCGTCCATACCCGCGAATAACGGCTCAATCAATTCCAGATTGCGGACCGTCACCGCGTCGAGCACCAGACAATTCTGCCGTTCATACCAGCCGATGCGGTCGACGTGATCAAGTGATCCGCGCTGCGTGGACCGCACGTAGTAGAGAATCGCCCCGGCTGCGGAGGCCGCAGCGGTTCGTCCCGAGAGTCCAAATCCCTCCAGCGACAAAACGCCGAAATGATTCTCCAGCAGCGGAATGGCGTGGTCAGGCGCGAAGATCCAATCATCCAGCGGCGTCTCTGTACACGTGGCCCCAGCGGCTCGAGGTTGAAGCCGCGCAGGCAAGGCCTGTGTACGCAAGGCTTGTGTGGGCAAGGCTTGCGTGGGAACGGACGACTCGCCCGTTCGCCCGATGAACGCTC
This sequence comes from Candidatus Sulfotelmatobacter sp., assembly GCA_036522075.1. GTDB lineage: Bacteria > Acidobacteriota > Terriglobia > Terriglobales > Acidobacteriaceae > Sulfotelmatobacter. Next base: position 48,129 of record DATDGM010000056.1, read on the forward strand.
GACCGGGCCAAGCTCCACTGGCCTTTGCCTCAAACAACGGTGCCGCCGATCCATACAAGAGCTCTTTCGGCCGAAGCTGCTCCAACTCCTCCTGCACGCGCCGCAAGGCGCCCTCGCCAGAAAACTCCGTAGCTCGAAACTCGCCAGTCGAGACGTCGAGCGCCGCGAAGCCCACGCGGTCGCCCACTTGAGCCAGAGCCGCCAGAAAATTGTTATCTTCCGCGCCCAGCAACGAGTCTGCCGCCGTGCCCGGCGTCACCACCCGTGTCACTTCGCGGCGCACCAGCTTCTTGGCCAGCCGCGGATCTTCCACTTGCTCGCAGATCGCAACCTTAAACCCCTTGCGAATCAGCTTGCCAATGTAGCTCTCGGCCGCGTGATGAGGCACGCCACACATCGGCACCGCAATACCTTTCTCTTTGTTACGCGAAGTGAGAGTGATCTGCAGTTCCTTGGCCGCCACAATCGCATCGTCGAAGAAAAGCTCGTAGAAGTCTCCCAGCCGGAAGAACAACAATGCCGTGGGATGTTCTTTCTTTACCGCGGCATATTGCCGCATCAGCGGAGTGGACGGCTCGGTCATCTTCTCGATCATTGGCTCTGCAATCGGCTCGGTTATCGGGGCGGGGCTTGGCGCGGATTATAGCAAAGCTGAATCCCCGGCACCTGCGTGATTTCTCATCGCGCTGCCAGAAATCATAGTTGACTCCGCTTCGCTCGCAGTGTTCTCTTATCGCATGGAACTGCGCAAGGATCCCATCACGCGCTCGTGGGTCATCACCGGCGATGATCCTGCCGAATCTGGCCCCCGGCCTCCCTCCGCCTGCCGTTTCTGCCCGGATTCGATAGAAACGCCACAAGTCATTTCCGCGATTCCCAACGCCGTCGGAACTCCCTGGTCGGCGCGGGCCGTGGTGCATCCTACCCCCCTTTACCACATCGAAGGCGAACCCGGGCGCCGCGGCGACGGCCTCTATGACCGCATGCATTCGGTGGGTGCGCACGAAGTGATCGTCGAAAATCCGCAGCATGATCGCCATATCTGGAACGCCAGCGACGGAGAGATCGAACAATTTCTCCGCCTCGCTGCTGAGCGCATCTTCGATCTGAAGCGCGATCCGCGCATCAAATACGTCAGCTTCTTCAAGGACTTCGGTCCTACCGCCGGCCAGGAATTCAGTCATCCTACGTCGCAGATTACCGCAACCCTGTTTGTCCCGCGGCGCGTGCTCTACGAACTGCGCGCGGGACGCGAATATTTTGTGGGCAAGGAGCGCTGCGTATTCTGCGACATCCTCGCCCAGGAAGAGCGGCAGGCCCAGCGCGTGATTGAAGCTCGCGGCGATTACGTCGCACTCTGCCCTTATGCTCCGCGCGTTCCCTACGAAACCTGGATTATTCCGCGCACGCATGAGGCCTCATTTGAGCGCACCGGCCTGGCCCGCGCAGTGGCGCTCACCAATCTTGCCGCGTTGCTTCGCCGCACCCTCCAACGGGTGCGCACCATCGCCGAGAATTTCCACATGGTCCTGCACACTTCCCCCAGCAGCATTCATCCGTCGAAGAATCTTGGCTACTGGAAAACGCTCGACGAAGACTATCACTGGCACATCGAGATCCTGCCCGTCGTTACGTCGAAGGCACGCTCCTACACCTTCAAAGAGGTGTACTACTCGCCGGTCACGAGTGAGACCGCAGTCAAGCAACTGCGCGAGGCGAAAATCGATGGCTGAAGTCTGGAGCGGAAAAACAGAAACTATGTGGGGATAGCCGCCCCCGGCTGTCCGTCGCGCGAAGCGCGGCATGCGCCTGATAGAATCCCAGCCGTCAGGAGATCCGCCGTGAAACTTGTGCTCTGCTGCGCCCTGCTTTTTTCGGCGTGCTTCGCCCAAACATCAAACCCTCCGACCAGCCTGTCTCAGGGAAAGCAGTCCGAAAAGCAAGAAGTCCTCTGGCAAAAGCTTGAGATCGATATCCACGACACCGACCAGCATCTCGACGGCATGATGGGCATCGCCATCGAAGACCTCACCACCGGTCAGCAGTTCTTTCTCCATGAAAATGAAGTCTTCGCCCAGGCCAGCTCCATCAAGATCGCCGTTCTTGCCGAACTTTATCGCCAGGCCCAGGAAGGCAAACTCAAGCTCACAGACCTCTACACCGTGCAGGGACCCGACCTGGTTGCCGACAGTGACATCATGAACGGCCTCACACCTGGCGTCACGCGCCTAACCCTGCGCGATCTGGCCACTATGATGGTTGCAGTCAGCGACAACTCCGCCGCGAACGTGCTCATCGACCGCGTCGGCAGGGAGAACGTCAACGCCATGCTTGACTCGCTCGGCCTGCCGCACACCCGCCTGCGCCGCAAAATGATGGACCTCGAGGCCGCCAAGCAGGGCCGCGAAAACATTTCCACGCCCCGCGAGATGATGACCCTCCTCGCCAATCTCTACCACGGCAAAGTTCTCAACAAAGAAATGGAAACGGATTTCTTCAAGATGCTCAGCACAGGAAAAGATTCCTGGATTCCGCGCGACCTGCCCGCCGACGTGAAAGTCGCCGACAAGCCCGGCTCTCTCGAAGCCGTGCGCAACGATTCCGGCATCGTCTTCGTCGAGGGCCGACCCTACGTGATCTGTGTGATGACGGCGTTTCTGCGCAACGAGCGTGACGGCGAAGAGGCCATCAGCAAGGTGTCGCTGGCGACATGGCAGATGTTCGATCGCCTGAGTCGCGCTACTGAATATGGCCGAGTGGTGTCCCCCGGCAACGGTGCTCGCTAGCCGGGGTTAAGATTCATCACGCTACGGCGCCGTCGCCCCGGTTGCCTGCAGCCGAACGGTTTGCTGCGACAATAACTGTTCTGCGGCGCTGGCCTCGACCGGCGGCGAGAAAAGGTGGCCCTGTCCGAACTGGCAGCCCAGTTCCTGCAGGCGGTCCAGATGTTTCACCGTTTCCACGCCTTCGGCAATCGATCGCACGTTCATTTTGCGAGCCAGCGTAATCATCAGTTCCACAATGTCGCATGTGCCCGAATCCGCCAGCAACTCGTGCACCAGCGGCCGGTCAATCTTCATCGCTTCTACGGAAAAATGCCGCAACTCGCTCAGCGAGGAATGCCCAGTGCCGAATTCCTGCAAAGTTACGCGAACCCCCAGGCCGCGAAGTTGCGATAGCACGCGCGAAGTCAGCTTAGGATCCGCCATAGCCAGGCTCTCGGACATTTCCAGTTGCAAGCTTCCCGCCCCAATCCCGCTGGCGTGGATCGCATCTCGAACATCGTTTATTAAAGTCGCGTGCGCTAACTGTCGCGCCGAAAGATTGATCGCAATGCCGAGCGGACCCGCCGCATACTTCACCTGCCATTTCCGCATCTGCCGACACGCTTCCATCATTACCCACTGACCGATCGAGATCATCAGGCCCGTTTCTTCCGCCGCTTCCAGAAACTTATCGGGTGCGATCAGTCCCTGTTGGGGGTGCGCCCAGCGCAACAAAGCTTCAAATCCCGTGATCTGCCGCGTCTTCAAGGCGACCACCGGCTGATAGAGCACGCGAAATTGGCCTTCGCTCACCGCCGTTCGCAATTCCGATTCCAGCTTCAGCCGGTTCACCGCCTGGGTTTGCATCGCTTCGTCGAACAACTCGCAGCGCGACCCACCCAGCGCCTTGGCCCTTCGCATTGCCGTGTCCGCATCCTGCAGCAGGTCTTCGGCGTTGCGGTGCGGCGTGGTGCTCAACGCAATCCCCACGCTCGCGGCTATACACACCGCGCGCCCTTCGATAAGAATCGGGATCGCTACCGCCACCTGCACCCGGTTGGCGATCCGCATGGCGTCACTAGGGTCGGTAATTCCATCCAGCAACACCGTGAATTCGTCGCCACCCAACCGGGAGAGCACCGCGTCAATGTGCGCGCCCACAGCCTGCGGCCGGGCCACTGTATCTTCTTCCCGCAGCGCCGCCGCCATGCGCCGCCCCATTTCCACAATTACCTGGTCTCCCGCGCCGGTGCCCATGGTCTCATTAAAAGTCTTGAAGCCGTCCACGTCCACGAACAACACGGCATAGTGCGATTCCGGCCTGCGCTGGGTTCGAATGAACGAGAGCCCCAGCCGGTCGAGAAAAAGCCGTCGGTTAGGCAGGCCAGTCAGCGCGTCGTGAAACGAATTATGTTCCAGTTGCTCTTCCGCCTGTTTGCGCGCCGTAACGTCGCGGTTCACAATGACCAGTTTCTCCACTTCACCTTTCTCGTTCCGCACCGTGCTGGCCAGCGACTCCAGCACTTTCCACGATCCATTCTTATGCCGGATGCGGTATTCCATCTTCTTGCCCACCCCGCTTTGCCGCGCCTCGCGCGCCGCCTCCAGCACTTTAAAACGGTCGTCAGGATGAATCTGTTCAAAAGCCGAAGTTTCACTCAATTCGGCGGGCGAGTACCCCAGAATTTTCTTGTAGGCCGGACTGTTATAAAGCCGCCGCCCCTTCACGTCGACCAGCGCGATCATATCCGCGGCGTTCTCGGCAACGATCTGAAACAGTTCTTCGCGTCTTTTCGAATCTCGTTCAATCTGGTAGATGCGCCATTGCTGGTACGCCACGAGGGCCACCAGCACACCCAGAACCAGCCAAATCCATTCCTGCGTCATCCCGCTCCCCATCACAAACACGAATCCACCCCCCTGGCCGCCGCGACGTCCAGAGGGCAGTCTGTCTTCCAAGAAAGCTATCGGCTGATTTGCGATCCAACTTAGTGGCCCGGCGGACACAACGCAGTACCTTCGTGCGGCCCGGTTCGGGGAAGACTACGATCCACCTTTCCCGTCGGTGTCATCCCGAGCGGAGCCGTTCTTCAGGCGAACAGAGGGATCCTGTCGATCCGTTCTGTCTTACTACCGAACCTCGAAGGGCCGCTCCGCGCCATCATCAAAGGCGGATTCGCGAATGCGCGATTTCGAAATCTCACACTCGGTTGTTTCCTCTCCGTTCCGGGGCGTAGCCCCATAAGCGCTAACTTAAGGTGTTTCGGTAAAAGTGGACACCCATAACTTCCAAGTTGTCGACAATTCGCCCGGAGACTTTGATGCATCGGTCTCTGGAATTGCCCACAATAGAGAAAAGGAAAAACAGGATAGACATCCCGTGCCAGGTGTATAGTTGACAGCGCTCCTTGGAAAGGCGGTCCAAATGATGGATCGTCGCGAACTACTGAAATCGTCTTTACTGGGCTGCGGAGTGGCCCTCGCAAGCGCCGCCTTGGGCTCACGGTTCTCCCCAGCCGTTCTCGCGGACGACACTACGCCCACTGCGCCGATCGTGAAAACGAGCCTAGGCAGACTTCGCGGTGCCTTTGCAAAAGGCGTCTATTCCTTCAAGGGTATTCAGTACGGCGCTTCGACGGAAGGCCCAAGGCGCTTCCTGCCTCCTTCGACACCAAACCATGGACCGGCGTGCGGGACGCGCTCGATATCGGACCACCGGCGCCGCAGTCGAGGGAGTGGCCAGGTGCCTCCGCCGAACTGCAAGAGTTCCTGGGCGATATGGTCGGGCCAGGGCAAATGGGCGAAGACTGCCTTGTCCTCAACCTGTGGACGCCGAGTTTGCACCGGCCAAATAAGCGACCGGTAATGGTCTTTTTGCACGGCGCATACGTCATCGGTTCGAGCGGTATTCCGCTGTATGACGGGACAAACCTCGCGGCGAGACATGACGTCGTCGTCGTCGGCCTCAATCACAGGCTCAACTTCACGGGCTATCTCTACCTGGGCGGGATCGGCGGCGAGAAATACGCAGACTCAGGCAATTTGGGGCTGCTCGACATTGTTTTCGCGCTCCAGTGGGTACGCGCCAACGTACGCAGCTTTGGCGGCGACCCTACCAACGTGACCATCTTCGGCGAATCCGACGGTGGATCACAAGTCACCGCGCTGCTGGCGATGCCTTCAGCCAAGGGTTTGTTCCAAAAGGCCATTGTGGAAAGCGGCTCTGACTTGCGTGTGAGTTCCCGCGAGGAGGCCGACGCCGCGGCGAGGAAATTCCTGGCGCAGCTCCATGTGGCGCCGGATCGGGTGGACGACCTTCGGACGATTCCGATGGATCGCTTCATCGCGGCACACTATTCGATGGGGGAATCGTTCTTTAGCTTTGGTCCGGTGGTCGACGGGCGTTCGCTGCCGAGACAGCCGTTCGATCCTGATGCTCCCGCCATAAGCGCCGGCGTTCCCATGCTGATCGGCACCAACGCCGACGAGGCGAGAACGCTGCTCGGGTTGCGGGATCCCGCATTGTTTTCCTTGAATGAAGCCGACATGCGAACTAAGGTCAAGGCGTACCTCGAGGTCACTGACGACTCGAAACTCGACTCGCTGATTGCTGCCTACCGGAAGAATCGCCCGAACGCAACCCCCAGCGACATCTTCTTCGCGATCACCACGGACCTCCTGTGGCGGATGGGAGCTGTCACCCAGGGAGAGCGCAAGGCGGCGCAACACTCTGCGTCAGCGTATATGTACATCTTCGAGTGGCCGACGCCCGTGCGGGGAGGGAAGCTCAAAGCCATGCACGGAGTCGAACTGCCGTTTGTCTTCGACAACGTCGACAAGGTCCCCAGATGGATCGGGCAGGGCGCGGGTCTGCAACCACTCGCCGACAAAGTCAGCGGCGCGTGGGTCGAGTTTGCCCGCAGCGGGAATCCCAACCACATGGGTCTGCCGCACTGGCCGACTTACGAAACGAGCACACGCGCCACCATGATCTTCAACGATGACTGTAAGGTGATGAACGATCCAGGCAAAGACGAACGCTTGGCGAAGGCCAGCATGCCGCAGACCTAAGTCAGGAACCTGCTGAGTGCGCTCCCTCCATGGACACCTCGCTCCTGGTTACCGCTTGTATTTACCGATAGTTCCGTTCCTGTTGGATCACGAGCAAACCGGAAGCAATCTGCTTAAGTTAGCGCTTATGGGGCGGAGCCCCCTGTGGTAAAAAAGTTTCCCCGCCAGGAGCATAATGTCCTAATGCCACCCAATCCCGTAGTCCGCCGCCTGAAGTCCTACGCCGGAGCCCAAGGCTATCTCTATCAGTACTATTTCGTGGGCCAGCGCCCCGCGCTGCCCGACGACCCCGCCGCCCCGGCCACGGAATTCATCTTCGACGTGACCTCCGACCGCAAAATCACCTACGCCGTAAGCGTATTCCTGTCGGCCGATGCGGTGACCGCCTGGAGCGCCTCCCACGCCCGCTCCCTTAGCGATCCCGAACAATACGCCGCCGCCAAACTCCGTCTCTTCCGCGCCTTCGACGAACTGGAAGATGTAAAAACCCAGGGCCGCCGCCTGGGGATCGATGCTGCCCAACTGGAAGCATCCCTGACGACGCTGCACGTAGAATAAGAATTCTGTACTTAAGGTTTTAGCTAGAGGCCAGCAGCTAGAAGCTAGACGCCCACCCTTTGACCTATTGCCTTTCTCCAAGCCCCAATCTCTGTGCAGACTATAATGCGTGGAAAGGAAGTAGGGTTCCTTGGGGTTCGCAGAGGCAAGGCGCGCACGACCGGACTTGCATGAAACCCCCTGGACTCTGATACTTACCTAGCCTATGGCACTGCTCTGGCTCCGTTTCGCGCTGGCTTGCTACTTCGTCGGGCTCATCTACGCCTTCGTGGCGCTCAGCCGCACCAGCGATCTGTTCAGCCGCATCGCTCTGCACGCCGCCAGCCTTGGCATGGTTTTCCATTTTGTCTCGCTAGTCGAACTCTTCCTCTCTGGCCATGTGATCTGGGCCTCAGTACACAACGGGGAATCGCTGCTCGCGTTCCTGTCGATGTCGTTCTTCATGCTGATCTACGCGATCTACAAGACCACCTCGCCGGGAGTGGTCGTGTTCCCGATCGTCTTTTTTCTGACCTTCGTCGCGGCCCTCGACCAGCAACCCGTCCTGCTGACCGCATTCGTCCCCCACAAGGGATGGCTCATCGCCCACATCATCCTCATCTTCACCGGCTACGCCGCGCTCGTGCTCAGCTTCGGCGCCAGCCTGCTCTACCTGTTGCAGGAGCGCCGCCTCAAAGCCAAGAAACCCAGCAGCCTGATTTCTTTTTTACCCGCCTTGGAAGTCATCGACCAGATCGGCTATCGCTCCTTGCTGCTCGGTTTCCCCTTCATGACACTCGGCCTGATCACCGGCTCCATCGTCGCCATCTCGGCCTACGGACATGTAGACTTCGCCGACCCCAAGATTTTATTGTCGGTGCTGATGTGGGCGGTCTACATGATTATGGTCGTCACACGCTGGAATTCCGGATGGCGTGGACGCCGCGCCGCCGTGCTCGCCACCTGCGCCTTCGTGGCCGCGATCGTGGCCTGGGCCGCCAACTACTTCTCCGCCATCCATAGGTTTTCCGCCTCATGAGTGACCAAGCATGAGTGACCCAATATGAGATACCAGCTCATCGGCGTGAATCACAAAAGCTGCCCGGTGGAAGTGCGCGAGCGCCTGGCCATCCCTGAATCGTGCCTGCCCGACGCCTGCCGCGATCTCACTGCCCACCCCGAAATCGAAGAGGGCATGATCATTTCCACCTGTAACCGCGTGGAAGTCATTACGCACACCACCAACGGCTCCGCCGACCTCCGCGGATTCCTGCACGATCACTTTCATCTCACGTCCGACGAACTCGACGCCCATCTCTACGAATTTCGCGAGAAAGATGCGGTGCGCCACATCTTCCGCGTGGCGGCCAGCCTCGATTCCATGGTGGTCGGCGAAGCTCAGATTCTTGGCCAGGTAAAAGAAGCCTACGCCACGGCCCGCGCCGTGGGCGCGGTTCGCGGACAACTCGACCAGCTCTTCAGCCGCGCCTTTGCCGTGGCCAAGCGCGTGCGCAGCGAAACCGAAGTCGGCTCGTCGTCGGTCTCGATCGCTTCCGTCGCGGTCGAATTGGCCAAAAGGATTTTCGGCAGCTTGCAGGGCAAGAACGTTTTCATCGTAGGTGCGGGAAAAATGAGCGAACTCGCCGCCCGTCATCTCATGGCTCACGGCTGCGCCTCCATCTTCGTTTCTAACCGTACCTATGAGCGCGCCATCGGCCTGGCGCAAAAATTCAACGGCCAGGCCATCAGGTTCGAAGATCTTTATGCCACCTGCGACCGCGCCGATATCGTCATCACCTCCACCGGTGCGCCTCACGCCATCTTCCGTCGCGAGCACGGCGAGCAATTCCTTTCCCGCCGCAAGAACAAGCCCATGTTCTTCATCGACATTGCCGTTCCCCGCGACGTTGCGCCGGAAATGGCCAAGCTCGATGGCATCTTTGCATACGACATCGACGATCTGCAGCAAGCCGTGTCCAGCCACGTCGCCGACCGCCGCAAAGAAGCCGAACTCGCCGAAGCCATCATCGCGGCCGAGGTAGAAAAATTTGATGCCCGCCTGCACACACTTGATGTGGTCCCGACCATTGTGAGCCTGCAGGATCATCTCGAAACGATTCGCCAGGCCGAGATCGACCGCGTCCGCGGCCGCCTCGGCCACATGACCCCCGAACAGGAAATCGCCGTCGAAGCCCTCACCCGCGGCATCATCAACAAAGTCATGCACACTCCCATCACCACGCTGAAAACCGCGGCGAAAGAATCGGAGGCGACGACGGTTGTCGAGGTAGTCCGCCGCCTCTTCAACCTGCACGAGAAAGAGGCGGCCACGCAGACTTCGGCAATAAAAAAGAAGAACGACGAAGTGGGGATGAAGCAATGACCCGCTCGGCCGCTTCTCATCCTTCGGATTAGTCGGATGATCAGAATCCTCTTCATCCTTTGGGATTGCGTGTTCGTAATCGCGGGATGGTATCTGTACCGTAATCCGCTTCTCTTCAGAGGCGTTCGGCACGAGGATTGGCAGATACGGATCAACAAAGCCCTGGGCGTGCTGTTTATGACCGGTGGGGGAGTCGTTGCTCTTGCGCAGGTGTTGTTTTCATTTATAAGGATGTGATGTAAGGATGAAATCGCTGGGAAAGCGAGATTAAATCTGCCAGACACGCTCCCGAAACTCCGCATCGGCTCCCGCGGCTCGCAACTGGCCCTCTGGCAAGCCAACCACATCTCCGCCTTGCTGCGCGCCCGCGGCCACGAAGTGGAACTCGAAATCATCCACACCACCGGCGACAAAATCACCGATGTCCCGCTCGCTATGGTCGGCACCAAAGGCGGACTGGGCAAAGGAATTTTCACGAAAGAAATTGAAGAAGCCCTCGCCACCGGCGTCGTCGATCTGGCCGTCCACTCGTTGAAAGACCTGCCCACCGAACTGCCCCTCGGATTCGAAATCGCCGCTATCACGGCCAGAGACGACCCGCGCGACGCCTTCTGCTCTCGGCATTTCACGACCATCGAGGACCTGCCGCAGCGCGCCCGCGTCGGCACCTCAAGCCTGCGCCGGCAGGCGCAACTCAAAGCCATCCGCCCCGATCTCGATATTCATCCCTTGCGCGGCAACGTCGACACTCGCCTGCGCAAACTCGAGCAAGGAGAATACGATGCCATCATCCTCGCCGCAGCCGGCCTGAAGCGCCTGGGCAAAACGGAACTGATCAAACAAATCATCCCCGCTGAAATCATGTGCCCCGCCGCCGGACAGGGCGCCCTCGGAATCGAAATCCGCCAGGGCGACGCCACCATGCGCGACCATCTCGCGTTCCTGAACGACCCCGCCGCCCGCGCCGCGACCAGCTGCGAACGCGCCCTGCTCAACCGCCTGGGCGGAGGCTGCCAGGTCCCAATCGGCGCCTTCGCCGAACCTCGTTCAATCAACAGGGAAGGGCACGAGTTCACTCGTGCCGACAAGAGCGCCCCCATGGAGTCGGCTTTAGCCGCTGGGGTTTGCCTCCATCTTGAATCCATCGTCGCCGATCCCGACGGTTCCTGCATCCTCCGCGACTCCCGGGACGGCGACGACCCCGAAACACTCGGCCGCGAAGCCGGCACAGCCCTCCTCGCCCGCGGCGGCGATAAGATCCTCGCAGCCGTCTATTCTTCGGCAGTGGGCCGCGGCCTGGCGGTCCTGCCCCAACCGTGAATCAAGAGGCGGAAAAGGCACTGGCCAGGGCCCGTCAAATTCTGAATTGCCGATAGCCAGATCGACGCCATTCGCGAGAGACTAGAGAACGGCAGAAACGCAGCCGCGAAACGGAGAAAGAATACAGCCCATAACCTGCCCTGAGCTTGCCGAAGGGCTTAAGCGGAGGGTTTATCCGATACCATCGGAACCAGCCCTGATGGGTCGAAAGAAACCAAACCCATGTACATTCCCGAACACTTCCGCGTCCGTGACCACGCCGACGCCATCGCCTTCATGCAATCGAACCCGTTTGTCATCCTCGTCTCGTCCACCGACGAAGGCCCCTTCGCCAGCCACGTCCCTGTCGTAGTAAGGGAAGACATCCGCGAAGACGGAGACCAACTCACGCTCCGCGGCCACGTCGCCAAGGCCAACCCCCACTGGCGCTATCTCGAGCAGCAGCCGCAGTGCCTCACCATTTTTCACGGACCGCACGCCTTCATCTCAACCGCAAACTACACCACCCGCGAAACTGTTCCCACCTGGAACTACGGCGCGGTTCATGTCTACGGCAACGCGCGTGTATTCTCCGCGCCCAGCGAATTGCTGAGTGTCCTGCACGAACTCATTCCCACGTTCGAGCCCGCTTATGCCGACCAGTGGGCCAGCCTCAGCGAGGCCTACCGCGACCGCATGCTCAGCCACATCGTGGGATTCGAAATCACCGCGACCAGGCTCGAAGCTAAATTCAAACTCAGCCAGAATCGCACCAAAGAAGAGCAGGCCAACGTGATCGAGTCACTGGCACAAGCCGAAGACACCACAGTTTCAGGCGTCGCCCACCTGATGCAAAAACAAGGCCTGGGCAAAGTAAAAGGCAGCTAATGAAGTAAGAGGCAGCTGAAGAGATTGTGTGGTGCGGACCTGCACTGAAGCGAAGTCGAAGGGCTCTTATCCGCCACTCCAACCATGAGCAAGAACGTTCGATCATCAACGCGCCAGCCAAGGACAAGCCAGCCAGGGACAAGCCAGTTCCAAACGAACCGTCCACTCCGCGGCACCCGCGTCCTGGTTGGCCGCGCCCGTCATCAAGCCAGCGCGCTGTCAACCGCATTGCGCAAGCTGGGCGCGCAAGTGCTAGAAATTCCGTTCATAGAAATCCGCAAGCCGCGCTCATTCCAGCCGCTGGACTCCGCCTTGAAGAATCTGGACACGTACGACTGGCTCATCCTAACCAGCGTGAACGGAGTCGAAGCCATGTGGCAGCGGATGAGCAGGAGAGTGAAAGGGCGCGGCTTCAGCCGTGCCGCAAAGGGCCGAATTATGAATCCGACTTTAGCGGTTGGGGCCCGCCTGCGCGTCGCCGCCATCGGCCCCGCCACAAAAAAAGCCCTCGAACAGCGCGGCCTGAAAGTCGACGTCGTCCCCAACGAATACGTCGCCGAATCCGTGGTCCGCAGCTTGAAACGCAAAGTAAAAGGAAAGCGCGTCCTCCTCGTCCGCGCAAAAGTCGCCCGCGACGTGATCCCGCGTGAACTTCGCCAAGCCGGCGCGCACGTCGACGTGGTCGAAGCCTACGAAACCGTTGTTCCGCAAAGTTCGCGCCGGCGCCTGGCCGCCGCGCTCAGCAATCCAAGACAACGCCCGCACGTGATCACCTTCACCAGTTCGTCCACAGTCCGCAACTTCGTGGCCCTATTCGAAAGCTCCGCTGCAGGCAAGCCTCGTGTGGCCGCGGGCGACTCGCTCGCGCACCAGCGTGCACCCCACCCGACCCTCGATAACGTGTGCTTTGCCTCCATCGGTCCCGTCACCTCAGCTACGCTCAGCGAGCTGGGCCTGCCCGTAGATATCCAAGCCAAGGAGTTCAGTATCCCTGGATTAGTCAACGCCATCGTCCGAGAATTTCACTGACTCTGCCTCGGACAGCGCGTTGTAATAGAATCAACAGATTAGCGCTAAGTTATTGATAACGCTGGAGCACCATAAAATCGACGAAAGCCAGGAAAGCGCATCGCAGGACGCGCCCTACAATGCCATCTCCCGAGCCGCTAACGGCCCTAGGATCGACGATCGGGCTTCGGGTGAGGTTGGAGATCGTCCGAACTCCGCGCACTCCCAGAATCGCTCGCTGGCAAAGCTGCTATCGTGTGGAATCAATAACTTAGCCATAAGTTATTGATAACAGACACTGGCATTGCACCCCTACGAGTGCAGTGCCGCCCATAGCAGGAAAAGAACGACAGTCAGAACAGGAGCTACGCACAACGTCCTCCACAGAGGACTCTTCCGCCTCACCTCGCTTAACATCCGGTACTGCAAGTACATCGCGAACCCTGCGATGAGGAATACTGGGATGAGGGTGAGGACGGTCAGCATGACGAGAACAGGTCTGTCTAACTCCGAGCAACGAGAGAGATTATGTGGAACAGGCACTCCTGCCCGCTTGCCTGCGCCGCCACAAAACCAGCGGGCAGGAGTGCCCGCTCCACATAAAAACCGAAATCTACTCCGTCAGCGAGCAACTGCAATCCGCCGGCACGACGTGCGCCAGCAGGAAATCCGCAACGCGCTTATAGGCATCGATCTGATTCTCCACGCGCGCGAATCCATGGCCTTCGTTTTCATAGACTTTGGAGTCAACCGTGCCCCCGCGCTTCTTGATTGCGTCCACCACCTGCTGCGTTTCTGATTTCGGACAGCGCGGATCGTGCCCGCCGGCGAGCAGAAGCAGCGGTGCTTTGATCTGGTCGATGAAGTTGATGGGCGAGCGGTCTTCATAGAGCGCTTTATTCTTAACGACATCGCCCATGGTGGCGAGATCAGACTGTTGCAGCACCGGGTCTTCGTTCTCGATTTCGGTAAACCAATTCACGAACGGTACGATGGGCACGCCCGCGGCCCACACATCCGGTGCTTTCGTCACCGCCATCATGCTCAGATAACCGCCGTAGCTTCCACCCATGACCGCAATCTTTTTGGGATCGAGATGCCCGGTCTGCTTGATCCAGTCGACGCCAGCGAGCACGTCCTGCAAATCGCCGCCGCCCATATCGAACAGGTTCGCCTGCTGGAATTCTTTGCCGTATCCCGTCGAGCCGCGATAGTTGGGCGCCAGCACCATGTAGCCCTGGTTGGCGGCGTATTGAATGAAGCGGTTGAACGAGTTCATGGTCTGCGCGGTGGGCCCGCCGTGGATGTAAACGATGGCGGCGTTCTGTCCGTTGCGCGCCATGTTGAAGGGCACATAAAGAAACGCGGAGATCGTCCACTTGCCGTCGCGGCTGGGATAATGCACCAGATACGGCTCGACCATGTCTTCCGAGCGAATGCCCGCGACCAGCGAATGCGTCACCTGGTGCGACTTGCCGGTGGCCAGCGTGTACACCCAAAGATCGCCGGGAGCGGTCGGGCCGTTGTGGTTGTAAAGCAGGCGCAAGCCATCTTTGGTAAAAGCAGAATGTCCACCGGTAGGTTCGTTCACGCCCTTCGGAATCGGCAGCATCGTGGATTTGCCGGTCGCCAGGTCATGAAGATAAATGTCTTCATTGCCGTCTACGTTGGCGCTGAAGGTGATGTGCTTGCCGTCAGGCGAGAATTCTCCGCCGCGAATTTCCCACTTATCCCTCGTGAGCCACTTGATCTCGCCGTTCGAGTGTGGATCGCCCCTTCTGCCCAGCAGTAGCAACCCAATGTTGTCATAGCCGTTAAACGCGTTCGAGGTCAGCAGGATTGTTTCCGCATCGAACATGCCAAGCGTAGAGATGTCAGTCGCGAAGTAGAGATGTTCTCCTACGTGCGGCGTAAGCAATGTGCTTTTTCCCGTCGCAACTTCGGCGATGAAGATATTTGAATCCGTGCCCTTGGCTTGCTCCTGCGTGTAGACGATGAAGTTTCCATCCTTCGACCAAAGGATGCCGAAGTTGCGCTTATCCTGAGGCGTGGCCGAGGTGATGTGCCTGGTTTCGCGCATCAACGTGTCGTAAACATCGATCTCATACGCCGCAGAAGTTTTCGGCTTCACTTCATACGCCAGATAGCGTCCGTCGGGCGACCACGTCGGCGCGAGTTCGGCGATCTCGCGCGTGTTGGTGACGTTCACCACTCTGCCGGTCTTCGGCGACACCAGAAAAATATCCCACTGCTCATCGCCGTCGTAATCGGATTGATACGCAATCCATTTGCCGTCGGGCGACCACGCGGGCGCGGTCTGGCGCTGGTCGCTCACCGTGAGCTGCACCGGCCATCCACCTTCGGCGGGAACGACCCACAGATTATTGCGCCCGCTCATGTTCGAGATGAAGGCAATGCTTTTGCCGTCAGGCGACCACGTAGCGCGCCCCACCTGGCGGGTCATGTAGAGCTTCTCAATGGTCAGGCTGCGCGGCTCGACCTGCGCGTTGGGTTTCGAAGCGATCTGCTTTGGATCGGTCACAGCCTGCGGCGCGGGCAGAGTTTGGGCGTGGGTTTCAGCGACCACGGTGCTCATGAGTATGACGATAACAAACGGGAGGGAAGTGCGCATGGATAGTTGGAATGCCTTGTTTGACGCTCTCCGAAAAAGTTTAGCAGAGCGTCGAGAGTAATGGTGGTGCACGCAATTACAGGTAGTGGGCTACTTTCAATTTCCTCAGTCCGGTTCTTTTCTTTGCGATAAATCCAAGCTCACTGCCCATCGAGCTGAAGCCTCTTAGATTTTAGATTGCGAAACACACGGCCCTGATACTTCGCACAGACCTCGCCCACTTCAACCAAAAGGCGCATGACCGTCTTCTTTGCTTCTCCAGTCATCCGGACCGTGGCCCTGATCGAACAACCCTCGATAAGACACTTAATCACTTGAATGCGAATGTGGGAATCCAACCTGTTCATGCTTTGTATTATCCGTAACCGCTCACGCATATGTCAAGAGGAAGATAGGGGATGCTAACTAGAACAAAAGACAGGCTGCCGATTGGCAACCTGTGGTAGTATTGGATTGTTCGTAATAAAAAGCCCGCATGAACACAGTGGGATTGGATTACTAAAAGGGGATCTGACATGCCGGAAAAGAGAATGAAATTTGTCCACTGGGATGCCGTTCTCGCTGACATTGAGGCGCAGATTGTCGAGTTGCAATCTGCTGCAAAGACAATCAAGAAAATACGCGATCTTGGCGTAGGGCTTGGAACAGTGGAAGAGACTCCATATCAATTGCGGGAAAGCGAGCTGACTAGAGAGACAACCGATGAAATCCGATCCGATGCGTTCTTCAAACTGACCATTGCTGAAGCCGCGATCAAGTTTCTACGCAAGTGGGCGGATCGCACGCCACAGTCCACCAAGGCGATTATCGCGGCTCTAAATCGGGGCGGCCTCAAAGACAAGGGTTATCAGACTGTATACAAAATACTGACACGGAGAGCCAAAGAGAAAAACGATGTGGTAAACGTCCATGGCGACTGGGGGCTTCCAGAGTGGTACTTGGCGGACGACGGTTCTCAGCAGCAACCGCCAGCGTTCAACGCAGCGGCCCTAAGGGATCAGCAAGGATAGAAAATGGAAAAATCTGGCCTATCTCAAGCGCGACTGCGTGAAAAACAAATGCAGTCCAGAATGCTAGAAATATTTGACTTGTACGACGAGGAAGAGGTCAAACGTATACTCAAGAGGTTTGGGTTAATCCCAGGTGAAGATGAGTTTGAAGAGGCTCTAGCTATTTGGCGCGATTACCACGGGACGCGATAACTCTATCTACATACTCGACGCCTTGTCGAACCCTAGCATTACGTTTATCTTCGGAGAGCCCTTTACGGGCCATGCTCTTCTCAATGAGCTGGGCAAGCCTGCGAGCAGCCTCGTGCTTTGTCATTCTTTGCTGCGATTGCTGATTCACT